>JBGCEO010000085.1:0-9663 GCA_045106475.1 Granulosicoccus sp.
CATCGGCAACCTGGTCTTGCTGATTCTGAATTTGCCATTGATACCCTATATTGCAAAAGTACTGTTGGTACCACGCAACTACCTGATTCCCTTTATTCTGTTTTTTACCTTGATGGGCGCCTACATTGGGCAGAACAATGCGACAGAACTGCTTTTGCTGGTGGGATTTGGAATTTGCGCCACCGCGTTTAAATTCGCCAACTACCCATTGGCTCCGTTGTTAATCGGGTTTATTCTCGGCGGCATGCTCGAAGATAACTTCTCACGCTCAATGCAGCTCTACGATGGTGTTGCATTCATTTGGGAACGCCCGATGACACTCGGCTTGCTGGCCATCGCCGTTATTCTGGTGGTGCTACCCACCTATAGAGCACGACGAGCACGCTTGAGAGGCGTCGCTGACGGCGATTGAAATCAGGCTGCCTAAAAAAATGCGCGCTCCTCTTCTTACTAAAGCAGCCTGTTTAAAGACACTGCCAGAGTTCGCTCATCGGCGATTTCCGAATTCGTTGTCGCAACCAGCATCAGTTGGCTGGTATTCGCGGAATCAACAAATGCAAATCCTGAGTAGTTGTACGTGTTCCATCTAAAGACAACATCTACAACAGAACCACGTTGCTCAATGCTACCCGTCAAGTCACTTGGCAGCAGATTAGTACCATCTGCAGCAATCAAACTCGCAGTGCCATCGATCACGTCTCCGGTAATGTCAAATTGAAGCAGCGATAGAACGCAGTTCTGTCCTAGCGAGTCGCAAAATGAGTAACTGCCAGTCCAGCTGCCCTGCACAGAGTTGCTGGAGATGGGGAGCAGCTCGTTGGCGGTAGCAACAGAGAGCGAAACAGGCAGTTCAGTTGTCAGACTATTAATACTCTGCCCGTCGATAATCGCCATCGTTGCATCTACACCACTCAATGCAGACTCTGCAAACGGAAAAACCTGCATGCCAGCCTCGGATGCTTGCGTACGATGCTGAAACTGCCTGACGAGGCCCGTGGATGGGCCAGTATCGGATAGATCCAAGCGTACGCTTCGAACCGAGTTGTCAGCATCCGTCAGCAAGCCCAGTAGCCTGCTGTCATCATCAAGCAAAAATACGCCTTCACCGCTGTCGAACAATCCGGTATACACCTGAGCCCGCGTACCAGGCGGCAAGGGCGAAAAACTTGCATCACTTTGAATGACACTAGGCTCGCCAGTGGGTGTCGGCACAGGCTCTGGTTGCCCCACATCTGATCCTGGCTGAGGCGTTGACACTGGCTCCTGAACACCTGCATCCACATCAACACCGTCAACACTCACTGTGCCAGTGTTGTCCGAGCAAGCACTTAACATTGATACGAATAGAACTGAACAAACGGCAAGCTTAACCATTGGTACAAGCTTAGGCTTATTGCCTATATGCTCGGTATGCAGACATGACAGTGTTGGCATGATGACGCTATTGGTTCCCGATTTTTGCTCGCCGAATCAACACGAGTATTATTAGTGTTGTTAGCTGACAATCCTTTATTAAGGATTGTCAGTCATAACGAACGATACTTGTTGCTTAAACCCGCAGAGGGTATTTCACATACCTACCTTGTAAGCAGAGATGCGATGGTTTTGTTGTCAACTTCAGCGAGTGTTTCGCCGACAAATGCCAACTCAGTTGTACTGCCTGGTACAAAGAAAACAGCACCATTGTAGGTATTGCTATTCCAGTTAAAGCT
This sequence comes from Granulosicoccus sp., assembly GCA_045106475.1. Lineage (GTDB taxonomy): Bacteria > Pseudomonadota > Gammaproteobacteria > Granulosicoccales > Granulosicoccaceae > Granulosicoccus. Next base: position 1,713 of record JBGCEO010000085.1, read on the forward strand.
CAGCAAAGACACATCGGCAAATTCAGTTATCGAGCCTGCAATATCAATTGCGAACACCTCTTCACCATCCGGCTTCAAGACGAAGGTTCGTCCTGTCACATCTGTACCGTTAAAGGTGATCTCTGTGACCAGGAAATCGCAGTTGATTGTGTCCGCGCCACAAAAACGATGACGACCACTCCAGCTGCCAGCCAGAGTCGCGGTTGTAGCAGGCGATAGTGCACCTGCACTTGCGAAAGTCAGATTCACGGCAGGCCCAGCCAGACTTTCGATGCTCTGACCATTAACGATGTTCAAATTGAAGGCATCGAGTGCAGGATCAGCCGCTGTGCCGGCGCCAAAGATTCCTAGGTCAGGTGTTACGCTTGCGGCGTGAAAATGACCTCGCAGCTCACCGGTAAACGCACTCTGCGAACCGATATCGCCAAATACAGAATTAGCAGAACCGTCTGAACTCAACGCGAGGCCAGTTAATGCATTATCGTTGTTGATGACATACACACCGTTACCTGAGCCGAAATCACCGATATAGGTACCTGCTTTGCTATCAGCAGCAGGCGGATTACCACCGCCAGGGTTTGCCGGTGGGGTTATCGGCGTTGGGTTGGTTGGTGGAGTATCGGTATCCGGCGCTGGTGTACTACTACTACTTGAACACGCCGTTAGCACTACAACGGAGGCTATGGCTAAAAAATTCTTGATCATTAAAGTTGATTCCATCGAGTTGTCAGAATGTGTCATACAACACACAACAGTACTAACGTGATAAGGCGACTAGGATTACTCAGTGATGCCCATTGTCTCGCGCATTTGCTCACACATGTGAGAACTGGCTCTCATCGAGTACGAGGAAAATCCGCCGATAACCCAGGCATGTTAGTAAAACTGGACGCCGTTCCCGCTCATTTGCGCCGTAATAAAATCATGGCGGTCATGCTGTTCGCGTGCAGTTTACTACTCTTGGGCGTCCCTGAATCTGCCGATTCAGGAATTCACGCCTGCAGAACCGATGACGGCACCACAGTTTTTCAGGATCGTCCCTGCCCTCAGAAAAAAGTTGCGAAACGCGCTGTTGAAAAAAAAGCATACCACCCTCTGGGAATCCATGAAAGCTGGTTCAAACGGCCAAGCGACGCTGAAGAGCGCGCTTTCTGCAACCGCAGAGCCTGCGAGTGTGGACCCATCGAGCGCAGGCACGAAGGAAGCCTTGCGCAGGCAGTGGCAGATGCGTTGTTTCTTGATGCAGGCTGGCATCACTTCGAATCCAGCTATCAAGCCTGGATGGACACACCCGGTAATTCGTCCAAATCATATGATCGACGCAAACAACTGATAGAGGCTTCATGCAATGTCATGATCTCTCAACAATTGTTGCGTGATTTTGCCGATGAGATTGCACAAAATTTAAGATCGGATTATTTATCAGCTGAAGAAAAAGGCTTCGATATACCTGACCCCTGCGATCAGGGTATAGAACAAGCGTGTTATTACTATGAGAGAGTGAAGCTGCACGAACAAGTTAAAGCAGATGCCCGGGCATTGAAGATACCCCGGGAAACACTCACTGCCAGCTCCACACAATAGCCCCTCCCAACTGCCCCAGTTAACTGGGGACAGCACAGCATACTTGTCCCTAAGCCTTTAAAATCAACCACCTGGGCAGGTTCTCACTGGTCAATTACAGCCATCCCCAGGGTACTGGGGCAGTTAAGAGCGGATGAAGTTACCAGCGTATGAGAGACCACTGCCCTTCTTTGCGCTGGCTGACAATCGTTCGCTCGCGATACGCAGAAGAAGGTGTGGCTTGGTCTCCATTGCTTCTGACCATCTTCTCAATACGCAGCGTTGCCGTGATCGACTTATTGGCATTTCGCACTCTTATCCTGCTTATGCTGACCTCCAGGCGCGCAAAACTTCCCATGAGTTGGGTAAACAAGGCGTTCTGGTTAGATGTTTCAGTGAGTGCATTCATGGTTGGTACTTCGTTGGATTCCAACGCTCGACGCAGACGATCAAAGCGCTCGATCACCTGATCAAAATCAGCATCACTCACGGGAGTACGCGAATCAATCAATGCCGCGCGTAGTCTTGATCTCAAGACGCCCACTCGCTCATCACTGCTGTTCAACGCTGCAGCCTTATCCAGAGAGCGTTCAGCATCATCAAACTGACCGGCATCAAGTGTCGAAGTTGCCTCTTCGATATGGCGATCTAACTGTATCTTGCGAGCTCGCAGACGTGATCGTTCATTGGCAGCGGTTACTGCTGCCTGCTCTTTCGCAAGTTGTTTCGAGGCCGCCTCCTCAGCGGCTTTTTTGGCCAGTTCCGCCTCTTTCTTTTGTGCGGCGATCTGCTTGGTCGTGGCGATAGCGGCAGCTTCGGCAATGGCATCTATCCGCTTTTGCTCGGTCACTTCAGCTTGTCTCGCTAACTCAAGCTCTTGCTGTTCCAGCTCTTGCCGCTCACGCTCTTTTTCTGCCTCAACACGAGCTGCGGCTTCGATCTCTGTTGCCTTTAACTGATTGGCTAATTGCTCCTGTGAATCGACTGATGGCTCAATGGATACGTTTGAACCTGATGTGGCATCGACAACGGCTGCCTGGGTTTGCGCCTTCTCAGGTACAGAGGATATAGCGAAAACTTCACTGATGGTGTCGCGGTATTGCCAGATAGAAAAAGCAGTAACCGCGAATACGCCTGATAACAGTAGCACTGGCAAGCTTTTCAAACTTCTCTTTGAGGATCTTTTAGCACGTGCCGCTTCAACCTCTCTTGGTACAGGCTGATCCCGCATCGATAGACCATCCAATGGGTTTTCAACCGAAAAATCCAGATCTGGTGAGAGCTTGGCGCGTCGTAAGATCGTAGGGGGTGCCGGGCTTGCTGTATTAACAGTTTGCGCGTTTAAGTCGCCATCGGTAGAACTTACACGACGAGTGGCATCCTGGCGATGAGTTTGGCGCATCAAGGCGGGCATCCAGTCAGACAGAGACTGAGGTCGATCCTGGATACGAAAACTCAATGCCCAATCGATGGCTGCAAGGAAGCTATCTGAATACCGATCCTTCCCCAGAAGCTTGGCGGGAACTAGTGGATCAAGTCCCCCGTTTAGAATTGCCGAGGCACGCTTGGCACTATCGACCGGCTCAACACCGCTGATGGCATAATACAAGACTGCACCCAATGCGTAGATGTCGGTCCAGGGTCCCTGTTGTTCATCACTTTTTTCACTGTATTGTTCCAACGGTGAGTAACCTGCAGATACCAGCGCGGTCAACGGATCCTCACTAAAGGGCAAGGCATTGCGAGCTGAACCGAAATCCAACAGCACCGGCGTGCCATTCTTGCGCACCAGGATATTGGCAGGCTTAATGTCCCGATGTATAAAACCGTGCTTGTGAACCTCACTCAGCCCTTGAGACACCGGTTCAAGAATCGATTTTAGTGCCGCTTCGCTAAGGTTTGCGGCCTCTTTGAGGTGCTCTCGAAGATCGACTCCTTCTTCGAATTCCATCACCATATAAGCCGTATCGTTCGCCTCAAACACCGACATGACGCGCACAATATTGGGGTGCTTGAAACGCACAAGATTTCGCGCTTCACTGATAAAGCGCTGCAGGCCGAGCTGTTCCCGCTCGCCCAACTCTTCGGTGTAGGCCTCTGTTGAATCTGTGCCGCTTTGAGCAGCTAACAGGCGATATTCCTTGATCGCAACCAGATGATCCAGATTCGTATCGGTTGCCAGATAGATGACACCAAACCCACCCTGACCGAGAATTCTCTCGATTCGATACCAGCTGAGCATCTCTCCTTCAAGGAGCGATCGGTAAGGGGTGGATGTATCCATTTTTGGCGGAATGGGCCGATAGTATTGAAAATGGAATAGTACGCGATTTATGTCATAGATTCACAACTGATGATGCATTGTCATTCACAGTACCGGATATTTTCATTGAAATTGACGACAGGCGTTAGAATTCCTGATCAGTAAGGCTTCATACTCCCCCGATTTATTCCACACAAATCTCTAATCAACAATTCCAGGTAGCAATAGTGACCGAAACCACGACCCATCTGAATACCTATATCCAAGAACAAGGCCTGGCTGAACGCATGATTCCAGCAGTGGGATCTCTCTACCGAACGCGCGGCGTCATCATCACCGTTTTTGGCAGAAAACTGATGAACGGCTCGACGATCGATATCATCAAAGCACACCAGCAAGCGCAGCTGGTGGTCGGCGAACGCGTGTCGGTACGCGACACCAATGTTGTGTTGGACCACATCCTGGCTATCGAACCCGGCAGCTCGCGTATCGATATCGGCAAGCTGGCTTTTAAGGCCCGGCAATCTGGTGTGCTGGACAATAGCGATGCGTTAAAAGCGCTCATAACTAATGAGCTCAAGGATATTCCTAACTCAACGTCTGTGCTGGATGAACCTCGCGATGTCGTGCTTTACGGGTTCGGGCGTATTGGACGCATTCTGGCTCGTCTGATGATTGAGCGAACGACTTCCAGTAACCCCATGCGTTTAAGAGCAATCGTCGTACGCGGTGGCCGCGATGGTGATTTACGCAAACGGGCCAGTCTGCTACGCCGCGATTCTATACATGGTCCTTTTAACGGTCACATAACTGTTGATGAAGAACAAAGTGCCATCATCGCCAACGGCAATTTTATAAAGGTCATATACGCCAACCAGCCGGAAGATATCGACTACACCCAATACGGCATCAACAACGCGCTTATTGTGGACAATACCGGTGTATTCAAGGACGAGGAAAGTTTGAGTCGTCATCTGGTGCCAAACGGGGCGACGAAGGTACTGCTGACAGCACCTGCAGGTGGTGCAATCAAGAATATCGTTTATGGAGTCAACAACGACATGATCGATGACAGCGATAGCATCGTTTGCGCTGCCAGCTGCACAACCAATGCTATAACGCCGGTGCTAAAAATCATCAATGATCGCTTTGGTGTGCTAAACGGCCATGTGGAAACAGTGCATTCTTTCACTAACGATCAGAATCTCATCGACAACTACCATAAAGCCGACAGGCGCGGTCGTAGTGCACCGTTAAACATGGTGCTAACCTCGACCGGTGCCGCTAAAGCGGTTGCTAAGGCTCTGCCAGAACTCAGCGGCAAGTTAACGGGCAATGCGATCCGGGTTCCCACTCCCAATGTATCTATGGCGGTTTGTAACCTGAACCTGGGGACAGAAACCACTCGGGACGAATTAAATGACTACGTTCGCGAGATGGCCTTCAATTCACCGCTGTACCAACAAATAAACTATTCGTATAGTACCGAGGTTGTGTCCACTGATTTCGTTGGTACACCGGAGCCTGCAATATTCGACTCGGTCGCCACTATCGTGGAAGGTAATCGCTGCGTACTTTACGTCTGGTACGACAACGAGTATGGCTATAGCACACAGGTATTGCGTGTGATGCAACAGATGGTTGGTCTCTATATCGCCACTGTGCCTGCCAACTAACTGTGCCTGCCACCTAGATTATTGGCGGTTAGCGAACACCATTGCCGGAAGTTCACGCAAGGCATGACCCACGTGTTGGGTCATGCTGTCAGTGATTAGTGGGTCATGCCATACATGACATAGTTGACGCCCAGACGGTACGCGGTTGCAGTATACAAAGCGCTGTACTCTTCCATATCAGCGTGCTCCCAGGCATCGCCAAGATCCATGTTCCAGTTGATGATCGCCATTACCCTGCCATCATCATCAAGCACTCCCCGCCATCGAGGTTGCTGTCTGGAAGAATTGCTTTCGTTTACCGCTGAAGTTTTCATTATCGGAAGCTCCCAGGTTTCGCCGGGGTTCAAACACAAGGCGCGCAGACCGGGTATCTGAATGAAGTCATCAATCGCAAAATGAACATTAAATATTTCATGCGATGACGGGATCTCAACAATCGGGCGATCTGGAAACACCTGGCCCATCCAGCTTTCAAACTCACTCCATTGGTATGAACCATGGAAATCATCTACCAGTAAAAAACCACCTCTGAGCATGTACTCACGAAGGTTGTCTGCTTCAGGCTGAGTGAACGAGGCAAATCCCGCTTCAACCACGTAGAGCATGGGGTAATCGTAGATTCTGTCATCGAGTAGGGAAATTGATTGACTGTCCGAGTTGGTATCAAGTCGTGTCAGTCGCTTTAACGCTGCAATGAAATGCGGTTCTGATTCGGAGCAGTCCGCCTGCCAATGTGGATAGCCAATGTTATCCCCCAGATTTTCTATTGCCGAATCATTATCACGAAACATCAAACGCGAGAATGTGAACTCCTGATCGGCAGGTTCACTCAGGGCCGTCGGGCAGACAGGGCGCTGTGGGGTGGTGCAAATGGCAAGCTCTGCTTGAACAGAGCCCATCGTCAGCAGACAAACAAGGCCTGTCAGCCGAGTCAACCTGACTCGACTGCGTGCTACTGGCCTGACGAGTAGATTCAGAGGCCAGCTGAAGGCAAGTTTCGTTTTATACGTAGCGATTGACAATATTTTCAAGCTTTTCCTGCGCTCCTGAGCGTGGCGAGGGATTTACCTCATTGTGCAAGACATGCGCCGCTATGTCTTCTAGTCCCATTGAGCCATTAAGCATCTGTTGCGCATGCTCGCCTGCCCAACCAGAATACCTCTCTTCCAACGGTGTTGACAAAGCGCCATCTTCGAGCATTTTTGCTGCGGCCTTCAAACCGCGAGCGCAACAGTCCATGCCGCCAATATGGGCGATCAACAGGTCTTCAGGGTCGATGGATTGACGCCGAAGCTTGGCATCAAAGTTAGTGCCGCCGGACGTAAACCCGCCTCCCTGCAATACATGATAGTAAGCCAAGGCCATTTCGGGGACGTTATTTGGAAATTGATCCGTATCCCAGCCAGACTGATAGTCGTTACGATTCATGTCAATGGATCCAAAAATACCCAGGGCATTAGCCAAAGCCAGCTCATGCTCGAAAGAGTGCCCGGCCAGTATGGCGTGCCCCTGTTCGATATTGACCCGGACCTCGTTTTCGAGTCCATAGCGCTTCAAGAAACCATACACCGTGGCTACATCATAATCATATTGATGTTTGGTCGGCTCCTGCGGTTTAGGTTCAATTAAAATTGCACCCTTAAAACCGATTTTGTGTTTGTACTCAACCACCATGTTCAAAAAACGTCCCAACTGATCCAGCTCTCGGCGCATATCGGTGTTAAGCAAGGTCTCATACCCTTCTCGCCCACCCCACAGCACATAGTTTTCGCCATTGAGCTTGTGCGTGGCATCAATGCAAGTTTTGACGGTAGCTGCAGAGAACGCAAAAACATCAGGATCCGGATTAGTGGATGCCCCGGACATATAGCGGCGATGAGAAAAAAGATTGGCCGTACCCCAGAGCAATTTGACACCACTGGCATCCATCTTTTCGCCAAGATAGTCAACGATGGTTTCCAGGTTGCGCGTATTCTCGGCAAAGCTTGTGCCTTCCGGTCGAATGTCGAAATCGTGAAAACAGTAGTACGGTACACCCAGCGCTGTGAACATTTCAAAGGCCACATCGGCTTTTAGCTTGGCATCGGCGATGCTATCGCCAAACCAGGGACGCTCAAAGGTCTGACCACCAAAGGGGTCACCACCAGGCCAGACAAAATTGTGCCAGTAACACACGGCGAATCGCAGGTGATCTTCTAAACGTTTACCCAGTACTATTTCATCGGCCTGATAGTGACGAAATGACAACGGGTCCGTGCTATCCGGCCCACCGTAAGCAATACGCTCTATATCACCAAAGAATCCTGTGCTCACAAATTATCTCCGCTAATGTTTATTGGTTTGGTCGACTGCACCCGTTTTAATGGACTGCACCGGGACCGGGTGTAGCGCCGGGTGGGCATTTGCCAAGAATGATCATGCCCAGCACCTCATCGCGCGTCACAGCATC
>JBGCEO010000086.1:0-44964 GCA_045106475.1 Granulosicoccus sp.
TGTTTCGCAGAATTCGTGCCCGAAAATGTGAGTCACTTCAGATTTTGAGGCTCAGGCACACACTGGTTCGAGAAGTTGGCATGGATGTGATTTCTGAAAGCAGCTACAACCCTTGCGTGATGGGCTTTTCATCGACGTGCATGTTATTTTGGCGTCTCGCCATGAGATTTATTACAGTTTTATAAGCTCACTCTTCTCAGCCAATCGGCTCTTTATTAACTCGAGCGGCCGAGATTCGAGCCGAGTCCGCGCAGCCTGTCCAGATTAGTCAAGGCAGATGTTTTTGACGCTCTATGGATAAAAGATCGTCAGAAAGACGTCAATTGCCATACCCCACCGCTGCGACCTCCACCCACGGGTCGGACCTCCACAAGTCCTTGAATTCCATTGCCAATTACTGTTGTTCACGGGTCAAACCATCATAAGGCCATTCACGGGTCGAACCATCATAAGTAATTGATATATATCTAAATGCAAGAATGTATGGTCCTGCAAAGCTAGCGCTTAATAACGTCAAGAGCAGGAAGCATCGCAACAGCGCGTACTCACAAAGGGCAACTCAACTGAGCGACGCAGGCGAGGTGTATCTCTGCGCCATTTTTTCGTGATGTTGGTGGTAGAAATTCGAATTAATGTTATTTATAAATATAAAGATATGCTTATATCGTTATAATATTCAACAAAATCGAACCGCCGGTAAGTCACATATGATGAACAGCCCTTCACATTCTACTCAGGAGACTCAGCTTCGCTCTCTGCTGGCAGATCGCATTTTGCTGCTGGATGGAGCCATGGGTACGATGATTCAGGCCCATGATCTATCTGAAGTGGATTTTCGGAGCGATCGATTCAAGTCGTGGGATGTGGACCTAAAAGGCAATAACGATTTGTTGTCGATTACACAGCCAGAGCTAATCACCGAAATTCATACTGCATTTCTCGATTCTGGCGCTGACATAATCGAGACGAATACGTTTAACGCTAACGCCGTTTCGATGGCCGATTACAACATGCAGGCCGAGGTCAGAGAGCTGAATCTGGCGAGCGCTAAGCTTGCGCGTATAGCTGCTGACAAAGCGGCTGCTCTAACGCCGGGCAAACCACGCTTTGTTGCTGGTGTTCTTGGTCCGACCAACAGAACAGCATCGCTATCTCCAAAAGTTGAAGATCCAGGTTATCGCAACATCACGTTTGCTGAGTTGGATGAATGTTATTACGAAGCCTGCGACGCTCTGCTAGAGGGTGGTGTGGATATAGTTTTGATCGAAACTATCTTCGATACCCTAAACGCAAAGGCTGCCATATTCGCTGTGAATCGCGTATTTGATGATCGCGGAATTCGACTGCCCATAGCGATTTCTGGAACAATTACCGATGCATCGGGGAGGACTCTATCCGGGCAAACTCTAGAGGCATTTTGGAATTCGGTTCGTCATGCCAATCCGCTTTTTATTGGGTTGAACTGTGCGCTTGGACCGTTGCAATTGCGCGAGCATGTTCAGGAGCTGTCAGGTTTTGCGGATACTTATGTCAGCGTACATCCAAATGCCGGGCTGCCCAATGCATTTGGTGGTTATGATGAATCGCCTGCGCAAATGGCTGAAGAAATCAGCGAGTGGGTTAAGGCTGGTTACATCAACATGATTGGTGGTTGTTGTGGAACTACGCCCGAGCACATCGCCGCTTTGCATGACGTTATTCAGGATGAAACCCCAAGATCAATTCCGCAGATCCCTAATAATTGTCGCTTGTCAGGGCTTGAAGCCTGCAACATTACAGATGACTCCCTGTTCGTTAACGTAGGTGAGCGAACCAATGTCACAGGATCTGCCAAATTTCTCCGTTTGATCAAAGAAGGCGCATACGAAGAAGCGCTGGATGTAGCAAGGCAACAAGTTGATGATGGTGCTCAGATCATTGATGTGAATATGGATGAGGGCTTGTTGGATTCGAAGGCAGTCATGCAGCGTTTCTTGCATCTGATTGCATCAGAACCAGATATATCTCGAGTTCCCGTGATGATTGATTCCTCAAAGTGGTCGGTTATCGAAGCGGGTCTGCAGTGCTTGCAAGGTAAGTGCGTTGTTAACTCGATCAGCATGAAAGAAGGCGAGGAAGAATTTATTCGTCAGGCGAGGTTAGCGCAAAGGTACGGTGCTGCTATTGTCGTGATGGCATTTGATGAAGAAGGGCAGGCTGATACCATTGATCGAAAGGTGAGTATCTGTCAACGCGCGCATGATCTCTTGATCCACGAATTGCAATTTGATCCTAGAGATATCATTTTTGATCCAAATATATTTGCTATAGCCACTGGCATAGATGAGCATAACGAATATGGTATTGCGTTTATAGAAGCCACGCGACAAATAAGACAAGCCATGCCCGGAGTGCTGGTGAGCGGTGGTGTATCGAATGTTTCTTTTTCGTTTCGTGGTAACAATGTTGTGCGTGAAGCGATACATGCCGTCTTTCTTTATCACGCTATTGCCGCTGGTATGAACATGGGAATAGTCAATGCCGGGCAATTGGCTATTATGGAGGAGCTGCCTGATGATCTTCGCGATGCGGTTACTACTGCGGTGTTTGCCAAATCTGATGATGCAACCGACAAACTGATAGAGATAGCCGAGCTATACCGCGGCGATAGTAAAGTTGTCGAGAAACAGGATGACGCCTGGCGTGAGTTACCACTTGAGCAACGTCTAGAGCATGCTTTGGTGAAAGGGCTTGATGCCTATATCGAGCTCGATGTTGAAGCAGCTAGACTTGCTATGGACAAACCTCTTGATGTCATTGAAGGTCCATTGATGGATGGCATGAATCGCGTTGGCGATTTGTTTGGGGCTGGGAAAATGTTCTTGCCCCAAGTGGTCAAGTCAGCACGTGTTATGAAGAAGGCTGTTGCGCATCTATTGCCCTATATGGAGCAAGATGCTGATGGTCACCATAGCGCTGGTAAAATCTTGATGGCGACAGTAAAGGGTGATGTTCATGATATTGGCAAGAACATCGTAGGGGTGGTGCTTCAATGTAATGGTTATGAGGTTATAGATCTTGGTGTCATGGTTGCTGCAAGCAAGATTCTTGAACAAGCGCGCAGTCACAAGGTTGACATGATCGGCCTCTCTGGCCTCATCACTCCATCATTAGAGGAGATGGTACATGTTGCCCAAGAACTGCAAAGAGAAGAGTTTGATATTCCGCTATTGATAGGAGGTGCCACTACTTCGCGTATGCATACGGCGGTGAAGATCAGTGAGCGCTATGAGCAAGCCGTAGTGCATGTTGTTGATGCTTCCAGGTGTGTTCAAGTTGCCAGTTCACTGATGAGTCAAGATCACAATGAACAATTTCGTAATGAACTGGACGAAGACTATGAGCGCTACCGAAAACGATTTGCAGCGAAGACCAGCCAAATAGAGTTGATGGATATTGAACAGGCTCGTCAGAATGCGTTGAGTATTGACTGGTCCGAAGCGTCGATAGTTTCACCTGCCAATCCAGGTGTGACTGTTATAGATGATGTATCAATAGAGATGCTGGTTGATTACATTGACTGGACTCCGTTTTTTCACGCTTGGGAATTACGCGGCAAGTACCCGCGCATACTTAAAGATCCAACCGTTGGAGAACAAGCGCAGTCTTTGTATCGTGATGCGCAAAGTATGTTGGAAGTATTCGTTAAGGATGCAGGGGTTCGCGCAAAAGGTGTGGTTGGTTTGTTCCCCGCTAATCGCCATGGTAGCGACGATATAGCAGTGTATTTGGATGAAGCCAGTCAAGACCCTTGCGAAATCATTCATTGTCTAAGGCAACAGCGCATCTTTCCAGATGGTCGACCGAATCTGTGTCTTGCCGATTTTATAGCACCCTCCGACAGTGGGGTGACAGACTATCTGGGTATGTTTGCCGTCACTGCTGGTCTTGGGCTGGATGAGCTGGTTGCGGAGTTTGATCGTCAAAATGATGTTTACAGCAGCATCATGGCAAAAGCGTTGGCAGATCGACTCGCGGAGGCGTTTGCAGAATATCTTCATCTGCATGTGCGCAAAGCACATTGGGGTTATGCCGGGGCTGAGGATCTGGACAATGACGCACTCATAAAGGAGCGCTACAGAGGGATTAGGCCAGCGCCGGGTTATCCTGCCAACCCCGACCACCGGCAAAAGGAGGTCATTTGGCGAATGCTCGATCCCGTGGGTAATGCAGGGATCAGTATTACCGAGAGCCTGGCGATGCTACCGGCCTCTTCAGTGAGCGGGTTTTACTTTGCTAACCCTGAGAGCCGATATTTTGGATTGGGTAAAATCTCTCGTGACCAGATAAGTGACTATGTGTCGCGTCGTGATGAGCCCGTTGAGGTATCAGAGCGCTGGTTGGCCAGCTCGCTGTCATATCAATAATAGTTTTAGAGTCCATAAAGCGTTTGGAGGGTGATGACTGCGGGTGTTCAGAGCCGTTATCACCAGCCATTCCTGATTTCCTTTGAGTTTTTTTGGGTTAAAAACACGCATTTAACGTTTGGCATTAGCCTTTGATAGCTAGTTTTGTATAATTTTCAATAAGTTACCGTGGTGCGACCCTGGGGTGAGGGTTGGGGTAAGTTTTGTGGTTTTGGTGTTGGCGTGAGAGAGGAAATTGCGTATCATTGGGAGTTACCTTCCGGCTGCACGTATGCGTGTGGTCTCGTAATTACATATTTGGAAATTCTAGGCCCATGGTCACTATTCGCCTGTCCCGCGGCGGCGCTAAAAAGCAACCTTTCTATCACGTGGTTGCCACCGATAGCCGTGCTCGTCGCGACGGCCGCTACATCGAGCGTCTCGGCTATTACAACCCGGTTGCGCGTGGCGAAGCCACTGAAGTTCAACTGGATCTCGATCGCATCGACTATTGGGTCGGTGTCGGTGCTCAGATGAGTGAACGCGTATCTAAAATTGTTAAGGGCTACCGCAAGGAGAAAGCGGCCGCTTGATTGAAGTACCCCCTGCAGTGAGTGAATCGCTGCCTGATAGTCCCGCCGAGAGAATCATGCTTGGACACATCACGGGTGTATCGGGTCTGCAGGGTTGGGTGAAGGTCCATTCAGACACCAGCCCTCGCAATAACATTGTGGCCTATAGATCATGGTGGCTTGAGCAATCAGGTCAGTGGTCTGAGGTAAAGGTGCTTGGAGGCAGACCGCAAGGCAAGACCATCGTTGCTCATATCGAGGGCGTTACCTCGCCAGAGCAGGCTGGTGTGCTAATCGGAGCTCGGATCGCAGTAAAGCGCAGTGATCTACCAGTGCTAGGTTCTGGTGAATACTACTGGGCTGATTTGATAGGCATGCAGGTAAAGACAATTGAAGGAAACTTCATTGGCCCGGTTAATCGCTTGTTTGAAACCGGAGCTAACGATGTAGTGGTCATAGATGACCACCGTGAATTGAATTCGTCTGCTAAGGAAGTGCTGGTGCCATGGTTGGTGCCTGATGTAATCACGGACGTGGATATGAAGAACAGGACGATAACGATCGATTGGGATCCGGATTTCTGACGTGCAGTTTGGCGTCGTTACCCTATTTCCCGAGCTCATAGATGGAGCGCTCGAACACGGAGTAATCGGGCGGGCACGAAATAATGGACAGCTCAGGCTGGAATTGGTTAATCCCAGGGATTGGGCGATAGACAAACACCGGACGGTGGATGATCGGCCATTTGGCGGTGGTCCTGGCATGGTGATGACAGCTGCGCCTTTGAGTTCGGCAGTTGGGTCTTTGAAAGAAGGATTCAAACGCGCTCAAGTCGTATATTTGTCGCCTCAAGGCAGGGTGTTTGATCAGAGTATGGCTAGAAGCTGGCAGTCTCACGGCAGCGTGATACTGATAGCTGGCAGATACGAAGGCATCGACGAACGTGTTATCGACAGCGTCGTTGATGAAGAAGTGTCGCTAGGGGATTTTGTCCTTAGCGGAGGAGAGTTTGCGGCACTGGCGGTTATCGACGCGGTAACGAGGCTAGTGCCAGGTGTACTGGGTGATCCATCTTCTGCCGAGGAAGATTCTTTTGGCGAAGACGGGTTGCTTGATTGTCCGCATTACACGCGGCCTGAGAATTTTGAAGGCCAGGCAGTGCCGAGCGTGTTGTTATCGGGGGATCACAAGGCTATTGCCCGCTGGCGTCGTCAACAGGCATTGACCAGAACAAGGGACCGACGTCCTGACCTGCTTGAAAAAGCAGTATTGACGTCGGAAGACAATTTATTTTTAACCACGCTTGATCAGAGCTATTAGTAACCTGATAAAGCAGCTGCAAAGAGCAATAAAATGAGCAAGATCATCGACGAAATCAATGCCGAGCAAATGGGCAAAGAGATCCCAGCGTTCGCCGCCGGTGACACACTAGTTGTGCAGGTTCGGGTCAAGGAAGGCGAGCGAGAGCGCCTGCAGGCATTCGAAGGCGTTTGTATCGCTAAACGAAACCGCGGTTTACATTCGGCGTTTACCGTGCGCAAGGTTTCACACGGAGAAGGTGTAGAGCGTGTTTTTCAAACTTACAGTCCTTTGGTCGCTGGCATCGAAGTCAAGCGTCGAGGAGATGTGCGCCGTGCCAAGCTGTATTACTTGCGAGGTCTTACAGGCCGTGCAGCACGCATCAAAGAAAAGCTCTAACAGGCGATATGTTTCCGCTTCTGCTTGATGCATTAGCGGTGCAAGATAGCAATAGCTGCGCCGGTTAGGTTTTCTGGCGCGTCTGTTCATAGCGCTTTTATGGTCCTGCTATATCGAATTACCTGCTCATCGATAAGATTGAGTTTAAGCTGCTTGATTTCTGGCCGAAAAGCCCGATCTTTCGAAGATCGCGCGCTATGAGCCTCCTGCGCCAAAGCCTAATCAAGTTAGTGAAATACTGGAGACTGTTTACATGAGTGACAAACCCCAAGCTGGCACTGAATCAGATTCTGTGTCGCCACAAACGCCAGTAGATGGCGAAAAAATGGTGTTTCAGGCCGAGGTCAATCAGCTTTTGCAGCTGATGATCCATTCGCTATATAGCAATCAGGAGATTTTCCTCAGAGAGCTGGTATCGAATGGTTCTGATGCCTGCGATAAATTGCGATTCCAGTCGATTGAAGATGCATCATTACTTGAGGATGATCCTGATCTTGGGCTGGTAGTCAGTGTCGATGAGGAAGCGCAGACAGTCACAGTTTCTGACAACGGTATCGGTATGAACCGAGACGAAGTCATATCAAACATAGGTACCATTGCAAAATCGGGAACCAAGCAGTTCCTGGAAAATCTCACCGGCGATCAAAAGACCGATGCCAAGTTAATCGGGCAGTTTGGTGTGGGGTTCTATTCTGCTTTTGTGGTGGCAGATTCGGTCGTTCTGACTACACGTAAAGCAGGGGATGCACATGATGCTGGTGTGCGTTGGGAGTCTGATGCAAGCGGCGGATATACGCTGAACACAGTAGAGAAAACGACTCGCGGCACTCAAATAACCTTGCACCTGAAAGATGAGAGTAAGGAGTTTGTTAATGCGCATCGATTGCGCAGTGTCATAAAGAAATATTCCGACCACATCACGTTCCCGATCATGATGATGGGTGAGGTGCCACCTGTGCCTGAGCCGGAGGAAGGTGAAGAGCCTGCAGCGCCTGAAGAGGCAAAGCTTGAGCAGGTTAATGCAGCGTCAGCGTTGTGGACGCGCCCTAAAACCAGCATTAGTGATGAAGAGTATCAAGCATTTTACAAGCAGGTTTGTAATGACTATGAAGATGCTTTGACCTGGGCGCACAACAAAGTTGAAGGCAACCAGGAATACACATCACTTCTTTTTATCCCGAAAAAAGCGCCCTTTGATTTGTACGATGGTAACTACCAGCGCAATGGCATAAAGTTGTTTGTGCAACGTGTTTTTATCATGGATGAAGCTGAAAAGCTCATGCCTCGTTACATGCGCTTTGTTCGTGGGTTGGTAGATAGCAATGATTTACCGTTGAATGTATCTCGCGAAATTCTACAAAATAACAAGACCATTGAATCCATTCGCAACGCATCAGTTAAGCGCGTGTTGGGACTACTGGAGAAAATGGCGGAGAAAGCACCGGAGGACTATGAGGGATTCTGGACCGAGTTTGGTGCTTGTCTGAAAGAGGCTCCAGGTGAAGACTTTGGCAATAAAGAGCAGGTTGCCAAACTTTACAGATTTGATACAACGCACTCGGACAAAGCGGGTGATCTGACCAGCCTTGATGACTACATAGCACGCATGAAGGTCGGTCAAGACAAGCTGTTCTATATAACAGCTGATAGCTATGCGGCGGCAAAAAATAGCCCACACCTGGAAATTTTTCGCGACAAGGGTATCGAAGTGCTATTGATGCACGATCGTGTAGACGAATGGATGATGTCGTATCTGCATGAGTACGATGGCAAATCATTCGTTTCTATAGCCAAGGGTGATCTGGACCTAACTGCTATTGACGGTGAGGAAGAAAACGCCGAAGAAAAGGCTGAAAAGGAGAAGAAAGCAGCTGATGTCGCCCCTACGATTGAACGCATTAAAGGTGTTCTCAGTGAGAGCACAAGCGATGTCAGGGCGTCCACGCGACTAACATCCTCTCCCGCCTGTGTGGTGATGGGAGAGCATGATATGGCATTGCATATGCAGCAGCTGCTCAAACAGGCGGGGCATGAGCTTCCAAACACTAAACCGGTGCTAGAGGTCAATCCAACACACCCGATCCTTGATCTGATGGATAACGAACAGGATGACGATCGCTTTGGAGACTGGGCTCATTTGTTGCTCGACCAGGCCTTATTGGCTGATGGCGGGCAATTGGAGGACAGCGCCGGCTTTGTTAAAAGAATGAATGAAATGTTCATTGCTCTCAAATCTCAAAGCTAGTGCAGCGCGGCGCTGCTGAAGGCTCTTGGTCAGTATTTGGTGCGAAATCGAGCGATAAACTGAAGAAAGTGATGTGTTTTAGGTAATGAGCGGTTGGCGCTATGCGTGTCAGCCGCTAGAATTAATGGCTTCAGGGGGTGGGGAGTTATCCGACCGCCAACAATCTTAAGACATTGGTGCAATTATTCAATGAAATCCACGTGTGTGACTGCTGCCGTTAACGGCGCTTCAATCCGGGGCGTGCAACGCCTGTTTAAGGCGGGGCTATTGGCTCTGACTGCGAGTGCTGTTCTTTCGGTGTCTACCGCATTTGCAGAGGGAGATGTGGCTGCGGGTGGCGAGAAAGCCCACACATGCCTGGGTTGTCATGGCGTAAAGCATTACGTTAATACCTATCCAACCTACCATGTTCCTCGAATTGCAGGCCAGCATCAGGCTTATTTGATTGCCGCCTTGCAGGCCTATCGGGCTAAAACTCGCCCGCATCCGACTATGCAAGCCAATGCCAATCTTCTGACCGACCAGGATATCGAAGATATTGCCGCGTGGTTTGCAGCACAAGGGGGATCAAAATGAGAATGACAACATCAATTAGCTTTTGGCTGGCTGCTACTAAAACCACCATGGCGTCTGCAGTTCTGCTCGTCGGCAGCGCGCTTTCTCAATCAGCTATTGCAGCTGGTGATGCTGCAGCAGGCGAAGAAAAAGCAGCTACATGCGCTGCCTGTCATGGGGCCGATGGCGTCTCCCAGGTAGCTACAAACCCTATTCTTGCAGGGCAGTACCCAAGCTATATAGAGCACGCCTTGAAAAGCTATCGTTCCGGCGAGCGGCAGAATGCCATTATGGCGGGCTTTGCGTCTCAGTTAACGGATCAGGATATTGCAGATCTGGCGGCGTGGTTTGCCTCTCAAAAAGGCCCCCTGAAAACCGCTCCTGGTCTTTGATATTGGCATAAAGCGCAGTGGGTGAGATACCTGCTGTGTCGGTGTATTAGTCGACAGGTAATATCGGCTAGACTCGCTCAGTGTATTATGGTGTTTGTCGCTTGTGATTGGCGTTGTTTGCAATCGCTTGTAATTGGTCTTCAATATCTCGTGGCATCTGAATATGGAAGCCACGAGTCTTCAAGCTCTCGATCACGTCTAAAGTATTTTCCTGAATCAGTTTCCTGCCGTCATGCAGATCCAGTTTCATAGAGAATTCGGGTGTTCCAAGCTGTTTTAACACTGGCTCTGGAAGCTTTTCCAACCCATTCTCCTCGGCAATATAGACGTATAGGCCTTCCTTGATCGAGCTGCGATATATGTAGCATTGCATGAGGTTAGCCTTTGTTCAATGGTAGATAAGGTTCGGATAGACAAATGGTTATGGGCTGCTCGTTTTTTTAAAACCCGGAGCCTGGCCAATGATGCGATATCAAAAAATCAAATACGAATAGGGGGGCAGCGTATCAAACCCTCCAGACTTGTGCTGTTGGGAGATGTACTACATATCGAAAAATCGCCCTACACCTTTGTTGTCACTGTTCTAGGTCTGAATGATAAGCGAAGGCCGGCTTCGGAGGCACAGGAACTTTATGAGGAATCTGAACAAAGCGTACTCGCCAGGCAAATTTTGTCAGAACGATTGCGTAGTGATCGCATGGTCAGCGTGGGCTTGGCAGGCGAGGGCAGGCCATCGAAGAAACAACGCAGGCAGATTATACGGTTTCAAAATCAGAACGATATATCTGATGTTTCGTCAGATGATTAAGGCATAGGGAGAAATGATTGCTAAAACGTCTTAGCGGGCTGTCTCGTTCAGCATTGAATAAAACGCGCCATATTCTGGGTGTAAATGATGTCAATGGCGAGAATGCTGATTCCAGCAGTAATGAGAGATTAACGACCGCTTCTGGACAGGTTCAGCCTTTGATTGTGCCCGCGGGGGAACACGCCGTGACGCGCAAAACAATTGGTCGATCGGCCTTGAAGGTGTTGGATCGTTTACACGAAGCCGGGCATGCTGCCTATCTGGTCGGTGGCGGCGTGCGCGATGCGCTGGTGGGTCTGAAGCCTAAAGACTTCGATATCGCCACTGACGCCAGTCCAGAGACAATCAGAGGGCTGTTCAGAAATTCGAGGATTATCGGCAGGCGGTTCAGGTTGGTGCACGTGGTATACGGTCGGGAGATAATCGAAGTTGCGACTTTTCGGGCAGCACATAGCAAGGGAGAAGGTGGTGAGGTAGGAGCAGCCGGCCGCATTGTCAGAGACAATGTCTTCGGTTCCATCGAAGAAGATGCCTATCGGCGAGATTTTTCGGTCAATGCACTGTATTACAACATCGCTGATGGGTCCGTGGTCGATTACGTGGGCGGACTCGCCGATCTCGAGGCTGGTGTGTTTCAGTTGATTGGTGATCCGGTAACGCGTTGTGAAGAGGACCCTGTGCGGGTGCTGCGAGCGGTAAGACTGGCAGCCAAGCTCAAATTTGATATTGATGCTGATACCTTGGCGGCTATGTCCGCCACATCAGACGAACTGCGCGCAACGCCCCCGCCCAGGTTGTTTGAAGAAGTGCTTAAACTTTTTCAGGGTGGGTATGCCCTGCGCAGTTTCCATTCGATCAGGGATCATGGTTTGCTGCGTTATTTGTTTCCACTATTGGATAAGCGGCTCAAACTGGGTGACGACAAACTGGTCAGTATGCTCGATGCAGCTCTGGAGAATACCGATAGAAGGGTTGCTCAAGGGAAACCGATAACACCGGCCTATCTCCTGGCTTTCATGCTTTGGCCCGATGTAGAAGAGCGCGCTTACCAGGAATGCGAGGAAGGCGAAACGGTGCAGGATGCCCTGTTTGCAGCGGCCGATGCTGTGCTGGCAAAGCAACTTCGGATTATTTCCATTCCCAAGCGATTTTCCGGGCCGATGAAAGAGATCTGGCAGATGCAGCCGCGACTGGAACGGCTCAAAGGCGGGCGCGCACTCAAGCTGATGGAAGATCGACGATTCCGTGCCGCCTATGATTTTCTGTGCCTGCGAGCAACGGTGGATGAGCGGCTGCGAAAGAGCGCAGCCTGGTGGACCGAGGTTCAGACTTTGACTGAACAGGAGCAGATTGATACTGCTGCAAAACGCCCCATCGCTGAGGGAGTCTGGCCTCATACTGACTCAAAAAGGCGAGGACGCAGTGGTGCAGGCAAAACAGCTTCGACCACTGGTAGTGATGCGGATGCACCACGGGCAAAAAAACGCCGACGCCGCCGACGTCGTAAACCCGGAGGGGACAAAGGTTCGCCAGGTTCCTCTTCAGCTGCAAGCTGAACGGGCAGGGTGCTCGTGAAAACTGCACGCGTCTATGTCGCCATAGGTAGTAATCTTGGCGATCGAGCGGCGCATATAGGCAAAGCCTGTGAGGATATAAGCGCTCTTGCGGGTTGCAGAGATTTTCGTTGCTCCTCTATTTATGAAACTGACCCGATGGGGCCGCAAAATCAGCCTGATTATCTGAATGCTGTCTGTGAGTTTTACTATTCAGGTACAGCTTTCGATTTGCTGGAGCTACTTCAGGCAATCGAAAAAGCACACGGGCGAGAGCAAGTCAGTGAGCGCTGGACTGCCCGCCCGCTAGACCTTGATATCGTGCTGTTTGGTGATTTGCAAATTCGCGAGCCGCAACTCACAGTGCCGCATGCAGGTCTTGCAAATCGCTCTTTCGTACTTTGGCCACTGGAGGAGCTCGATCCTTCATTGCTTATTCCTGGTCTGGGAGCAGTGACTGAGTTGATTGCGCATTGTGAGCATTTGGGTATTCGTCCTTTCGATCGATCAGCGAAAAGAATTTGAACAGCTACAATTTACTATATGAAATATCAGTTCATTGCCATTGAAGGCCCTATAGGTGTAGGTAAATCGACGCTGGCGGCCAAGCTTGCCACGCAATTCAAAGCCAGCTTTCTGCGCGACACCGATTCAAGCAATCCTTACCTGAAAACCTTTTATAAAGATCCTAGTGCGGCAGCCTTTCATACGCAGCTGCATTTTCTGGCGTCCCGTCTTGAAGCCTTGCAAAATCCTGCCGTCGTCAAACCGACACAGCCCATCGTCAGCGATTTTTTGCTGGAAAAAGATCGTCTGTTCGCCGAATTGACATTGGATCACACTGAATGGTGGATGTATTCACGCCTTTATGACAAGCAGGTTGCCGGTGTACCTCGCCCGGATCTCGTTGTGTATCTACAGGCACCCCTTGAACGGCTCATAGAGCGCATAGAGCGTCGCGGAGTTGGGCATGAGCAACGCATTGATAGCACCTATCTACAGCAGCTCAGCGCGCTGTACGAGCGATTTTTCCACTCCTACACCGACACTCCTCTGTTGATTGTCAATGCTGCAGATATCAATCTGGCTGACGATCCGCGTGAAGTCTTGCGCCTGGCAAGCGTTATTCATGAGTTGGAAGGTGGGCGGCATTATTTCAATCCCGTCGCCGTCAGCTAGATCCCGCTTAGGCTAAGTACCAAATTATCGTCAACAATTACAATTCGCACTAGACTTTCCACCTCTAGTTCTATAGGTTTGCGTTTGTTCACACATTAGGTAACACTTCCTTCCCAACACAGGGACGGTCCAGTTATGAACGATCGGCAAAATTTGCGCATAGCATTACTTGAAGACAATCAGGAGCAGGCTGCTCGGGTGAGTGGCTGGATTGAAAGTAAGGGCTATCATTGCGGTGTTTTCAACACAGCAGACGATTTCCAGCGAGCATTCCGTAAATCCAGCTACGATGTGGTTGTGCTTGATTGGACGCTGCAATCAGGCAGTTCTGGCCTGGAAGTTCTTCACTGGATTCGAAAAACGCTCACTAGCGACATTCCGGTGATTTTTGCTACTGCCCGACAGGCTGAGGAAGACATCGTCACGGCACTTCGATCAGGCGCTGATGATTATCTGGCCAAACCTGTGCGTCAGCATGAATTACTGGCGCGTTTGTATGCCCTGGCACGCCGTGCTCAGCCTGAGACCGAAATTCTTGAGTGTCCTCCTTATGTTTTTGATACCTCTAACCGTCAGGTGCGCCTCAATGATGAGCCCATAAAACTGACCGAGAAAGAATATGAACTTGCTTTGTTCATGTTTCGCAATCGAGGTAGAGTTCTGTCCAGACAACATCTACTAACCTCTGTTTGGGGCACATCGGCTGAGTTGAATACGCGCACCGTTGATACGCACGCCAGTCGGCTTCGCAAAAAACTCAAACTATTGGCGTCTGAACGCTGGAAACTAACTTCCATCTATCAACATGGCTATCGTCTTGAGGAGCACACGAGTAACGGCTAAGCCATGAAGCCCGATCAAGCCCCTGAGCAACAGATCACCCTGATTGGCCTGATTGTATTTTTCTGCACGCTGCTTTTGTTTACATGGGTGTTGTTGTGGAGTGATGCCACACGAAAGCTAGATCGTCTGCTCCATGATAGTTGGGTGCGTTCCCACCAGCGAGCAGTACCCGGCGACGTTGTTATTGCAGCGCTGGATTCTGAAAGTCTGAATAAAGTAGGGCGTTGGCCTTGGCCTCGCGACCAACAGGCGCTGCTATTTGAGAAACTCCAAAAGCTGGGTGTGCAAGCCGTCATAATCGATCTGCTTTACGCCGAGCCTTCCGAAGTAGCCGAGCATGATATTCGCCTTGCCAAGGCAATAGAATCCTTACCGGTATCCATACTCCCCGTGTTAACCGAGGGTGGTGCGGGGCAGATTGCCTCTGAATCATTACCCATATCGGTGATTTTGCGATCAGTCAGTGATATTGGTCATATATTTCTGCCCATTGATGACGATGGCATTGTGCGCCGCGTATTCCTTAAGTCTGGATTCAATCGTGCACACTGGCCCGCACTGTCTCTAGCGGGACTCAATGCAGTGGGCAACGCTCCCCCTGGACTACCTGGAGAGGAAAAGGATGAAAGGATTCAGCCAGGTCAATGGGTAGAAAATCACGAAGTGCTGATTCCTTTTTACGGCTCCAACGGCGCGTTCCAGCGTGTATCCGCTGTAGATATCATGCGGGATGATGTACCCCGGGGCCAGCTGGCTGACAAAATAGTGTTTGTTGGAATGACTACAACCGGTCTGGGTGATGTGGTTCCGACGCCGGTTTCAGCATTGGATCAGCCGGTTCCAGGTGTTGAGATACACGCCAATATATTTTCGGCACTCAGAGATGAAAGCCTGGTTGTGAGTGCTCAACCTAATACTAATCTGGCGGTAGCATTGGTGTTACTTCCACTGATGTTGGCGATGTACTCCAGAGCGCCACCGCAATGGGGACTGATCACAGCAGTTGTCGGCGCCGGCGTGCCGATTCTGCTCAGCTTTGCTCTATATAGCTATGCAAGACTCTGGTATGCGCCTCTTTCAGCCAGTGTTCCGATCTTAATCAGCTATCTTTTCTGGAGTAGGCACAGACTCAACTACGTTAATCAGTTTCTTGAAAATGAACGCTCGAAGATTGAGTCACATCTTCCACAGCGAGATAGTAAAAGTAATACGATCTTAGCCAGTTTCTTCCAAACGGCTTCTCGCCATTTGCCGATAGAGGGTTGGCGATTCTCTGTTGAAAAGGAGGTTTTTGATGGTGGCAGTGGACTTCCGGATATACGCCAACTGAGCAACGAAGGCGGGTGGCTTGTGCGGCGAGGTGTCTATTCAAGAACCTATCCGGGGCGGCATCCATTGCATGTTGAACTGGCCATTTCCAACGCAACCCAAGGCACTGCAATCACCGAATACGTTGATACATTGGCACGCACGCGCACGCGAGACGATGTTGCACCCATGCTCGGCTCTGTAGAGAAACTGCAGACCAACGCGCAGAAGCTCAGTGAACAATTGGATTGGTTGCGCAATATGAAAGTGTTTTCGGACACTATCCTGGCAGGAAGTCCGGCAGGGTTCGCTGTGTGGAATGCCGCTGGTGAATGTGTTCGTGCAAACCAGCTCACCTATGAGATGGTGTCCAATTTCAAGGAGCTTTCTGATCTTAGAGATTTTGTTCATTGCATCGGCAGGCGCACGGATGTTGGCGAGGATGCACAAACATTTCAGCGGCTAGTTCTTGATTCTGAACCCTGGCAGGTTCCGTACAGCGAAGAACAGCGTGAGTTGGTTGTAAATTTTCGAGTGGTTGGAGACGCGTTGGCGGATCGCCTGATCTGCGCAACCGTGCTGGATGTGACCGATATTCGTACATCGGAGAGGGCGCGAGCCGAAATGGTAGATTATCTGTCTCATGATTTACGTTCGCCATTGATATCCGCTCTGTATCTCTTGAGCGATGATGCTGATCCCAAGATTGAGCAGAACATTCATCAAAGCCTGTCTATGATGGAAAATCTGCTTCACATAGCGCGTGCCGATAGCCTCTCCGAGTCTCGATTTATACCTGTGTTGATGAATGCAGTCGTCGACAATTCTCTCGATCAACTGTTACCGCAGGCGTTGAGTCAAAGCATCAAATTCAAGCTTGATACCGTTGATGATGAGCTTTGGTTGCTGGGTGACGCTGCCGCTTTGGAGAGGGCAGTTGTCAATATAGTGGGAAATGCAATTAAGTATTCACCTGAAAACACGACAATAAACATTCGACTGTTTGTTGAATCGCAGCAGGCCGTTTTAACGGTTGAAGACCAAGGTGTTGGTATTCAACCAGAGATGATTGATCAACTATTCACACGGTTCAAACGTGACCAGAGTACTGCTAGTCAATTCAAGGGAATCGGCTTGGGTTTGGCGTTCGTCTCGCGAGTTGTCAGACTACATGGTGGTAGGGTAGCTGCCAGTAATACGGGTGTAGGAACCCGTATTACGCTTGAGCTTCCGCTCGAAGATAGTCTCGCCCTCGATCAAACTGTCGACAATACCTATTTGGCGGGTTCTGGTTGAATAATTATCTAAACCGATTCCCTTAAGAATGGACGCGGCTAATTTGATCGAGCGGGCAGACTTCTGGATTTAGGCCAGGTCTTATTCACGCGATGGTTTCAACGTGCCCATCATCAAAGCCTACTATGAGCTTGTTGGCAGGCCTTGCGGCGAATAGGCCATTTGTCACGACGCCTGTAATAGCGTTAAGCGTTGCTTCGAGCTCCACCGGCGCTGTTGCGTTAAAACCATAGCAGTCAAGAATCACATTACCATTATCGGTGAGAGGGCCTTCTCTGTATTCGGGGTCAGCCCCTAGCTTGACAATTTGCCGTGCTACATAGCTTCTTGCCATTGGAATGACCTCTATCGGAATGGGGAATTCTCCCAGTGTATCGACCCGCTTGCCCTGATCAACAATGCAAATGAACTCCTTGCTTGCAGCTGCGATTATTTTTTCCCGAGTCAGCGCACCACCGCCGCCTTTGATCAAATTCAGCTGCGGATCTGATTCATCTGCACCGTCGATATACAGCTCAAGATCACCGGTCATATTTAAATCCAGCACCTCAATACCGTAGTGTTTGAGCTTTTGCGCTGTAGCTTCAGAACTGGCTACGGCGCCACTGATCTGTTTTCCGGAGGCTGCCAGCGCATCAATGAATACATTAACGGTTGATCCTGTGCCTACGCCCAGAAGAGAGTCGTTGTTAACATAGTCTAATGCAGCTAGAGCTGCGGCCTGTTTACCTGGATGCATGAAAATTCTTGAGAAGCTTGCTTAGAAATGGAGAAGGAACCCGAGCGCGAGTTTGCGAAACCGAGTACATTTCGGGTTCCTGTGGAAATGCGTCCGATCGAAATCCCTAGATGAGTAAGTTGCACAACGAGTATATCAAACGCATCCTGTCGGCTCGCGTCTACGATGTGTCCACAGAAACTCGTTTGCACGTTGCGCCCCAGTTATCAAAACGTTTGAGCAACGATGTCTGGCTCAAACGTGAAGATGAACAAGCAATCTTCTCCTTCAAGTGCCGCGGTGCCTTTAACCGGATTTTCAAACTCATGCAGGAGCAGACTCTGACGGGAGTCATAGCTGCGTCCGCGGGCAACCACGCGCAAGGCGTAGCCTTGTCAGCCCAAAAACTGGGTCTGTCGGCGGTGATTGTAATGCCACAGACAACCCCTGCTATCAAGGTCGATGCGGTTCGAGCTCTCGAGGGAGAGGTTGTTCTTCATGGCGATGATTTTGCAGCCGCGCTAGAGCATGCGTTAACGCTTGGTGAAGAACGGGGCTATCCCTTCATTCATCCGTTTGACGATCCCAATACCATTGCCGGGCAGGGTACGGTGGCAGTTGAGCTCTGCCGACAGCATCCTGGCCGGCTGGACGTCGTGTTTATTCCTGTTGGTGGGGGAGGTTTGGCTGCAGGTGTTAGCGCCTACATGAAATATCTACGACCTGAAGTTCGTATCGTAGGTGTCGAGCCGGTAGATGCTGCATCGATGCATGACTCTTTAAAAGCCGATGAGCGGATTGTGCTGCCTGAAGTCGGTTTGTTTGCGGATGGCGTTGCGGTAAGTCAGGTGGGTAAGTATTCGTTTGAAGTGTGTCGCGAATTTCTCGACGAGGTTATTCTGGTGAGCGTGGATGAGATGTCTGCTGCAATAAAAGATATTTTTAATGAAACCAGAACACTGACCGAACCTGCAGGTGCGCTTGCCGTTGCTGGCATGAAGCGCTACGTCCGGGAACGAAACATCACGGGTCAAACCATGATCGCTGTGAACACCGGCGCCAACATCAACTTCGATCGCTTGAGGCATGTGGCTGAGCGTGTGGAAATTGGCGAGAGCAGGGAGGCTTTGTTGGCCGTAACCATCCCTGAGGAACCTGGTAGCTTTCTTGGCTTTTGTAATGCACTGGGTCGTCGAGCGATTACCGAATTCAACTATCGATATGCGGATGAGAGTGTGGCGCAAGTGTTTGCCGGTGTGGAAATCGGTGGCGGCGCACGGGAGCGGGAGCGATTGATTGCGTCAATGGCCGATGGTGGTTACAAGGTTCTGGACATGACACATAATGACATAGCCAAATTACATCTTCGGCATATGATTGGAGGGCATGCCGATCTACCGTCCGAACGCTTGTTTCGATTTGTGTTTCCCGAGCGTCCGGGTGCTCTGCTTGATTTTTTGAAAGCCATGGGTGAGCGCTGGAACATCACCTTGTTCCACTATCGTAATCATGGCGCGGCCTATGGGCGGGTGTTAGTGGGTATGACCCTCCCTGACGGAGAGGAAAGCCAACTTGATGACTTTGTTCAGGATCTGGGGTTCAAAGGCGAAGAGGAATCAGATAATCTTGCCTACAATTTGTTCCTTAAATGAACAGTGTGCTGATAGCTAGGGTTTAACTATGATGCGCTTTTCGGTAACTATGTAGTCCAGCGGCACATCCCACCAATCTGTTTGTATCTCCTCAACACCTTGCAATTCATAGGCAACGCCAATCAATACCGGTTGTCCAGTTGATGTTCGACGGTGCGCAAAGCTTCTGTCGTAGTAACCCCCGCCCATTCCCATACGATTACACTGATCGTCAAACCCTAGCAGTGGGATGATTGCGGCATCCAGTTGCTCGGGCCGAATGTATTTGGATTCTTCGACAAATGGTTCTTTGATTCCGTATTTGTTGGAAGTCATGTCGCTTGTTTCATCGAAGGGTGCAAAGCCCATGGTGTGATCATGCTTTATTAGGGGGGCGAAGGTGGTTTGACCATTGTTACGGCATCGAATCAACAAAGCCGTAACGTCAACCTCACAGCCTAACGCAAGATAGCCGGCTAATTTCGGAGCATCACACACTAGTGGAAAAGCTCGCTCAGCAATGGCCTGCGACAGGGTGATTACTTCCTGTTTGGGTAGCGATGACCGGGCTGTGCCTATACTTTTGCGTAATCGACGGCGAGCGTTGGCGGCCTGTTCCGACTCTAAATTTTTGTCATGCATAATCAAAGTGTGTATCAACCACGAGTGCCGTTTTTGGTGTGCTACCTTGAACCAATCGGTTCAGGTGGGAACGGCTGGAACCGTATCAGGCTTTCCGCCGTAACGGACGTGCACAACAACAGCGACCAGGCCACTCCCGGGGTGAGAAATTAGGCTCAAGGGATATACCCAACCGAATAACAAACACCGCAGAAGATACGACTGCAGCCTAGCACGAACTTGCTGTATTCGAAAATGCCGAATCGGTTACTTCATCAGTCAATTTGCTGCATGAATATAGGAATAGCTGATTTTTTAAGTAGTTATGTTCTCAGCTTCTAGTCTGCTTTAGCGTCTTTGTCATGCGTAGTATCGACTGTCAACAATTCGGCTAACTTGTTGTTGAGTTCTGAGACTCGTTCTACAAAGGTATCGTCTCCACTCTCCGCAGAGCGTGATTTGAGCAGCGCGTTGGCAGTATTGATGGCGGTAACAATAGCGATTTTTTCGATGCTGGATGTTGTATTGCGTCTGCGCAGATCACGCATGGATTTGTCGATGTAGGCGGCCGCCTGCATGAGGTCGTCCTCTTCGCCCGGCTTGCAGGCAATTTGTACTTCTTTGTCAAGAATACGCAGTTTGGCCGGTCGGCTGCCACCCGAATCAAGAACGCTGGTTTCCTTGGTTTTCATTGACTGGCTTCCATGGCTTTCAGGCGCACAATCATCTGTTCCACCTTGCTTCTGGCCATTTCGTTTTTCTCAATCAGTTTGGCACGTTCCTCGATCAAATTACCTTGTTGCTCCTTGAGTGATTGATTTTCGACACGCAAGCCGGAGCACAGTGATACCAGCTCCAGTAAACGGCCTTCGAGGACTTGAAATTCCTCATCTAGTGATGGGCGACTCATGTATAGACACCGTTGGCGATGATGGTGGCATTGTATACTTCACAACTGTCCTAAAGGCAATTAGCTTAATACTTGTGACTCATTCCATCCTATCTATCAGCAACGCACTGGAAAGGCTTGATGTACCCCTGCCTGTGTCCGAAATTCATGGCTTGTGCTGTGGTCTGCTGTGCTCGCTGCCCAGCGCCGGCGCAAAAACCCGATGGTTTACCGAAATTCTTGACGCTGCATCTCTCAGCCCCGAAGCCGTCTCCGGCAAAGCCGTCGAATTGAAAACCTTGGATGCATGGTTCAGTGAAACGCTAAGCTCGCTTAATGGGGCTGATCTGGATTTCTCCCCGATGTTGCCCGATGATGATACGCCTGCCAGTTTGCGACTAAGGGCATTGGGTGAGTTTTGCGGCGGATTTACTTATGGTATTGGCATTGCGCTGGGCCAGCGCGGGCAAAAACCACTTCCTAAGGATACGCGTGAAATTATTGAGGACTTTCAATCGATTGAAGCTGTTGATATGGAGAGTGATTCACCTGGCGCTGTGAGTTCTATGCAGGATGCCAAGGATCTCCTGGCCCTTGATGTAGGATCCACCCAGGCCCAAACTGCCGTCCCCTCCAGGCAGGAGGACAAGGAGACATACTACTTTGAGTTGCTTGAGTATGTACGTGTTGGTGTATTGCTGGTGCTTGAGGAGCTGAGACCCGTGATGCCCGCTAACCAGAACAAGCCATCATGAAAAAAGGCAGCAGCAGATTACAGCGCTTTAGTAAAACTCAGGCGACAGAGTTTAAGCGTCGACGAAGAGCCCTGATGCGCATTATGGGCGATCACTCTATTGCAGTTATTCCCGCATCTAGAACGGCCACGCGCAGTCGTGATACCGATTACCCTTATCGCGCCGATAACAACCTTCTCTATCTAAGCGGATTTGATGAACCTGAAGCGCTGATGGTTCTAATACCCAATCGGCGTGCCGGGCAGTACATCATGTTTTGTCGTGAGCGTGATACCGAAAAAGAAATCTGGCATGGTCGTCGCCTGGGTGTCGAAGATGCGCCTACCGCCTTGGGAGCGGATGATGCATTCCCCATCAGTGATATCGATGATATTTTGCCCGGTCTTCTGGAAAACAAGCAATCAGTGTTTCATACCCTGGGAAAAGATCAACAGTTCGATGCGCAGCTATTGGGTTGGTTAAACAAGGCACGTTCAAGTAGAAGCCGGGAAGGTGGCGATCCTGATTCCTTTATTTCTCTCGATTACCATTTACACGAAATGAGGGTCCATAAGAGCCGCACCGAGCTTGCTACCATGCGTCAGGCGGCCAAATTAAGTGCATCTGCACATTGTCGGGCTATGTGTGCCGCCAGGCCTGGAATGCACGAATACCAACTTGAAGCTGAATTGATCGCAGAGTATACGGCTGCCGGTGGTTGTCACGCATTTGAACCTATAGTGGGAGGTGGTGAAAATGGTTGCATACTGCATTACACGGAAAACGAAGATGTACTATGTGACAATGAACTGGTTCTGATCGACTCTGGTGCTGAACTGGAAGGTTATGCTGGTGATATAACTCGTACATTCCCTGTGAATGGCGTTTTCACCGATGCTCAGAAAAAGGTCTACAACATTGTGCTTGAGGCGCAACTGGCTGCAATTGCCGCAGTCAAGCCAGGTAATCACTGGAATGATCCTCACGAAGCTGCCGTAAAGATTCTGACTAGAGGTCTGCGCGATATTGGTGTTATTAAAGGCAAGCTAACCCAGTTAATCAAGGATGAAGCTTACAAACCTTATTATATGCATCGCACGGGTCATTGGTTAGGCATGGATGTACACGATGTGGGTGAGTACCGAATAAACGGTGAGTGGCGTTTGCTTGAGGCTGGAATGGTATTAACGATAGAGCCGGGCTTGTATTTAGGTGATTCTCGAAAGATTCCCAAACAGTATCGAAACATTGGTATTCGTATTGAAGATGATGTTGCTGTGACCAAGACCGGGTGTGAAGTTCTCACCAGCTCCGCGCCGAAGACTGTTGCCGATATAGAGGCGTACATGGCCGGATGAGTAACGCGGGGCTGCCAACGCATATGCATTCTGAATCTGTAGACATCATTATTGTTGGCGCAGGTCTGGTTGGCGCTCCATTAGCCGCAGTGCTGGGCAATGCCGGTTGGTCAGTAGCGTTGCTCGATGAAAAGCCTCAGGCCCCAAAAGACAGTGTCGCTTCTACCGCTAGTTTGGATGCACTGAGTCAACGTTGTACTGCATTGAGTCTGGGAAGTAAGCAGTGGTTAGCTGAGCACAGCCTGTGGGATATGATTGCCGACGAGGCATGCCCCATTGAGCAGGTCTGTGTTACTCACAAAGGGTACTTTGGTGCAACACGGTTGCACGCACACGAATTAGACGCTGATGCAGTGGGTTTTGTTGTCAATAATGATCGTTTGTCAAACTCGGTTTTGCAATTGATATCAGAGACATCCGTCAAACATTTTTCGGGTGTCAGGGTAAGCTCTGTGTCCTATGAAGACGATACGGTGCAGGTGTCTTGCACAAGGAACTTGAAGGTCCGTGGCAGGTTACTGGTTGCCGCTGATGGGGTTTCGTCAATGGTGCGAGAATCGGCAGGTATCCAGACTCGGCAAGTAGATTATGATCAGTCGGCTGTTTTGGGATCCGTCCAGTTGTCTAATGCGCACAACGGTGTAGCTTATGAGAGGTTTACGCCGAGTGGACCTTTAGCGTTGCTGCCACAATCCGGGCAATACATGAGCTTTGTCGATTGTATTGATCCTGGTGAACAAGCCGACATCGAGCAACTTGATGATGCAGCTTACCTGGACAGGCTGCAAACTCGCTTCGGTCATCGACTGGGCAGTTTCGTTGCAGTCGGGCCGCGTTTTGTCATACCGCTGGTTCGCATTGAGGCGACACAGCAAGTAGCCCATCGAACCATTCTTCTGGGCAATGCGGTGCGCTTGCTGCATCCAGTGGGTGGGCAGGGATACAACCTTGCCTTGCGTGATGTAGCGGAGCTTGTTCGATTGCTGACCGGGGAATCGGGTTCTACTGATCCTGGCGATAAGCAACTGCTTGCACGTTTTATAGAGTTGCGGAGCAGGGATCAAAAACAGGTTGTACTATTTACTGATGCATTGGCACGAGGATTTAGAGGAAGAGCCTCGCTGCCGGGACATTTCCGTTCTCTGTGTTTACTGGGGCTGGATACACTGTCGCCGGCGCGAAGAGAATTTGCAAAGCGTACGATGGGCCTTGCACGATAGTGTTTGTGTTAACTAAGCCACGGCATGGCGGGGATATTGAGTCTGGATCAGCCTAATGTTCTTTGACACTGCGCTTAAATCAAAACTGGGAAAGCGCCTGGTTTTCTTTTTACTCGCAGCGTTAGTGGGCGCGGTGGTGGGCTTATCAACGCTTGCGCTGATCAAGCTGATATTGCTAGTTCAATGGATAGGCTATGGTGAAGCTTCGGAAATACGCTTTACACAAATAATTGCCGCAAGGCCAGCCTGGCAAGTGGTGTTAGTTCCAGCTCTAGGGGGATTGGCATTGGGCGTGTTAGTGCAGTTCCTGCCGGGGCGTCGCTACCATGGTATTGCTGATGTCATGGAAGCCTGCGCTTTGAATAGTGCTCGTATGCCAGCACGGTCAGGCATAGCAGCGGGATTGGCTGCAGCGATTTCACTGGGTGTCGGTGGTCCTCTCGGACGCGAGGGGCCTGCCGTGCATATCGGTGCATCTGTAAGCGCCTGGTTGGCCGAACGACTTGGCCTTGATCGAAATCAATCTCTGGCTCTACTGGGTTGTGGCGCTGCTGCGGCCGTAGCTGTGTCGTTTAACACGCCAATTGCAGCGGTGATATTTGCTTTGGAAGTAGTGGTTGGTTACTACACCTTGAGAGTGTTTGCACCGGTTGTGATTGCAGCCATGCTTGCGATGCTGGTGCGTCAATATTTCCTGGGTGATGAGGCCCTGTATGTGGTGTTACCTCACGAGATTCTGTCCAACTGGGAGCTGCTCTTGTTCGCATTGCTCGGGGTTGCCGGTGCGTTAGTGGCTAAAGCTCTTCTGACTATTACTGAGTGGTTTCAACAGTTGTGGACGTACTCGCGCATCCCGCGTTGGTGTCAACCAGCGTTGGCGGGTGCGGCAATCGGATTCGTTGCGATCCCGTTACCCGACGTTCTGAGTTTTGGGTTTGAAGGTTTGCCTAGCTACGAGGGTTTGCCGGAGATTATGGGTATTGGTTTTGAAGGCACGCTCTTAGCACTTCGTGGGATTCTGGACAATGACCTGCTCTTATCATTGCTAATAGCAAAATTTCTGGTAGTCGCGCTTGCGCTTAGCAGTGGCTTTGCTGGTGGCATTTTTGGTCCGGCCGTATTTATGGGGGCCATGCTTGGGGGATTGTTTTGGGTTGTTGCCCAATCAACAGGAATTCTGCTGAGCGAACAAGGGGTTTATGCAACTATTGGTATGGCGGCGATGGGTTCAGCTTTGCTTGGTGCGCCCATCTCGACGGTGCTTATCGTGTTCGAGCTAACCCGTGATTACGGTATCACGCTGGGCGTCATGACAGCTGCAGCATTTGCGAGCACCGTTATGCAGCTGGGCCGTCATGGATCGTTTTTTCGCTGGCAATTGGCTCGACGCAACATCGACATCTCCAATGGTCGGGACATAAGCCTGTTGATGACCCACCGTGTACAGAATCTGGTAACACGTAAATACTTACAAGTGGATCCAGCGTTAACAACCGGCGAGTTGGAATCGCGTATGGGATTGGAGCGCGAGCATCTCGCCGCATTTGTTGATGATGAAGGTGTATTCAGAGGCAGCGTAAGTCTCTCACTGCTCATATCACATGCTATTGAACACGGTATGGATGCACCTGCGCTTGATGCTGCACTCAGTGTGGAATACAGCCTTTCATCCTCGACCAACATTGTGACCGCTGTACAGAGGATGGCTGAGCAGCGGCAGGAGTTCATCCCGGTGGTACAACAGAGCACAGACAAGCAAACAGAGCTCGTGGGTTTTGTCACAAAGAGTGATCTGCTGACCGAACATTATGATGTGATCAAACGTGCTCGCGAAAATGAATTCGGTATCACATAAGTTTCTGCACGATCCATGTCGAAAACATCGTAAAATCTCCGCGGGCTTGGCCCGAAAATTTGTTGGCAAATGCGAGGTTAAGACATGAGTGGCCCTAAATTTTTAGGTTTTGATACGCTTGCTTTGCACGCTGGCCAGCAACCTGATAGTGAAACCGGGGCGCGCGCCACGCCCATCTACCAATCTACCTCTTTTGTTTTTAACGATAGTGACAAGGCGTCCTCACTGTTTGATGTTGCGCGCGCTGGCCATGTTTACTCTCGTATTTCCAACCCGACAGTTGCTGTGCTTGAAGAACGTGTGGCGGCTTTAGAGGGTGGCGTGGGTGCAGTCTGCACGGCAAGTGGTATGGCGGCGATACATCTTGGTCTGACTACTATCACCGGCGCTGGCGGGCACATTGTTGCCTCGCATTCTCTGTACGGTGGCACGCACAATCTTCTAACTTACACCTTGCGCCGATTCGGCATCGAAACCACCTTTGTGGATCCGCAAGATCCGGACGCCTTTGCCGCTGCTATTCGGCCGGAAACCCGGGTGGTTTTTGCAGAGACAGTTGCTAATCCAAGGTGTGAAGTGCTAGACATTCCTAAGGTGTCTGCTATCGCACATGCTGCAGGTGTGCCGTTGATGATAGATGCCACGTTGACTACACCGTACCTCATGCAGGTTATAAAGCTGGGTGCAGATATTGTCATGCACTCTCTTACTAAATTCATGGGTGGGCATGGTGTGGCGGTGGGCGGAGTGCTTGTAGATGGTGGTCGATTTGATTGGGAAGCCTCAGGTCGATTTCCTGAAATCACAGAACCCTATGCCGGTTTTCATGGTATGGATTTTGTGGAAGAGTTTGGGCCTACAGCCTATATCATGCGTGCACGCAAGGAGGGCTTACGGGATTTTGGTGCGAGTATGTCGCCAGGCAATGCGTTTCATTTACTGCAAGGTCTCGAGACTCTGCCAATGCGCATGGATCGACATGTTCAAAACACAGAGGCGGTCGTCAAGTATCTCGTAGATCATGAGGCGGTGTCTGCGGTTCATCATCCAGCAGTTGCATCTCATCCCGACCATGCCTTGGCAAAACAGCTTCTGCCGAAAGGTTCTGGCGCGGTTTTCAGTTTTGAGCTGAGTGGTGGAAGAGCAGCCGGCAGTGTTTTTATAGAAAACCTGCAATTGTTCTCTCATCTGGCTAATGTTGGAGATGCCAAATCGTTAGTGATTCATCCCGCCAGTACCACTCATTCTCGGATGGATGATGAGGCTTTGCTGGCAGCCGGCATCTCGGCAGGACTGGTTCGACTATCTATCGGGTTAGAAAACGTTGATGACTTACTCGCTGACCT
The DNA here is from genome assembly GCA_045106475.1 of Granulosicoccus sp. Lineage (GTDB taxonomy): Bacteria > Pseudomonadota > Gammaproteobacteria > Granulosicoccales > Granulosicoccaceae > Granulosicoccus. The sequence goes on from JBGCEO010000086.1 coordinate 27,207, forward strand.
TGATCAAGCCTTGCGACGGGCAGCGAAAGTTACCGCAGCGTCTAACCCGCCTTTGAAGACAGCCAAGAAGATGGCTAAGAAGTCAGCTAAGAAGACGGCTAAGAAGACGGCTAAGAAGACGGCCAAGAAGACGGCCAAGAAGACGGCCAAGAAGACGGCAGCTGCCGCTGGAAAGTCCTCATGATTATTGAGCTTAATGGTTCTCGGGTTTTTGTCGGTCAGGGCGGTGTCGGATGGCAGGCCGATCGTCAAACACTGGTGCTTCAGCATGGCGCTGGAATGGATCGCACTATCTGGGTTCTTTTAGCCCGGTACTTCGCCCGCCATGGCTTCAATGTGGTGGTACCCGACTTACCTGGGCATGGTGCCTCAGAGGGAAACGCCCTTACCTCCATCGAGGAGCAAGCCGCTTTTTTGTGGACACTGCTTGATTGCTTGAACTCAGAACATGGATTGCCTGATACCCCCATTGTATTAGGTGGTCACAGCATGGGGGCGCTGGTAGCAACTGCAGCAGCTGGCTTACGCCCTGATGCTGTTCAACATCTGTTGCTCTTTGGTGCTGGATATCCGATGGGGGTGGGTACAGCCTTGCTGGATGCCGCTAAAGCCAATGAGCAGGCAGCGGTCGATATGATCGCGATTTTTGGACATAGCTACCGCTCCCAGCTCGGGCACAATGCGGTGGCAGGAATCAGTGTGCAAAATGCAGCTATGGCATTGCTGGAGCGCGCTAAGCCAGGTGTTTTGTTTACCGACCTACAAGCCTGTAACAACTACTCAGGTGTTGAGGAAGTTGCGGGTGCTCTCAAGGGCGTCAAGGCAACTGTTATTTCTGGTGACAGCGATAGGATGACCCCGTATAAGTTCACTCAAAATCTTGCAGATATGTTGAGCGCAGAGGTTATCGTCGTAGATGACTCTGGCCATATGATGATGGGTGAGCAGCCTGAGCGGACGCTACAGGCTGCCAAACAAGTTTTGCTTTCGGGCCGTTAGCTTAGCTGGCGGCAGATTCCAGGCCTGAGAAAATAGAGTCTCTAATCTGTTCTACTGTGCCAACGCCATGTACCTTCACATAAGCAGGTGCAAGACTTTCTCCAGAATTTGCCCAATCCTGATAGTAGGATTTTAGAGGAGCTGTCTGTTCTTCATAGACGCTAAGTCGATACTTGACCGTTTCTTCCTTGTCGTCTTCGCGCTGAATAAGTGCCTCGCCTGTTTGATCATCCTTGTCAGCGTTTTTGGGTGGGTTATAAATTATATGGTAGCTACGACCTGATGCTTCATGGATGCGTCTGCCACTCATCCGTTTGATGATTTCATCATGCTCGACGTCAATTTCAACCACCGCGTCCAGGGCAACTTTGGCCTCTTTCAGTGCATCAGCCTGTGCGATTGTCCGAGGAAATCCATCGAACAGAAAACCATTCTCGCAATCGGCTTGTGTAATACGTTCTTTAACCAGCCCAATGATGATTTCGTCCGACACCAGATCGCCTGCGTCCATGACTTTTTTGGCCGCAATGCCCAGGGGTGTTTGTGCTTTGACAGCAGCACGCAACATATCGCCGGTGGAAATCTGGGGAATGCTGTAACGCTCAGTCAGATAGCTAGCCTGTGTGCCTTTGCCCGCCCCAGGTCCGCCTAAAAGAATCAAACGCATGAATTTACTCCTAATGGCTTTATGCCGCGATGGGCAAGGGTAGCGAAATAAACACAGGATTGCACGAAAACAGCCGTCGTAATGCGATACTTATACGATGTCTATCGACCATCTCAAAAAAGATCTTATCCTCAACGTTGATCTTGCCGGTGCCCCCATGACTTTCCAAACCACCTGGGGCTTGTTTTCACCGCGTGGAATCGATGACGGTACCTTGCTGCTTCTAGACCATCTTGAGGTGCGGCCTGATGATGTAACACTAGATATGGGCTGTGGGTATGGGCCATTGGGGTTATCAATCGCTCAGCAAGCCCCTAAGGGGCAAGTGCATATGGTGGACAAGGACTTTTTGGCTGTTGAATATGCAAACGCAAACGCACAACGAAACGGTCTGGCTAATGTTGAGGCTTACCTGAGCAATGGTTTCAGCCATGTTCCGGGCAATTTGCCGCTTAGTCTGGTGGTATCCAACCTGCCGGCTAAAGTAGGCAATGAGTTTTTCCAGATCATGTTTCACGATGCACACGTAAGAATGCAACCGGGCGCACGCATTGTTGTCGTTACCATCAATGGGTTGCGGGATTTCATCAAACGTTCATTTAAGGAAACGTTTGGTAATTACAAGAAATTAAAACAGGGAAAAAGTTACACCATATCGATGGCAGAGTGCGAACGCTGACACGGGCATATCTTGCCGGGTGGTACCGTTAGCTGGCACTCAGTACACCAGCTGGCACCAGTGGGAGCCAAAGATTTATCCACTTCAACCCTGTCATCAAACACGAAACAATCCCCCTCCCAGTGACGCCCACCGGTCTGCTCAAAGTAGTTCAGAATGCCGCCCTCTATCTGATAGACCTCTTTGAAGCCTTGCTCAAGCATCCAGGGAGCAGCTTTTTCACAGCGGATGCCACCAGTACAAAATGTAACGGTGGGTTTGTTCTTATCCAACTCACCCTTTTCAAGTGCTTGGTTCACGGCGTCTTGGAAATCCCGGAAATGCGCTATATCAAGATGTTCAGCTTTTGAGAAAGTGCCAGATTCAATTTCATAAGTGTTCCTGGTGTCGAGCAGGGTGAAGTCTTGATCACTATCGAGCCACTGCTGGACAAGCTCAGGAGAAATCGATGGTGCTATTGCTCGTTTTAGCTGTCGATCTCCGGCTTCAGGCCCATCAAACGCAATAATTTCGTATCGAATGCGAACCTTTAGTTTTGAAAAGGGGATAACTTGCGACTCACTTTCTTTAAGCCAGATTTTGGCAAAGCGCACATCCGAATCGAAATAGGCCCGGGCTGCGCGTGTTTGTTCGACGGTTCCGGTCAGCGCGATGTTGATTCCCTCATCAGCCAGCAAGACGGTGCCTAACACACCAATCTGTGCCAAAGCCGCATGCATATCCGCTTGTAACACAGGTAGGTATTCCAGACTTACAAATCGATAGCCCGACAGGTTAATGTAGGGAGGCTCGGCATGAGTATCATTTTCCGGCCCTACTCGGCGCGGCTGAGTAGAGGGTTTTGGGTCAGATGTGTCAATCTTGTCAGGCTCTGGCATTTTTTCAGCTTTGTACTACAGTTAGATCCATAACGATAATTCTATATGTATTTCCGAGCATTATCTGGTGCCGGACTTCTATGGGCGTGGGCAATGTTCGAGAATCGCAAGTTAGGTCGGGGGCATTTCGCTTTGCTGCAGGCGTGGATCGGCTGCGTGTGCCTGTTCTCTAGCCTGCCTGCAGCTGCGAACACGGCTGGAACTGAAACAATTGTCTCTGCAGATTCTGTCTTCACAGCAGAACGTGAGCGGTTTATCGAAGCACGAGCGGCACTTGCACTGGGTAATCGAGAGCGTTTTAACGACCTCGCGGCGGGCCTTGAGCATTATCCACTGCAACACTACCTCGAATCGGAACTGCTTAAAAGCCAATGGTCCTCGGTAAAGCCAGGTAGCGCCGAGATTGATGCACTCAATTCCTTCGAGCAAAAAACGGGCGATGCATCGCTTACGCGCCGCTTAACGCGAAACCTGCAGAAGCGATTTGCAGACACGAAACAGTGGCGTACGTTTCTAGGTATCAGTAAATCGCGTCTTTCAGCAAAAATGTCTTGCACGACGCTTAAAGCACTTGATGAAACAGGAAAATTGCAAGGCTTTACTGAAGAAGCTCTCGAGCTTTGGGTTCAGCCTAAAAAGCATCCGGATTTATGTGCGAGCGTGTTGCAACGTATCGAGGCCGCTTACACGCCGCCCGTGATAGCGATTTGGGAGAAAATCTTTCAGGCCATGGATGCCCGCAAGCCGGAATTTGCCAAACCGGTTCTGGGTTACCTGGCGTCTAAAGATCGAGCTCTGGTCAAGCGTTGGATCGCGTCGCGCAAAAAGCCTGAGTCTTTTCTCACCAGCGGTGACTTGAGTGAAGACACTGTTCTGAATCGACGTATTGTCGCTAATCTGATCGTTGAGTGGTCGAGGCTTGATACGCCTGCAGCCGTGGCTCATTGGCTAAAAATCAAGGATAGCTACGGCTTCTATCGCGATCGAAAATACGATACCCATCGAGCCATAATAATGCGGGGTGCTTATCGTCGTCTTCCACAAGCGCAAGCCTGGTTGATGGGAATTGAAGCCCGGGATGACGATCTTGAGCTGATGGAGTGGAGGGTGCGTACAGCCTTGCTGGCTCAGGATTGGAAAGCTGTTCTGGGTACGTTCAGTCTGCTGCCAGAGCAAGAGCAGAAAGAAGATCACTGGGCGTATTGGCAAGCCCGGGCCTTAGAGCAACTGGGGCAACCCGAGCAGGCTGCGAAAATTTATAACGAGCTGGCTGAGTTGCAGTCCTACTACGGGTTTTTAGCGGCTGACCGATTGAGTCTGGACTACTCGATTTACGATGAGCCGATCACACCCGATGCTGATCTGCTGGCACGGTTGGCGAGAGAGCCTGCCTTGATCAAGGCGCGTGAATTTCATTTTGTTGAACTTCAGCATGAGAGCCGCCGCGAATGGAACAATTGGTCAAGTGGTCGAAGCGTGGAGGAGCTGGCCGCTGCCGCCGTTTTAGCCAATCACTGGATGTTGCATGACCGGGCTATTTTCAATGCAGGTCAGGCTGAACAAAAGCGCGCTATAACTCTGCGTTTCCCTGTTTTGTATAGGACTGATGTCGCCCAGGCAGCGTCTGAAAACCGGATAGATCCAGCGTGGATATTCGGTGTCATGCGCCGGGAAAGTGCTTATATTCGAGATATTCGTTCAGGTGCCGGTGCGATAGGGCTCATGCAACTGATGCCGAGAACCGCAAGCTATGTAGCAGGTCTGCAAGGGCAGAAAAACTGGAAAGGTGATTTAACGGATGCACAGACAAACATCGGGTTTGGCACGTTCTACCTGCGTCACGTGATGGATAAATTCGATGATCATCAGGTGTTGGCAACCGCTAGCTATAACGCTGGGCCACATCGGGTTGATAAGTGGCTGCTCCCTGAATCGATGGATGCCGATGTCTGGATAGATACCATTCCCTTTACTGAAACACGTCGTTATGTTCGCGCTGTGCTTGCCTATACATCAATTTATGAAGCTCATTTGTCGGGTAAGCCGCAGCGTCTTAGTTCGAAGCTAAAACCGGTTCCAGCGGCGTCTGGCGTTTAGCTTGATGCAGGTATGGTGAACGTCAGAGTTCAGTAGTCAATCAGCAAAAGCTGAACGAATCATTCCAAGACCTGCCAATGCAAACAGAGCGGCCACCAGCGCGTTGATTTTTCGATGTAAACGTTGATAGCCGAGCATCATGCCGTCTAGCGAGAAAACTAAAGAGTAAATCGCGTTAGTCGCGAAACCCACGAGAATACAGACTAGGGTGGCAGCCATTACAGCACCTGTCCCGGCGTTGGATTCAAGACCGATGGACAAGGCTGCCATCCAAGCAATAACAGATTTGGGATTGGACATGTTGAGTAGTAAACCGCGAAAAAACCAGCGCTTGTCTGCGGATATTGGGGTTGTCTGCATTTCTGGCTTCCAGGCGGCGCGACCGGTCTGCAGCGCCAGCCATAGCAGATAGCCTCCTCCTATTATCTTGAGTATGGTTAGTAGGTACAGTGAGCCTTGCAATACTGCACCCATACCAGTTGCAGCGATCAGGCCCCAAAAAACTAAACCGCAAGACAAGCCTGCGCCATAGACAAGACTTTTGTTTCTGCCATGACTCATGGCGATGGTGGCATTGGAAATCGTCGCCGGTCCCGGCGATACTGCCACCAGGAAAAACGCCAACCCTGTTGAAGCGAGTGAAAGCAGATCCATATCTTTATCTCTTGCATGTGCCGGTGCGCATGTCGGACATCAGCCGAGCGTAGTGGTAAGCACCACAGGATAAAAGCTGGCTGTTCGGGTGACTCTTCAAAAGGTGGATTGTATCGGTCCCAATAGCCTTGCTACAAGGATTTTAAAATGACCTGTGAAGTGGATATCTCGATGAGATCATTGCTCTTGATTGTGTCGTTGAGGACGGATAATTCTTCAGTTGTCCCGACGCGGACTCGGGCCACTGCATCCAGCTCACCAGACAGGGAATACACCTGTTCAATGCCATTGAGTGCCGACAGCCATTTTAAAGCGGTATCACAGGGCCGTGCAGCAACTGTCATGAAGATCAATGCCTCCACCGTTTTGATCTCTGGATTGGCCAAAACGGCGTGATAGCCCAGAATGGTTCCCGATCGTTCCAACTTGCCTATGCGATCTTGAACGGCGGTTCGTGATAGGCCTACGCGGCGCCCAATTTCGGTTGCGGACAGCCGAGCGTCTTTTTCCAGAAGTGACAGGATTTTTCGATTCTTGGCGTCTACAGGCATGGGTCAAATTTCCATCGAATCGCAAGTAAATTTCGTCGTTTCGCAACCCTACGGATCCAATGATTAATGGTAGCTTTAATTGTCATCGGAGAAAAACAGTATATGAACGTAATTGAACCACGCAGTTTCACAGGCAATCGTGCGTGGGATGCATTGGACATCGATCGCATCGACAACGCAACTATACGCTTGCATTGGACTAATCAGCCCTACAAATGGCATATCAACGATGGTCCCGAGGTATTTGTAGTCGTGGATGGTGAGGTTGATATGCATACCCGTGAAAATTCGGCAGAGCAAATCCATCGACTTCGCACAGGTGATATTTTTCATGCCGCGGATGGCGATGAACATGTCGCACACCCGGTTGGAACTGCTCGAATACTCGTCATTGAACAATCGGGTAGCGTATAGATACTAATAGAAGGCTTTTTAGCGGCGGGTGTCGATCCCATTGGCGCAATGCGCAAAAAATGGAGACAATGTGATAGCGTGTCGGCACAATGCTTGATACATCCTAAGCAGCGCAATTATCTGGCGCTTGGTATGTCGATGGACAGCATGTGTAGCGGGATGCTGCAAAACGTACAACATGCTTATAGGATACTCACCCTGCTTGCCCTTTAGACGTAAAAAAGGTTTATCCAGATGGAAAATGGCTTATTTGCCTACATTCTGAAATACAGTAAACGTCAGCAGATCGTGCTGACGCTACTGACGATTGTTTCGTTTCCATTTTATTACCTCAGCCTGGATTTGCCTAAAACCATAATCAATGAGGCAATTAGCGGTTCGGAGTTTCCGGTTGACGCTTTGATCGAAGTCGGCGGTTTCTCTATCGGCTTTGGTTCTTTGTCGCAGATACATTATCTCATACTGTTGTGTACCGCCTTTCTTGTGCTTGTCCTGATTAATGGTGGGTTCAAGCTATTCATCAATATTTACAGAGGTGTTCTGGGCGAGCGTATGCTAAGACGCCTGCGCTTTCAGCTGATCGAGCGCATCATGAAATTCCCCTTGGCCAGATTCAAAAACACCAGCCAGGGTGAACTTGTCTCAATGGTTAATCAGGAAACCGAACCTCTGGGTGGTTTTATAGGTGCTGCATTTTCTCTGCCTCTTTATCAGGGAGGTATGCTGCTTACCATCTTGATTTTCATGTTTGTTCAGGATTGGAAGTTGGGCTTGGCATCGATCGCGCTTTATCCATTGCAGGCATGGCTGATTCCCAAGCTACAGATGCAGGTGAATCAGCTTAATCGACAACGCACGATGCGCATGCGAAACATAGCGGAGAACCTTGGGGAAGTAGTCGCTGGGATTAATGAAATCCATATCAACGATAATACAAATTTCTTCAAGGATCACTTTTCGAAGCTGCTCGGTGGTGTTTTCAATATTCGTGTACAGATTTACAAGAAGAAGTTTTTTATAAAATTTCTCAATAACTCTATTGCACAACTAACGCCTTTTCTATTTTTTCTCATTGGCGGCTTGCTGGTAATCCGCGGTGAATTGTCAGTTGGTGCCTTGGTAGCTGCTTTGGCTGCGTATAAAGATCTATCCCCTCCATGGAAAGAATTGCTTGGCTGGTATCAGAGCCAGGCTGATTCCAGATTAAAATTTTCAATCTTAACCGAACAATTTTCGGTTAAAGGTAAAACGGTACCAAGTCGTGAATCACTAACCACCGAGTGGCTTGACGAGGTTTCTGAATTGCCCATAGCGGCTAACAACATCAGCCTCAAGCGTCATGATGGAGTGCAAGAACTGAGTAATGTCTCTCTTACTCTCAATCGGGGTGATTGGCTGAGCCTTGTCGGTACGGGGAGCAGTGGCAAGAATGGCTTGGCCCAGATTTTTGCCAGATTGATTAATCCTACTAGTGGGAGAATGTTAATCGCTGAGGAGGATGCGAGCGTAATACCCAAGATGACAACTGGCCGAGCCGTTAGCTATGTCGGGCACGATTCTTATCTGTTTGCTGCTTCCATCCGCGATAATTTGCTATTGAGCATAAAATATAAACCGCAAGATAACGTCCTTGAAAATACGCAACAAGATGAAGTTATTTATTTTAAGAATTGGCAGGAGGAGGCACGGCTATCCGGGAACAGTGAGGTAAATCTCGATGCTGATTGGGTAGATCATCAAAGCGCAGGCGTTGCACTCCCGGATCAGCTAACCGAACGCCTGGGTGTCATACTAAGAACTGTTGAAGTGGAAGACGACTTGGTGCGCTATGCTCTTGCGCGTACTATCAATCCTGAAGATGAGCCTGAACTTGTAGAAAAAATAATACAAGCCAGGGCTCTTTTTAAGGAACAGATCCACTCGCAAGGCCTGGACTCACTGGTTGAATTTCTCGATCCTGAACAATATAACGGGAACGCATCCCTGGCAGAGAATATATTGTTTGGTGCCTCCAACCACGATATGTTCTCCGCCAATGGTTTGTCCGAACATCCTGTGCTGCGATCCCTGTTGGAAGAGCACAATCTGGCTTCGACGCTTGATACTGCTGCAATAACAACAGCAAAAACTATCTTAGAGCTGTTTTCAGGTTTACCTCAGGGTCATGAGTTCTTTGATCGGTACAGCTTTGTTGACGCTGACGATTTTCCGCATTTAAAACGTATTCTGGCTCTGATAGAGAAAAATGGGGATATCAATGAGCTGGATGTATCTGATAGAAAACTAATACGTTCTCTGCCTTACCGCTTGATTCAAGGTCGCCACCGACTCGGAGTTCTTGCGGATGAAGATAAAGAGAACGTGTTGCAATTACGCAAAGCCTTTGCAAGTAAGCTTGATGTGAAATCGAGTGAACAAATTGACTTCTTTGCACCTGAAAGCTACAGCGCCCTTACTCCTATTGCCGAGAACATTATATTTGGTCGAGTGTCGTTTGGGCGTCTAGGTGCTGAAGACAAGGTGTACCAGTTACTCCTTGACGTTCTTCGCAGTATGAACCTGATGTCTCCAATCTTGGAGATCGGCTTAAGTGCACCAGCAGGTCTGGCTGGAAGTCTGCTACCCGTATCGCAGCGACAGAAACTAGTGTTGGCTAGAGGATTGATCAAACAACCTAAAGTTCTGGTTATTAACGAGGGGCTGAGTTCTCTGGATGTTGAAGAAACCGCAAAAATTCTCGGAAACTTAAAGCAGTACTACCCCCAAATGAGTGTTTTTTGGGTTGATAGCCAAGCGAGGTTTCCCGAGCTGTTTGATCGTATTGCTTATCTGCAGGCTGGGAAGATTACTAAGATTGAGGAACCCTCCAAGATTGTCGCTGAAGAAGATGTAGCGACTGAAGATCCTGATGGTAAGAGAGTGCGGTCTGCCTATTCGATCAAAGAGGATGAAAAGCTGTCGCTGCTCAATGACATTCCGTTGTTCCGTTTTCTGGATGACCCCCATCTTGTTCTATTGGCCAAAAATAGTGATGCGATGAATTTCTCCAAAGGTGAACGCCTGTTCAATCAAGGCGATCCCGGTGATGCTCTTTATATAATCGTTGATGGCAAGGCTAAAATCCTGATTTCAGATGGTGAGTCTGAGCAACAAGTATTTGAGTATGGTGTCAACGAGGTAATAGGCGAGTTAGCAATGTTATCTGATGAGCCCAGATCAGCTTCTGTTGAGGCATCAACTGATCTAGCGGTTCTACAATTGAAGCGCGACGTCTTTACGAATATGTTGCAATCCAATGGCGATATTGCCTATCAGATTCTTAGAGTAGTTGTTAGTAGGTTCGCTGACACCAATCGCAAGTTGGCTAATCTTACGCAGTCATGATTGTTGTTTTTGTTTTTCACTGGTATCGACCAACCCGTCATCCTGGCAATAGTGGAACCCGGTAATGAGTATTGAAGACGAATTCGAGCTATTAAGCAGACTAGAGTTATTTGAAAGCCTGGAGCCGGTGCAATTAAAGCGATTGATTTTTGTTAGCCAGCGCTATCAACTGAGTAAGGGTGAATATCTGTTCAGGCAAGGAGATACTACAGATACGGTGTTCGGCATTCTCGATGGAGAGTGTTCGGTGCTTGTGGATTCTGCCAACGGTCAAATTAATATAGCCCAGCAAGGCGTGGGTGAGCTTGTCGGGGAGATGGCTGTTATTTCGGGAGAACCACGCAATGCCTCGATTATGGCTAGTACTGACTGTGAAGTGATTGGCTTCGAAAGCGATCTGTTTATCAGTACCGTAACCAATGATCCTCCGACAGCGCTGAAAATGATGCGACTTTTATCAGGTCGACTGAGCCTGTTGCGTAAAAAGATGGAAAAACTGACTGACGGTTAAGCTGTTTGTACTGCTCAGTCTGATGTTGCTTTAAGTTTGCCGCTTATACGCCAATCGCGTTATTCAATAACTGCCTATCGCCGGTCAAAGGGATGGCGGCTAGCTTGATCCATGATAAGGTAGTTCGTGTTAGTGACGAACGAGGAGGCGGGCAATGAGGAAAGATCAACACCCGGATAATCCCACTTCAAAAGAGCCGTGTGTGTTAACAATGCGACCGATTGAGGAGTCGGACTCTGAACTGATTGCTGACTGGTTCCGACAGATTGAAGACGTTTCGATTTTTGACAGGCAAATGCCGCTTCCCCTAAATCATGCTGATGTGGTTACGCTTGTGGGTTCTCTCGTGGCAGATCAAAAGAAAGAAAAGTGCCGATGGTTTCTGACTGAATCAGCTGACGGTGTCCCGGTCGGCATGGTTGGTTTGGAATTGATTAATATGTTGCATGGTCATGCCCTTATGCCACTGTTTGTGGCTCAATCCTGGCGCCGCAAGGGTGTGGGAGTTCGCATGGCATGCATGATGATCGATCTTGCTTTCAAGCAACTCAGGCTCAACCGCATCACCACAATTTTTAGAGCTGATAATACTTCGTCGCGGGATTTGTTAACCCGGCTGGGTTTCCAGCAGGAAGGTATCTCCAGACAAGCCTGGTTTAGCCAGGGAACATTTTACGATCTCATGAATCTGGGGCTCTTAGTGGATGATTGGAACAAGGCGAAAGAGAGCTTAGGAGCAGAACTCAGCCCAAGCCTCGTTGTAGAATTAGGTCCGAGGGCGACAACACTCTGGCGTTGGCCTGGGTAAACCGGCAGGTATAAATAGATGCAAATACGGCTTAGTGATGGAATATTTGCTCGCTCGTTTTTTCTGCCTGCTTATAATTAAATTAGAGGTACTCATCTGTAAGCTATGAGCGAACAATCTGACAACGCTAAAGAGTTTCGGCGGTTACGCGCAATTGTGTTTGCTGATGTCGTTGGTTACTCACGCATGATGGCGATGGATGAGGTAGATACCTCAGTGCGTGTGGCCAGTTTGATTAAAAGATGCGCTGAGCTAAGTATTGAGTACAACGGTGCATTGATCCAGACAAGAGGAGACGGTCTGTTTCTTCTTTTTGATAGTGTGGTGGACGCAGTAAGCCTCTCTTCAGAATTGCAGGAAATGGTCAACAAGGAGAGTGAAGCACTGCCTGATGACAAAAAAATCCGATTACGTATCGGCGTACATATGGGCGATGTAATAAAGGCTGATGATCAATACGTGGGAGATAGTGTCAACATTGCATCACGAATTGAGGCAAAGGCCGGCGCAGGGAGTATCTGTATTTCTGGTGCAGTTTATGAACAGGTCAAACATAAACTTAATCTTGGTTTTGCTTATGTCGGATGTCTTGAACTAAAGAACATTCCTGACCCGCTGGATTTGTATGAAATATCAAATGACACTCAAGTCGTACTCATGTCAGCGAGTCCACGCTCCAGGGAGGATGAAAGCAAGGCTTCGCTGGATAGCCTGATAGCTAGTAAACCCCTCATTGCTGTGCTGCCATTTAGTAACCTCGACAATAACGATCTTGACGACTTTTTTGCCGATGGCGTGACTGAGGATTTAATTACCAATCTTTCCCGTTTTCATGCGTTGGCGGTTATTTCGCGTAGTTCGACATTTGTATACAAGAATCGTGATGTTTCTATCAGTCAAGTTGGAGGAGATCTTGGTGCGCAATATGTGGTCACTGGATCAATTCGTAAATCGTCGAGTCGTTTAAGACTGACGGTTGAATTGTCTGACTGCAGAACCAGTGTTCCGGTCTGGCGGGAGCGTTATAACCGTGAAATAGGTGATATCTTCGACCTGCAGGATGAGATCACCGATTTAATATCATCGGCGATTGCTGTAAAAACACAGTCTGCTGATATGGGGCTCCTGGGCAGAATCCAGGTGCCTGCGTTGATCGAAACTTATTCTCTTGTTCTCAAGGGGCAGCAGAAAATCTTCAAATACAGTCAAGAACAAAACGTTCAGGCCAGAAAGATGTATGAGGCCGCGCTGAAAAACGAATCTGACTATAGCCGGGCCATGGCTGCGCTTTCGCGAACACACAACCTGGATTGGCGATATTCCTGGACCGATAGCCCCGAATATGCCTTGGAAAAAGCACATGAGCTAGCCCAGGAATCGGTGTTGGTTGATCCCAGTGATGCCAGAGGGTACGGTGAACTGGGTTTTGTTAACCTCTACCGGAAGGATCATGAAGGGTGTTTGTCTGCATTTGAAACAGCTTTGCGCCTTAATCCTAACGATACAGACGTTATGTCTAATATGGGTGATGCACTTGCGCATTGCGGTAGGTCGGAAGAAGCCATTGCTTTGCTCAACAAAGCACTGCTGCTAAATCCGTTTTATCCTGATCAGTATCTTTGGTATCTCGGTGGAGCCTACTTCAATCTGAAGCAGTATGATGATGCAGTTAAAACTCTTAAAAGAATGAATAGCCCGGCTGAAGGCAGACGGCTGCTGGCTGCGTGTTATGCCTACCTGGGCAGAACTGATGAGGCCAAACAACAGGCCGCAAAGGTACTAGAGGCCTACCCCAACTTCGACTTAAAACACTGGGAAAACGTGCAGCCTGATGTAAACCCTGAAGACACTGAACATTTCGTACATGGTTTGAGATTGGCTGGTTTGGGTTAGCATGTCTCACTCTTGAAGAGCAGCTTATTTCGCTTTGGTTTCAAAGATCTGGATAGGCGTTAGTCTACCGCGCAACGTCTCGCTACCTTTGGGTATGAATTCGAAGCTTTCATTTCCACATAGTTGCATTGTTCTGAGCGAAACCAGATTAGATGTTTTGTATTGCTTGCTTAATTCCTGAAGTCGAGCAGCAATATTGACGTCGTCACCGTAAACGGTATAGCTTAATCTATCCGCTGTGCCGATGAATCCACCAACGACTATTCCCGTATTCACGCCGGCTCTAGTGGAAAGCTCTATACCATCGGTAAACTCGTGCTTACTCAATAGCTGTTGAATCTCCAGTGCTGCAGTGACAGCGTTCTTTGCATGATTTTCATCTTTGGTGGGCAAATTGAAGCTGGCTAGAACGGCGTCGCCTTGAAACTGGTTGATAACACCCTGGTTGCGCTCAATGGGTTCGGAGATTAGGTGGAAGTATTCGTTGAGTGTGGCAATCAGTTTTTCTGGTGATAAGCGTTCGGCTAGAGTCGTAAATGAAACCAGATCCAGAAACAGAATGCTGGCCTCACGCGTTTCGGTTTTGGTGTCTATGAGCGGTCCGTCAGCATTGGCGATCTGAGTGGCCACACTTTCTGGTACGAACAGCGACAAGCTCTCGGCTGTGTTACCTTCAATGACAGAAAGAATCAGGAGTCGTCGGCCTCTTGCAATAGCCCAGGTAAGAATAATGGTGACCACCAGTATCGAAATTATCTTATCCAGCTCCCCCCCAATCAGTACGCTGTTGGATGTTAGATACTGGACGTAGTCTCGAGTAATAACAGACATGTCTGGTTCACTCACAATCGCGAAATATACCAACAGTGACCAGCCCGCCGCTCCCACCAGACCAGAGAGTAAAACGTAACCTGGTTCAAATCTTAAAGCTCGTAGTGAAATGAATATAAATATATATAAAAGAGTAGGTGCCTTTAGATAAAAGGAAGGTGGTTGCATGTATTGAATGTGAAATGACCATATCAAACCAATCAACAATCCCATATCTACTAACACGGAAGAGACTAGAATGGAGGTTCCCAGACAATCTTTGTACGCAAGGTATAGGCGCAAACAGGTAAAGACAAAGTAGGCACTGAGAAAGAGTGGTACCGGTTCGAAAACCTGATCGCCTGGTCTGCTGGTCGGGGCAGTGGCATATAAAGTGGCAAACAACACCAGTATCGTGATTTGAATCCAACCGATTAATCGTTCACTACTATTTTGTTGTTTCTCTATTGAAGCGCGAACTTTCTCCGGTAAGGCGGCGTATTCCTTTCCGGTGGAGAGCCATTCATATTTCGATTTAAGAAAATCAAAAACCATTGAACTAATTTCCTGAGTCGACCTCAACGTGGGGTCGGCAACTTCAACTTTAACTGTGGGGCGATCATCATGCCGCTGACCCTTTCTCCCTGCTCAATTGAGCTTAAGAGCGGTACAAGGTTCATCAACCATAGTGACAGTATCCTGCAGTTGATGCGCCTTTTAATCTGGATGTTGTGAGCTGTCACACTGAGAGGAGGCAATTACTTTTAATCAGATTTACCGCCACTGACCCTGCCGCCGCTTACTCGGCCACCGCTAACCCTGCCACCGCTCACGCGACCGCCACTTACCCGACCTGCATGCCCCGCGTCTAGTTCTGCCTCGAGCAATATGTCTTCAATAGAACCGGTAACCTCATCTAATCTTGCCGAGTGATCGGATTTGTCGCATACCCATTCTTTAATGTCACTTGAGAGCGCGTTTTTGATATCTACTGGTGTTGATTTACGCGGAGCTGCGCCATTGCCTTCCAGTAGCATGATGGTTGGAGTGTCTAGACTAAAATAGTTTCCTTCATAGCGAAAGCCAAAGACTCGCACAAAAGATCTTACAGGATCACCCTTTTTATCCTTGAATGTCATATCGCTGACTTTTTCGCCGTAGAGCAAAACCTCTGCTAGGCCTAGTAGTGTTTCTGTCATTACTTCAAACTCCCTGTGTTTTTGTGTCTGTGTTCGTGTGTCTGTGGTTTCTTGCTATTTTTACGTTTACTGAATTTGTAGGTTGCGCTCTGCATCAGCGCATCAACCAAGGCCTCTTTCTCGGTAGCGTTGTGCGTAGGACACTCGATAGGACGCGTTGTGAGAGCATCTGTGATTAGATACTGTAGCTGCGTCTACCGGTTCCTTGAGATCGTCATTTAGTCCATTAAGTCTATGTTTTTTGTCTTTATGGCCTCTATGGTGGGGTTCTTCATCCTTGTCTTTGGGAAGTTGAGGCCCCACTGTGGCTTGCCCTATCTCACGCCATATAAAATTGACGTTTATAATGCCCTCATATCGCCCGTTGAACAAATTCCTATCAGCCTCAATCATAGCGCGATGCATATCGGTATATCTCAGGTAATTTGGCGACATTCGCGACCAGGTGTTGATTAGCAGGGCGGCCAGCGTGTCTCTTGCGAAAAGTAAGGATTCTCTGAACAGTAGGGGTTGCTCAGCATAGGCAAACTCAAAATCATCTTGAAGCTCTGCTTCGTATTGGGACGTGCCTTCCAGCATATCGGATAGCTGCTCGAGGCTGGTTGAGATTGCACCGACGCGGACAAGCTCTTCGTGAAAAATATCCACTAGAATATCGAATACAGCCCCTGTGAGCGGTTGCCCAAGGAGATGTGAGTCTTTCCAACCCATCGAAAAATCGGATAGTTTCGAATTGTTGCTGGCCATCCGGATTTGATCCACTGGCGATGTTTCAGCAAAGCGATTGAGGTTGTTGGCCATGTACAAATTGCCCGAGGTGGATTCGAGCACATCGTCGATGACTGAGTCAAAATGCAGAATGGCAATCATGGATACGACATCTGCTCCTGATTCCTGAAAGCCCAGAAATTCTGCAGTTTCCTTATCCGGTTCAGGCTCACCAATTTCTGAAAATAGAATGCCGTGGCCGATTTCGTGCGCAATAACGTCAAAATTCAGGGTAAATGGGGATAGGGTGCCAGTTTTTTTGTTGATGTCGGTTCCTATTTCTATAAAACCCCGACCAATTTGCGCGTTTTCAAATTCAGGTATAACCACTATTTCTGCCTGTTGGTAGTAATCTTGGAAATACCACTGGATGGGTCTACCGAAGTAGTTTTCCCAAATATCGAGTGTGTAGCGAATAGCGGCATAGGTATGGGCGGCATGAAAGCGCGGATCTTCTAGATCGTCGTAGTGTAGAAAATTGCCGTTTTCATCCGGGACTGCTGGTTCGAAGATAGGGCCATCCCAGGGTGGGAGATAAACATAGGGTTTTCCGTCGTCATCCCTGTGCATGCCATATTCTCTTGGTTTGTGCACGGGAAATATGACATACATGCGATCATCGCTTGGGCCAGGCCCCAGTGATCCTGCTGGCGCTGATACCTCGACGATCTCTGCAGGCAAACTGGTGTCATCCGTTGGCATCTGCGGTAAAAGCCTGAATAGTGTGCCCACCTGACATACCTCATTGGGTGCCACTGCGTTATAAGTTCGTCGATATCCCGATCAACCCTGCTGAAGCCAGTATAGGTAATCTGTTCTAATTAATCGATAGAAGTCGTCGGCACTAGTAAAATCAACCCGGTTTAAATGTGCTTCAAGGTTTTTCGGAATCGATGTATTAAGCCTTTGGCCAAAATACCAGGCGAGTATCTGTGCTGGTAGTGGATCTTCCTTGTCAATATCGAGTTTGTCCTTGAGCAGTAGTTCATGCTTCGATTCAACGATCTTGAGTAGTTCGACATAATAACCGTCTAAAATCAACTGCCGGATTATTCCCTCGTGAATGTCACTTGCATCGCGCTGGCGTTGTTTAGCTCGTGCGGAATCCTCTAGCATTGCAACTAATGCAACTTCATCAAGTTTTAGGCGTTCTAAATGAATCAATAGGTCTGAACGAGAGCGCAGTTGATTAGCACTCTTGAACAACGCAAGTTCGTTTTTTAAGTCAGAGTCGTTAATGCCTACTGCCACAGACAGGTCCGTTGCTGAGCCAAGAATTGCCTTATCACGATATCTCTCATACTGATCTGGCATTAACCGTAGCTGATCAAGAACCTGTTGATGCTCAGCTACAGACTTGGAGTCACGTTGATACCCAACGTACTCCTGGTAAGCAGCATCCCATACGTTTGTCCACTCAAAGTGGAAATTGGCGCAGTGTATTTT
>JBGCEO010000087.1:0-30782 GCA_045106475.1 Granulosicoccus sp.
GAGCGGACGACGCGGACCTTTGCGCGTGCGCGCATTAGTCTTCGTACGTTGACCGCGAAGGGGTAAGCCCCGACGATGGCGAATTCCGCGGTAACAACCGAGGTCCATCAGACGCTTTATATTCATCGAGACATCGCGACGTAAATCGCCCTCGACTGTAAATTTTCCTACTTCCGTACGCAGGCTCTCGATCTCGACTTCCGAGAGATCACGAACCTTTGTTTCCGGCGCGACATTAGCAGATGCACAGATCTGGTATGCACGCGTTCTACCGATACCGAATATCGATGTTAAAGAGATCCAGGTATGCTTCTGGACCGGAATGTTAATGCCGGCAATACGTGCCATGCTTTTCTCCGCCTATGTATTCTTTGACTAGCCCTGACGCTGCTTATGCCGGGCGTCAGTATTGCAAATAACGCGTACAACGCCTTTGCGCCTGACCACCTTGCAGTTGCGACAGATCTTCTTAACTGATGCTCTGACTTTCATACTTTCTTCTCCAAAAACGAAGGATCCATCGGCATTACGCAGGAATAGCTACCTAGCTAACTAGCGTGCGCCCTTTGGAGCCCCCTTGGTGCCTTGCTTCTTCATTAAGCCGTCGTACTGATGGCTCATCATATGTGCTTGCGCTTGTCCAACGAAATCCATCACCACAACAACAATAATCAGCAAGGATGTACCACCGAAATAGAACGGTACATTCCAAAGCAGGATCAGGAATTCTGGTAACAGACAAACAAGCGTGATGTACAAGGCGCCGTAAAGTGTTAAACGAGTAAGTACACCATCGATATAACGAGCTGTTTTCTCACCAGGACGAATACCCGGGATAAATGCACCCGATTTTTTCAGATTATCCGCTGTTTCTTTCGCGTTGAACACCAGTGCGGTGTAGAAAAAGCAGAAAAAGATTATTGCCGATGCGTACAACAGGATGTAAACGGGTTGTCCCGGCTGCAATGTCGATACGATCGTGTTCAGAAAGGAATTTGAATTACTGGTAGCAATATCACCCAGCGTGGCCGGAAACAGGATGATGCTGGATGCGAATATAGGCGGGATGACGCCTGCCATATTGAGTTTGAGCGGCAAATGACTGGACTGCGCAGCAAACATCTTGCGCCCCTGCTGACGCTTGGCGTAGTTCACGGTGATTCTGCGCTGCCCACGTTCTACGAATACCACAAACGCAGTCACTGCCATGACCATCGCAAACAGCAAGATAACGACCAGAAAACTGAGCTCTCCGGTGCGTGAAAGCTGCAAGGTTCCGCCAATGGCTGCAGGCAGCCCCGCGACAATTCCAGCAAAAATCAGAATAGAAATACCGTTGCCAATACCACGTTCAGTAATCTGCTCACCAAGCCACATCAGAAACATGGTGCCGGTTATCAGCGTGATAGCCGCCGTTAGAACAAATCCCGGGCCAGTCAGAAAAACGACACTCTGACCATTTGCGCCCTGGTTCTGCAGTGCGATGGCAATACCGAAGGCCTGTACAGTTGCCAGAAGCAAAGTGCCATAGCGCGTGTATTTCGTGATCACACGACGTCCGCTCTCACCCTCTTTTCTCAATTGCTCGAGCTGAGGAATAACATGGGTCATCAGCTGCATAATAATTGAAGCTGAAATATAGGGCATGACTCCCAAGGCAAACAGCGACATACGAGATAAAGCACCGCCGCCAAACATATTGAGCATGCCTAGGATGCCACCGCTCTGCTGAGCAAACAAATCAGCCATTACGCGAGGATCAACCCCGGGAATAGTGATGTGGGATCCCGTACGGAAGATGACCAAAGCAAACAACACAAACAACAGGCGTGACTGAAGTTCGGAAGAACCTCCAATCCCTGCTAATGCGGACTTTTTATCAGCTGCCATTGTTTTATCTACTCTGTTTAATCGTAGAGCTTAGCTTAGCTGGCTGAAGGTGCTGCAACAGCTGTCACCGAACCACCGGCAGCTTCGATAGCTTTTTGTGCACCTGGAGTCACACGACACCCTGTGACAGTCACAGCGCTCTTGATTTCGCCAGATAGCATTATTTTTACTGTCTTGGTCTGAAGTGGGACAATACCGGCTGCAATAAGTGCATCTGGATTAACGTTGCCACCTTCAAGACCTTCAAGCTCGTGCAGTCGCACTTCCGCATAGTGACGAGCCATACGCGATGTGAAACCGAATTTGGGCAAACGACGCTGTATGGGCATCTGACCACCCTCAAAGCCGACCTTGTGCCAACCGCCGGAGCGTGACTTCTGGCCTTTGTGGCCTCGACCACAGGTCTTACCATTGCCCGAACCGATGCCTCGGCCAACGCGATTGGCCACTTTGCGGCTACCTGCTGCAGGTTTTAAATTATTGAGACTCATGACTGTCGCTCTTATCTAACCGGTGTTCAGGCTTGGGGTTCTTCAACGCGCAACATGTAGTACGCCTTGTTGATCATGCCGCGGTTTTCAGGCGTATCGATAACCTCAACCGTCTGGTGCATCCGACGCAAACCTAGTCCACGAACGCTGGCCTGATGATTTTTCAGCTTGCCGTTCATACTGCGAACAAGCGTTACTTTGAGAGTTTTGGCACTCATTACTACTCTCCTTTGATCTCTGCGACTGATTTGCCGCGCTTGGCCGCCACCGATTCAGCGCTTTGCATGCCGCTCAAACCGTTGATTGTTGCCCGAACTACGTTGATCGGATTGTTGGTACCGATGATCTTAGCTAGTACATTTCGTACACCGACTGCCTCGAACACCGCGCGCATGGCTCCGCCTGCGATGATACCGGTACCTTCAGAAGCGGGTTGCATGTATACCCTGGCGGCACCGTGCCTGCCTTTCAAGGGGTACTGCAAAGTGCCATCATTCAACGTGACAGTTTTCATGTCCCGGCGCGCTTTTTCCATCGCTTTCTGGATAGCTAACGGGACTTCGCGGGCCTTACCGTAGCCCAGTCCCACTCGGCCGTTTCCGTCGCCTACGACGGTAAGCGCCGTGAAACCAAATTGCCGTCCACCTTTAACCACTTTTGCTACGCGGTTTATGGTTACCAGCTTTTCAATGTATCCGTCGCTGCTCTGGTTGTAATCGTTCTGTGCCATGCGTATATACCAAGCCTAATAGGTTGTAGCCGTTAGGCCGTAATCAGAATTTAAGACCGTTTTCACGGGCTGCATCAGCAAGCGCCTTTACACGCCCGTGATATTTAAAACCAGCGCGGTCAAACGCAACTTGGCTAATACCTGCTGCTGTTGCTTTTTCAGCGATGCTCTTGCCCACAGAAACTGCTGCATCAACATTGCCGCCGTTTTTCAGACTGCTGCGAAGATCTTTGCCAACGGTAGAAGCGGCTGCCAGCACGCTGCTGCCATCTGCATCGATCACCTGCGCATAAATATGGCGAGGCGTACGATGCACCGTCAAACGTGGAACACTGAGCTGGCGAATTTTTGCTCTCGTGCGTTTGGCACGGCGAAGACGACTTGTTTTCTTTTCCATATTCTTTGCTCTGTGCTGCTCTACTTCTTCTTGGCTTCTTTCATGGCCACATACTCGCCTACATACCGAACGCCTTTACCTTTATAAGGCTCAGGTGGACGATAGCTGCGAATATCCGAGGCCACTTGCCCAACGATCTGCTTGTTGGTTCCGCTCACCACAACTTCAGTCTGGCTAGGAGTTTCTACCTTGATTCCAGTAGGAACCTTGTGCACGACAGGATGTGAAAATCCCAACGTCAGATTGAGATCACTGCCCTGTGCCTGGGCACGATAACCAACGCCGCGCAATTCAAGCTTCTTTTCAAAGCCTGTGCTGACTCCAATCACCAGATTGTTGAGCAGCGAGCGCATAGTGCCGGTCATGGCAACAGATTTCTGATCTTTACGCAGGGATGAGACACCCAGAACGCCATCATTCAGTGAAACAGATACATCAGAGTGCAAAGTCAAGGACTCTTGACCTTTGGGACCCTTGGCACTGACATCCTGACCACTGATAGTGATCTCTACACCCTTAGGCACATCGATCGGTTGTTTTGCTACGCGTGACATTTTATTTCCTCTTGGCAGCGGTCATTAACTGACGGAACAGACTATTTCGCCGCCATAGCCCTGTGCTTTAGCTTGCTTACCTGTCATCACACCATGCGAGGTAGAGACAATAGCGATACCTAAACCACCGAGAACGTCGGGAATAGAGCCGGCGCTTGAATACTGTCGAAGACCAGGGCGGCTAATACGCTTGATCTTGTCAATAACAGGCTTGCCATCGAAGTACTTCAATGTAACGGTCAAAGTAGGCTTACCGGCAACATCGGAGGTTTCAAAACCGGTGATGTAGCCTTCGTCCTGCAATACCTTGGCAACGCTGGATTTCAGCTTTGCTGCTGGCATGGATACCGATACCTTACGTGCCTGTTGACCGTTACGAATACGGGTCAACATGTCGGCCATGGGGTCAGACATACTCATGATAATTCTCCTACCAACTAGCCTTGACCAAACCAGGTACGTCGCCACGCATAGCAGCTTCACGAAGTTTGTTTCGGCTTAA
Source organism: Granulosicoccus sp. (assembly GCA_045106475.1). Taxonomy (GTDB): domain Bacteria; phylum Pseudomonadota; class Gammaproteobacteria; order Granulosicoccales; family Granulosicoccaceae; genus Granulosicoccus. The sequence continues at coordinate 4,565 of JBGCEO010000087.1, forward strand.
ACCAAATTTGCGGTAATAACCGTGAGGCCTACCAGTGATACGGCAGCGATTTCGCTGGCGTGCTGGAGACGAATCACGCGGCAACTTCTGCAGCGCGGTAACCGCTTCCATTTTTTCTTCAAACGAGCTTTCTTCAGAAGCAACAACCGCCTTCAGAGCAGTTCGCTTATCAGCGTGCTGGCGAACCAGCTTGGTGCGCTTAGCTTCGCGCGCAATCATTGATTTCTTAGCCATATCAGATGATCCCTATTGCCGAAACGGAAAGTTAAACTTCTTCAACAAGGACAGTGCTTCCGCATCATTCTTGGCAGAGGTAGTAATGGTGATATCCATGCCACGCACGGCATCGATCTTGTCATAGTCAATTTCGGGGAAAATGATTTGCTCCTTGACGCCCATGCTGTAGTTGCCGCGACCATCAAACGACTTCGGGCTGATGCCGCGAAAATCTCGAATACGCGGAATCGATACAGCCACGAGCCGGTCAAGAAACTCGTACATACGTTCGCGGCGCAACGTCACCTTTGCACCAATGGGGTAACCATCGCGGATCTTGAAGCCAGCGATTGATTTACGTGCCAATGTAACAACTGGCTTTTGTCCACTAATCTGAGTCATGTCCTTCACGGCATGTTCCAGCACCTTCTTGTCACCGATCGCCTCACCCAAACCCATGTTGATGGTGATCTTCTCGATGCGAGGTACCTGCATGACACTTTGGTACTTATGCTCCTCCATCATCTGGGGAACAATCTTTTCGCGATATTCTGCTATCAGCCTAGCCATGGTCTAAACGTCCACCGAGGAAGAATCGGAGCGAAAGAATCGCTCTTTCTTACCTGCTTCGTTAGTGCGGAAACCGACGCGCTCACCCTTCTTGGTAGAAGCATTGAAAAGTGCGACGTTGGAAATATGAATGGAAAGTTCTTTTTCCTGGATGCCGCCCGGGTCGCCCATCTGAGGGTTTCCCTTTGCGTGCTTTTTGACCAGGTTGATGCCGTCCACAATGACTCTGTCATCGAGTACTGATTCGACCTTGCCGCGTCGGCCCTTGTCCTTTCCGACGAGTACGATCACGTCGTCGCCTTGTTTTATTCGTTGCATAATGTCTAATTCCGGTCCGGCCAGCCCTACAGCACTTCAGGCGCGAGGGAAACAATCTTCATGAACTTCTCGGTACGCAGTTCGCGAGTAACAGGGCCAAAGATACGAGTACCCACCGGCTCAAGCTTCGCGTTCAAAATGACTGCCGCGTTCTGGTCAAAGCGAATAGCAGAGCCATCACCTCGACGAATACCCTTACGGGTACGCACGACAACTGCGTTGTAAACCTCACCTTTTTTGACTTTGCCACGAGGTATGGCGTCTTTAACGCTTACCTTAATGACATCGCCAACCCGCGCATATCGACGGTGCGAGCCGCCCAGTACCTTGATGCACTGTACTCGGCGCGCGCCACTGTTATCTGCCACGTTCAGGACAGTTTGCATTTGAATCATCGGACGCTACTCTTTTTCCAGCTCACTCTTAATAGTTATGTCTTGACCACAAGCGCCTTATTCGGCGGCTGCAGTCAGCACCTTGTCCAGAGTCCAGGATTTCGTCTTTGAAAGAGGACGACATTCCTTGATCTGCACCGTGTCACCGATGTTCAGCTCATTCTTCTCATCGTGCACGTGATACTTCTTGCTACGACGCATGTATTTGCCATAAATCGGATGCTTGATTTTGCGCTCTACCTGAACTGTGGCAGTTTGCTCCATCTTGTTACTCATTACGCGACCCACTTCGGTACGCGTCAGCTTGTCAGACGAGGCTGTTTGATTCTCTTCGCTCATATCAGGCCCCTGCAGACTGCTTCTGATTGATAATAGTTTTGATACGCGCGATTTCGCGACGTACACGCTTGAAATTATGTGGCTTTACATCCTGCCCAGAGCCACGCTGCATGCGCAAGTTGAACTGCTCCCTGAACAAACCGCTCAGCTCCGTAGTTAATTCTTCGACAGACTTTGCGTTCAATTCAGATACGTTTGACTTAGCCATTACGCTGCAGTCCTCACGACAAAGGTGGTAGAGATGGGCAATTTCGCCGCAGCCAGCGCGAACGCCTCGCGTGCTATTTCTTCAGAAACGCCTTCCATCTCGTAGAGCATCTTGCCCGGCTGAATCTTGGCTACCCAATACTCGACGTTACCCTTCCCTTTACCCATACGAACTTCAATAGGCTTTTTGGTGACGGGCGTGTCCGGGAAAATTCGAATCCAGATTTTACCACCACGCTTGATATGGCGTGTCATGGCACGACGAGCAGATTCGATCTGACGGGCAGTCAGACGACCCCGGTCAGTTGCCTTCAAGCCGTACTCGCCGAAACTGACCTTGTTACCATTCTGGGCAAGGCCACGGTTACGACCCGTGTGCTGTTTTCTGAATTTTGTGCGTTTTGGTTGAAGCATTATTCGTTGCTGCTCTGTTTGCTACCGGGGACTGTTGCCAAGCAATACCCTAAAAAGATATTTTTCAGGTTCATCGTTGTGGCTACTGTGCCCATATCTGGTTAGCTGGCCCTTTATTTACTAGTTGTACTGGCAACGCTTTTAGAGCGCTTTTCTTCCAGGTCGAAAACTTCGCCGTGACAGATCCAGACCTTGATTCCAATAACACCGTAGGTTGTATGCGCTTCGGCGACACCATAGTCGATATCAGCTCGCAGCGTATGCAAAGGTACACGGCCATCGTGATACCACTCTCGGCGAGCGATTTCAGCGCCGTTCAAACGACCTGACACGGCTATCTTTACGCCTTGCGCCCCAAGACGCATGGTGTTGGTCAACACACGCTTCATAGCGCGTCTGAACATAACGCGGCGCTCAAGCTGCTGTGCTACACCTTCTGCTACCAGCTGTGCGTCGAGTTCCGGCTTGCGGATCTCTGCAATGTTGATCTTGACGTTATTGATATTGATGCCGAGCATCGGCGCTAGCGCACGACGCAGACGTTCAACATCTTCACCCTTTTTACCGATAACAATACCCGGGCGCGCTGAGTGGATAGTAATGATCACGGACTTCGCCGGCCGCTGAATCTGAATCCGGCTCACCGATGCGTGAGAGAGTTCCTTTTTCAGGTACTTACGGATTTTGATGTCATCGTTCAGGTAGTTTGCATAGTCTTCACTATCCGCGTACCAGGTGGAATTCCAATCCTGAGAGATTCCCAGACGAATACCAATAGGATGTACTTTTTGACCCATCGTTTAGCTCCTGCCGTCCGAAACGGTCACAGTTATATGGCTAGTGCGCTTCAAAATACGATTCGCACGACCCTTGGCACGAGCGCGCAATCTCTTCATAACCGGACCGGCATTGACTTGAACTGCTGATACCTTCAGCTCGTCAATATCGGCGCCTTCGTTGTGCTCAGCATTGGCGATAGCACTATCAACCAGCTTCTTCATCAGAGCACCGGCTTTCTTTTCGCTGAAGGTGAGCACTTCGAGTGCACCTTCAACAGGAAGACCACGGATCTGGTCAGCAACGAGGCGCGCTTTCTGCGGAGAGATGCGGGCCATTTTTAATGTTGATTCGACTTGCATGACTATCTCGATTTTTTGTCAGCGACGTGGCCTTTATAAGTACGCGTAGCCGCGAACTCACCAAGCTTATGCCCAACCATGTTCTCTGACACCAGAACTGGTACATGAACGCGGCCGTTGTGAACAGCGATCGTCAGACCAACCATATCTGGAAGAATCATGGACCGTCGTGACCAGGTCTTGATAGGTCGCTTACTGTTAGCCGCACGCGCCTCATCAACCTTTTTGATCAGGTGATAGTCGACGAACGGGCCTTTTTTTAGGGAACGTGGCACGGGTGACTACTCCTATTTCTTGCTACGGCGACGCACGATCATATTATCCGTGCGTTTGTTGGAACGAGTTTTATAACCCTTGGTTGGTGTACCCCAAGGACTGACAGGATGACGCCCACCAGAGGTACGGCCTTCACCACCACCATGTGGATGATCCACCGGGTTCATGGCAACACCTCGTACGGTTGGTCGGACACCGCGCCAGCGGGTTGCGCCAGCCTTGCCCAGCTTGCGCAAAGCATGCTCACCGTTACCCACTTCTCCGATCGTGGCTCGGCAATCGCTCTGCACTCGGCGCATCTCACCTGAGCGCAAACGCAGGGTTGCATACATGCCTTCTCGAGCAACCAACTGAACCGCAGCACCGGCACTTCGCGCCACCTGAGCGCCACGACCGGGCTTTAACTCGATCGCGTGAACGGTAGAGCCCACAGGTACATTGGCCAATGGCAAGCAGTTGCCCGGCTTGATCGGCGATTCACGACCAGACATTAGCGCTGCACCAACCTGTACGCCTTTTGGCGCAAGGATATAGCGGCGTTCACCGTCTGCATATTTGAGTAATGCAATATGGGCAGTACGATTAGGATCGTATTCCAATCGCTCAACTACTGCAGGTACGCCGTCCTTGTTTCGCTTGAAATCAATGACACGGTAACGACGTTTATGACCACCACCCACGTGACGGGTAGTGATACGACCTTTATTGTTTCTTCCACCCGACTTGGACAGACTTTCAACCAAAGGCTCATAAGGGCCCTCTTTAGAAAGCTCCTTATTAACAACGCGAACCTGAAAGCGTTTACCGGGAGACGTTGGTTTAGACTTAACCAGAGCCATGATCTAACCCTCTATTCCCATAAAGTCGATGTCCTGGCCTTCGGCCAGTCTAACGATTGCCTTTTTCCAATCTGATCGTTTACCTTCACCAGCACCAAAGCGCTTGGTCTTTCCTCGCACGTTAACGATCTGAACACTGCGCACACTCACATCGAAAAGCTTCTCGACGGCCTTGCGAACTTCCAGTTTTGTCGCGGTAGGGGCAACCTTAAATGTGTGTCGGCCTTCCATTTCAGCAGCAGTCGCTGTTTTTTCTGAAATGTGCGGCGCCAACAACACTTGATACAAGCGTTGATCATTCATGAAAAGCGCTCCTCAAGTTGCTTGATCGCGGCTGTAGTGGCCACAATGTGCGGAAAACGCACCAGGCTGACAGGATCCAGACCCTCTACATCCAGAACCTGGACGTAGGGAATATTTCTGCTGGCCAGATACACCGACTCAGTAACATCGTCCATTAGAAACAGCACCTTCTCGACACCCAACTCAGCCATCTTGGCCTTCATTGCTTTGGTCTTGCTCTCAGCAAGCTCAAGACTATCGACAACAATCAATCGATTCTCTGCTGCCGCATGAGACAAGATTGAACGGATCGCACCGCGATACATTTTCTTGTTAACTTTTTGAGAGTAGTCGCGTGTTTTTGCTGCAAACGTAACACCACCGCCGGTCCAGATCGGACTGCGCGAAGTACCGGCACGCGCACGGCCCGTACCTTTTTGACGCCAGGGCTTGGCACCACCGCCACGCACTTCTGAGCGTGTTTTTTGTGCAGCTGTACCAGCGCGAGCAGCCGCCAGATAGGCAGTTACGATCTGGTGAACCAGACCTTCGTTATACTCAGCTCCAAATACGGAGTCTGCAACGGACACAGATCCACCGCTATGTGTTTTCAAATCCATCGTCTTAGCTCTTCGCGTTCTTTTGCTTGACGGCCGGCTTGATGATGACGTCGCTTCCATCAGCACCTGGAACCGCACCTTTTATAAGGATGACTTCGCGATCCTCATCAATCCGAACAACCCGCAGGTTCTGGGTAGTGCGCTTTACAGCACCCATATGACCTGCCATTTTCTTGCCCTTGAATACTCGGCCTGGCGTCTGGTTCTGACCAATTGAACCCGGCGCTCTGTGAGACAGGGAGTTACCGTGAGTCGCGTCCTGCATCTGAAAGTTATGACGCTTGACGCCACCGGCAAAACCTTTACCGATGCTGGTGCCTGTTACATCAACTTTTTGCCCGGCCTCGAACAACTCCATACCGAACTCGCCACCCACATCCAGATCAGCTCCGGCATCACCGTCGAGACGGAATTCCCAGAGACCTCGACCTGCACCTACACCCGCCTTAGCGAAATGACCGGCTTCCGCCTTACTCAGCTGATTTGTCTTTTTGTCGCCGGTAGTAACCTGCACGCTGACATAGCCATCGCGCTCGATGGTCTTACGGGCAGTTACGCGGTTTTTGGCTACCTCGATGACTGTTACCGGCGTGGACACACCCGTATCGTCAAATACGCGAGTCATGCCGAGCTTGCGGCCAACTACACCAAGTGTCATCGTTTTCTCCCACACACGCTAAATGCTCTGAACTGCACACACAGTGGGACCGATCGCCAACCCCCATAGTAGTCAGAACGCAAGGCGTGCGATCTGTTTGTCGGGGTTATCAATGCAGCCGAGCTGTGCAGCTCGGAACGAAATGATTTAATCCAAAAAACAAAACCCGACGGGGTAACCACGTCAGGTAAGGTAGCTGCCCATGATAGCACCATAAAGTCCAGGCCACCATACTTCTTCGAGAAATTTTATTAAAGAATTTGGCTGCCGGTGTCATTATTCAGCCGGATTTACTGGTATTTCAGCAAATACGTTGAAGATCTGCCTAATATCATTAGCTTTGTGCCTGGTTAGCACAAAATAACCCTGATGGCTCAATATCCGTACCACTAGGCGCTCCAGCAAACATGATACATGACAAGACAAGCTGCCTAAGTCACGAAGAATGCCTGGTCCCGCCAGGCGATCCTGTTTTTCAGCGTTATCACGATGAAGAATGGGGAGTGCCACAACTATCCAACAACGCTTTCTTTGAAAAGGTCTGCCTCGAGGGATTTCAATCAGGACTCAGCTGGCGCACGGTGTTACATCGGCGTAAAGACTTCCGCTATCTATTTGATGGATTTGATATAGATACGGTTGCCTGCTATGACCCCGCAAAACTGGAAGCTCTAGCTGGAGACTCCAGGATAATTCGCAATCGGCGCAAAATCGCCTCTGCCATAAACAATGCAATCAGGGCACAGCAACTTATCGAAGAGTACGGCAGCCTGGCGCAGTTTTTCTGGGGGTTCGAGCCTGCTGCAGATTCTCGCCCGGAATACATCAATCGCCGATGGCTTGCCGACAATCCAAGCACACCAGAGTCAACAGCGCTGGCCAAAGCCCTGAAAAGCCGGGGTTGGTCTTTTGTGGGCCCCACCAATATGTATGCACTTATGCAGGCACTGGGGATTGTGAATGATCATGTTCATGGCTGCCCGAGGCGCAACCCGATCGAGAGGTTGCGTTCTCGCGTAACAAATGCGCGCTAGTTTCACACTTGAGCAGGCCTGCCTTGTTGCTCAGGCAGATTCAATCACTTTCTCCAGGTGCCAGATTTTGGAGACTATTTTCCAGCCATCTTCACCATTAACAAACCCCAGGTGGTCGACAAAAACGTTTTCATGAGCTCTCAATCGAATCTTGACTAGCGCACTATTCGGCGAGAGCCAATCCACCATAAGGATTTCTTCCTCCCTTACCTGACCTTTACTGGCCGGAGAAACACGCCCACCAACATCCTGGCTGAAACTCTTGATGGGCTCCACGAACAACTTTCCGTCATCCGCATCAAAGAGACTGGAGGATTCGTGAAAAATTGAATTCAATTTTTGCGTATCGCAAAAGTAGAGTGAGTCGAAATAGACCTGCACTGCGTCAAAAAGATTGTCTGATGAACTCATGGTTGTTTATACTCGCTGAATGAAGATTGGCATTATCTCCTTGCTGAGCGAATATATGCCACACCTTAGAATGCCAATTCTCAGGGAGAAAGTGACAAAGTGATCGACGCGGATCAACAAACAGGCAATCGAGTGGTTGCGCTAATTTACGATGGTCTTTGCACCTTTGAGTACGGGATCGTGGCGGAGGTATTTGGACTTTATCGCCCCGAACTGGGTGGCCATCTATATCGTTTCTCATCCGTCGCTGTGGAGCCGCAACCGGTTCGCGCTGCGGGTGGGCTCATGGTTAGCGCCTCTGGTACCCAGCAGGATTTAAATCAGGCGGACACCATCATTGTGCCTGGATGGCGGGGCAAAGATGAGCCCGTGCCAGAGACATTAACTGATTCCATCATAGCGGCGCATCAACGCGGAGCGCGGCTGCTATCCATCTGCTCAGGAATTTACGTGCTGGCAGCTGCAGGCCTGCTCACCAATCGTGCCGCCACAACGCACTGGCGCTATCGGGAAGATTTCTCTGCAAAACACCCCGAGGTAAACATCGATGAGAATGCCCTTTATATAGAGGACGGCGCGATAGTCACATCGGCCGGTAGCTCGGCTGGCATTGATGCTTGTCTGCATATCGTCCGAACGGACTACGGGGCCAAGATTGCAAACACAGTAGCCAAACGATTGGTCATGCATGCTCATAGAGACGGCGGGCAATCACAGTTTATAGAACAGCCGCTGCCTAAGCCCGGGCCAGCCAATAAGCTGGCAAGAGTGATCGATGAAGTACGTTCCAAGTTAGCCGATACACATAAAATTTCTTCAATGGCTGAAATTGCCGGTATGTCCTCTCGCACCTTCCAACGACGATTTCTGGCCTATACCGGTATGCCAGCGATGCAATGGTTAAGTAAGGAAAGAATTCAGCAGTCGTGTTTCATGTTAGAAACAACAGATACCAGTATTGATGAAATTAGTCAGAGCGTCGGCTTCGGCAATGCAGAAGCCATGCGTTATCACTTCAGACAATCATTGGATATTAGTCCAATCGACTATCGCCGACGCTTTAGGTCTGCGAATCAAAGGTAGAATCAATAGCACTCGCATAGTGGCAAGCAATAGCTAAATCGCCAGCTACCAGCACGCTTGATTCAAACTACCTGTAGCGCTCTTCACAGCAGTAGACGTGATCTCAAAGGTGCCGCACTCAGCATCATTGGCTTGACTCCGACCGGGCACAGGTACAGCCGATAAAGTGTAGCTTTGCGCCTGTCGATCAGTGACGAGGCTGTAGAAACCGTCGTCAGAGCTGTTCTTCAAGGTACAGGCTCCGTTGTAGCTTCCTTCTAGAGTGAAACAACGCTCCAATCTGAGCACTGTACTCGACAAGAGCGTAATGGCATCCTGCCGCTTTGCTTTGATACTAAATTTGCCATAGCCCACAGTTGCGGCACTACTTACGATTCCCAGGACGGCCAATGCCACCATGAGTTCTATGAGTGAATAACCGGCTTGTTTGCCGATCTTTGCGCAGAGTCTATTCACCGGGCTAGTACGATCACAGTTTCGACAGCGCGCACAACCTCAGCTGTACTGCCAACACCTTGCGATTCAACTTTGTAAAGGACATGCTCTCTCGCACCCGCACTGGTTTTCCCGTAGGCAGCCCCACCGATATCCATATTAACAATGCCAGTATCTCCATCAGCGATATAGACACCAATTTCCTCGTACACATAACGTGGTGGATTTACAACGCCTAATAGAACATCAGAGTCAACCGTATGCTGTCCACTGTAGTTTGGATTTTCCCACCACTTTTGATCAACCGACTCCAGACTGAAGATGCCTTCACTTGCAGATTCATCTGCAAAGCTACGTTGTTGATTGTTGTCTACTAAACTGTTGAACGCCACTACCGCACCACCTTCTGCGGCTTCCATTGCACGGCTGTACTGAATAGCATTGCCGGCTGTTCGCTCCGTTTCCCGTGTCGTGTGCACAGCACTCGAAAGCAATATGCCAGCAATGAGTACGAGTATGACGGTCGTGAACAAGGCAAAGCCACGGTGTCGACATCGCAGCGATGTATCACGTAGATTGGAGCTCAGCACCAGACAAGCTCTTTGGGTCGTTTGTTTGCTCATAGATTTCTCAGGGCTGAGCGCACCACCACTTCCCGGCGATAGTGATTATCGGGATAGTCAATAAGAGCATGGTTAAACTGATATTGCCGCCCCATTGCATCGAGCGCCTGTGTGCTTACCATCAATAGACGAATGACTACTTCACGCGTAGCAGCGAAGTCGCTGTCAGTCGCCACAGCTGCATCCACGTAACGCTCTATAGAGCCATCGTTAGTTTCATCAATGCCCAGATTAATTACCAGCTCACTGATAGTCAGTCTTTCATCACTACCTACAATGGTCTCTTGTACCGTATTGCCCATGCAGATTATTTTATTATCAACATGCATAAATGAAATCTGTTCGATAGTGCCAGCGGCAACGCTGTTACCTGAACAATCAACTATTGATCCATCAGCAAGCCCATCGCTATCGGACGACCCGTTGAACCTAAAGCTGATAGAGTCTGCTTCAGCTTTGAGAAACTGCCCTTCTAACCAAACGCCATCCACTAATGGAAATAGATCCTTATTTTTCGCAATGGGCAACAGCCTACCCTTAATCAGAGAAGTATCAATACCTTTGTAACCCGCTTGACGAATATGCTGATTCAGCATATGCGACACAAAGAAAGCAGTTTGTTGCAGCATTGCTGAATCGCTGATTTTTTTACTTTCACTAACAGTTCTCTGGATGAATGCTGTCGCAGCACTTACCACCAGGATTCCGATGGTTATGGCAATCAATAATTCGACAAGAGTAAATCCATGTCTATAGAATTGTTTATTTGTCACTAGATAGGACCCGCCATACGAAAGTACTGATAGGCGTTTGATCCGTCGATATATTCAGTCCATCGAACTGAAACGGTGCATTTACTAACCTCACACTCAATCTTGCCTGCGCCGTCTGGAAGCTGCTCACTTACACGGCGCTTCCACTGCGCTATGGTGGTGGTCGCAGGCGACGCAGTAGTGGTATCCACCAAAAGCGTATCTTCATAGTCCAGATTGTAAGCGCCATTTCTTGCGTTCGTTACATTGACACGCAGAACCTCCAACATCTCTTGAGTCTGTTCATTAACACCAAAATGAGCTTTTGATATCTCCAGACTTACCAGCGAAGTGGTTTGTAGATTAGAAATGGATAGAACAGCAAACATCAGAACTACCAGGGCTATCATGACTTCAATAAGCCCGGTTCCTCTTTGATTTCCTAGGCGCATGATTAGTCGATGTGCCCAGAGCGATTAATCGTAAAGCTCTCTGAATTCTGGTAGCGTGACACGGTGACCGCTATAGGAACAGTTGAATATCCACGATAATTATAGGAGATACCATTAACCGGCTGGCCGTCGTCGGCATTGGTAACAGCTACTTGAAAACCAGCACCATCAACGCTTATTGTACTGATCAGATTTTCGCCGTTATCAAGCTGTTGTGAGCTGTCCACATCATGAAAGACAAGCCAGCCACGGTCAAAGGTTGATCCGCATGTCGACCGATCTACACTACCACAGAGGTAAATGCGACCTCCGTGCTTTATAGTTTCGCTGCGTGCGTGAAACAAGGATTGCTGCAGATTATCCACCACCTCTTCCACTTTTACTCGCGCCAACCAGCTTGAAAACCCCGACACCGCAAAGCCCGCAAGAATAACGACGATGCTTAGAGCGATGAGTATTTCAATTAAACTGAACCCACCACTGAGCGATGACTTCAACTGCCCTGTATGCGGTGGCATTTGTTCCTCTAAGTTCAACTTGCCCGTGTATGTATTGCACAGTTAGCTGTGAAAACAGTTCCTTATGATGGAATATCGGCTGACAGGCCCACGAGCTTTATTTCAAAGTTGCGATGCAGAACAACTGCGCGGGCTTTTGAGCAAACTGTGAAAGCCTGCACAGAATCCAGCGGATTATTATGTGCGATTGCAGCATTTGATCGTCGAATTCAAGTTCACGTGTGGATCGGCCGCTACTTACGAAGCACCATTGTAGATAGAGTCCCGATTTTCCAGGCAGGAAATGCGGCACAAAATCTATACTTTGTGTGACTCAATAATCAGCAAACTCTTAACGGCTTATCGAATTGAAGTTCATCACCTTTTGAGCCACTAAATATCGATTCATGAGGATCAAAAGCACATGAGAAATTTACTGCTCACACTTTTTCTCATGGTTACTCTTCTCCCGGCTTCTGCTCATAGTCAGGCACTGAACCTGGCAGAATCCCCCCTGTTTGTGTCCGGTGGAAAGACAGCTTTAGTCCAATTGGTCGTGCAGCGTGACAACAATCTGTTTTTTGAAGCTTATCCTTCGTATGAAGATATAAATTCGGATGGTGTGCTGGACATTCGATACAAGCCATCCGAAATAGATTATGTAGGTTACTTCTATTCATACTTTTGCTACACGATGTCTGGTGGCGATCATTTGGTTGCGAGTGCAAAAACCAATGATAAAACCTGCTCAAACTCATGGAGCGGTGATTTTCTAAACTATCTCACCATGACGCGGATGGACATCATGTTGCGTGCGCTCTACGGTGGCAATCGTTCAGTTGACACTGCTTCAGAAACACGACTGCGCCGGGCATTTGTCCCCTGGGAAAATCACACCTGGGGTGTAGAGTATGATTCGGAAGCCATCGATGGATTCAAGATTAGCGATTACGCACCTTACGATGCACCTGAAACAGGTAAACGCCATCTATTCGCTACTAATAATTTTAAAAAGAACCATATACCGTATCTACGTGTACGCACCAACGTAACTGATCGTATCTGGAAGTGGACAGATAAGGAACGAATACAAGGTGATGGCTGGTCAACGCTGGATCTACCACTGGAGGTCAGACTGTGTGCGCCCGGATTTCTTGAAGACTTTTGCCAGAAGTATCCTAATGGAAATTACAAACCTGTCGGTATTTTGCACGAGTATGGTGAAAACGATTCGATGTACTTTAGTCTGTTGACGGGTTCTTTCGAAAACAATCTGCAAGGAGGTGTTCTGCGCCAACCTATGTCCTCTTTCGGCCAGAACGAAGTCGATAGCGATACAGGTGTTTTTAAAACAGAAGGTGGCATTGTAAGCACACTGAACGCGATTCAAATTCCCAATGATTTTGTCAAAATTTCAGTACAGCGCGATTGTGGCTGGTTGTGGGATAGAGCCTTTGAAAACGGAAAATGTCGTGCCTGGGGAAATCCAGTCGCTGAGATGATGTATGAGGGTATGAGATACCTCGGTGGTGAGCAAGAACCCAGTCAGGAGTTTCACACAACTGGTGGAATGGATGAAACCCTGGGACTAACAACACCCGACTGGGACGACCCTTATTCCAATGATCAACCCTACGCCCAATGCTCAAGCGCTTATCAGTTGGTCATCAGTGATCCGAGCCCCTCATTTGACGGAGACCAACTACCCGGCAGCGACTTTGGCAACTTCACAGGTTCCGGCCTGTCTGGTTTACATGTCGGTGATATAGCTGACTTCATCTCTAGCAATGACGGCTCAGTTCCTGGATTAAAGTTCATTGGTCAGGTTGGCAATCAGGCCGATGGAGCACCGTCGGCTAAAGCGGTGAGCACACTTCGCAATATCCGCGGCCAAGCGCCTGAGGCACCGCACCGCCAAGGTAGTTATTACGCTTCCAGTGTTTCCTACTTCGGACATCAGAACGATGTACATCCCGATGCGCCCGGAGATCAGACCGTTGGCAACTTTACGCTAGCTCTGGGCAGCCCTTTACCCACGATAGAGGTCGACGTACAAGGCAAGACCATCAGCTTTGCTCCGTATTCCAAAACTGTAAAAATCGGTAACCGGGTATTGGGAGAATACCAACCCACCAATGCCATTGTCGGTTTTAACGTTGAATACGTAAACGAGACTTCAGGTAGCTTTAGAGTTAGTTTTGAGGACAATGAGCAAGGTGCGGACAATGACCTGGATGCAGTGTCTCGTTACAGCTATACCGTAGTGGATGATGAGCTGATCATGACCATTACGAGCCTGGATGCGGCCGGTGGCGCAGTTCAGCATATGGGCTTTGCCGTCTCTGGCAGTGATAAAGATGGTATATACCTGGTCGTGAGAGACAGTGATACTGCAGAGCACAAAGATACAGATTTTCGGCTCGACGTTCCCCCGGGTCAGTCTCCCGGTGTGGGTTGGGCCGATGGTTTACCGCTGCCCTTATCGCAAGTCATAACCTTCAAAGCAGGTACCGGTTCGGGAGCCGAACAGTTACCCTCCCCGCTCTGGTACGCGGCTAAATGGGGTGGATTTAAAGACCTTAACGATGATGGCATTCCGCAGGATGCTGAGTGGGATGCCGACGGCGACGGAAATCCTGATAACTATTTCCCTGTAGTTAATCCATCAAAAATGATCGATACACTGAGGAATGTGTTTGACCAGATCAGCGAAGAGGCGGGCGCGGCTAATTCAATCGGTGTAACCGGCGGAGCCTTATCGACCGGTAGCCGAATCTATCAGGCAGATTTTGTGAGCAAGCAGTGGACTGGAGATCTTAAATCGTATCCCATACACCATACTGGCGAGATCGATACGACAGCAGACTGGTCAGCTAATGACGCCTTAGCCGCTCAAATCGCTACAGATTCGCGACAAGTACTTACCTATAACCCACAAGAAAAATCCGGAGTTGCATTCCAATGGCCCAACAATATCTTATCACTGGGAGAAACTGATCTCAGTGCAAGTCAAGTTGTCTCTCTTTCGCTTGATCCCGTTTCAAAACAGATTGATTTGCGAGGCGCAGATAGACTTGCCTACCTTCGCGGTGAACTGGTTGCGGACTTTCGGCGGCGTAGTGCCTCGCTTGGAGATATTGTTCATTCGTCGCCTCAGTTAGTCGGCGCGCCTGCATACTATTATCCGAATAATTGGGGAAGTGGTGCTCCGGAAAACAGTAGCCCTTACTCTGAATTTGCAAAACAGCATCGAAACAGGCAACGAGTGGTTTATGTTGGCGCCAATGACGGTATGTTGCACGCATTCGACGCGGGCACTGCAAACAACGGTCAATACTCAGCAGGCAGTGGTAGAGAGTTGTTTGCCTATGTGCCTGCCGCGGTATTCGAGGAGCTACCAGAACTGACCCACCCACGATACACACATAAGTATTACGTTGACGGCACCCCTCGCATTGGAGATGCTTTTGATGGTTCTAACTGGCGTACTGTGTTGGTCGGTGGTTTGCGTCGAGGAGGTCAGGGTATCTATGCACTTGATGTGACCAACCCACTCTCCATCAACGAAAGTACAGCAGGATCAGCCGTATTGTGGGAATTTACCGATGCGGACGACCCGGATATGGGTTACAGCTATTCAACGCCATTGATCGCCCGCATGAACAACGGTCGCTGGGCTGCAATATTCTCAAACGGCTATGGCAACAGAGACGCTGATGCAAATCAGGGATCTGGAAGCGCAGCGATCTTCATTGTCGATTTATTCACCGGTGATCTGATGGCAAAACTAAACGCCAATGCCAAAGTGCTGGATCATAACGGCATGTCAGAACCAACCGCTGTTGATCTGGATGGCAACAATACAGTTGACTTTATATATGCAGGAGATCTTGCAGGCTTTGTTCACGGCTATGATGTTACCGGCAACTCGGCAGTCAAGTGGAAGTCGGATGTTAAAAAATCACACGTTAAAGTCTTCAGGGCCTTGGATGAAGATGGCAACCACCAACCTATCACGACAGCGATAAGCGTCGGTTCGCATCCTACTGGTGTTGGTCTGATGCTTTATGTGGGTACAGGCAAATATCTGGAACCCAGTGATCAGACAGACTCGAGCGATGTTCATCGGCTATACGGGTTATGGGACAATCCGAACAATAAGAGTATTGCCAATTGGACCAAACCCACTCAACGGTTATTAAAACAAAGTATCACCGGAGAAAAAACCGCGTCACTCGATCTGGATGGTGATGGACAGGATGACAGCACCGTCGAGGTCAGAGAATCTACACAACACCCGATTGACTGGACCTCACAACGCGGCTGGTACATTGACCTGGTCTACCAGACGACTCAAGGGGAGCAGATCGTAGCAAACCCTGTTTTGCGCGATGGAAGGCTTTTTGTCAGCACACACATCCCATCCGGTGACGAGTGCAACCCGCACCAGGACGGCTGGCTGATGGTCTTTGACCCCGTGACAGGGTCCATGTTGTCCGACTCGCCTTTTGACACCGATGGCGATGAGAGTTATGAGGGCGAAGAGGCAATAACAGGTATTAGAAATGGCGGAAATCCATTTGCGGCACCTACCTTTGCATCAGCCAGTGTGGACGATGTACTGCTATCCCACAATGAATCCGATCCGGCAGTCTCTTCGATGAGCATCGATGCCTCATTGAACAATGGTCGACTCAGCTGGCGAGAACTGGAGCCTTAGCCAATGGAGCAGCGGGCAAAATTGCTCGCTACGCTACTGTTCGCGGACGTAGCCCAGGGAACTTTGTAACAGCTGCTTTGTGTATTCTTCTTTGGCACTAAGCGCACGTAAATCATCTATCCCCAGTGTTTCTACCAATTCCCCGTTTTGCATAACCGCCACTTGTTCACACAGGTGGCCCACAACAGCCAGATTATGGGACACCATGAGATAGGTCAGCTGTCTTTCAGAGCGCAAGTCAGTTAGCAGGTTGAGTATCTCAGCCTGAACAGACACATCCAGTGCAGAAGTTGGCTCGTCTAGCAGCAAGATAGACGGTTCAGAGGCAAGCGCTCTGGCTATGGCGACTCGTTGCCGTTGCCCCCCGGACAATTGATGCGGATACCGGAAGCGAAAAGCAGTGCCCAGGCCCACATGATCCAGCAATTCAACGATGCGCTTGTCAATATTCTTTTTGCCATGCAGAGTCAGAGTTTCACTCAGCACTTGATCAACTGAGTGGCGTGGGTGTAAGGATGCATAGGGATCCTGGAAAACCATCTGCACCTGATCATAAAAACGGGGTGAACGTTTTTTAGTTAAAACTTCACCGACCACCTGCATCGACCCACTCCATGTGCTTACCAGCCCTGTCAGTGCCCGCAGTATCGTGGACTTGCCCGACCCGCTCTCACCAACCAAACCAACTGATGCACCCACAGGTACATCCAGAGAAACCCCTTTGACAGCATCAACACGTTCTGCACCTTCGCCAAACCAGACGTCGAGGTTGCCGATGTGAATACCCTGCTGGTTTGCGTTCACGGCCTGGGAACCAGAATCAATCATTGGCATCTGCAATCAAGCTGCGACGCCATTCAGGGTCTCTTTCCAGAACAGAGAGTCTTTCTCGCGGCACATCCAGTCTCGGCATCGAATTAAGCAATCCCTGTGTATACGGATGCCTGGCTTCGTACAGTTTATCCGCCTGGCAGGTTTCCACAATTTGTCCTGCATACATGATCAAGACGCGATCACAAAAAGATGACACCAGGTTCAGATCATGACTAATAAAAATCAAACCCATGCCTCGTTCCTGTACAAGCTTATCCATGATGTTCAGCACTTGCATCTGTACGGTTACATCGAGCGCTGAGGTGGGTTCATCGGCTATGAGAATTCTGGGATCGGGTATCAACATCATCGCGATCATGACACGCTGCCCCATCCCGCCCGACAACTCATGAGGGTATGCATCAAATACCCGTTCAGCATCTCTTATTGCTACTGATTCCAGCATGGCCAGTGCCTGACGTTTTCTTTGTGCGCGATTGCCTGCAGCCGTTTGCCTGTAGGCCTCGACAATCTGTTCTCCCACCTTCATCACCGGATTAAGTGAAAACTTAGGATCCTGCATCACCATTGATATGCGTTGCCCTCGCACTTGCCGCATTTGTTTTTCACTCATGCCCAGTAGATCATCACCTTCCAGATCTATTCGATCAGCACTTACCTGCCCGGGTGGTCGGATCAAGCGTAGAACAGCTCGGCCCGTTAGGGATTTACCAGATCCAGACTCACCAACAATACCCAGGCGCTCCTTACCCAACGAAAACGATACCCCTCTGACAGCATCAAATACATCGTTGCGGGTTGGAAAAGAGACGCTTAGATTTTCAACTGTTAGCAAATTCATGAAGGACCACTCTTAGGATCCAGCAGATCACGCAAGCCATCGCCAAGCAAGTTAAATGCAAGACTGACCACAAAGATTGCAAGACCTGGAATCGTTGCCACCCACCAGTGGTCCAGTATGAAGCGTCGCCCCTCTGCAATCATGGCGCCCCACTCTGGTGAGGGTGGGCGAGCGCCCAAGCCAAGAAAACCTAAACCCGCAGCTGCCAGGATAATACCGGCCATATCAAGCGTAATTCGAACCACCAGCGACGCAATACACAGCGGCCATATGTGGCGTGTAATGATTCGAAATGCGCCGGCACCCTGAAGTTTTACTGCACTGATATAGTCGGAGCGGCGTATGGTCAAGGTTTCAGCGCGGGCAATGCGAGCGTAAGGCGGCCAGGCAGTAAGCGCTATGGCCAGCACCGCATTCTCGATACCAGCACCAAGGGCGGCAACGAATGCTAACGCAAGCACCAAGCGCGGAAACGCTAGAAAAATGTCAGTAAACCGCATCAGGATCACGTCTATCCAACCACCTGCATAACCAGCCACGGTTCCGATGAATAAACCGGCTATGGGTGCAATCAGAGCAACCAGACCAACAATGTACAACGTGATACGTGATCCATAGATGAGGCGACTCAGAATATCTCTACCTAAAGAGTCCGTGCCTAATATATGGTTCTCAGTGCCCAATGGTTTCAGCCTATTGAGCAGGTCTTGTTCAAAAGGGTCATGCGGGCTGAGTATTGGAGCAAACGCGGCAATCAATATCAGCAAAACGAGAATAAGCAAACCAATCAGTGCCAGACGGTTGGCCTGGAACTCTTGCCAACCGTGATAGATAGATGCAATTCTCGCCTGGCTTCGTGAGGTCGGACTATCACTATTGAGCCACTGCCTGACTGTGCTCATGGACATACCTTCGCGTGCGTTAACATACCCTGCTCATTTGGCACGTGGATCAAAAAAGGTATAGAGCAAATCCGAGAATACATTAAGGCAGATAAATACCAATCCCACTACAACGGTTCCACCCAGCACTGCATTCATATCGGCCGACAACAAGGCCGTAGTGATGTAACTGCCTATACCCGGCCAGGCGAATATGATCTCGGTTAGCACTGAACCCTCAAGCAAGCTTGCATAGCTCAATGCAATCACTGTGATCAGTTGCACTCTGATATTCCGAAAGGCATGTTTGGTAATGACGGTGTACTCAGATAGTCCTTTGACCCTGGCAGTGGTAATGTATTCTGAACCCAATTGTTCAAGCATAAATGATCGGGTCATCCGGCTTATATAGGCAAGACTGTAGTACCCCAGAATTGATGCAGGCAATACGATATGGCTGACCGCATCCCGGAAAACATCCCACTGACGATCCAGCGCGCTGTCTATCAGGATCATGCCAGTAACAACGGGTACCACGTCGACATAGAAAATTCCGACACGCCCGGGGCCGCCCACCCAGCCCAGTATGCCGTAGAACACCAGCAACCCGACCAGGCCCAGCCAGAAGATAGGCATGGAGTAGCCAACCAGTGCTATGACGCGTGACAGTTGATCAATCCAGGTATCGCGCTTGACTGCACCAATAACGCCTAAGGGAACTCCGATGATGACGCCAATCAATGTACCCAGAGTAGCCAACTCAAGAGTGGCTGGAAATACTCGCTTGATATCGTCTATAACCGGTCGTGAATTTAACAGGGACTGTCCAAAGTCGCCTCTTGCCACATCGCTGATATACAACAGAAACTGCACAATCAGAGGTTTATCAAGCCCCATATCCTGATAAGCCGCGTCATATACCTCTTTGCTTGCCCGTTCTCCCACCACAGAGATCACAGGATCGATTGGCATGATGCGCCCGATGATAAAAGTGACAAACAACAGGCCAAGCATGGTGACCAGTATCATGCCAAGCGTTCGGACTATGCTCTTTAACCCAGCAGCCCACGGTGATGTTCGCCGTGGGCTCTGGGGGATCGCGGAGGGACTAGCGCTCATTCATTATCGCTGTCTTGATCAATCCGCGAAAACCATATTGTCTTGCCACTACTTCGTGACAGGCCAATACGATACGGAGGTCACCGCACTGCCCAGATTCAGATTCTGTACAGACGCTGCGCGACCAGTTTGCTCAATCTTTTGAAACAGAATGGCAAAGGGTGCAGTTTTCTGGAACTCACGCTGAATGGCTTCGTACATTGCACGTCTTTTATCGGTGTCTCCTTCCTCAACAGCTGCAGCCACCTGATCATTCAATGTACCTGGTTCCCAGGCATTGCGATACGCCAGCAAACCGGTCGCTTTGACTTCGTCTGAGTTGTCTGGGTTATACGCAAACGTACCCGCATTGGTGTGCGGATCCGGATAGTCCGGGCCCCAGGCGCCAATATACATGTCCAGATCACGCGCACGATAACGTGTCAGTATCTGTTTGGCGGTACCCACTGTGATGTTCAGGGTAATCCCAGCCTGTGCAAAAGTATTTTGTAGCGTCTGTGCTATTTCGATCCGCTCTTGTGCTTCGCGCACACCAGCTTCAATTTCAAATTCACCAACACCTGCCTCAGCAAGCAAAGCTTTTGCTTTTTCTATATTCAGAGAAAATGGCTTGTCATCAATGGCTCCCAGGTAGGTGGCCGGTAAGAAGTTTTGATGTATCTCATACTGCCCTTTGAGGAAGCTGTTTTGCATACCCTCATAGTCAACCAGATACTTCAATGCCTCGACGACCTTGGGATTGGAAAGCTCCGGATGCTTCTGGTTAAAGGAGATATACATGAGACGGCCGCGCAATTCAGAGTCTACTTCAATACCTTCCTTGCCCTGAATACCCGCTACATCCTCCGGATTCAGATTTCGCGCAACATCAATATCACCTTTTTCCAACAGCAGGCGCTGCGTGGAAGATTCCTGAATGTGTTGAACAATTACGCGCTTCATTGCAGGAGCGCCTTTATAGAAATCCGCGTTTGCTGCGAGCGTAACAGACTCAACCGGCTTCCAGCTAACAACCTTGTAGGCACCGGAACCTGCTGAATTGGTTGCCAACCATTCGTTACCCAGATCACCGTCTTTCTCGTTTTCCAGAACTAAGGCTTTTTCTACGATACTGCCTACAGTCGCCGTTAAACAGTTAAGTACGAACGAGGTGGCGTATTTTTTATCTGTGGTGATAGTCAGCGTGTTGCCATCAGCGACTATGGTTTCTTCTACGTTCTCAGGGGTGAAGCCAAACTGAGTCAGTATGAAAGACGGCGTTTTGTTGAGCAGTATTACGCGCCTGAGAGAGAACTCGGCATCTTCTGCAGTGACCGGGTTGCCGGAATGAAACTTGATGCCTTCGCGCATGGTAAAGGTAATTGACTTGCCATCTTCGGAGACAACCCAGCTTTCGGCAAGATCCGGCTCGTATCCGGCGGCAAGATCTGATGGGTCAAAATTCACCAGTTTGCCATAAACGTTTCTGTTTACATCACTGCCTGCAAATTCGAAAGACTGAGCCGGGTCGAAGGTTGTTATGTCGTCAATGCGGTTGGCGATTACCAGCATATTATCCGGGGTGGCTGCCTGAGCTACAGGCATCGCAAGGCCGGTAACGCCTAACGCAAAGGCTATAGCTGCTGAGCCTAAACTTTTCTTGAGCACCCCGCGCGTATGCATTTGGTGGTGAAGTGTTCTGAGCATTGTTTCTATCTCCCTGTTTACATGTGAATTCACGGTTACTAGCTAACTATCGATCATTCCTTCTACTACAAGCATTCAAACTTCTTTATTCAAACTTCTTACCTAATACTGCCTGCAGCTTCTACTTGGACATCTCTTCCTCTTGGGAATACCGGCACAGTCAACCCATATCATTACAAGCACTTGTTTCATCGATTTGAAACACTTGCAAGTTCATAGGCCTGAGACGATGCAGGGCTAATCGTTCACCCATGTTCGTTGTAGTACATTAAACCAGTTTCCATGACAAAGCTTTTGCACCAGTTCTTCGCCGTAACCGTGTGCATGCATTGCCTCTATTAAAACGGGTAAACCAGCCACACTACCAATATCATCAGGCAACTGCGCTCCATCGAAATCTGATCCCAGCCCTACACCTTCTTCACCCAATTTATCAATCAGATAATCCAGATGGCGAATCATTTGCTCAACCGGCACATCACTGATCATTCGACCATCTTGCCGAAGGAAGGCTGTTGCAAAATTCAACCCCACCATACCACCACTTGATTGTATTTGTTCAAGTTGAGCATCGGTTAGATTTCGTGCGTGCGGGCACAAAGCATGTGCATTGGAATGGGTAGCCACCAAAGGGTAGGTGCTGTGTCTGGCGACATCATCAAAGCCTGCTTGATTCAAGTGGGCAAGATCCACCAGAATTCCTTTGGCGTTGCAGTGCTTGATCAAGGCAATTCCATCTGGCGTGAGACCACCACCTATATCGGGACTTGATGGATACCGAAAAGGCACACCCTCCCCAAAAATGGTACTCCGACTCCAGACCGGCCCGAGAGATCTCAAACCAGCAGCGTACAACACATCCAGGGTATGAAACTCAGGATCGATAGCCTCGCAACCTTCCAGATGCAGAATGGCTGCAAGCTTTGTGGAAGCCATGCAGCGTTTCAAATCGCTAACCGATGTGCAGACTTCAACCAGATTCAAGGCTTGAAGCTCTAGTAATATCGCCGCTTGTTCGAGCACAACCTTCAAGGCTTCAGGCTGATCAACGGTAGAAGGCAACGGCAGGTCATAGCTCGCCTGAGTCATCATAGACTGGTAATCACCCTCTCCCGGTGAGGCTACCCACATGGCGAAGAAGCCACCGCCAAAATTACCTGCGGCTGCTTTGATGCAATCAATATGAAATTCAGTTTTACCCGCAAACGACTCAGCCTGGGCCAGGCCACCCGCATTGCGCAGCTTACTTAGCACATCGTTGTGGCCGTCAAAGACTCTGGTTCGGCTATCACGGGTTGTTCTGGCCTGGGAGCCTTGTGAACTAACGCTTAGATTGGAACCGGACTGCTGTTGTGATACTGCCATGGAGGCGTACTGAGATAGGTTGTTTTGCTGACACCCAGATTACGGTATTTTCCGGCAAATGCAATAGCAAAAAAACTGGCACATGAGGCCAGCGATGCTGGATGCTGCCAACGCTAAACGCACATTTGTTCAGCTGACCGCTAGATCGGTCGAACTGATACGATTAAATCTTATAGAAGGCACGCATAGTAGGCACGCACAGTCGGCGATTGGACGAGAGCGAATATACTAGCCACGCACAGTCGGCGTTCAGACGAGAGCGAAAGTGTGCTCCGCCCAAAGGTTGGATTGTTGAAAAATCGGTCCTGCGTGGAGCATGTGTTCGGGCATTGGAACATCAATAGGATGTTTTTCCAGGCTCTCCAATAGGTTTAGCATCTCCCCGCCCTTTCCGGATCTGTTAAGCAGCACCTCTCGCAATTGCGGATTGACTGATATCAGTTCCAGAGCCTCTGACATCTCAGTATCCATGAGCACATCCAGGAGCGATAGCAAACCTATAGTGAAATAGGTGGCATCATCTTCCAACCCTGCGTGCTGTGCACAGAGCTGACAGAATCTTGCGCGCGACAAAACCAGCTTTATAAGCTCTGCTGGCTTGTCATCCATTTCGGTCATGATAAGCAGCGTCACCCAGTTGCGAATGATTTCGCGGCCAACGAGAACGGTCGCATGTCGTATGGATGTCACATCTGCGAGCAAGCCTGTCACAGGCGAATTGATGTACTTAAGTGTTCGCACACCCAACGATACATCCCGACTTACGATCTCAGCCAGATCATCGATAGTGGCATTGGGGTTATTCAATTCAGCCATTAACTGCACGAGTGCTACACGGTTCTGCGGCAACCGGTTACCACTCATAATGCGCGGTTTGGCAAAGTAATAACCCTGAAAATAATTAAATCCGGCTGCGCGCAAGCATTCAAATTCTTCGTGTGTCTCTACTCTCTCCGCTAACGACAATCTTCCCGCTGCGGCATCCACCTCACGATAGTGGGTCAGCTCATCCATTGAGTGATCGGTGATGTCGTATTTGATGATATGCGCAAGTGGCAGCAGTCTGCTAAATCGCTCTTCGTCAACGAAGTCATCCAGCGCGATCAAGTGGCCTTTGTCGCGTAATATCTTTACGCCTTCGACAACCTTATCTGTGACATCGACCGTCTCCAGCACTTCCAGAACACAACGTCGCGGGGGTAGTAAATTCAGTAATTCGGGGTTTTCAAAAAAACGTGCGGTCAGATTGATAAAGGCGTAACCATTACCAACCAGTCCATCTATTCCACATTCAAGAATCGCATCGGATAAAACACGAGAAGTCGCCGTATCTCCATCTACGCTAGGGTCGTAGGCATTGGTGTTACTTGAGCGAAACAATAGCTCATAGCCATAGGTACCGCCCTCTTCATCCAGTATCGGCTGCCGCGCTATGTAGAACATTGTCATCGAATCTAACCGCCTGTTCAAACCTGTTGAGGTGAGGAATGGCTCGATAATGTCTGCATTCCCCTAACGGTGTTAGCGGCTGATTCGGCTTGAAAATGTACCGTCAAACTTACCTGTGTTCGGTACGAGGGTTATTTCTCAGAATTCCGGTCCCGTTAGGGACTCAAGCACAATTCGTAACCCATAAAAAAGGCCCGCCGAAGTTACCCCCGGCGAGCCCTGTTACATCAATAAAAACTAGAACCTAGTTCAGTTTGATCTGAACATCCACACCAGCCGCAAGATCCAGCTTCATCAGCGCATCTACCGTTTTTTCTGTTGGATCAACGATGTCCATCAGGCGCTTGTGGGTGCGCAATTCATACTGATCTCTTGCGTCTTTGTTGACGTGAGGAGAGACCAGGATAGTGAATCGCTCTTTCTTGGTTGGCAAAGGAATCGGTCCCAACACCCGGGCACCTGTTCGTTTGGCTGTTTCAAGAATTTCCTTCGCAGAACGGTCGATCAGACGATGATCGAATGCTTTAAGACGAATACGGATTGTTTGACTGGCTGCCATAGTTAATTACTCGATAATTTTCGCAACAACGCCGGCACCTACCGTACGTCCACCTTCTCGGATAGCAAAACGTAAACCGTCTTCCATCGCAATCGGGTTAATCAGGGCAACTGTGATCTTCACATTATCACCCGGCATGACCATCTCTGTTCCTGATGGCAACTCAACCGCGCCCGTTACATCCGTTGTACGGAAGTAGAACTGTGGACGGTAGTTGTTGAAAAATGGCGTATGACGGCCACCTTCATCTTTACCCAGTACATAGATCTCGGCTTCGAACTTCGTGTGTGGTGTGATCGACGACGGCTTGCACAACACCTAACCACGCTCGATATCGTACCGCTTGGTACCACTCAGCAACATGCCCACGTTGTCACCCGCTTCACCCTGATCCAGCAACTTGCGGAACATCTCAACACCGGTAACCGTTGTCTTCGTGGTCTCACGAATTCCAACAATCTCGATCTCCTCGCCCACCTTCACGATTCCGCGCTCGACTCGACCCGTGGCTACCGTTCCTCGACCCGAGATGGAGAACACATCCTCTACCGGCATCAGAAAGGGCTGATCGACCGGACGCTCTGGCATCGGTATATACGTATCCAGCGCATCAACCAGACGGTCGATCGATGGACGACCTATCTCAGACGTATCGCCTTCGATCGCTTTCAGGGCTGAACCTGTGATGATCG
Source organism: Granulosicoccus sp. (assembly GCA_045106475.1). Classification (GTDB taxonomy): domain Bacteria; phylum Pseudomonadota; class Gammaproteobacteria; order Granulosicoccales; family Granulosicoccaceae; genus Granulosicoccus. The sequence goes on from JBGCEO010000087.1 coordinate 30,271, forward strand.
GCGTATCGTCGCCTGGGAACTCGTAGCTGTCCAGCAGCTCACGCACTTCCATCTCGACCAGCTCCAACAGCTCCTCGTCATCAACCATGTCGGCCTTGTTCAGGTACACAACGATGTACGGTACACCTACCTGACGAGCCAGCAGAATGTGCTCACGCGTTTGTGGCATCGGGCCATCAGCCGCTGAACAGACCAGTATCGCGCCATCCATCTGAGCCGCTCCCGTGATCATGTTCTTCACATAATCCGCGTGACCCGGGCAATCCACGTGTGCGTAGTGACGGTTGTCACTTTCGTACTCAACGTGTGCCGTAGCAATCGTGATTCCGCGAGCCTTTTCTTCCGGCGCGTTATCGATCTGGTCGTATGCACGCGCCGCTCCACCGAACTTCTCTGCCTGGCAGATAGTCAGTGCTGCGGTCAATGTGGTTTTACCGTGGTCGACGTGGCCAATGGTGCCTACGTTGACATGCGGTTTGTTACGTTCGAATTTTTCCTTGGACATCAGGAGC
>JBGCEO010000088.1:0-74411 GCA_045106475.1 Granulosicoccus sp.
TCGCTAGTGCAGACACAGCCAATGTCATTAATGTTAACAGTGTGCCCACCGGCACAGTCACTGTAGACAACATAACCCCGAGCGAGGGTGACGTGCTCAGCGCATCAAATACCCTTGTTGATGCGGACGGTCTGGGTGTCATCAGTTATCAATGGCAGCGTGGCACAGCAAACATTGCCGGGGCAACAGCGGCAACGTATACAACTGTTCAAGCTGATGTGGGTGCAGCGATCCGAGTTATTGCAAGCTATACCGATGGACAAGGAACAGCCGAGAGTGTCACCAGTGCAGACACAGCCAATGTGGTGAATGTGAACGATGCACCTACCGGTACAGTCACTGTAGACAACATGACCCCAAACGAAGGTGACGTGTTGACCGCATCAAATACCTTGGCTGATGCGGATGGTCTGGGTGTCATCATTTATCAATGGCAGCGTGGCGGGGTAAACATTGCCGGAGCAACGGCTGCAACGTACACAACTGTTCAAGCTGATGTCGGTGCACCGATGCGAGTTATTGCAAGCTATACGGATGGAGAAGGAACGGCCGAGAGTGTCACCAGTGCGGCCACAGCCAATGTGGTGAATGTGAATGATCTATCTACCGGTACAGTCACTGTAGACAATATGACCCCGAGCGAGGGTGACGTGCTAACCGCATCAAATACCCTGGCTGATGCGGACGGTCTGGGTGTCATCAGCTACCAGTGGCAACGTGGCGGGGTGGACATTGCTGGAGCAACAGCGGCAACGTATACAACTGTTCAAGCTGATGTCGGCGCAGCGATACGAGTTATTGCAAGCTATACTGATGGACAAGGAACGGCCGAGAGCGTCGCTAGTGTTGCCACGGCTAATGTCGTGAATGTGAATGATGCGCCTACTGGTACGGTCATCGTAGACAACGTAACACCGATCGAAGGTGACGTGCTTAGTGCATCAAATACCCTTGCTGATGCGGATGGTCTGGGTGTCATCAGCTACCAATGGCAGCGTGGCGGGGTAAACATTGCTGGAGCAACGGCTGCAACGTACACAACTGTTCAAGCTGATGTCGGTGCACCGATACGAGTATTGGCTAGTTATACTGACACACAGGGAACAACCGAGAGCGTCAATAGTGCTGCCACAGCCAATGTAGTGAATGTGAATGATGCACCCACTGGTGCAGTCACCATTGATAACTCAACGCCTACTGAGGGTGATGTACTCACTGTCTCCAACACCCTAGCTGATGAAGATGGTCTAGGTGCTATCAGTTATCAATGGCAGCGTGGCGGGTTAAACATTGCCGGGGCAACAGCGGCAACGTACATCACCACTCAAGCTGATGTCGGAGCGCCGATGGGTGTCGTTGCCAGCTATGTTGATTTACTTGGCACGTCAGAGAGCATTTCCGCTGCTGACACGGCTCCAGTGGCTGAGCAGGCGGTGCCAACTGTTATAGGGGGCGAGCTCGATTATACTGGTAGCGAAGGTGATTCTGCTGTCGGGGTGCTGACAATTACGGATGTAGCTGGAAACGTTGTAGAGAGTTCGTTTGGTATTGTTGCACAACCAACTAATGGCATTGCATCTATCGATCCGGATAGTGGTAGCTGGATTTTTACGCCGTCAGATCCAAACTGGTTCGGTAGTGATAACTTTACCGTTGAGATCCTTAGTGAAAACGGTATCGTCAATCTGCATACTGTCGATGTGTCGCTAGTTAGCGTAAACGACATTCCTCTCATTGGCGGCATTGAAAGTGGGACGATTACTGAGGATGCCACCCTGTTGGGTAACGAGATTGTTGTTGCCGGCGAGCTAACTATCTCCGATTCGGATATTGGTGAATCAAGCTTTCAAACAGAGCAGATCGTCGCAGCTTTTGGGACGTTTTCTATAGACGCTGCGGGAAACTGGACATATTCAGCGGACAATAATCAGCCGGATATTCAGCGCTTGGATACCGGCCAAACTTTAAGTGAGGAGTTAACAGTAACTACGTTTGACGGTAGCACACACACAATACGTGTAAATATAAATGGTGCGGAAGATGATCCCGTCATCGCAGGTATTGTTGAAGGTTTTGTTACTAGAGGAGAAGCTTCCGTATACAGTAATTCTTTGACTATTAGTGATATTGATTCAGCCGATAATCCTATTAGTTTCTCAAATGAAGAAAACGCTTTGGGCGACAACGGATTTGGATTTTTTACATTGAGATCGGAAACTTGGACCTATACACTCAACGACAATCATCCCGCGGTGCTGGGGCTAGGTGCGCATGAGACTCTGAGTGACACATATACATTCCTGGCATCAGATGGTAGTAGCCAGATCGTATCGATCACAATTCTGAACGACCCTGCTCCATCAGTTGCCATGGCGCTTCCAGAAATCACAGTGACTGTTGACCAGGAGGTGTTGGTCGACACTAATGATATGAATCAAGAGACTAATTCGGAAACCGATTCAATGGAAGGCGAATTTTCTGAAGCGCCCGCTGAGAGCTCTGTTGTAACGGTAAACGTTCCCAGTGAAAATGAAGAGATAGCTGACACACCTCAGTTCTCTAACAATCCTCAACCAATTCTGATTTACCAGGAAGAAGCTACACCGCGTTCAGATACAGAAAGAAAGGTCACAAACCGGACTGAGTATTCGGCACCCGCACCCATTACGGATTTGCTAGCTTTCGATCTTTTACTCGATTCAGTACAAGGTTTGGAACAGTCTGATCAATACGCAGCTATTGAATCCGAAAGAGTGACAAGAGAGAGTTTTCGTCGCGGTGTTCAAACGATGCGTGAAGAAATGACTGATGCAGCTAATGAAGAGGGCCGTTCAGAACAGATCGCTGATTTGGTACTTCGCGTATCTGGTGTGTCACTTTCCGCCGGATCACTTGCCTGGTTGTTGCAGAGTGGCAGTCTTTTTGCCAGTGCTCTGTCATCAATACCTACATGGCAAGGGTTTGATCCTTTGCCTGTGTTAGCTAAGCAGAATAAACGACGAAGGTGGGGATTCAGAAAGCGAATTGAAGCTGAAGATAGAGAAGAGAGGGAGGCAGGTCGAATCTTAGATTCAGTTAACCATTTAGGTTCTTACAGCTCTCAGCAGAACAGAGAGGGTAGCTTATGACACCGGCAATAAGAATCAGTTTGGGAATTGTCGCTATGACCGCTAGCATGATATTTGCGGCCGATTGGATTCTTGGAATATTCCCTGATCCCAATGTTTCCGCGTTAGAAGAACGTCAGGATCTGTCAGAGGCTCTGGGTATGCAGTTCTCGGGGTTGATCATTGAAAATAAAGTAGCTGAAATAAGGTTGGCTATGGATGAGGTGGTAAAGCATACTCCTGACTTAATGTCCGTAGGCTTAAATAAGGCCAGTGGCGAGGTTGTAGCCGCGACCGGGAACCATACAACTTTGTGGGATGAGAGCAAGGCCACTCGCTCTACGCCCCAGCAAGTGATGATTCCAATGTTTCAGGGTCAAACGCAATGGGCAGTGCTTCAACTTAAATTTTCTGCACTACCCTATTCGGGATTTCTGGGTCTTCTGGCAACTCCTCTTTACAAGCTTGTTGCTGTGATAGTCGGATTTGGTTTTCTCGTTTACCTACTGTATCTGTCTCGAACACTGCGTTACCTTGATCCCAGTGCGGCGATACCCAGTAGAGTTCGCGCAGCGCTTGATCAACTTGTGGAGGGGGTGATTATTCTTGATCACAATCAAAAAATCGTGCTCGCTAACGCAGCATTTGCAAGTCAAATGGAGGTGGCACCAGAGGATCTTCTTGGGGTTGATCCCGGTAGTTTGCCATGGGTGTTAAATGATTCTGAAGGATCAACAGCTCTTCCATGGGAAGCCGCCATTCGCTTTGGATCGCGAATAACCGACGAAAGGCTGGAACTGCAATCTCCCAATCTGGGAATTCGCGTTTTGACGGCCAATATTTCTCCAATAACTGATGGAGGTGGTAAGCAACGCGGAGTGCTGGCTAGTTTTAACGATATTAGTGAGCTGGAAACCACGAACAAGGGGCTTAGAGATACCCTAAAAAATCTTGAAACCGCACATGCAGCTGTGCGTAACAAGAATGAAGAACTTTATCGGCTTGCGACCATAGATCCACTAACCGAATGTTTCAACCGTCGTGCATTTTTTGAAAAACTCGAAACCGAATTTGAACTTGCATCACGCGAAGAACTCAAGCTGAGCGTCATCATGGCAGACATCGATCATTTCAAAAAAATTAATGATAGTTATGGTCATGCTACAGGCGATATTGTTATCAAGGATATGGCTAGGGTTCTGGTCGAGTCAGTAGGACCGAACGATTATGTTGGACGTTATGGGGGGGAAGAATTTTGTGTGGTTTTGGTGGGTGCAGACGAAAATGCTGCCATTGAGCGCAGTAATCTGGCCAGAATCAAATTTGAGAATCTGTACGTGTCCAGCGACAGTGCTACCAAAGGGCGTATCGTAACGGCAAGTTTTGGCGTTTCATGTATCGGCTTTGGCGCAAAGGATGTTTCAGATCTCCTCAATCAGGCAGATCAGGCTCTGTATGACTCAAAAAAGAGAAGTCGAAACTGCGTGACAAGCTGGGTAACCATTAACAACACTATCCGTAAAGCGAGTTGATATGGCGAATCCTGCTCAAAATATTGAACACACTCTGACAGAGATAGGCTCTGTGATCAGAGCGCAATCCAACTCGATCAGATTTCTGGCTGGGACAAAAATATTCGACATGGGGGATCCTGGGGATTTCGCCTATATGATCGATACCGGGTATGTTGAAATATCCTCGATTTCTGCAGGCAGTAAGAACATTCTGGCCGTACTTGGACCTGGAGAGATCTTTGGCGAGATGGCACTGATTGATGGCCGACCACGCTGTGCCACTGCGCTTGCAATGCATGCAGTAAAGTTGATTCCGATTCCGAGAGATCAGCTACTACAGGAACTTGATCTTGCCAGTCCCATAGCAAGAATCATAACGATTGCTTCGATTAGCCGGTTACGAGCTTTGCAGATGGCCGGTCAGCCCGAGCCAGATCAGAATACTATAACGGTGGCGAAACCTCATCAGGAAGCTGGAGTCATCGACGCTGTACGCATGAGTGCATCTCAGCAACTTAAGTTACGATTTGATCTGGAACGTGCCATCGCAAAAGAGCAGTTCTCTCTTGTTTATCAACCGATACTATCTCTAAACGATGGGCGGTTGGCAGGAATCGAAGCTTTGGTGCGTTGGCCGAACTCAACAGGACCAGTGGTTATGCCGGACAAGTTTATTCCGATTGCCGAACAATCTGGAATGATTGTTCCATTGGGGAGCTGGGTGCTCAAAAGCGCATTACAAGCACTTACGCTGATGGAACAAAAGCTATCGCGTGAACACCCCGATAGTTCTGGGATTTTCGTAAGTGTTAATGTGTCTCCGCGACAGTTGGAAAATGAAGAAAACGTTGAACAACTTGCAACGCTTATTGAGAGATCAACAATCAATCCAGATCGGATAAAACTTGAAATAACCGAACAGGCACTTCTTCTTGATCCACGAATGGCAACTATTGGGCTTGCACGTTTAAAGGCAACAGGTGCTTCTATAGCAATTGACGATTTTGGAACGGGCTATTCGAGTCTGAGCTATCTGCATCGATTTCCTCTGGACACATTAAAAATTGATAGAAGTTTTATTAGTCGAATTGTAGAAGATAAAAATCGTCAGCGTATTGTTGCAGCAATAATAAGTCTAGCTCGTGAACTTGATTTGGACGTCGTTGCAGAGGGTGTTGAAGAATTGGATGAAGCCAATTGGCTACGCTCCCAAGCTTGTAGTTATGCTCAAGGGTACTTGATTTCAAAACCTGTTCCTATTGGTACAGCCATGGGTTTCCTTGATCGTCATTTTGAGTTCTAGCTTGCCTCTGCTAAAGCTCGAGCGTTCCGGTTCTCTGGGCGAAGTCATAACTAGCCGGTATCTGTTTCGCTGTGGTATGTTCCAACCTATTCGTGGGAGCAGTCTATTCTATGAGAAAAACAGCTACTGATATTTTGTTTCAGCCTCTGGCACTACGCAACGGGATGACATTGAAAAATCGCATCGTGAAATCTGCGATGTCAGATTCTTTGGGTGATGGCCAAGGTAATCCTACAAACACACAGATACGTCTTTATGAGCGTTGGGCAGAAGGAGGCGCTGCTGCGCTGATAGTTGGTGAGGTTCAGGGTTCATCTGATTTTGCAGAAAAGCCGGGCAATCTATTGCTTCGAGCAGACTCTAATCTGGAAAAATACAGAGAACTAGCAAGAAGAGGTCAGCGCAATGGAGCAAAGCTCTTGCTTCAACTTGGGCATGCAGGTGCAATGGCACATCCTCCGATAAGCACTCCAAAAGGCCCCAGTGCTATAAACGTTCCGGGGCTTAGTTGCAGCGCTCTCTCTATTGAGGAAATAAGTAAACTGCCTTCTGAGTTTGCTCACACTGCCAAGCTCGCTAAAGAACTCGGGTTTGCTGGCGTGCAGATACATGCTGCACATGGTTTTCTGTTGAGTCAGTTTCTGTCGCCATTGTTTAACCAACGTGAAGATTTATACGGTGGTTCGATAGATTCACGAATGAGAATATTGATTGAAGTAGTTGATGCGGTGCAAGACGCAGTTGGTTCAAATTTCATGGTATTTGTGAAACTAAACGCAACCGATCAGATAGATGGTGGATTGGAAGAAGAGGATGCACTCGCAGTAATATCAGCACTTGATCATAGTGGTATTGATCTTATTGATGTGAGTGGCGGTACTTATTTTCCAGGCGCAAAATCAGCTTCCGATAGTACGGGAACAGGACCGTATTTCATGGAGTTTGCTAAAAGGGCGCGTGAAATTACCAAGAAACCACTAATGGTTACCGGTGGTTTTAAGAGCTACGAGCAAGCCGTGAACGCGATCTCAAGTGGCTATGCCGATGCAGTTGGCTTGGCACGCACCCTTGTGCTTGATCCAGAACTACCAAAGCGCTGGCTTGAACATGGCGGACATGCTGATCCCGATTTTCCTCAGTTTGAGTCCCCGCCTGAGGGTGCTATAACCGCCTGGTATACGATGAGAATTACTCAATTGGGAGAAGATAACGAATCTGATGAAATAAGAGATTTACAAGAAGTTGTCGAAAGTTATGAAGCGCGAGATAGAGAGCGTAGCAAGCGCTGGAATGAACGATTTAACTGTTAGCTTGTAGAACCAGATGAAGACTACCTGAGCTTTTTAGAGTGCGTAACGGCATGGGCTCAATTTGTTAGTTCTCTTATTACATAGTATCTATAAAGGACTGGTTTCCGCGAGTCGATATCAGATTTAATTGAATGCCCATTGTGCAGTTTGCAGGCTCTGACATCGGTTTAAATGGCCATGCAGGAATACGAAGGGTAGATTGATATCTGTGGTTCTGACGAGCGAGAAGTAGAGGCAAGTTACAAAGATGCTAATACGCATACCACTGAGGCTTCAAATTGGCCTATCGTTTTCTGTTCTGTTAGGACTGCTAGTAGTGGTTGCTGGTAGCGCGTTGATGGGTGTTAAACAGTTGTCGGACAACGTGGTAACCTACCGCGGATTAGCTCGGGATACCAATCTAGCTAATGAGGTTCAATCAAACCTGCTATCGATGAGATTGAATATCAAGGATTACTTGATTTCGCATAGTGCTCATGATCTTGATCAGTACAATGAATACTTGAATTTGATGAACGGGTATCTGGATGAGGCCCTGGTGGAAATTCAGAAACCCGAACGTACAAAAAACGTAAAAAAAATCATTGAACTGCGTGATGACTATGTTCAAAGCTTTGAGAAAGTCATCGTTTTGATCAATCAGCAGGATACTGTTATAGAACCATTGATCAATGGGGTGGGACAGGAACTGCGTGAACATCTTACACTTATCATGAAGTCTGCGTTCGAAGATGCGGACGCATCTGCTGCCTATATGGCGGGGCGAGCACAGGAGCAATTGTTACTAGGTCGCCTATATGTGGCACGCTACACTGAAAACCATAGCCAGGCCGATTATGACAGAGCCCAGACAGAACTCCACTCAAACCTGGGTGAAGCTCTATTGATGCTGGATACGGAATTGCAAGACCCTGAGAGGCGAAAATTGCTCATGCATGTACTGGATGATTATGCACAGTACATCGATAGCGTTGACCAGCTCTACAATAACCTCACCGAACGATACAGTCTGGTCTTGGATGGCCTGGATAAGATCGGGCCAGAGATCGCGCAACTATCAGTGAGTGTAAAGCAATCAGTAAAATCTGAGCAAGATCGCTTAGGACCCAAGGTACAAGCCGAAAGTGAAAGTCTTTTTAGGAGCCTCGGTATGGCATCGGGTATTGCTGTGGTGCTTGGTGTCATTTTGGCATTTGTGCTGATACATGCTATCTGGCGTCCATTGGGCGCTGAACCATCTTTGTTGTTGGATCTGATTGGTCGCATAGCCAAAGGAGATCTTAGTAGTGATATCAAAGACCAGAACAAAAAAATCAGTGGTGTCTTTGCTGGCATGCTGGAAATGCGTGATCAGCTAAACCACAAACTGGAACTTGAGCGTAAGGCTGCTGCAGAAAACACACGTCTGCGCCAAGCGCTTGATAACACAAGTGCCAACGTGCTGGTTTCTGATAACGATCACAAGGTTATATATCTTAACGATGGCGCTGTTGCTTTGTTCAATGAGCTTGAGCGGGATATTCAGCTTGCGGTGGCGGACTTTTCGGCCTCGAGTTTACTGGAGCTGCCTGTTGAAGCCCTTTACTCACATGCGACTAGTAGTAATATCGATCTGGATTTGATTGACTCAACCTCCATTGAGGAGATCGAATTTGGCAAGCATTTTGTGCGGATCACGGCAAACCCAATAAGATCGGCAGATCAGAATGGTGAGCGGTTAGGAACAGTTTTCGAATGGATTGATCTCACTGAAGCGCGTAGTTCAGAGCGTGAAAAGAGTCGGCAAATCGAGCAGGAGCGTCAGGAATCAGTGATCATGAAAGAACATGTGTCTCAGATTCTAAGCGTTGTAAATTCTGCTGCTAATGGAGATCTGACACAGAGAATTAGCATCGGCGGAGATGATGCAATAGGTCAGGTAGCGGCCTGTTTACAATCGTTTTTTGGTGAGCTTCGCGAAAGCCTTACGACCATCGGAGAAACGGCTAAATCTCTAAAAACATCTTCTCGTGATCTTTCAGGCATAAATGAAAATCTCAACGATTCTGCTCAGGCGACTTCGTCACAGGCCGATTTGGTTTCGTCAACTTCTGAAAAGATAAACGTGAATGTTTCTAGTGTTGCCACGGCCGTGTCTGAAATGACGGCAAGTGTACAAGAGATATCAAACAGCGCTGGAGAGGCGGCAAGTGTTGCTACCAAGGCTGTAAGCCTTGCTGAAAACACCGACGAACGAGTGAAGCAGCTCAGTGTCAGCAGTAAAGATATTGGTAACGTTATAAAGGTAATTAACTCAATTGCCGAACAGACCAATCTATTAGCTCTTAACGCAACAATCGAGGCTGCAAGGGCAGGTGAATCGGGAAAGGGGTTTGCTGTGGTTGCAAATGAGGTTAAAGAACTGGCCAAGCAGACTGCCGAGGCAACTGATGAGATTAGTCACAAAATTGCTACCATCCAGAATGATAGTCAGCTTGCTGTCAATGCGATAGGCGATATCGGCCAAACCATTAGCAAGATCCATGAAATACAAACCAAAATCGCAAGTTCTGTAGAAGAGCAGACTGCTACCACGCTCGACATAAGCAAATCGGTTGCGGTTGCGGCTAGTGGTACAGAGGAGATTGCGCATAGTATTGCAAATGTAGCAAGAGAAGCAGTTAAAGCGCTGGACGATACTACTAATGCGCAGCAAGCGACCCGCGAGCAGGAAGAATTGGCTAACGCTCTTGATGATCTTGTTTCGCGTTTTAAGCTCGGAAAGAATGATCAGTTTGAGCGCGCTGCCTAGACTATCGACTTAGCCATTTCTGTTTCTGCCAACAAAGGCCATTGCCTGTCTTTCGCTGATATATGCTCGGTGCTCATTGGCCACGATACAGCAAGCGCTGGATCGTCGAATCGCAGCCCTCGTTCGCAGGATGGTGTATACATGCCAGAAACGAGGTAGATCACTTCAGTATTATCCTCAAGGGTCTGGAAGCCGTGCGCGAAGTTGGCAGGCACAAACAAGGCAGTTCTATTTTCGGCTGTTAAGTTTATCTGGATGTGCTGTAGGTAGGTAGGTGAGTCAATTCTCAAATCAACAATCACGTCCACGATAGATCCACGCACACAGCGAATCAGTTTTGTTTCAGGCGCCGGGTCTACTTGGTAGTGCATTCCTCTCAGGGTGCCGGCATAGGCATTGAACGACATATTGGCTTGAACAACTTCGCTCTTTATGCCTAATTCGGCAAACTCGTCTTTACAAAATATCCGAGCAAAGAAGCCACGTTCGTCTTCAATTCTGGCGAGATCCACAACGAATGCGCCTTTAAGTTTCGTTTCTTTGAATTTCATTAGGAGCCACTCAGTAATATTGACCAAACTCAGTTTTGGCGTTTTAACAAGACGTAAACGGCTCCGGTACCGCCATCATTCATGCGTGCAGAACAGAACGCTAGCACTTGTTTGTTACGTTGTAACCACTGATTAACGGCAGGCTTGAGGCGCGGGGCCCGTTCACTGCTCTTGCGTCCCTTGCCGTGTATGACCCGCACGCATAGGTGACGCCGCTCTTGTGCCTCTACGAGAAAGCTGGAAAGCTCCTGACGCGCTTCTTCAACAGTTAATCCGTGCAGATCGATTTCGGATTGAATGGAGTAGCGACCGTTTTTTAGTTTTCTCAGTACAGCTCGTTGAACACCTGGCTGAGTATACGACAGGTGCTCGCCGGTCTCGAGCAGATCTGCCTCACTGAGGTTATCCAGCAATGACTCCATTACGGAGCGATCGTCTTTGTCTGAGTGTCGTACAAGAGGTCTGGGAGGGCGTTTTTGGGTGTCGGCACGATCATTTTTGACGGTTTTAACATTGCCAACAGCCTCCCGAAAGAGGTCCTTGTCGTCATCGCTCACTGTTTTTTTTGCGCTCACACCCCATTATACGGTGTCAGTGGGTAGGCTGATGGTTTACGATCTAGTTGACTAATACGAGGTGAAATTCGTGGCGCGTAAAGTAGAGAAATCCATAGAAGAATGGGCGAAAACGCTCACTCCCAACCAGCTGCAGGTGGCCAGGCAAAAAGGCACCGAGCGAGCCTTCACAGGCGAATACGACTCACACAAGGGCAATGGTGTTTATACCTGTGTCTGCTGTGGGGAGGCTCTGTTCGATTCTGCGCATAAGTATGATTCTGGCAGTGGATGGCCCAGTTTTTATCAGCCGACCGATGCCTCGGTTATTGATGAGGAGAGCGATAACACGCTGGGTATGCGACGCACCGAAGTCATGTGCGATGCCTGCGGAGCCCATCTCGGGCATGTTTTTCCAGATGGTCCGCAGCCAACGGGCATGCGTTATTGCATCAATTCCGCATCGTTAAAATTTAAGGATCGAGCAGAGCTCGATGCGCAGGATGCATCCACATGATATTGCTCGCTCGGATGAGCAGATACACTCTGCTGTCGTGGATTTCATTGGCCTTCTTTAGTACTGCAACCCAAGCTGATGTCAGCCTCAAACAAGTAGAGCGAAATTTGCCGGAGTTTCAGTTGCAATCAGTAGCGGATGAACTCTGGAAAGAGGGATCACTTGAAGGTAAGCCCTGGGTGATCAATTTCTGGGCAACCTGGTGCCCACCTTGTATCGAAGAGATTCCTTCGATGAATGCCGCGTGGGACGTTCTGGAAGAGGAAGGTTTTGGAATGTTGGCAATCAATGCCGGGGAGGGCAGGATCGCTGTTGAAAAATTTCTGGAGACCGTTCCGATCGATTTTCCAGTTTTACTGGGTGGTAACGACAGCTTGCCCAACTGGTCAGTGCGCGCTTTACCAACCACTATCGTTGTTGATAAAAACGGGAAGGTTATTTTCGAAGCCCTTGGACCAAGAGAATGGGATGACGAGGAGTTGTTGCAGCGTTTAGCCGATCTATAGGAATGCAAAATTACCAGACAGCATTCCAAATGCTGTCCGGTAACTGAGTCAAAGGTACCTACTAGCTAAGCACTAGCTGTTTGCACGGTTTTCCACTAGTCCGTCAACGACTCCTGGATCCGCCAGTGTGGACGTGTCGCCGAGGCTATCCACTTCGTTCTCGGCAATCTTGCGCAGTATGCGACGCATGATTTTTCCTGAGCGGGTCTTTGGTAGTCCTGGTGCCCATTGCAATAAATCTGGAGTTGCAATCGGACCGATTTCGCCACGAACATGTTTGACCAGCTCTGCTTTTAATTCGTCCGAAGGTTCAATACCGTTCATTAAAGTCACATAGGCATAGATGCCCTGACCCTTTATTTCATGCGGATAACCCACCACGGCGGCTTCTGCTACCGCATCATGCAACACCAGAGCACTCTCTATCTCAGCGGTACCTAAACGATGACCGGAAACGTTTAATACATCATCGACACGACCTGTTATCCAGAAATACCCATCCGCGTCACGGCGTGCACCATCTCCTGTGAAATAGTAACCCGGATACATGGCGAAGTATGTTTCCTTGAACCGCTCATGGTTGCCATAGACTGAACGCATCATGCCTGGCCAGGGTCGAGTGATAACCAGATTGCCCGAAGCTTCACCTTCAAGAATGTTGCCTTCTTCGTCTACCAACTCGGGTACCACCCCAAAAAACGGTTTGGTTGCAGATCCCGGTTTCAAATCAGTCGCTCCAGGCAATGGAGAGATGAGTATGCCGCCGGTTTCAGTTTGCCACCAGGTATCTACTACCGGACAACGCGATTCGCCAACTACTTGCGAATACCATTCCCAGGCTTCTGGGTTTATGGGTTCACCGACACTACCCAGCAAGCGCAGTGAGCTGCGATCAACCGAGGTTACCGCTTCGTCGCCCTGTGCCATTAAGGCGCGAATAGCAGTGGGAGCTGTATAGAAAGTATTAACTTTGTGTTTTTCGATAACCTCCCAGAATCGGCTGACAGATGGGTAGGTTGGTATTCCCTCAAACATTAACGTAGTGGCACCGTTGGCCAGTGGGCCATACACGATGTAGGAATGGCCTGTTACCCAACCTACGTCAGCCGTACACCAATAAATATCCCCATCCTTGTAGTCGAAAACATACTTGTGTGTCATGGAGGCGTACAGGATGTACCCGCCACTGGTATGCAATACACCTTTTGGTGTTCCGGTCGAGCCTGAGGTATAAAGAATAAAGAGAGGATCTTCGGCATCCATCTCAACAGCAGGGCAATCGTTGGATGCGCCTGAAATCAGTTCGTGGTACCACAAATCGCGACCGTCTTTCCATTCCACGTCCTCTCCACCGCGCTTGACTACGACCATGCGTTTTACGCAATCAGTCTTTTCGCAGGCAATATCGGCGTTGGCCTTTAGAGGTACCTTTCGGCCTCCCCTTAAGCCTTGATCAGCGGTGATAACAATAGAACAGGCAGAATCATTGATACGATCTTTGAGTGCGTCGGGTGAGAATCCGCCGAATACGATGGAATGCACTGCTCCGATACGTGCACACGAAAGCATGGCAACTGCCGCTTCTGGAATCATGGGCATGTAGATACAGACTCTATCGCCCTTTTTGACGCCGATTCCTTTTAGGGCGTTAGAAAACCTGCAAACCTCATCATGAAGTTCACGGTAGCTAATCTCCCGTGATTCTTCCGGATTGTCGCCCTCCCAGATGATTGCCGTTTGATCCGCACGCTTTTCCAGATGCCGATCAAGGCAGTTGTAGGATACGTTTACTTTAGCGCCGTTAAACCAACTGATATTGGCTTTGTGGAAATCCCACTCCTGCACCGTATCCCAGGGCTTAAACCAATCAATGAACTCTTCTGCTTTTTCAGCCCAGAACGCATCAGAATCATCAATTGATCGAGCGTACATCTCGCTGTACTGCTCTGTATTGATATGTGCGGCTTCTGCAAGCTCGCTCGGTACGGGGTAGATTCGGTCTGTCGACATATTATGGTTACACTTTACATTCGATGCGCGCAGTTTACCTTCCAGAAAGAATCAGTCAAATACAACGCAAAAAAAAACTTAATATATTGAAATATATAGATAAAATTTAGGCTTGCGCTAAGAATTTAGGTTTGCGGTGAGCTTGACAGATCCTCATTTGTAGTGCGCGGCAGAGACATTTTCTGACGCCGTTCCCAAAGCGCCTTGCGGCTGATGCCCAATCTTGACGCCAGTTCTGTCTCTGATAGAGTATTTTGGTTTCTCAGAACGAAGTACCGAAAATACTCGTCCAGATTTAGGTCGCGGGAGCCGTTCGCACTGTCGCCAATGCCCAGATCATCCACAGTCAAGGTGTTTTTTCTTGCTACCAGCACGGCTCGAGTGAGCATGCTATCCAGTTCTGTGACGTTACCCGGCCAGTCGTTAGCCGTTAGTGCAGCCTCGGCATCTGGTGCTAGTTTCAGGTTCTTGAGCGCGTGCCGTCGCTCAAGAGCGCCTAGTGTCTGGTAGGCCAAAGGCAGGATGTCTTTGCGACGCATCCGCAATGGAGGCAGCTCTATCTGATCGCCGGCAAACAAATCAGCTAATTCTTGAGTGAGAGAGTCGCTTTTAATCAACGTATCGATGGGTTCGTGGGCAATCGAAAGCACGCGTACGTTCACAATCCGCTGTCGACCACCATCGGATGCGCTTATCCTGCCTTTGGTGAGTACGCCCGCCAATTGATTTTGCACAGATGCATCGAATGTCTCGGGGTGCCGAAGCACAATTGTGCCATTCTGAGCCGCCTGTAATAGTCCGCCAGGCGGAAGCTCTCCGCGATGTATCTCGCTATTACTACCAAGGAGCAACGCTATATCGCTTGCACTGTTTCCAGCGCCCACATCTGCGACAACAAAAGGTGCATCGGATCGATCGCTGTTTGCATGAATGGCTCTCGCCATACCCTCCCGATCAGTTCCTTTCTCACCGTATAGGTGCAGGTAACGGCGAGATTCTTTCATCGGTAACAGTGAGGCCAAAATAGTTTCCATCACCGTTCCTTGCACATGACGTTCGGCTGGCTGTATGCGTTGAACATCAAGACGCAGCGCACGATTTTGCGCTTGCATTAAGTTTTGCATCAGTGATCTTTCGATTACCATCAGCAATTCATCATGATCAAAGGGTTTTGCGATGTAATCGATTGCGCCATGACGCATCGCATCGACTGCGGATCGAACACTTGCATGGCTGGTCATGATGACAACTGGAGCTGGATCCGCCAATGGAATGATGGAGGTGCCTTCCGCCCCGGGCAGACGTAAATCTGCCAAGACTAGATCAAAAGATTGTGGTTGTAGTTTTATCGCCTCTTCGACCGTGGACACTGCACATACATCATAGTGGTTGCGCTCAAGCAGGCGAGTTAGCGCTTTGAGAATGACCTCTTCATCTTCAACCAGTAGTAATCGTTTCATGACAAGGGTACCAGGGGCAGGGTGACTACCATCCGCGTGCCCGCAGCACTATCACCAATGCGCAATCTACCTTCGTGATTACTGATGATGCTGTAGGCCAGTGACAAGCCGAGTCCGGTTCCTTGTCCAACAGGTTTTGTTGTAAAAAAAGGTTCGAAGATCTGCTCGCGTGCTGATTCCGGAATACCCGCTCCCTGATCCAGAGTTTCGATGGTAAGTTCGTTGTTTACAAGCTGACCATTAATTTTTATCAAGCCAGCTTCCGGAGATGCATCGCAGGCGTTGTTTATCAAGTTGACAAAAACCTGTGTGAGCAAATTAGGATCACCCATGACACTGGTGTAAGCAGGCATATCTACTTCAAAACTTAAGCCGTGTGTATCGGGGGAGAGTCTTACCAGTCTTAACGCTTCATCAATTCTCTCGGCAATATTCACGACCTCATACTGCTTATCACTTACGGTATCTGCATGGGAAAATGTTAGCAGGGAACGCACGATTCGATTAATGCGACTAACCTGTGTGAGTATGTCATCTGTTTGTTCTCTGACAATTGGTGCTGCTTTTCCGTCGCTTACATCATGATGTAGATTTTGCGCAATACTTGCAATACCGGTCAACGGGTTGCCGATTTCATGGGCAACACCGGCAGCCAGTCTACCCACCGAGGCCAGTCTTTCGCTGTGGGCTAACTCAGATTCAAGCGTGTCAAGATTCGTTCGATCCTCAAGTAAAATTACCTGGCCCGTTAGTGTGTCATCTTTGTCTGCTGTAATACCCAAATCGGCTTTGTGTAGATTTACGGTGGCATATCGATTAGTCAGCTGAACTCTAACCCGAAATTGGTTGTTGTTTGGTGAGGCTGCAAATTCGGATAGCAGTGTTCCCCAAGGGGCGGAGAGTTGTTCCAGAGATTTGTCATAGGCTGCACGTTCATCGACACCTGTTAAGTCTTGCATAGCCGAATTCCAGATATAGATTCGATTGCCTGCTGAAATAGAGCAGACTCCCAGTGGTAGTTGTCGGAGCACATCCTGCAAGTACTGACGTAAATCGTCAACTTGCTTCGTTAGGCCACGCATCTGTTCGCGGGACGCTTGCAGGCGTCGTTCCAGCAAGCGTGCATCTGGAGTATTCCCGGGATTTTGATCATTGATGCCGCCCTGTCGGTGAAGAATTCTTCTGGCAAGAGTAGGCCCCAGAAGTCCCGTTAAATTGCGTTCTAATTGATCATGCAATACCTGCAGCTGTGAGCGTCGCGTTTCGTTCGGATCGGTTTGAGTCTCGTTTAATGCACGCTCAAGCTCCTGGGCAGCTACCTTGTTGCCGAGCGCATACTGTAGGGCGTATCGATAGTGAACAACCGATCTTGCGACCGAGAAACCGGGGGGTGATAAGCCCCCATGTTCGTTTGCTGCATGGGCGGCTGCGATTTCATCGGGTGAGGTTTTGCTCATTAGAGAACCCAGTGTAAACAGAACACTGTTTATGCTGAGCGTACAAAACGTCGATATCGTCCAGATGTCGCTCTGTGCTGGAAACCAATTTAAGGGTAAAAAGCTGCTGTTGATCAATGGAAGTATCAAAAGGATAAACCAGGTTAGCGCACCTCCACCCAAACCCAGTATGAAACCTGTCTGGGTTGCTCGTGGCCAAAACAGTAAGCCAATGATACCGGGTAGCAATTGCGCCGCCGCTACAAACGATATCAGACCAAGACTCGCAAGTCCTTCATTGAGTTCGATAACGATATAGAAGCCGTAACCCGCTGCAATGATTGACGAGATAACAATACGCCGGCCCCATAAAAGTCTTCTGTAGAAATCTTTATCCTGGTTGCCTGAAAGTGTTGCGGGTAATAGAAAATTGTTCAAGCACATCGACGATAATGCAAGCGTGGTAACTATCATCATAGCGCTTGCAGCTGATAAACCACCGATAAAAACCAGTATGGCCAGCCATTCACGCTCTAAGGAAAGGGTCATTCCCAGCACGTAAAAATCCGGTGCAATGGGCAGTTCCAGATATCGACCCGCAAACAAGATAGGAATTATCGGTAGGTTCAGCACAAGCAAATACAGCGGGAATAACCAATAGGCTGTGCTTAAGTGCCGCGGATTCTGATTTTCGACAAATGTCATGTGGTACTGGCGGGGCAACATGAATGCTGCGCAAAAGGATAATAACAGCAGAGTAGGCCAAAGGCCGGTCGTAGCTGGTGCGTACAGCTTGTTGAGTGTTTCAGGTTGTGTGCTAGCCCATTCGCTCATGGCCATTGGAGATTCAAAAACCTGCGTAACTACAAAGAGTCCTGCTACCACCATTGCAAGTAGTTTTACTGCTGACTCAAAGGCGATGGCCACGACTAAGCCATGGTGTTTTTCTCTGGGTGTTAGGTGCCTTGCTCCGAAGAGCACGGCAAAGACGGTTATCGCAACGCAGAAGACCAAAGCCAATAGGTTTGGTGGTACTTGCTGGCTAAGCACTTGGACAGATTCGGTTACCGCTCTGATTTGTAACGATATATAAGGCAGAATGCCTGCGAGCATATACAGTGTTACAACAAAGCCTGTTGCCCGACCACCGTAGCGAAAGGCTAGAAGGTCGGCTATGGATGTTAACTGATAATCACGGCACAGACGCAGTATCGGTTTCAGCAAGTAGGGGCCAAGTATGAATGCGCCGGTCAGGCCCAAGTAGATATTTAAAAATGCATAGCCGCTGCGATCAGCCAGGCCAACACTGCCGTAATAGGTCCAGGATGTGGCGTAAACGCCCAAAGACAGAGAATAGACTAGAGGATGTTGTATAAGCCAGGCGGGTAACAGCCCGCTATCAGCGCACCAAGCGATGACAAATAACAATACGAGATAGGCTAGCGCTATCGCTAGCAGCCCGGCAAGATCAATCCCCATTTTGACCGCCTCTCTGATTGAGGGCAACCAGCACGATAACCAGAATCCAAGGTAGAAACATTGCAAACCAGGGCAGTGATAGTGCTGACCACCAACTGGTGAGTGGAGAATTAATTAAGAAGAGCCCTAGCAGGCAAATTAAAATAGTGTGATCGGTGGAAGGTCGCTCGCTCATAGAGTTAGCCGTTTTTGGCGCGGTATGCTATCCAGTTGCCAGAGTTTGGGTGCTTCGTTCCAAAATGCATTGATAGATTCTGGTGTAAAAGACAACTGGCCAAGAAATCGCCAGGCTTGTAGTAGCGTTGACAATGGGTCAAGTTGATCGATGCTCTGAGCTTTTGAATGCTTGCTGAGCTTATCTCCGTTTTGATCAACTGCTATTGGCAAATGGGCGTAACTGGGTGTGCTTAGGGACAGCGCTTGCATGATACCGATCTGTGCCGCTGAACTTTCAAGCAAATCAGCACCTCGAACAACCTGCGTTGCATCGTGTCCATCATCTACTGCGCAAGCTAGCGAGTAAGATACCAGGCCGTCGCGTCGCCTGACGATAGTATCCCCTACATCTTGATCCAGGGTGATGTTAAAGCTGCCTTGAACAGCGTCGTCTAGATTCATATTGCCGCTTAGCCGTATACGCAGTGCATGATCTTCAGGATGGCCGAAATCAAGCTTTTGGGAATTCGATGAAAGTCGCCCACGGCAGTGTCCCGGATAGGGTTGTCCGGAAGGCAGTGAGCGTCGGCTGCAGGTACAGTTGAAGATTCTGCCTTGCTTTACAAGCTCTTTAAGGGCGCTTTGGTAGAGCTCCATGCGCTCACTTTGCCAGCAAACCGGTCCATCCCATTCGAAGCCGAAGTTTTCCAGGGTTCGCTGGATGGCATCTGCCGAGCCTGCTACCGAACGCGGCCCGTCAATATCATCAATCCGGAGTAGCCATCGACCTCCCTGCGCACGTGCCTCACAACAGCTCGCCAAAGCCGCCAGTAGCGAGCCGAAGTGCAGATTACCTGTTGGAGACGGTGCAAAGCGGCCGATGTGGCGAGCCGCTGTCATATGCAGATACTATGCTGCGCCTTTAAGCAGTTTGCCGCTCTCGAATCTCTTCCAGTGTCTTACAATCTATACAAAGCTCCGCAGTGGGGCGAGCCTCGAGTCGGTTGACACCAATTTCGATACCACAGGTTTCACAGTAGCCATACTCGTCGTCATCGATCCTCTTCTGCGCTTCATTGATCTTTTTAATCAGTTTGCGCTCTCGATCACGGGTCCGAAGTTCGAGGCTAAATTCCTCTTCCTGTGTGGCGCGATCGTTGGGATCAGGGAAATTGGTCGCATCATCTTTCATATGCCCTACTGTGCGATCCACTTCCTCCATGAGCTGTTGCTTCCATTCAGCCAGCTTCTTGCTGAAATGCTCCAACTGATCGGCATCCATGTAGTGACCACCACCGCGCTCGTAAGGCACAACGGCAGCTTGTTTGCCTGGAGAGGGCATATCGTCGACATCGATGTCTTCAATGTCCGCATCATTGGCAGACACCGAATTTTCCGCAACCGCAACTTTTGCTGCAATCTTTTTAGCTGGCAATTTTTTCTTGGAAACCTTTTTCGAGACTGCTTTTTTGGCAGCCGGAGTTGATGATTTTTTTGTCGTCGTCTTGCTAGCAGCTGTTTTGGCAGTAATTTTCTTAGCGGCAGGCTTTTTCTTCGCTGCAGCCTTTTTGGCTGCCGGTGCCTTGGCAGCGCTTGCCTTTTTGCTGGTTGATTTCTTTTTGCTGGATTTATCTTCTTTGGTGTCTGTCAAGACAGTTTTCTCCGCAACGGCCTTCTTGCTTGCCGTTTTTTTCTTCGCAGCCTTTCTGCCGGTGGCAGAGTCACTTGCGGTTTTTTTGGAACTAACTTTAGCCATAGGACTACCCGGTCGCGTCCGTAATTTAGCAGCGCGACGTTGTACCAGAAATAATTCAACTTTGCAATCAAAATGGCTGACCACGTCACAGAATTTTCGTTCAAAAACGCCATTTTCAAAGCTGTTTGTCTGGCGATTCTGCGTCGTTTCGCAAATTCTTGGCAGGTCTTGTTGCGCTCACAACGGCCACAATTTCGCCTGTTGCCAAGCGCGCCTGTATTTCGTCACCGGGAGATACATTGGCTGCGCTTAAGAGTACTCTGTCGTTTTTTCGGACAAGTGCATAGCCCCTGTCCAAAACCGCCAATGGGCTGACGTTATGGAGAGATCTGGCCAGTAGATCAAACTGAGATTGGGCGCGCTGCCGGCGTATTCCCATCGCCACAGTGAGTCGGGCTTCAAGTGATCTCTGGCGCGCTAGGTGCCGCTCGAGTTGAACAGAGGGCGAGCTTGCAGCTAATCGCGTCGCAGCCCTTTGCCGACGGGTTGCCAGCCGTTGAGCTGAGGATTGCCAGGCACGTGCCAATCGTTGCGCCAAATCATCGATTTTTTGGGTCTGCTCTTGCAACTGCTGTTCTGGGTGTCGCAGATACAATCTGGTCAGCAGCTGTTTCATTATCTGCTTGCTGCTGGCCGAATTGGCTTGTATCGCCCGCAACAGGGCGCGCCGTGCGTCATCTACGCGTCGCTGCAAGCTACTGGTATCGGGGGTTGCAAGCTCCGCCGCTGCCGATGGGGTTGGTGCGCGCAGATCGCTTACCAGGTCACTGATGGTGATGTCGACCTCATGGCCAATACCGGCAACAATGGGGATGCGACTGTCCTTGATCGCCTCAGCAACAGCAATTTCATTGTAGGCCCACAAATCTTCGAGTGATCCACCTCCTCGAACTAGCAATAACACATCAGCTTCTGCCCTTACATTAGCTGTTTGCAGAGCTTCGGCGATAGCTGGTGCCGCCGCAGCACCTTGTGTCACGGTGGGGTAGATGATGATTTGCGCTGCTCGATATCGTCTGGCTAAGACTTGAAGCACATCTCGCAGCGCAGCACCGGTAGGCGAACTTACAATGCCAATGGTGCCAGGCATTGCTGGCAGAGACTGCTTGGCTTCTGCGGCAAACCACCCGCGTTGGTTAAGATCGTTTTTGGTTGCTTCGAAGGCGGCTTGCAGCTTTCCTGCACCTGCGGGTTCCATATGTTCGACAATGAGTTGGAAATCGCCGCGAGCCGCATACAGCCCCAGTTTCCCGCGAACGATGACTGCATCGCCGTTATCTGGTTGAAAATCTACGTAGCGGTTCCGCCCTTTGAACATGGCGCAGCGAATCTGTGATCGACTGTCTTTGAGCGAGAAATAAAAATGGCCGCTACCTGGGCGGCTAAAGTTGGATAATTCGCCCTGAAGCCAGAGTGTCCCAAATCCCTTTTCCAGGAGCTGTTGAACCTCTTGATTCAATCGACTGACGGTAAAAATCTTGCGCGTCGGCGCACCGGAATTGTTAATGCTTGTGTCCACGCTGTCAGGAAATAAGATATTACGTCTGGTAAGCAGACTTATCCTGACAAAGCATACACCGGTACCCACCACATCACTGTATAATTCACCCGCATCCTGTCTTTGCTCTGGTCACTTATCCAATGCTGGTTTCCCAGGAAGCTCTCACTTTCGACGACGTCTTGCTAACACCGCGACATTCGCAGGTTTTGCCGCGAGATGTCGATCTATCAACTCGCCTGACGCGATCCTTGACTCTTAATATTCCCCTGCTATCAGCGGCAATGGATACAGTGACAGAAGCGAGGCTTGCCATTGCTCTGGGTCAAGAGGGCGGTATAGGGATTATTCATAAAAACCTGTCTATAAAACGGCAAGCGGCAGAAGTATCACGTGTCAAAAAGCATGAAAGTGGTGTCGTAACCGAACCCATCACCATCACACCCGACACGACTATTCGTCAGGTAATGGACATGATTGCCAAGCATGGCATTTCAGGGTTGCCCGTTGTTGAGGGCAAGACGCTTACAGGCATTGTCACACAGAGAGATTTGCGCTTTGAGACAAACCTGGATCAGCCGGTTTCTGCCATCATGACGCCAAGGGAAAGGCTCGTCACTGTTCGAGAGCACGCTCCGCGAAGCGCTGCCATTGAGCAATTGCACAAACATCGTATTGAGAAGGTCCTGATAGTCAACGATGCGTTCGAACTTCGGGGCATGATTACCGTCAAGGACATACGCAAGGCGCAGGATTTTCCCAATGCATGCAAGGACAGTGAAGGTCGCTTGCTTGCGGGTGCTGCAGTGGGTACAGGTGTTGACACAGATGAGCGTGTCGCCAACTTAGTGGAAGCTGGCGTCGATGTATTAATTGTTGATACTGCTCATGGTCATTCGCAGGGAGTGCTTGACCGGGTTGCCTGGATAAAAAAAAGCTATCCTGAGGTACAGGTCATCGGCGGTAACATCGCTACCGCTCAAGCGGCTTTGGATTTAGTAGCGTGTGGTGCTGACGGGGTCAAAGTGGGCATTGGCCCGGGTTCTATCTGCACCACCAGAATTGTTGCAGGCGTTGGCGTGCCCCAAATCACTGCTATTCATAACGTTGCCACTGCGCTGGCCGATACGGATGTTCCGCTGATTGCCGATGGTGGTATTCGGTTTTCTGGAGACATGGCAAAAGCGCTGGCTGCCGGCGCGTCCACAGTTATGGTGGGCGGCATGTTTGCAGGCACTGAAGAAGCGCCGGGCGAAGTGATTCTGTATCAGGGGCGCTCTTACAAATCCTACCGGGGAATGGGGTCTGTCGGCGCTATGCGAGCTGGATCCAGTGATCGATATTTCCAGGATGACGAGGATGTGGCTGACAAACTTGTGCCCGAGGGGATTGAGGGTCGCGTTCCTTACAAGGGGCCTATGTCAACCATCGTTCATCAAATGATCGGGGGCATACGTTCCAGCATGGGCTATTGCGGTACACCCGATGTTGCATCACTGCACCGCGATGCACAGTTTGTCAGAGTGACGGGTGCTGGTATGCGCGAAAGCCATGTTCACGATGTTCAAATGACCAAAGAAGCTCCTAACTACCGCATAGGTTGATTTGCAAACTAAACATGGCTGATTTACACGACCAACGCATTCTCATTCTAGATTTTGGGGGCCAGACTACACAGCTCATTGCACGACGAGTCAGAGAATGTGGCGTTTACTGCGAGATACATCCCTGGGACATAGATTCTGCGGCAGTTGCCGATTTTAAGCCTAGAGGCGTGATCTTGTCGGGCGGTCCTGAATCGGTTATTGCCTCTGCTGCGCCGACTATTCCTGATGCTGTACTGACCATGAATGTCCCGCTTCTGGGAATCTGTTACGGCATGCAGGCTATGGTTCATCAACTGGGTGGAAAAGTGGAAGCAAAAGGTTCGCACAGCGAGTTTGGCTATGCTTCCGTTTCTGTATTAGAAGAGTTGCCACTATTTTCGGGTTTGCGCGATGATGTTCCCGACGGCCGGAATGATCCAGGCGCGCAAGCCAATCTTGATGTCTGGATGAGCCATGGTGATCGCGTTGAGTCCTTGCCTGAAGGCTATTCTCTGATCGGCACCAGCGATAATGCGCCTTGCGCTATTATCGCCAATGAATCTGAACGCCGATATGGCATACAGTTTCATCCAGAGGTGACCCATACAAAGCAGGGAGCTAACATTCTCAATCGCTTTGTGCGTGATATTTGTCAATGCGATGGTCTCTGGACACCCGATAATATTATCGAGGATGCTATAGCTCGTATCCAGAAGCGGGTTGGTGACCAAGAAGTACTGCTGGCCCTATCGGGTGGAGTGGATTCGTCTGTTGTTGCAGCGTTGTTGCATAGGGCAATAGGAGAACAACTTACTTGTGTCTTTGTAGATAATGGGCTGCTGCGCCTCAACGAAGGTGATCAGGTCATGCAGACCTTCGCTGACAACATGGGCGTGCGCGTTATTCGGGTTAACGCCCAGAACCGATTTCTTGAAGCTCTGGCAGGTGTAACTGATCCTGAAGCAAAGCGTAAGATAATCGGCAATCTGTTTATTGAAGTATTTGAAGAAGAGGCCGAGAAGCTGACCAATGCGCAGTGGCTTGCCCAAGGTACTATTTACCCTGACGTCATCGAATCTGCGGCCAGTACATCGGGCAGTGCGCACCTGATCAAGTCCCATCACAATGTCGGCGGCCTGCCCAGCGAAATGCGCTTGAAACTCATAGAACCCTTGAGAGAGCTGTTCAAAGACGAGGTGCGCACCATCGGCGTCGATCTGGGACTGCCTGCCACGATGGTTCAACGTCATCCGTTTCCTGGCCCGGGTCTGGGTGTGCGAATTCTGGGAGAAGTACGTGAGGACTACGCAGATATTCTGCGTGATGCGGACGCTATCTTTATCGATGCGCTGGTTCGCCATGATTTGTACAGCAAGGTTTCACAAGCATTTACTGTTTTCCTGCCTGTAAAATCAGTGGGTGTAACCGGTGATGGTCGACGTTACGATTATGTGGTTGCCCTCAGAGCCGTTGAAACGATTGATTTCATGACAGCCAGAGCTGCGCAACTGCCTTGGGATTTTCTGGATGAGGTATCTCGATCTATCTGTAATTCTATTCCACGAATATCGAGAGTCACCTACGATATATCAAGCAAACCGCCTGCTACCATCGAATGGGAGTAGTCTGCTTTTCACTGCCTTTATTAAACGTATCGTCAAGTGCGCTGACCAAAAGCACTACACCGATACCCGTGAGCGTTGCAGTCTGAACATCCTCTGCTAGCCTTATCGATAGACTGGGTAACCATTGCCTGAAACCGACTGTCGATCATGGAAGCTCTTCCAGCTCATCAAAACAAGCGAAATTGCCAGATCGTTACCGCATGCTTGGTTGTGGTTTTGTGTCTGGTTCCGCTACTTTGGCCGATTTTTGCAACCTTACACGCTGCTGATGTTACGCCTACGCTAGTCAATGATGCCGATGGAGACCTTATTGTTGATACAGCTGATGTTGATGATGACAATGACGGCATACCCGATCTGCATGAAATAGCCGTTGACGGGTCTGATCTGGATAGTGACGGGGATGGAATCCCAAATCGACTGGATCTTGACAGCGATAACGACAGTATTCTCGATTGGCTCGAATCAGGGGCTATTAAGACTCTCGACCTATCGTCGCTCCGAAAACTCGGCCCCCGTCTGGTGGGAGAAGTTGGTTTCAATGGCTTGTTGGACGTGTTTGAAGCGCCGCTGGATACGGGTCGACTGAGGTATACGTTGGCCAATACCGATGTTAATGAGGATGACATACCCGACTACCTTGATCTGGATTCGGACAATGATGGCTGGTCAGACTTTAACGAATCGCGTGTATCAGCAGCCTATGATCAGGATGGAGATGCTCGAATAGATGCACCACCGGGTTCGGTGGGTGCAGATGGTATAGCAGATTACTTACAACAGATTAATGATCGCGCCTGCTGTGACCTGGATGGCGATGGTATTGACGATATAAGCCCAATCAATTCTGATATGGCAGATTTACCGGATTATCAGGATCTGGACAGCGATAATGATGGCATCAAGGATATTGTTGAGCTTAATGGCATTGATGCCAACGATGATGGCCATGTAGACAACTTTGTTGACTCTCCAACCAGCCCTGATGGCATGGATGATGGTTTATTAATCTTTCCCTACACGACGAGTGATGCTAACGGTAACGGTGTGCCTGACCATGCCGACTTTTTTGCTTCAAACGTTGTTCCGGGTACCACTGCACCGATTCCCTCGGAGCAGTTGCAGGATCCTGTTGAGCAGGGTGTTGTGCTGACCGGTCTGGACGCATCTGGTTGCTCTGTAGCTTCAGCTGCTTCAGATTTTCTTTTGTTGTTGATGTCCATATTAAGTATTGCGGTACTCGCCTGGCGGAACACCCTCAGGCATGTCGCTTCAAAAAATAGAGAGTAGTAGCCCCATGAATTTCATAAAGTTCTTCGTGTTGTTAATCGGCAGCCAGTTTTTGGTGAGTTGTGCTTCTAAAGGCCAGACGGTTACTGGCACAGAGGGAGCAGGTAAAACGGCGCTCGAAAAGGTTGCAGAGCGGCTACCGACAGCAGAAGACGCTGATGCTGATGGTATTGTAGATACGTCAGACAATTGCCCTGTATCCGCATCAGGCGTGCTTGTAGATGAATCGGGTTGTGAAATTGTCACAGGCGTGATTGAAGGATTAAAATTTGGACCGAACGAATCAAAATTGTCCGTTGATTCGCGCATTGTGCTGAGTAAATTGGTTGACGGTTTCAAGCGCTACCCCGATGTGGTCATTGCCGTTGAAGGGCACACTGACAATCGTGGTTCTGCCGCTGCAAACCTCGAGCTATCCAAACAGCGAGTATTGTCTGTGGTGCGTTATATGGTTACCAATGGGATAGACCCAAAACAGGTAAAACCGTATGGTTATGGTGAGAGCAAGCCGCGAGCGGCCAATGCCACTGCACAAGGAAGGGAACAGAATCGCCGAATAGAGATCAAAGTGGTGGATCGCTTGCTGTAGGACTCAGGTCTAGGCAAAATAGCCGTATTGCGCCATCCAGGACACCATGAACATTAGCTATTCACTACCACCAGTTTTAAACTTCAGTGCTGTCACTTTTTCGAAATGGACAGTAATGCGCAACGCCCTTGTATCGTTTTTCCTGTTGTCAGCCGTTGGTTGCACAGGATTGCAGCCCGTCGAAACTGATCAGTCAACGTTGCCGGCACCTGTTTTGACTCGCCCGGATGGGGCAGTCAGAGTCGATACTACCGATGAAAAAGTAGCTCAACTATGGGCTGCATCAGAGCAGGCGCGCCGGGAAAACAGAGATACCATCGCACTAGAGCTGTTATATGAAGCATTAGAAATAAACCCGCAGAACAGCTTGTTGTGGAGCCGTGCTGCCGAGCTTCAGCTCGATAATTTAGAAGCCGCTCTGGCTGAAAGTTACGCAGTCAAATCCAATGCCTTTGCGGGTGAGAACAAACCATTGCTGTATCGAAACTGGCTAATCATCGAACAATCGCGCAACATGCGTGGTGATTTGCTGGGCGTGCGAAGCGCTCATAAAAGAGTTCAGCAATACCAATATCAATAGTTTCGCCGGCCCTGTTTTGCTGAGTGCGGCGATAACCGGAGCACGGAGGCACCGGCAGTGGATCCTATAGACTCGATTTCCGAGGTATTGGGCGACAATGGCCCTATAGCCCGCCACTTGTCTGGTTTTGCACCTCGTGCGGAACAGCAACATCTGGCAGAGGCGATATTTAGCAATTTTGAAGATGGCTCCGTGCTTATTGGTGAAGCCGGCACGGGCACGGGTAAAACCTTTGCTTATCTCGTGCCTGCTTTGCTCAGCGGTCAGCGCGTGGTGATTTCCACTGGCACTCGCCATTTGCAAGACCAGCTTTTTTATAGTGACTTGCCATTGGTTAAACGCGCCCTGGGTACCGGTGTATCAACCAGCCTGCTAAAAGGGCGTGCCAATTATCTGTGTCGACATCGCCTGCAGCGAGCGATGCGGCATCCGGCGTTGCTTGATGAGCGTCATCAACAGCATATGCGCATCATTGCTGACTGGTCACGCACAACAAAAACCGGTGATATCGCCGAAGTCATTGCTGTGCCAGAAGATTCCATGGTTTGGGGATTTATAGTCTCTAACGAAGAATTCTGTTCCAAACATGAGTTTGAAGACCTGACAGATTGCTTCATCCACAATGCGCGCAAGAAAGCTCAGGAGTCAGACATTGTGGTGGTCAATCATCATCTACTCTGTGCCGACCTTGCGTTAAAGGAACAGGGTTTTGGTGAATTGCTGCCAAGCGCCAATGCCTTTGTCATTGATGAAGCCCATCAATTGCCAGATATTGCCGCCCAGTTTTTCGGTCGTAAACTCAGCAGTCGTCAGCTTCTCGATTTAGCCCGCGATACGGTAGGTGAGCAGCTGCACGAGGCACCTGATATGCGTGAGTTAAGAGATCTTGCGCAAGAGTTGGAAACTGGCGTTCGACATTTTCGCCTGGCATTTGATATTGAGCCCGGTCGCAACCCCTGGACGGCAGTTAAGGATAAATCTTCGATCGAGCGTGAGCTTGATCGTCTGACTATTCTATTGGGTTCATTAAAAGAGACGTTGGCAGATGTTGCCGAGCGTGGCAAGGGACTGGAAAGCTGCCACAAGCGAGCAACGGTACATGCCGAATCGCTGGCCCGATTTGTTGAGAACCCCGCAGATGGTGAGTACGTTCATTGGTATGAAACTTTCCGCACCGGTTTTAGCCTTAACATGACGCCTATGACGGTCGCAACGCCGTTCCAACGCGCCATGGAAGCAATGACATCGAGTTGGGTTTTTACATCGGCTACCCTAGCCGTTGGTGGTGATTTTAGTCACTTCAAAAGTCAATTAGGGCTGATTGACTCTAAAGAACTCCAAGTTGACAGTCCTTTTGACTATCGGCACAACGCTCTATTGTATCTGCCACAAAATTTACCCGAACCACAGGCTGCCGGCTACACGGCCCAGCTGATCCAGATGATACTGCCTGTGCTTGAGGCAAGCGTCGGGCGAGCATTTTTACTCTTTACGAGCTACCGTGCCATGCATGAGGCGTCACGTCTTTTGGAAGGTATTATTGATTATCCTATTCTGATGCAAGGGCAAATGCCGAAACGCGAACTCATTGAAGCCTTTCAATCAGTCGGTAATGCTGTTCTTCTTGGTACTAGCAGTTTTTGGGAGGGTGTTGATGTGCGGGGTGAGGCATTGTCGCTGGTGGTTATCGATAAACTGCCATTTGGCTCGCCTGGTGATCCGGTCATGAGCGCGCGTATTGATCATATGAAGCAAGCTGGCGGTAATCCATTTTTCGAATTCCAGATACCGCAGGCCGCGATAGCTTTGAAGCAAGGGGTAGGGCGACTAATACGAGACGTAACAGACAGTGGTGTGCTTGTTCTATGTGATCCTAGAATTCGTTCCCGTCATTATGGTGAGGTATTTATAACCAGTTTGCCGCCAATGCCAATCACCAGAGATATAACCGAAGTACAAGAGTTCTACCGACGTGAGCGAATAGCATTGCGTGATGATATCGTGGCATCGGATGAAGTGGAATGAACCTGCTGGCCATAGATACTTCAACGGACGCCTGTTCAGTAGGATTACTGATAAATAGCGACATTCTGCTCGATCATCGTGTTGCAGCTCAACGCCAGGGCTCCATGGTTTTACCGATGGTCAATGGTGTCTTGGCTGAAGCCGGGATTACGGCCAAGCAGCTTGATGCGGTAGCCTATGGTCGCGGCCCCGGTAGTTTTACAGGTGTGCGTATAGGCGTAGCTGCCACGCAAGGCATCGCACTTGGCGCTGATATTGGCGTAGTAGGGATATCCACACTGCAGAGCATTGCGCAGGGGTGCTTACGCCAGTACGGAGACTCGCATGTCGCCGTCAGTGTCGATGCGCGAATGGATGAGGTTTACTTTGCAGCCTTTATTGAAGATGAAAATCAAACAATGCAGACAGCAATGAATGAAACAGTGTGTGCGCAAGGCAGCATCCAGGCGTTGCCTCATCGTGATTCGGGTATGGGTTTGCTTTGGCACTGGGCAGGCTCTGGAGCTGATCGATATAAGCTCATCTTGAATGAGCAATTCTCAGTGCCTGATGCAGCAATAAGAAGCGATCGCTGGCCACATGCGCAGGATCTACTGTCGTTAGGTTCTCCTAGAGTGCTGGCCGGTGAACTGACACCGCCTGAGTATGCATCTCCAGTATATCTGCGCGACAAGGTCGCGCAGACTACACAGGAGCGAATGGCACTAAACAGAAACTAAGATAGCGTCGAGATTTTTGTTCTGCGTATGCATGTTTGCCAATTTGCAAACATTGAAACGCCTCAGGCACTATGCGTGAGGCACTCAATCTGAGCTTGAAATGCTCTAGTAGACTTTTACTTTATTGCTAAGATTGCAAAGTTGTTGACGTTGGCAACGACGCCTTCATCCCAACTACCTTCGATCAGAACTGAAGACTTCTCTTTCAACAAACTGGCTACTTGGCCTGCGAAATGCGCTTCTCGACCCGTGTTATCCGCAAAGATGTCAAAGATAGCGAAGTTGCTCTCATCGAGCTGCAATGCCACCCAATAAAGTGTCTTGGGTTCCGTTTCGGCAACAATCGGGCCGGCGGCTCTGAGCAATGCTTCTAGAGCATCGCTCTGACCTGGTGCAGCCGTCAATTTGATGTAAGTGGCAGTGGTGGCGGTATAAAGATCGACAGGTGCTTTCGCAGACAGCACGGCAGAGTTATTAATGTTTGCGACGACTCCATCATCCCAACCACCTTCAACCAACCGTTCCGCGTTTTTATTCAAGGCACCAGCCACTGCGCCAGAGAAATGAGCGTTCCGTGCCTCTTCGTCTATGAAAATGTCGAAAATGGCCAGTTGTTTTTCTGGACCCTGTAACGCAAACCAAAGCACTGTGCCAGGCTCTGTTTCCTTCACTAACGGAGCTGCGCCAGTTAGAAATTGCGCGAATTCTTCCTGTTGGCCTGTGACTGCGCTCATTTCAATGTAGCTTGCCGTGTGATTCATGTGTACTGACTCCTGTGCGCTAGCACTTAATGCCATTGCTGATAACCCTAGAATTCGGAGAGTTCTTAGTGTGATAGTATTCATAGTTATTTCCTATTTAAAGTGTGAATAAA
Organism: Granulosicoccus sp.; assembly: GCA_045106475.1. Classification (GTDB taxonomy): domain Bacteria; phylum Pseudomonadota; class Gammaproteobacteria; order Granulosicoccales; family Granulosicoccaceae; genus Granulosicoccus. The sequence goes on from JBGCEO010000088.1 coordinate 31,237, forward strand.
ATTAGTCTTTGCACGCTTGGAATGCCTTAATTTGCCTTCCATGGTGTATATATTCGTCTAAGAGGCGTAAACACTCCAATACTGACTTTCTATTTATTAATAGACAGAGACTATTTAAGGTTCATCCGCAAAGCTATACCCGGCATCAGCAAAAAAGGAAGTTTCCATGGAGATGAACCAAATTCGCTATTTTCTCGCCGTTTGTGAGCACCGCAATTTCACGCATGCAGCGCAAGCATCGAATGTGTCGCAACCGTCGCTGACAATAGCCATCAAGAAGTTGGAAGATGAACTGGGTGGGCCACTGTTTCTTCGGGATCGTGCTGGATGTCGATTGACACCTTTGGGAGCATTGGTAGAGCCACGCTTGCAAAGGGTGCAGCAGGAGGCACTCGAAGCGAAGGCGGAGGCCGTCCGCCACATCCGTCTGGAGCGCGTGCCAATCAGCGTTGGGGTCGGTGAAACGGTTGGACATCAAAAAATATCAGAAGCCGTGGAACGCTTTCGGCTTCGACTGCCCGAAGCAGAGATTGAGTTAATTGTTGATACTGAAAACGCGCTTTTGGAGGGACTGCGAGAAGGACGCTTCGATATAGTTGTCTCGGCAGCCGAGGTCACATCAGATCTGTATCGGATTGATCCGCTTTATAGTGAAAACTACCGTGTAGTTATTGCAGCAAACCATGCTCTAAGCCAATACAAAGCTGTGTCACTTGAGCAACTTGCTAGTACCAACATGCTCGATCGACCCAATTGCGAGATGCGTGACACCCTGCATAAAACGTGTGCCGAGAATGGGCATTCGCTTTACGCAACTTACAGGTCCAATCGAGTTGACTGGCTATTGGAGCTAGCAAGAAATGGCTCAGGTGCAGTGATCCTGCCGGTAACGGCAATTCCAAAAGGAAAGGACTTGGTATCGTTGCCAATTGAGGGCATTGAGATTGATCGCCAAATCTTTGGCCTGCGATACCGCCATCAGCCCTCTAGGCTTGAAGCCGATGAGTTGATTCGAGAGCTGGCCTCAAAAGTAAGGTAAATAGCAGCTTAGATGTGTTGTCTCTCACTGTATTTCAGCTCTGGAATAGACTCTTACAAATGACCTCATCAATGCTGGCTTACAAAAAAACTTCTTGGTAGCGTGCCTCATCAAATCCTATCAGTAGCACATTTCCGGAGGTAACGACCGGTCGCTTGATCATGCTGGTATTCGCCAGAAGCAACGAAATAACCTTGGGTTGTGTTAGATCTTTTTTATCGTCTTCGTTTAGTTTTCTCCACGTCGTGCCGCGTGTATTGAGCAAAGGTTCCCAGCCTGCCTGCTTACACCACCGATTCAAAGTGGCTTTGTCTATACCTTTCTTTTTGTAGTCGTGGAATTCATAGCTGATCTCGTTTGCATCTAACCACTTACGTGTTTTTTTTACAGTATCGCAATTGGGAATACCATGAACCGTTATCACATCGCTCATCGTTTATAACTCAGTCAACCACTCGCAGAAGTTCGTTTATGCCTACTTTACTGCGGGTTTTCTCATCAACTCGCTTGACGATTACAGCACAGTACAGGCTGTACTTTCCGTTGTCTGAGGGTAGATTTCCAGACACAACAACAGAGCCTGCTGGTACTCGTCCATAGCTGACTTCATCCCGTTCTCTGTCATAAATGCGGGTGCTTTGACCGATATACACGCCCATAGAAATAACAGAACCTGCTTCCACAATCACGCCTTCAACAATCTCAGAGCGTGCACCTATGAAGCAGTTATCTTCGATAATAGTGGGCGAGGCCTGCAGTGGTTCGAGAACACCGCCTATACCCACACCGCCGGAGAGGTGAACGTTCTTGCCAATTTGCGCGCAAGACCCGACTGTGGCCCAGGTATCAACCATGGTGCCGGAATCAACATAAGCACCGATGTTCACATAGGATGGCATGAGCACAGTATTGGCAGCGATGAAACTGCCTTTGCGAGCTACGGCAGGTGGAACTACTCGTACCCCTGCAGCTTGAAACTCATTGGCACTCATATCGGCAAACTTGCTAGGGACTTTGTCGTAGAAACGGGTGAATCCGCCGGCTTCTATCGGAGCGTTGTCGCGTAACCGAAAAGAAAGCAATACGGCCTTTTTGAGCCATTCATTAACATGCCATTGGCCTACGGATTGAGGTTCGGCAACTCGTTCCTTGCCTGAATCGATTAATGCGATGGCTTGTTCAACTGCTTGTCCAATTTCGCCATCGGCTTGTGCAGGTGATATGTCAGCCCGATTTTCCCAGGCGTCATTGATAACGCTTTCCAGCTCACTCATTGTGGTTTTCTCAAAGGTTGGATTGTTTCGAATTAGTCGACTAAAGCCGTTGCTGTGTTTGTCTCAAGGCAGTGCACAATACGTTGTGCCGCTATGATGCAATCATCCAGCGGTGCAACCAAGGCCAAACGCAGGCGTCGGCTTCCCGGGTTGGCACTTTGCGCTGAAGGTGATCTGGCAAGAAAACTACCTGGGACCACACGAACGTTTTGTTCTGCCAGTAAACGTTGTGTAAATGTTTGATCATCTACAGGGAGTTCGGGCCAAAGATAGAACCCAGCCGGGGGGATCTGTATATCCAGCACGGGTTTGAAAATATCAATCACTGCACGATACTTCGCATCATACTCGCGTCGATTTTGCTCGACATGAAGCTCGTCATTCCAAGCGGCTATGCTGGCTTGCTGTACGGCGCCAGACATTGAACAACCCTGATAGGTACGGTATTCAACAAAACGTTGGATAAGCGATGCATCGCCGGCTACAAATCCAGAGCGAAGTCCGGGTAGATTGGAGCGCTTGGATAAACTGTGAAAAGCCAGACAGCGATCAAAGGAGTCTAGCCCCATTGCCTGTGCAGCTTGCAGTAATCCGCAGGGCGCACCTGCAGACTCTCGATAGATTTCGCTATAGCACTCGTCACTGATGATGATGAAATCATGTTCTTGGGCTTTTTCGATCAAGCGCTGAAGCGAAGCTTGCGAATTTACCGCCCCTGTGGGGTTGCCTGGTGTGCAGATATAGATCATCTGGCAATCAGCCCACTGTGCATCGCTGATGGCTTCGATATTGTCATCGGCGTTTTCATCGATTGCAAAGAATTCAGGTTTACAACCAGCCAGCAATGCTGCGCCTTCATAGATCTGATAGAACGGATTTGGCATCAAAACGGTTCGGCTATGCTGTGTGCGGTCAAGCACACACTGGGCAATCGCGAACAACCCCTCTCGAGTGCCATTGACTGGTATCACGTGGTGTTCAGCCAGTTTGGTAGGCGAATCGAGTTTGAAACGCTGACAAAGCCAGATTGCAATAGTCTGCCGAAGCTCTTCAAGCCCGCGGGTGGACGGATAGCTTTCCACACTGCGGATGGAATCGACCAAGGCATCAAGTACAAACTGCGGCGCTGGATGCTTTGGCTCGCCAACTGAGAGTGAGACCGGTTTTAAGCTGGGTGGCTCAATCGGGCCAAGCAAAGCACGGAGTTTCTCAAAAGGATAGGGCTGGAGAAGATCTAGTTCGGGATTCATCGAAAAAAGGGGTATTGTACTGTGGGTCACCGCTGTCTGAGCGGCAATTGATGGCCTATTATACGTGAGATCTGAGCCCTCACCGCGTTAGCCACCGTGGCTTAAGTGATTGCAAACACCATGAACCCCCAGCATCCAATCAATTTGGTTGATCGATGGATTGATTCCATAGTCATCGGACTTAACCTGTGCCCGTTTGCTCATAGAGCAAAAAAACACGCTCAGTTGAGGATATGTTTGGCCAAGAGCGCCCGCGTGGTTGATTGCCTGCAACACCTGGCAGACGAGGCTGCCTTACTAACGCAAGCCGATGATCAGTCCACCACACTTTTAGTCATGCCGGAGGGTTTTAGCGAATTCGATGACTATCTCGATTTGTTGGCGATGGCTGAGGCTTTGCTCGATGATCTGGGTTATACCGGGATTCTGCAGTTAGCCAGCTTCCACCCTCACTATCAATTCGATGGTACAAACCCTCAAGATGCGAGCAATTGGACCAACCGCGCACCGTTTCCCATCCTTCATTTGTTGACGGAGTCGAGCGTCAGTCGAGCCGTTGACGCGCATCCGGACCCTGAAAACATCCCTGTACGTAATATAGAGAAACTGGAGCAATTGGGTACGATCGGTATTGAACAGTTGCTGCTTGAGCTGCCGACCAATCGAAAACCCGATTCCTAGAGTTCTGTCTAACTGCCCCGGTAGGCTGGGGATGGCTCTAAATAACGACTGTCGAACCTGCCTAGGTGATTGATCTCAAAGGCTTAACAAACAATTTCTGGTGCTGTCCCCAGGGAAATGGGGCAGTTTGAGATATTCGAGATGGCCAAGACGGCGACGCGTCCTGGCCAAAAGTGACTGTCAGCCAGCCTAAGCTAGATTTTGCTTGAAAAATTCAACGGTGCGCGTTTCTGCAAGTGCGGCGGCATCTTTGCTGAACCGCGGAGTCGAGTTGTTGTGAAACCCATGCTTGGTGCCTGCGTATAGCTGTCGTTCGAAGGCTTTGCCAGAAGATTGCAAAGCCGATTCAAAATCTGGCCACATAGCGTTAATTCGCTTGTCATCTTCGGCAGACTGAATCAGCAAAGGGGCGCTGATGTCAGCGACGGTCTCGCTAGCTGGTGCAGCACCATAGAATGGGACCGCTGCATGCAGATCGCTACCCATCTGGGTTGCGAGAAAATTTGTCGTACCACCGCCCCAACAAAAGCCCACTGATCCGAGCTTGCCTGTCGAAAGCGTATGAGCTTGAACATATTTTGCACTATTGAGCATGTCTTGCTTAAGCTGGGTTTGATCGAGGCTCTTTTGCAGGACTTTTCCATCATCATCGTTGCCCGGATAGCCGCCAACAGGTGAGAGGCCATCCGGCGCCAGTGCCAGGAAACCGTGAGTTGCCAGTCTTCTCGCAACATCTTCAATATACGGGTTCAATCCTCTGTTTTCGTGGATAACTATGACTGCGGGATGAGGACCCTCTGCGGCGGGCTGCACTAGATAGCCTCGCATTTTTCCGGAGGTGCCGCCCGGGGAATCATAATCTACGTAGGTAGCCTTGATACGCTCGTCTGTGAACGAAATTGTTTGCGCCTGTGCGTAACGAGGCAATAGCGACTGCGCCATCGCCAGCCCGGATACACCGGCAATTGTCACGGCTCCGGCCTTTTGCAGAAATTCCCGGCGATTCATAGCACCATGACAGTATTCGTCATACAAATCATATATTTGCTTGTCAATATCTTCTGGAGCGATCAGATCCTTATCGCTTATAGCGTCAGCGTCTATTTTCATGTTGGCAACCCTTTAAGTTGGAGTTAATGCTTGAAAACCAAGCATACGTAAAGATTGTGCAATAAATGTTGAGTTCAATCAGATCTTGCTTACGGGCTGTGTCGATAAAAGGACTTCTTTTGCCAGCCGCATAACCTGGAGGGAAAAGGGTGATGATCAATAGATGGCAGGAGTCAGGCTGGCGGCTGGTGATATCATAGCCAACAGCACATCCCTAAAGCATGTCAGGTGGTAGCCGGCGAGAGCAAATGACTGTGCGGGTTGATGCAGAGGTTGAGAAATATTCCTGTCATCGTCTAAACAATCTGCTGTTGCCGAACTATGCTCTGGTACACAGGAGGATTATTCATGGCAGGTAATGACGCGCTCGACAACTTCTTGAAACAACTCAAGAACGCTCGAGGCAATTCTAGTGGAGGAGGCAACTCCCCTAATGTAACAACCGGATCGTTTGGTAAAGGTGGAGGTAGCACGAGTTTGCTGGGAAGCCTGGGTCTAGTGGGATTAGCTCTGCTGGCCTTGATGGCCTACACATCCTCGTACACCGTTCCCAGTGATTCTGTGGGTATAGTTCAGCGCTTTGGCAAGTACTCTAATGAGCGCGGTTCAGGGCTGCACTTCAAACTGCCATTGGGTGCTGATAAGGTGACCATCCTTCCAGTAAAAAGGCAATTGAAGCAAGAGTTTGGTTTTGCCACTGCAGGGGCCACCAATCCCAGTCAGGGACGTCCGGATTTGTCACAGCAAAGCCAAATGGTGACAGGTGACCTGAACGCCGCATTAGTAGAATGGGTGGTTCAGTATCGAATTGCCGAACCGAGAAAATATCTGTTCGATGTCAGAAATCCGGGAGAGACGCTTCGTGACCTCTCTGAATCTGTTATGCGAGAAGTCGTGGGAGACAGAACGGTGGATGAGGTTATTACCATTGGCCGGCAGGAAATTGAAACCGAAGCACTGGCGAACATGCAGGCGCTGGTTTCCAAATATGAGATTGGAGTCAGCATCGATCAGGTTCAGCTTAAAAATATCAATCCCCCTCGACCCGTACAAGAATCATTCAACGAGGTTAACCAAGCGCAACAAGAGAAAGAGAGCCTGATTAATGCAGCTCGGCGGGAGTACAACAAGGTCATCCCTCTTGCAGAAGGGGAAAAGGACCAGCGCATTCGTGCTGCGGACGGTTATAGACTCAAGCGTATCAATGAGGCTGAAGGTGATGCAGCTCGCTTTAATGCAATATTAACCGAGTACAGTAAAGCCCCCGATGTTACGCGTCGGCGAATTTACATAGAGACCTTGCAAGAAGTATTGCCAGGTCTTGATAGCAAAATCATTGTTGATGAAAACTCCCAGCAGATCCTGCCACTGATGCATCTCAACGCAGCCAAGGAGGCAGTACGATGAAAATTACCAGTATCTTATTGGGCATTGTTGCCATAGCTTTTCTGCTGGTTGTATCAGGTGCTTTGTATACGGTTGATGAAACCGAGCAAGTGATTATTACGCAATTTGGAAAACCGGTAGGAGACCCGAAAACTGAAGCCGGATTGAAGTTCAAGACGCCGTTTATTCAGCAAGTTAACCCGGTGGATAAGCGAATTCTTGAGTGGGATGGTTCGCCCAGTAACATGCCTACAAAGGATAAGCTTTACATTGCAGTTGATCTGTTTGCGCGCTGGCGTATTACGGACCCGCTACAGTATTTTCTTCGTCTGCGTGATGAGCGCAGTGCTCAGTCAAGGCTGGATGACATCCTGGGTAGTGAAACGCGCAACGCAGTTGCCAAGCACGAACTGATTGAGATAGTAAGAACAACCAAAGACAGGCAGCCGCTGCGTGATGCCTCTTTATCAGAGGCGGATCTGGATACATTGGGTGGCCTTGTTCCTATTAGCAAAGGCCGAGCTGGAGTCGAGGGCGAAATTTTCGCAGCCGCTGCACCGAAGGTGGAAGTGTTCGGTATAGAGCTGCTGGATATTCGGTTCAAACGTATCAACTACAATGAAAGCGTTCGCCCGAAAATCTATGAACGAATGATAAGTGAGCGTCGGCAGATAGCAGAGAGGTTTCGTTCTGAAGGTAATGGAGAAGCTGCTCGAATAAACGGTAATCGAGAGCGTGAACTCAATCGCATACGCTCCGAAGCCTATCGAGAAGTTGAGGAGATTCGAGGTGATGCTGACGCAAAGGCAACTGAAATATATGCAGCTGCCTACGCCCAGACAGCGGAAGCGGAAGATTTTTACGAATTTCAGAAAACTATGGATATGTACAAGTCTGTCATGGAGACAAATTCCACTCTAATAATGTCGACGACAAGCGAAGCGTTTGAGTACTTAAAATCAATGAATCCCAAACCCAAAGAACCTTAGCGTTGCGCCAATTAATCACCACGAAAAGCGATAGCTGGAGATAGAAAGTTATGAGTGACTACACAGCCGATGTAGCAAAATTTGTTGCTTCCCCTGATCAGACTTGTATTGACAATATTGTTAAGTACTGTGGAATAGCGCTGCGCAGCAGTAAGGATGCAGCGCTGGTGTCCAGTTCTGACAAAACCGAGTTGGGTCGTGTAAGGGATGGTTTCGCGAAGAAGAAACTCGGGCTGGAAGCTGACGCTGCAGATGAAGGTATAAAGAAGGTCTGTGAGCAAATGAAAGGGGTTAAGCAAAAAAGCAGGGTGACTTTTTATTATCTGCTGGCCGAACAAACCAACACTATGGATAAATTGGGATAGTCAAAAATTCCGGACGGCCGTGCTTTTAGGGGTGGCCGTAATCCCTCTTTGAGTGAGGTACAACAAACCCCGGATTACTATTCTAAAAATCTCTCTCTACAGGTAACATAACCCCGTTACTAGCCTGTTTGAGCGCGTCTTTTATCCCCAGTTCTTTGCTCGGGGGTTACTTGGCTGGCTAGAATCGCTCCAAGGTGTCGATATAGGCTTAATCTCCCAAGAGTTTGCCTGGCATGTCACGTTTTTCCCTCACTAGTCTAAGCCTCAGAAAAAAACTGATGCTATTGATCGGTATACCGATCGTTGCAATCCTCGCTTTGGCAGGTCTTGAGAGCGGTCGATTAGTACCCTTGCTCTCTGATTCGAACCGCTTTGTCTATCTTGTCGACCTTAGTGTGCAAGGTAGCCGCGCCGTGCATGAATTGCAAAAGGAACGAGGTGCTTCCGCAGGGTATCTCGGTAGTTCTGGTTCGAAATTTGGTCAAGCCCTGACTCAGCAACGCCCACTGACAGACAAACAGTTGTCATTGTTTCGTGAGATTCGTGAGCAGTTTGATGAAGAAAAATTCGAGCAATCTACAATTAAATCTATACGCACTATTGATTCTTTGATTGTGCAGCTGGCCACGATGAGGCGATCGGTTGACAGCCAATCCATTTCTGTTGCCGACCAGGTTGCTTTCTATACGAACCTTAACAAACAGTTTCTCTCGCTGACAGATTCCTTGGCCCAATACAGCCCATCAGGTGAGATCGCAAACACAGGTACCGCATTCTCGACCTTCCTGCAAAGTAAAGAGCGAGCAGGGATCGAGCGTGCAATACTGAGTAATGTTTTTGCCAAAGACAGTTTTGGAGAGGGCCAGTACGAGCGCTTTTCCCAACTGGTCAATACGCAAAATATCTACCTGCAGGTGTTTGGTACTGCTGCAAGTGAAGCTCAAGTGGAGATCCTGAGAGATGCATCAAACGATTCATCGTTTTCGCAGGTCGATAGAATGCGATCTATCGCCGAAGAACGTAAAGCCACTGGTAGCTTTGGCGTAGATCCAGAAAATTGGTTCGCAACTATAACCCAGAAAATCACTAAGCTTAAAGAGGTTGAGGATGCGCTGGCTACCACTGTTCGTGAGCAGGCCGGGGATAAAGCCGATGCCGTATTTTTCCAAGCCGAGGAATTTGCTGTCCTGACACTGGTGGCTTTTGTTCTGTCGGGTGTGCTTGGTTGGAGAATTACACGGCAGATCCTGGGTTCTGTTAATGCGGCGCGATCTATCGCCTTAGCGATCAACAATGGGAATCTGAATACTGTGGTCCCCAGTACATCATCGGATGAAGTGGGGCAGATGCTAAGCGCGCTGAGTGGTATGCAGGACAATCTTAAAGGGATTGTTGGCACTGCGCAGTCTGTTTCCAATAGCATTCGCGCGGGTGCCAACACCATTCACAGCTCTACAATAACGCTTAACGAACGGACTAATGAGCAATCATCCTCATTGGAAAGTACAGCCAGCAGCACCGAAGAAATCTCCTCCACTGTCAGGCATAACGCGGAACGTGCCAGTGAGGCTCAGTCGTTGGCCCATCAAGCGCATGGTCATGCAGCGGAGGGCGGGCAGGTGGTTGATGGCGCTGTATCAGCGATGGCTGAGATAACAAACTCGAGTCGAGAAATAGCTGAGATTATCTCTGTCATTGACGATATCGCGTTTCAAACCAATTTGCTTGCTTTGAACGCCGCGGTAGAAGCCGCCAGAGCGGGTGAACAAGGTCGTGGATTTGCAGTGGTGGCGTCTGAGGTGAGAACCCTGGCAGGGCGAAGTGCAGAAGCGGCGCGTGAAATAAAGCAATTAATTACCCGCAGTGTAGAGAAAGTTGAATCGGGTAGTGAAATGGTCGGTCGCTCTGGTGATACGCTCAAGAAAATTGTCGAGTCGGTATCGGAGGTCAAGACCTTAATGGATGCGATGGCTACGGCAGGTGAAGAGCAAGCCATAGGTGTTGAAGGAATCAATAAATCCATGGTTGATATGGATGGAATCACCCAGAAGAACCTGACTATGGTTCAAGACGTTGCCAGTGCCAGTGAGGCTATGAAACATCAGGCGGAAACGCTTGATCAGCAACTGTCATTTTTTAAGGCGGTTAATGGCGCGGGGGCAACACGCGATGCTGATTCTGCCAGCTTTCATGACGTAAACGCAGCTAGTTCGCCGCGTTTTAATAAAGCTGCCTGATCAAACTGAATAACGTTTGCTTAAAACATAACGGTCTACTCAAGAAAATTGGTGCAGCTTTTTCCGCTCAGATTGTTGTGGTGCTTCGGTGCTGAACAGGTGAGCAATTGAATTGGCGTAATAATTTATGATGGCATGCTCATCGGCTTTGGCCTCGAGCATGCCGTCTTTTTCTACCAGAATATTTCTGAGCGTAAGCATTCGTACACCCACATCAACTGCGTAGTTGTAGTCGCCCCGTGGTATGTAAGCTCTGTAGCCTTGTAATTCCAGACGCTCAAGCATGTTTAAAACTTCCGCTTTAAGCTCGATCATACTGAACCGCCTAGAGGGTTGATTAGAAAATAGAGTCGTGACCAAAGCAACCGGCAAGATAGGCGTGATATTACCAATGCGTTGCATCAGATCTTCCGCAAGTGGGCGTACGTCGCTCAGTTCGCTCACCGTTGTTTCTTGCTCAGACATCCATTGTTTTAAAGAAACCGGTTCCCCAAAATTAACGCAGGCATAACCATTGCGAAACCTTTTACCACGGCTTGCCTGCCATAGGGTTTTCAGGCCGTATCTGGCGATTGTCTTCAGGGAAAACAAAAGACTCCTCCTGGGCAATTTTTCTGCTGAACGTAGCAGGCTACGATCTTCAATCACTCGATCATAGTTTATGCCCACCGGGATAAAGACGATATCTCGTGCTCCAGCTGGATCAAATCCTCGGGTGATGTAGCCTAATAAACCAAGCTTTGCCTCGCCCAGTTCGCCGTTGCGGGTAAGTTTGCCTTCTGGGAAAACGGCCTGCGGCACACCGCCTTCAGCCGCCATTTGTACATAACATTCAAGAACACGTCGATAGAGCGGATCGCCCGAGTCGCGCCTTACGAAGTAGCCGCCCATGGCGCGAATCAATTGCTGCAATGGCCAAATGCGAGCCCACTCTCCAACCGCATAGGAGAGTGCTGTTCGCTCCGCGGCCAGGTAAGTAGCCAGGATATAGTCCATATTGCTGCGATGATTCATGAGAAAAACAACGCTACTCTCTGGTCCCAGTCGTTTGAGAGCTGCATCATCCGCAAAACCCAGGCGAACCCGATAAAGGGCATGAACAAGTCGACGGGCTACCCAATAAGCGGCCTTGAAGTAGATCAGGGCGTTAAATGCAGGCACAATTTCCCGAGCGTAGATGCTCACTTTGCGCATGAGGGCCTCTCTTGGCAGATCTTGCTCAACGGCAAGTGAGTCAACCAATTCAACCACTCGCGGATGGAAATTAAGCCGATCGACCAACACACTGCGCCGCGTCAGTTTAAAGGAAGGGATGCGTAGTGCTAATCTGGTATTGACCTCATCGATGAGTTTATTGGCACGCCGCCTCACAATCCAGCGAGCTGATGGCAGCAGAAAGTGTTGGATCAGCCACAATGAGGCGAGGGCCAGCCCCAGTAGGACACTCCATATTGGTAATTCGATGCTCGAACCCACTTAATAAAAGTCCACATCCGCATTGAGTTGGCAGGAGTATACTGTGCGCCCCGCCTGATCGTTGGATTGTTGGCACGGCTTTATGTCTAAAAACTCGTTGCACTGTAGATTTGATCATCTGGTCGTGTGCGCGCATACCTGTGCGCAGGGTGTTAGCTGGATTGACGAACTTTGCGGTGTTATGTTGCCTGCTGGCGGTAATCATCCGTTGATGGCCACACACAACCACCTATCCGCTTTGTCTGACAACTCGTTTATCGAAGTTATTGCCTGTGATCCGGCAGCTGCGGAGCCTGATCGCGCTCGTTGGTTTGCACTCGATGATGCGCAGCATCAAGCCCGCCTGGCAAAAAAACCTATGCTCACCACCTGGGTGGTGGCGACTGATAATCTGGATTTAGCACTTCAGGAGGCCCAGCGCTCTGGAATTGACGCCGGAGTGCCGGTAGAGCTGACCCGCGGAAATTTGAATTGGCGCATTGGCCTGCGAGATGATGGCTCACTTGCTTGTGACGGTGTATTCCCTATCCTTATCGAGTGGCCCGAACAGATCAATCCAGTGCGGCAAATGAAGGATCAGGGGATACGACTGGATAAGCTTTCCTTGAAGCACCCCAAGCCCGAATTCCTGCACAATGCACTGTCGGCTCTGAACGCGGCCGACCTAGTTACGATCAACGCAGGTCCCGCCGCATTGAGTGCGCAGCTGCATGTTGCCAACAAGACCTTTCAATTCGATTATTTACAATGACTTTTCTATGAGTAATCCTGAAACACTACCTGCCTGGAACGACCTGGCTGATCACTACGAGCAAATCAAGTCGATATCCCTGCGCGAGCTTTTTGCAGAGGATGATCAACGTTTTGAAAAGTACCAGCTCAACGCCGCTGGGATTTTTCTTGATTACTCTAAAAATCATATCAATGAAGGTACCTGCGCCAAACTGGTAGCACTAGCCGAGCAGTGCAATGTCAAGACCAAGATTGCAGGCATGTTTTCGGGCGATACTGTCAATCCTACTGAGCAGCGGCCTGCCTTACACACCGCCTTAAGATATCGAGGTGATCAGCCCATCATGGTGGAGGGGGAGAATGTAGTGCCCGCTGTCAGAGGCGTGCTTGATCGTATGAGAAACTTCTCTGATCAAGTTCGTGATGGATCGTGGACAGGTTATTCCGGCAAGGCCATTACAGATGTGGTCAACATTGGCATTGGAGGCTCTGATCTTGGCCCATTGATGGCAGTGGAAGCCCTGGCGCCATTTGCTCATGAACGGCTGAACATACATTTTGTGTCGAACGTTGATGGCTCACACCTGGTTTCATCACTCAAAAAAGTGAATCCCGAAACCACATTGTTTATCGTGGCATCAAAAACATTCACAACTCAGGAAACATTAAGCAACGCGCACTCTGCCCGTGCTTGGTTTCTGGAGAGTTCAGCAACGGAAAGCGATATCTCCAGGCATTTTGTGGCGCTTTCCACCAATGCTGAAGCCGTGCAGGCATTTGGTATAGACACACAAAACATGTTTGGATTCTGGGATTGGGTAGGTGGCCGTTATTCTCTGTGGTCAGCGATTGGCTTGTCGCTGGTGCTGTCGATAGGTATGGATCGCTTTGAGCAATTTTTGCAGGGCGCTCATGATATGGATCAGCATGCTCAAACAGCGCCAACTAGCTCTAACATGCCTGTCATGCTTGCATTGCTAACAGTCTGGTACAACAATTTCTGGCAAGCTCATAGTCATCTAATTGCGCCCTACGACCAATACTTGCACCGCTTTCCTGCCTATCTCCAGCAGCTCACCATGGAAAGCAATGGCAAGTCTGTGCATGTGGATGGTTCAGAGGTAAGTACTGCCACTGGTCCCATTGTTTGGGGCGAACCAGGCACCAATGGTCAGCACGCCTATTTTCAACTACTCCATCAAGGAACCCATCTGATTCCAACAGACTTTATTATGGCTCTGCAAAGTCTAAATCCTTTGGGAGAGCATCAGGATCTGCTGATGGCTAACTGTTTTGCTCAATCAGAAGCGTTGATGATGGGTAAAACTGCAGACGAGCTGGAGCAAGAGATGCGCAAGGCAGGTGCTAGTGATGAGGAGGTTGCCTCTTTGGCTGGTCATCGTAGTTTTCCGGGTAATCGTCCCAGTAACACGCTGCTGGTTCGACAACTTACACCGCATACTCTGGGTGCTTTGATCGCACTATATGAACACAAGGTGTTTGTCGAAGCGGCCATTTGGGATATAAATCCTTTCGATCAGTGGGGCGTTGAGCTTGGAAAGCAACTCGCTAAATCCATACATGCAGAAATCAAACAGGCAACAACGGTTAAAGGGCATGACGCTTCAACCAATGGTCTGATCAACCGCGCCTTAAACCTAAAGAACTTACAAGCCTGATCTCATGGCACAGAAAAAGAAATCCAGTAGTAGAAAAAAAGCAGTCGCGAAACGCGCAACTGAAACTTCAAGCACTACAGTGCCAGAAATGGTCGAAGAACTAGCGCTCAGCGAGTATACCGAGAAGGCCTATCTCGACTATTCGATGTACGTTATTCTTGATCGTGCTCTTCCGCATATTGGCGACGGATTGAAACCTGTGCAACGCCGAATCATTTATGCGATGTCAGAGTTGGGTCTGTCGGCGGTCTCCAAGCATAAGAAGTCGGCGCGTACGGTAGGTGATGTATTAGGTAAGTTCCACCCGCATGGCGATAGTGCCTGCTACGAAGCCATGGTGTTAATGGCACAACCCTTTACCTACCGCTATCCGTTGGTAGATGGTCAAGGCAACTGGGGTTCGCAAGATGACCCCAAATCATTTGCTGCGATGCGTTATACCGAATCAAGACTTACCAGATTTTCCAAGACCCTGCTTCAGGAGCTGGGGCAAGGGACTGTTGATTTCATTCCCAACTTTGATGGATCTTTGAACGAGCCCGCTCTGTTGCCGTCGCGGTTGCCACATATTGTTTTAAACAGCACAACGGGTATAGCCGTGGGTATGGCCACCGATATACCTCCACACAACATCAGAGAGATTGGAAACGCCTGTATTCATTTGTTGGACAAGCCAAAATCAACACTTGATGATTTGATGCAGTACGTTAATGGTCCTGACTACCCCAGCTCCGCCGAAATAATTTCATCGCCTGAAGACATAAGATCGATATACGAAACAGGTGGTGGTGGTTTGCGCGCGCGCGCGATTTATGAAAAGGAAGGGGCTGACATCATAATTACCGCCTTACCGTTTCAGGTTTCAGGGTCAAAGATTCTGGAGCAGATCGCGCAGCAGATGAATGCTAAGAAGCTGCCAATGGTGGAAGATCTGCGTGACGAGTCGGATCATGAAAACCCGACCCGTCTGGTTGTCACGCCCCGCAGTAACCGGGTAGATATAGATAGTTTGATGCAGCACCTGTTTGCAACAACTGATCTGGAACGCACCTACCGAGTCAATATGAATGTGATTGGCCTTAATGGCAGGCCGCAAGTCAAATCACTCGTGCAGATACTCAAGGAGTGGTTGACCTTCCGGATGGACACGGTTCGGCGTCGATTGCAGTGGCGGCTGGACAAAGTCGAGAAGCGGCTGCATTTGTTGGAAGGTTTGATGATTGCCTACCTCAATATTGATGAGGTCATTGCGATCATCCGCAACAACGATGATCCGAAACCGGTACTGATGAAACGGTTCAAGATCAGCGACGAACAGGCCGAAGCGATCCTCGAACTCAAATTGCGTCATTTGGCTCAGCTTGAGGAGATGAAAATCCGCGGCGAGCAAGAAGCGCTTGAGCAGGAGAGAGACAAACTTCAGGCAACTCTTGGCTCTGAGCGACGGATGAAAACGTTGGTCAAAAAAGAGTTGCAGGAAGATATTGATCTGTACGGGGATGATCGGCGGTCACCGATTGTTCAGCGTGATGCAGCGCAGGCCATTTCTGAAGCGGAACTGATCCCCAGCGAACCGATCACGGTTGTGTTGTCTGAACGGGGTTGGGTGCGCGCCGGCAAAGGGCTTGAGGTAGATCCGCTTACTTTAAATTACAAGGCTGGCGATGGCTATCAAAGTTCGGCCAAAGGGCGCACCAATGGAAGTGCCATGTTCCTGGATTCTACAGGGCGTGTGTATTGTGTGCCCGCACATGGCTTTCCGTCAGCCCGCGGATTGGGTGAACCGATAAGTGGTCGTCTTAAGCCGCCGGATGGTGCTAAATTCTTAAGCGTCATGATGGGCAGCGATGAAGATCGATATCTGTTTTCAACCAGCGCAGGTTATGGCTTCGTTGCTCGTCTTGGGGATTTGATCAGTCGAAACAAGGCCGGCAAGGCAGTAATCAGCGTACCGGCGGGTTCTTCTGTGTTGAGATCATCTGAAGTGACATCGCTCACCGAGAATCTGGTGTGTGCGATTAGCAATACCGGCAGTTTGCTGAGCTTTCCGGTGGGCGAGTTGCCTGAGATGGCTAAAGGCAAGGGCAATAAGATCTACAACATACCTGGCCCTAAATTCAAATCCGGGGAGGAATCCATGATTGCTCTGGCTGTTTTAGCGCCAAAGCAGAAACTGCGTATCACCAGTGGCAAACGGCACACAATCATCAAGTTCAAGGAGCTTGAAGCCTATATGGGAGCGCGTGGTCAGCGGGGAAGAAAACTACCGCGCGGGTTTCAAAACGTACATGCTGTAGAGGTAGAATCCTGAATCGGAATTCGTGGAATGTTCAAAGACGATAGATAGCCGATAGACTTGCACTAATTCTATTTGCCCCTAGATTGCTTTCTGGTTAAAACGACCCGCTCGGAGCGATATCAATGAGTCGTATAGTTCTATTTTTGGCAACAAACATGGCCGTTATGGTCGTGTTTAGCATCATCACATCAATATTCGGGCTTGATCGTGCCATAGGTCAGAGCCCGGTTACTCTTGTTATTTACGCCTCTCTATTCGGTTTCGCAGGCTCATTCATCTCGCTTGCGATGAGTAAATCGATGGCGATACGTTCAATGCGGGTGCAGTTGATTGAGCAGCCAACCAACGAAACTGAGCGATGGATACAGCAAACGGTTCACCAACAGGCTAAAGAAGCAGGTATCGGTTTACCTGAAGTTGGTATTTTTCAGCAAGCTTCGCCCAATGCCTTTGCCACCGGCTGGAATAAAAACAATGCTTTGGTGGCTGTGAGCACCGGATTGCTAGACACAATGTCACGCGAGGAAGTAGAGGCGGTACTAGGGCATGAGGTGGCGCACGTTTACAATGGAGACATGGTGACTATGGGGCTTATTCAGGGGGTGCTGAATACCTTTGTAATCATACTGTCACGCATACTCGGCTCGATCATCAACAACGCGTTGCGCGGTAACCGTTCAGGTGGCGGTGGTGGTTATGGTATGGGTTTTTTTATTGGCAACCTTATAGGCAACTTCGTTTTCGGATTCCTGGCCAGTTTGATTGCTGCGTGGTTTTCCCGGCAGAGAGAATTTCGCGCAGATGCAGGCGGTGCCAAACTAGCGGGCAGAGAAAACATGATTTCAGCATTAGCTGCTCTCAAGCGTGGCAGTTCTCCTGAGGCAGCGCTGCCAGATAGACTTCAAGCGTTTGGCATATCAGGCAGCAATATTGCCAAACTCACGTCCACACACCCACCTCTGGATGAGCGAATCGCCCGTCTTCGAGCTGAGGCTTGATCAAGCTGACAGCGGCTGTCTGTCGATCAATATAGGTTTGTTGGCGGCAGAAGCCCTGCGTGGTTGCTCCAGACGCTCTACTACTTGAATCGCAGACAGGGTATTTGTTGCGAGCGTCAGTGTTTTTATCGTTACCGATGAGGGATCGTCTATCAATCCTCCCAGGCTGCCGATAGCATCTCTTATGCGCACTGCCAATTTTCGTGAGTGTTCACCGGCAGCAGGTCTTGCCATCATTAGCGTATTAATGCCGGTTCTGCCCAATAAAGTGTTACTTGTAAAGTATTGCCCTATTGAGTTGGCTGCACGGTAGATGAGCAGATCTTGTAGGGTTCTATCCACGCCTGAGAAATGCGATGCATTGTCGGGAATTGGCAGTGTAATCAGCAGTGTTGTATAGCGGGTGTCTGTATCGGACGATTGAAGCAGGCTTTGCAATCGTTGCGTGAGCGAATCCCGCACGAGTAATCCGGTAACCGAATCCGTCTCTAGATCCGGTAACGAATTGAGACCAATGGGCGATGGATTAATGCGGATAAGTTGGGCAGGGCCGCCGTCTAATATCAATGATTCGAGGCGCGCCCGGTAGTGCCGATTGTCGTTGCTGCTGATAGTGGTCTCGCTTGCCCCGTGCAACGACGAGTCGAGCAACTCCCTGTAGGATTGTGCGGAAACCCAGCGTTTCCATTCTATGGATCTGGCCTTGTTATCCTCTTGCTGGCAGTTGATGAGGCTGTCGAAGCAGTCGTTCGATTCGATGATCGATCCATTTTGAATCAGCGCCAGCGCCTCGGCATAAGTGTTTAGCAGTATTTGCTGCAGTTTGTACTGTGCACTGAGTAGGCGGGTAAGCCGGCGCAGCCTGATGTGCATTTTACAGCCCTCTATCACACGACTGAGGCTGTGGTTTAGTCTGTCCGCACGTTGCAAGCTGACGACCTCATCAACGCCTTTTGCCAACCAGTGCGCCAAATCTCCGATTTTACGCCCGGGTAGTGTGAGTAAAATCTGCAGATCCGGATAACGTAACAGACAGGCGGGGAGGGACTCGGAATTGTCAGCCTTCGCAATAACCAGTAAATCGACCGCTGAAGCTCGCAGCGCATCTTTCAACTTATCCTCACTGCGAATGATGCCTTGTATTTTCACGCAGCTGTGCTGCCCGATTGCGTCACGCAAGGCAATCTCAGCAGTCTCCTCGCTGCAGAGCACAAGGCAATTTAATTCAACTGTTGATTTTATCGGCATCAGGGCCGCTTGAATAAGCAAAAGGGAACAGTCGGTAAGTGTAGTAGTGGCGGTAAAAACTGCAGCAGAAATGATCTGCAGCTCAGAATGAACCAGCCGTTTGGCACGGGCAACGCGTCTAGCGGCTATAATGCAGCCCGAAACAGGATTTGCATCAGAAAAATACGAGAATTTCATGGCGAACTACGGTACGAACGAATTCAAGGGCGGTCTCAAGATCATGCTCGATGGTGATCCCCACTCCATAGTAAGTAACGAATTTGTCAAACCGGGCAAAGGTCAGGCGTTCACGCGTACCCGAGTGCGCAACCTAAAAACCGGCCGTGTTGTCGAGCGAACCTTTAAATCGGGTGAGTCTGTAGAGTCTGCTGATGTCATGGATACCGACATGCAGTACCTTTACAGCGATGGCGAGTATTGGCATTTCATGAACCCTGAAACCTTCGAGCAATTGGCAGCCGATAAAACAGCCGTTGGGGATGCATATCTTTGGCTGATGGATGAAGCGGTTTGCGAGGTTACTTTGTACAACGGTCAGCCTTTGGCTGTAACGCCTCCCAATTTTGTTGAAATGAATATCAAAGAGACCGACCCCGGGCTTCGTGGCGATACCGCAACTGGTGGAACCAAACCCGCTTATATGGAAACCGGCGCTGTGGTAAAAGTGCCTCTGTTCATAGAGGAAGGCGAAAAAATCAAGATCGACACCCGCAACGGTGAGTATGTCTCACGGGTGAAGTAAGCTTCAGTTAAAGCCCAAATTCCAGACACGATGGACTGGCAACCCAGCGCAACGCTTGCCAGTCTTAAGCAGGCAGCTCGCCTGCGCAGCACTATTCGTCAATGGATGGATGAGAAAGGTGTTCTGGAGGTATCAACTCCTTGCATATCCAGAGCTGCCGTCACTGATACTCACATAGAAAGTCTGCAGGTTCGTGATCCACTTAGTGCAGCAGACCCCCGGTACCTCCATACATCGCCTGAATTTGCTATGAAGCGACTTCTCGTGGCGCATGCGATTGAAATAGCTCAATCGGGCGGGCGGGAAGAGCAACCCGATCTTTATCAGATTTGCCCGGTGTTTCGTGCAGGCGAATCGGGACGCTATCACAACACGCAGTTCACGCTATTGGAATGGTACCGGGTTGGTATGGATCACGAAGCACTCATAGGTGATCTGGAGAGTCTGCTAAAGCATGTATTCAGCGCATTTAAACTCAAATGGCCAGGTATCGAAAAGCGATCTTATGGCGTGCTGATAAAACACAAATTGGGCGTTTGGCCGGAACAGGCTTCAGTGGATACGATTCAAGCCTACTTTGAGCGTCATAACCGTAGCTACCCGGCTTCTATTGGAGTGGATCTTGATGCAGCTCTGGATCTTTTTATGGATGAATTTGTTTTACCGGAGTTTTCATCGTCGGCGTTTACTGTTTTAACAAACTATCCTGAATCACAGGCGGCCTTGTCTCGGATAGGTCGAGATGAACACGGTAGGCTTGTCGCGCAGCGTTTTGAATTGTTCATGGGGCGCGTAGAGCTAGCCAACGGATTTCATGAACTCAGCGATGCCAGGGAACAGCTTTCACGCTTTGAAGCTGATCTAGCCAATCGGCGAGATCGCAAGTTAAACGACGTACCACTCGACATTCACCTGATCGAGGCGTTGCAGGTAGGCTTGCCAGATTGTGCAGGTATTGCGATCGGGCTGGAGCGTTTACATATGGTGTTAGGATCGCATCCACATATTTGTGATGTATTGAGTTTTGACGATGTCAGAGCCTGAAAGTCTTGTTCTGAGAATCAGAGACGTCGGCTGGTCTTGTTTAGAAGACCTACTTCATCCTGCGGGTTTGACTATCAAACGAGTTGCGGAGGGATCTACCATCCCGGGTAGCCACTGGGGAGATGAGGAGGCGGGTCTGATCAGTCACAGCCTGTTCGCCAGAATCGATACGCCGGTACATTCGGTTTTGCACGAAGCCAGCCACTGGCTGTTGATGAGTGAACAGAGGCGTGCTTGTTTGCATACAGACGCCAAGGGGAGTGCCGTAGAAGAAATGGCTGTCTGCTACCTACAAATATTACTCAGTGATCTACTCGAAAACGTTGGGCGCGAACGCATGTTTCTGGATATGGATCGCTGGGGATATTCGTTTCGCGCAGGCGCATCGCAAGCGTGGTTCGAGCAAGACGCTGAAGATGCCTTAGCGTATTTGACCCAGAAACTGGCCCATTCGCACGGCATCTCCGGCCTGCATATCCACACGCCAATCAGCAGGGTTCTCGAGTAGCACGATAATCGTTGAACCCATATTAAAGCGGCCCATCTCTGCACCGCGGGCAAGCTCAATTACATCTTGTTGAGCGGTGACCGGGTAGTGCGCATGGCTGGTGGCACTGCGTTGAGGAGGCGTAACCAGTCCATGCCAAACAGTCTCTATAGCCGCAACATTCATCGCGCCGACTAAAACAAGCGCCATCAATCCTTGTTCGGTTTCGAATTGCGCTATCACGCGTTCATTTCTGGTGAATAGATCTGGAAGCGCTCTCACAGTATGCGGGCCCACACTGAATAAGCGTCCTGGTACGTGGGTTTGCTTTATCAGTTGACCCGTCAACGGCATGTGTAATCGATGATAGTCACGCGGTGATAAGTAGATCGTAGCAAAACGACCGTTGCCCAGGCGTTCGGTTGCTTCGCCGTCTCCACCTAGCAACTTGAGCAGTGAGTAATCCTGGTCTTTAGCCTGGAAAACGCGGGCCTCATCGATTTTACCTATAGCAGAGATGCGACCATCGGCCGGTGAAGCGATTTCGGATTCACCCGAAGCTATGGGTCTTGCTTCGGCTTTTAGAGCCCTGGTAAAAAAAGCGTTGAAAGTCTTGTAGGCATTCAGATCAGGTTCGATAGCATCATCCATATCTACCTTGAATGCTTTGGCGAACTTCTTGATCGCAGGTGTGGTAAGCCATGATTCTTGCCTCGTTAGCCAGTACACAATCCGCGTGAGTGCATGTTGTGGCAACGGGTACAGGCAATAGCTCTTTAAGCGATCAAGTAAGCTGGCTTTTAAAGTAGTCATGAAAGGTTAAGCGTCAAGCGGATGCTTACTTGTGGTCCATAGTTTTCTTTGCATCCATTGCGTGATCACCGTGTTCCATTTTTTTATCCATTGTCATGTGATCATCATGTTGTGTGTGCTTCTTTGATGCTTCATCCGGCGTAATGATAGGGATGGCAACGCTAAGTGCGCCTGCACTGGTCTCGAGTTCTAAAGTGAGCTTTGTGCCAGGTTCTAGAGGAGAGCTTAGACCCATCAACATGACATGATAACTGCCGTGTTTAAATTCAAGAGACTCACCGGCGGGGATTGAAATGCTCTCTTGTTTCTCCATGCGCGCCACATCATTAACAACAGAGCTTTTGTGTAACTCAGCCATTTTTATAGAATCGCCTGCGGATACTCCCGTCAGCGTCAAATCCTTGGATGTCGGATTATTGATGGTGAAGTAGGCGGCAGCTACTTTGGCTCCCGGGGGCGGTTGCACAATGCGCGCATCCGATATCTGGGGCATTTCTGCCAAAGACACTGTTGAGAAGCAGAGCAGAATGGTAGCGGCGAGAAGTCGAATGGGTCTCATAAGGCTGGCCTTCAGTGCAATTTTAAAGTAAGCGAATGTAACAGATCAGGCTCTGAATTAGTTTCTTAGCCGTTGTTAGCTAGGGGCCGCAATCAGGTTCAGGTAATCAGCTACGATAGTGTCGACCTCATGCGGCGGAGTGATCTTTGCCCTCAGGCGCCGCTGCGGGTCAATGAGTAGTAATGAGGCGGTATGGTCGACGATGTAATTGTCTGGATCTGACTCATTGGCGATAAAGGACGCCACGATACCCAGTTTTCTGGTCATGTCATGAACCTTTTTTACATCCCCCGTTACACCCACAAATGACTCATTAAAAAAACTAATGTAGTTTTTCATAACTTCACTAGTGTCACGTACCGGGTCCACCGACACGAATACTACCTGCGGTAAGGTCTGCTCTCCGTCATTGCTGAGCTTTTCCAGCACATTTTTCATCACTTGCAATGTAATGGGGCAGACATCCGGGCAATGGGTGTAGCCAAAGAACACCATACTCCATTTGTCATCGAACAGTGTTTGTGTAACAGCCTCGGAGTTTGCATCAAGTAACTCAAATTCCGGCACACGTTTGAAATCCATTGGCAAGGCCAGGGAGGTTTGCAGGGTGTCTTGCAATGCTGCTAGTTGAGAGGCTTGATCAGCTTTGTCATCCTCTGTAGCTGCAGCCTTGTCAGCGCCATAAAAACTGTCGAATTGTCCAGAGGCGAAAATTCCGGCCACGAGTGCCAGAACTGCCACTGCGACAATAGGTAGCGCCTTGCCGTGTTGGCGGTGTCGCTGCGTCGATGACTTGGGGGTCGATGACTTGGGGATCAAAGTTGTGCTCATGGATATCTGGCTGGTTTCCGTAATAAAAGCTCTGTCCGATTATACTGCCTGTCTGGGTTCATCGATCAGGGTATTGGGGGTATTTCTGTGGTTTTGCCATATGGCGAGGGTTTGTCCGTTGAAAATGCAATCAGGATCGCGGCTGATACGTTTCTTAAAGACGATTTGTTTTTTGGACATGGCACCAGCACTGCAATCGACGAGGCCAGTTGGCTTGTCTTGTTTGCGATCGGGTTGTCGCCGATTGTTGAGCCCGATTACTCACAGCAGCTAAACGATGAACAGGTAGCTGCGTGTAATAAACTTCTATCTAGACGAATCGAAGAGCGTCTCCCCGCGGCCTACCTGACCGGGCAAGCCTGGTTTGCCGGGCATCAGTTTTTATCCGATGAACGTGCGCTGGTACCGCGCTCACCCTTAGCCGAATTTATCAATGACGATTTCTTTGGTGTATTGGATGAATTCTCTTCTCCACGTATTTTAGATTTATGTACAGGTGGTGGATGCATTGCCATAGCGACAGCATTGGCACGACCAACATCATTGGTTGATGCCAGTGATTTGTCTGGTGCTGCGTTGAGCCTGGCTGCCGAAAACATCGCACTACACCAGCTAGAGGGACGTGTTTCCTTATATGAGGGCTCCTTGTTCGAGCCGATCAGAGAGAAATACGCACTGATTGTTTCAAATCCACCTTATGTTGATGCTGCTGATATTGCCGCAATGCCTGATGAATTTTCACACGAGCCATTAATGGGGCTTGAAGCAGGGCAAGATGGCTTAGATCTGGTGCGAGAGATGTTGCTACAGGCTGCTGACTATCTGGAACCCAATGGTTCTCTGGTCGTAGAGGTGGGAAATAGCATAACCGCGCTGGAAGCAGCTTACCCGCAGATAGAGTTTTCCTGGCTGCAATTTGCCCACGGAGGGCATGGTGTTTTTCTGCTAACCCGCGAGGAACTGTTGCAGGCATTCAACCATACGTCGCAAATCTGAAGCGTTTATTTATTGCCTTGCAATAAAGCGCGGCTGGTCGATTGACCAGCCGAAAGGGGTAATTCCTGAAGATGTTGAAATGCGTTATCGCGGGGCGCGTGAGCAATACGCCCACCAGTAAAGCTATCGCAGTTGCAACTTGTATTGAAAAAACAGAACAGCGTTGTTTCGATGATCGCCATAATCTACTTGTGGAGAACCACTAAGATTCAAAACTGATCGGCGCGAGAGTTTGACCTCCATTGCTGGAAAAGGCACCAGTTTGGTTTCGGGCTCTGCATTTTTCTTGAATTGTTTGTGGAGCACAGTGGCGCCGATCAGAAAGCGCACCTTGCCAAACACTTTCGGTTTAGTCGCATAGTTGATTCCGGCGTACACCGATTGATATCCAAAGCTGTCGGATAAGGTACCGGCATGCCAGCCCAGTTTGGAGCTCGGCGAGTATTCCCAGCCCAGGCCGGGGGTCAGAGCGTTCCGGTCGTCAAAGTTCTTAAAGTGGAGGGCTACTGTGTTGAACACTAGAAAGCCATTGTCTGCCTTGGCGGAAGCACTGCTAAGCAGTAGGCCAAGAGCCAGCAAAAAAACGGAAGTAAGCTTGAAAATCTGCGTTTTCATTAATCTGTTTACCCAAACGTTCGTCGCTGGTCTGTTGCCAGCTTGTGAAGACGTATTGCCGACTCGCGTCAACAACATGCCGCGCACTGTACTGATGAGCTAAGACAAGTGCAAACGACAAATAGGTTTGGAAGAAAACGTTTAAATTCAAATACTTAGTTTATATTTTTGCTGTGGCGATATTTTGACTCCAATGAGTTTGTGCGGCTAAGTTATTGATGTATAAAAAGAAAACCAGAGACTTTTAGTCGATAGCAGTGTTTTAGAAAAGCGAGAACTGCTTTAAGGTTTGCTTGCTGAAGATGGATGGGATGAGCATCACGTCTCATTCCCTTTTCAGTACTTTCGGGGTGTTTGCAACTGCCAGGCAAGCACATCATGAATGCCCTAACTGCCCCAGGATGCTGGGGATGGCTCTAGATCACCATCGCCGAGTCTATCTAAATAATTGATTTTAAAAGATTCGTGATGAAATCGCTGTGCTGTCCCCAGGCTACTGGGGCAGTTTGTTCAGGTAACAGCTGTCATGTCAGCCCCGTTCAACCCGAGGCACTTCCGAAGTCTGGATAGGATCGGATTGCTTTAGGTCTGAAATGATGGTCTGAAACATCCTTTCCGCGAAGAGATCCCACTCGATGCTCGAACGATTGCTCTCGTTATCAGGCATCGATACGCGAATCTTCAGTAGGGTGCCTTCGTA
The DNA here is from genome assembly GCA_045106475.1 of Granulosicoccus sp. Lineage (GTDB taxonomy): Bacteria > Pseudomonadota > Gammaproteobacteria > Granulosicoccales > Granulosicoccaceae > Granulosicoccus. The sequence goes on from JBGCEO010000088.1 coordinate 56,787, forward strand.
CTCGGTTTGGTAAACCAGGGTAAATGACGCTAGATTCTGTCGCAGATAAGTAGCCTGCACTCGCGCAACCGTGCGCAGCCCACGGGCTTGTGTACCTGCATTGATAACATTGAAGTTAGCATAATGCCCCTGCCTGGCAGCAGCGCCTATCGCTTCAAGCGTGGCACGAGTGGATCCAAGGACAAGCTGGTTATGTTCCAGATCACTGTTCTCCTCGGCAACCGGGTAGATGTAAACATCGGCAATCCGCCTTTTGCGCTCGTTTGCATAGCGCAGAGAGTATCCACCGGAGCCATCTTCAAAATGCTTGTACCCCTTTAATTCGAAAGATAGAACAGTTTCGGGAAGGGATTCTATGAGCGCAGGTTCTGCCAGCGGTTCCGGCTCGGAGGGTGTCGGTGAAGGTGTGACGGTGGAGCATGCGCTGATGCACAAGAAGCTTAGGGCGATTACGGGCAGGCGAACTGGATACATGGCAGTTTTTACTCACGGAAACACTGCCATGCCTAGCCGCAATATCCAAGCCCACGCGGGCGTTTGCATGGTTAAGCAGATTCGCCTTTTGTCTGTTTTGTTAACTGGCTCAGAGTTAGCTGCGAAGATTCAATGAGTTGGAAACGTTCGCGTGAAACCGTATCAGGGTTCGATGGCTCGCTTGCCAAGGTTTTCGCATCTATCGGTTCGAGCCAGATGGATAGCGGCCTTAGCCAAAAGCCACGCTCTCCGTATAGCGCTTGATAGACTACCAGCCACTCATCGGATTCAGAGTGTTGCGCCATTCCTAGAACTTGGTAATGTTGGCCCTTGTAGTGTTTGTAAAGCCCCGGTACGGGTGCGCCCGGCGGCTGGGTTGCAGATTGAGGAATAGGCTCTTTTTTGTCGGTTTTGCTAAATGTCATTACAGAGTCAAACGGGGTTCAGTTTCGATCACTACACTAACAGCATGAATCGATTTTACTGCCCAAAAAAAATATTTTTTCGTCGCGTTCTTATCGTTTTTGTTTTGTTAAGTCTGCAGGCCTGCGCGACTGCACCGCCACGCGAGCCTGGCAATGTCTGCTCTATTTTCAAAGAAAAGCGGGGCTGGCATAAAGCGGCAGTTAAAGCCGAAAAAAAGTGGGGAAGTTCCATGCATCTACCGATGGCTTTCATGTACCAGGAGTCAGCATTCAAGGCAAAGGCAAAACCACCCAGGCGAAAACTGTGGGGTTTTATTCCATGGCGTCGAGTGAGTTCGGCCTATGGCTATGCCCAGGCAATTGACGGTACATGGCGACAGTACCTGAAATCAACGGGTGACTATTGGCGCGTTCGTCATGATTTTGCGGATGCAACAGATTTCATTCATTGGTATATGAAACAAGCGGTGAGAGTAAACAAGGTGTCTGAATCGGATGCATTTAACCTGTATTTAAACTACCACGAAGGCACCGCCGGCTTCGCGCGCCAAAGCTAAAAGAAAAAGGCTTGGTTGATAAAGGCCGCGACTGGCGTGCAAAAACGCTCTCAAACATTCAGATCACAGTACGCCCAGTGTAAGGAATCATTAAAGCCCGGTTTTTTCCGAAGACTCATGGGTTGGTGAAGGCAAACAGCTGGCCCTCACCGCGCTCATGTGCAAGCAACCAGGCCTTGGTTGCCAGACCACCACCAAAGCCGGTTAGTCTGCCGCTGGAGCCAATAACTCTGTGGCATGGAATGATGATTGGGATGGGATTTGCTCCATTGGCAGCGCCCACAGCACGGCTGGCAGTCGGTTTGCCTATTTGCTTGGCGATTGCACCGTAGCTGCAGGTTGTGGAATAAGCGACTGTACAGAGTGCTTTCCATACGGATTGTTGAAAGGGCGTACCGATTGGCGCCAGCGGTATTGAAAAATCCTTTCGTTTGCCTTCAAAGTACTCATCAAGCTGACGTTTGACGTCATCGAACGCGTCGTGCGATGACTGCCAGTGTTGAGGTGTATCAAAGCTGCGGCAGCCGCTGGGAAAAATAATATGCCTGAGACCTGAGTCTTCGCGGGCCAGTGTCAAATTGCCAATTGGGGAGTCGTAAGTTGTGCTGAACACCTTGAATTTCCTGGTTTAAGACCAAAGCGGACAATACTTGTGCGTTCCACGGGTATCATGTACGAAAGATCGTCGCAACTAATGTGGCAGAACGCAACCAGGAGAAGCATATGGGCTTTGGAGATCTACTCGGCAAAATATTTGGTGGAGGAGGCGATTCAGCTGATGCTCCGGCGGAAGCGGCGGAGGCGATCGAATACAACGGCTTCACGATTACCGCGGCACCCATCAAGGAGGGTGGGCAGTTCAAGACTGCCGGTTCCATATCAAAAGAGATTGAAGGTGAGCTGCGCTCAGCTCAATTTATTCGTGCTGATAATCACTCAGATCGTCAGTCGGCCGTTGATCACTCGCAAAGAAAGGCCCAGCAAATTATTGATGAGCAAGGTACCGCGATCTTTGATCGTGGTCATATCTAGGTTTCTTGTGATTTGACTTATAGTTGCTTCAAAGCCGCTAAGAGATCTTGCTGATGCAAAAAGCACGTGCAATTTTCCAATTAGGTCTTGTGTTGTCCGTGTTCTTTCTATCGTCTTTGAACGCGCAGAGTCTTTTGGTTGATGTAGCTGATAACCCACCTGTGCCCGAGCAGCTTGAATCTGCTCAAAGATCATCATCGCAGAGCATTCATGTCGCTCTGGTTGACTCTGGAGTCAATTACCTTCTTCCTGAGATAAATGAGTATCTTGCGCGAGATCAAGATGGCAAGCTGCTTGGATACGATTTCTGGGATCTTGACGAACGGCCCTTTGATGCTCATCCCAATGGCCGAGGGCAAATTCAGCGACATGGCACCCGAACAGCATCTTTGCTACTTCGAGAAGCCCCTTTCGTTAAATTGGTGCCCTATCGATACCCGCGCCCGGATATGTCACGCATGCAAGATCTACTGGCGCATGCCGCGGCGAATGATGTTCGTGTTATTGGTTTGCCTTTAGGGGGCAACCGGATTGAAGACTGGCAGGTCTTTAACAAGTTCGCACAGAAACACCCCGACATACTGTTTGTATCATCTGCGGGTAACAATGGTCGTGATATAGACCAGCGTCCCGTTTACCCCGCATCACTGCCATTAGATAATATGCTGGTTGTTACATCAGCAGATGATTTTGTATTACCTGCCGAGGGGGTGAACTGGGGCCGATCGAGTGTCGACTACATGGTTCCCGCGGAGCAGCAAAGAGTACTGCGCTTTGATGGTTCTAGTGCTCTTGCCTCTGGCAGCAGTTATGCCGTGCCCAGAGTCGTCGCCTTGGCAGCACGCTTGATACGGGACAACCGAGAATGGCAGGCAGCGGACTTAATAGCAGAACTGCGGCGACGTTTTGCAAACGGTTCGTCGCCTGCGAAAATTGCTCAGGGTTATCTGCACGATCCACAAGTGGATGCTAGACACTCGATCAACACTATCAGCACCGTTGACTGGAGCTCGGATGCCGGCTCAAATGCTGACAGCAGTAAATCCGCATCAAATGAACTCAATTTACCATTGGATGTGCTGGTCTTAGATGAGGGTTGGTCAATCGATGATGTCAGCGCTGTTCTCGACGAAGCGGCAGAAATTCTGTCGGTTTGTAATGTACATTTTTCTGATGTAAAGATTCGTTTAATCGATGCGCCAGAGTACTTGCGTGATCTAGAATCCGGTTCCGCCAAGACTCTAATGGACGCGGTACGCTTAAGCGGTCCGCAGCGTCGCACAACGGCTGTGTTTGCCAATGACACACGGATGAGTAGACCGTTTGACGCAGAAGCCTTTGGACGGGGTAATACTCGAACCCGTCCCTGGTTAACAGATTCGGTGTGGCTTACGCTTGCACTAAAGGATAGAGGCATCGCTCTGGCACATGAGCTCTTTCATGTGCTCAGTAATTCTGGGCAGCACAGTGATGCTACAGGTAACCTGATGCTGGCTCGAACAACCGGCAACAATAGGGCACTATCTCAGGATCAGTGTCACTCGGCTAGAAACCGGGCAATCGATATGGGCTTATTGGAAAACGAGGGATAATTCAGGTTGCTGTCTGTTTGTCGGGGTAGATCACACCTGAGTTGTTTACCTGTGTGTAAACAATGAAATTTTTGGCGCAAAAGCTGTCTATAGGGGGACTTGATGATAACAACAAGGTAACCATGAACAGACGTAACTTTCTTTTTGCCGCGGCGGGCTTTGGTGTAGCAGGTGCTTGGGCACTTTCCTCGAGATCCGGTGGTAACCCCGCTTTAGCCAGTGTAGAAGGAGCTTTGCCATTGGACACCGAGCTTGTTACAACCAACTGGCAAGTATTGCTGCCGGCTAACACCAATCTACCCGATCTTCATACGCCCCTTGATGTAAGCGAAGCACAATGGCAGGAAAGATTAACCCGGGAGCAATTTCGTGTGCTGTTCAGAGAGGGTACAGAGCGTGCGGGATCAAGTCCGCTCGACAATGAGAAGCGTGACGGCATCTATGCATGCAGAGCTTGTTCATTGCCTTTGTTCACTTCAGCCATGAAGTACGATAGTGGAACTGGTTGGCCGAGTGTTTTCACCGCTATTGAGAGCCATCTAGCCACCTCAAGAGACTTTAAGCTATTACTTCCGCGCACCGAATACCATTGTGCACGATGTGGTGGACATCAGGGTCATGTGTTCAGTGACGGTCCAGCACCAACCGGTCAACGTTGGTGTAACAACGGCGTTGCTTTGCAGTTCATCGAGCATGTTTAAACGTGGTGCTCTGATTGTAACGTGATGCTCTGATTGTAATTAACCCTTGAGGGTTAATCAGGTCCTGACTTCCAAAATTTCTGGAGATTTCGATGAGTTATATCCAACGCTCTACTGTGCTACTCGCTTTTGCGGTTGTTGTAACCGCTATTACTGCATCGTTAAGTGGTCTAGCTGCCAATGAAAAATCAGAACCAGCTTATGGCACGGCCGAGATGCCTGAAACGGTGGTAGCTATCTTTGGCGGTGGATGTTTCTGGTGTATGGAGCGACCGTTTGATGAATTAGATGGGGTTGTTGATACAACATCTGGCTATATAGGCGGTGCAATTGATAAGCCTGGCTACGATCAAGTCTCAGCCGGCAATAGCGGACATGTCGAAGTAGTACAGGTTAGATATGATCCAGAGCAAATCAGTTACGATGCATTGCTGGAAGTTTACTGGCAGAACGTAGATCCGTTGACACCCAACGCTCAGTTTTGTGATTCGGGTGACCAATACAGATCAGCTATCTTTACCAGAGGCGATGTACAGTGGATTGCCGCGAGTCAGTCCAAACAAGACTTACAGAACTCAGGGCGTTTCAAACAGGACATAGTCACTACAATAGAGAACGCTGATGGCGTAACTTTTTGGCCTGCAGAAGATTACCATCAAGACTATTACATGAAGAATCCCATCCGTTATAAGTTCTACAGAACCTCTTGTGGACGTGATGCGCGCTTAAAAGAGCTTTGGTCAGACGCAGCTTGATAAGCGCTTTCGCGTGCTTCAATTGTCCAGATCGATGGGAGCCAGCTGATCAAAGCAGTCGCCCGGGCCAGGATTAGTGGTGCAAGTCTTACCGCCTAAATGCTCCACAATTCCCCAAACTGCGTTGAGTGCTGTTTGTACAGCTCCCTCTGCCCATCCTGGCGTCCATGACACATCGTCACCGGCAATAAATATTCCGCGTTGCTCAGGAGCAAGATGTTCTTGCATAAAGTGCGTGAACATTCTCCTGTTGTAGCGATAGTGTCCGGGCAGAGCGCCCTTAAATGCACCGAGAAAGTTAGGGTCTGCTTCCCAGGATATGGTGATCGGATGCCCGATAATGTGTTGGCGTATATCAAGCTTAGGATAGATTTTATGAAGAGCATCCAGCGCCAGCTTGGCTCTTTGCTCAGCGCTTAATGGCAGCATTTTCAAGGCGTCGGCCATCCATGCATAACTTAAACAAATTACGCCAGGTTGGTCATCTCCGTTGTCAAACAAGTAAGTGCCGCGCGTTAGCCGATCAGTGAGCGTCATACTCATGCATGGTTGATTGGTTTCTGGATCAATGTCTTTCCAGAAGGGTCTATCAACCAGCACGAAGGTCTTAGACGATTGCATATAACTGGTGCGATCGAGTGCCATCCAGTGATCCTGCGAAAACAAAGCCTCATCTGTTTCTATGCTGGTGGTTAACAGCCAACTCTGACAAGTGGCCAACATTGCAGGAAAATCGTGATCATTGTCGTATTGATCCGTTATGCGAATGGTCGTGGGATTAACCCTTTTTATTTTTTTTGCTCCTGCTTTGCTTGCTCCGTCATTAAGCGAACGCAAAGAAGTACCCCGGGGCCAGTGAGCGCACTCGGGTGTTGCTTCCCAGAGACCTCGAGGCAGTTGTTCAGCACCACCAATGATGTAGTGCTGATTGCTATCGCACTCAGTTAGCACTACTCGCAGTATTTCCAGCATCGTGTTACGAAAATCCGAATCCCAGCCGCCGGTACCAAAACCAACTTGTCCAAATACCTCTCGATGCCTAAAAGACAGTCGCCTGAATGCCTTTGAAGTCGCGATGAAGTCGTAGAAGGTTCGGTCGTCCCATTCGTAAACCAACTTATCCCATATTGTTTTAATTCTCGCAGCGCTGCGCTCACAAATAGCCTGCTGCAGTTCGCGAAACTGTACTTCAGAATCCAGTGCCTCTTGCCATGCGCTTGCCACCTCTTTGAACATCGGAGGTAGATCCTGAAGTGAGCGGGCAAGCACAGGCTTACCTGACAAATCAATAACCGTGGTACCTGCCGCATCTGTTAGCGGGTTTGGAAACGGCCGTAATTTGAGTCCTAACAAATCTACATAGTGATTGAAGGTGGTAGCGGATTCAGGAAATCTCATACCACCAAGTTCGGCAACAACATTGGGTGCGTTGGTAAATCCTTGAGAGCGAAGTCGGCCACCTATACGGCCCTGTTCGAACAGTACGGGATGCAGTCCAAGTTTCATCAATTCAAAGGAAGCGATCATGCCAGACAAACCAGCGCCAATAACCCCGATCTTCCTGCCATGGTGATCAATGGGTAACTTGCCTAGCCCGGCTGGGTGTGCGATCCAGTTGTCATAGGCAAATGGGAAGTCGGGTCCAAAAACACTAACCTTTTTTTTGTTCACCATAGTGTTAACTGTAAAGTTCCGGGCGTCGGTCGCGGTGATAAGGTACTTGCGATCTGATCTCGGTCAGGGATGATTTATTGAGTGTGGCCTTGATAAGTGCTGGACTTGATTCAGCACGAGCTAGATCATTCCCGTCCGGTCCCACAATACAACTTCGCCCTACATATTCGATGTCACCTTCTCTATCACAATAGTTGGCATAAGCAAAGTAGACTTGGTTCTCGGCTGCTCTAACACGCGTCATATGATCGGCGACGAGTGTCCAGGGATGCATTAACGCTGTTGGAGCAACAATAAGCTCTGCTCCTTGCAGGCTGAGATAACGTGCGGATTCGGGAAATTCGATGTCGTAACAGATGAGCAGGGCGAGCTGCCAGCCTGACAGCTCAAAGACTGGAGAGAAGCAGGATCCAGCTGTGAACAAGCGTTTATCAAGTTCACCCCAGAGATGACATTTTCGGTAGTGTGCAATGCTATTGCCGGCCGAGTCGATCACATGCGCAGAATTGTATAAAGCGCTACCGTCCCGCTCGATGTAGCCATAGGCAATGGCAATGTTGGCTTGCTGGCAAATAGATTTGATCTGATCAGTGGCGTTGCTATTTTTGCCAACAGCAATCAACTCGGCACTGCTCAATGGTATGTTGTAGCCCGTTAGACTGGCTTCAGGTAGCACCAGTAAATCGATGTCGTCGCCGGCTGCGTTAGCCAGGGAGCTCATTCTCTTTAGGCTTTGATCGATAGCGCTTGGTGTTGGCGCATGCTGACCAATGGCAAGTCTGAAATCGGCGCAAGGTCGGTGGTTTTCAACATTCGCTTCGGACATTGGTCGACTCTATAAACCTATCGTTGATACTCGTTCAGTCGTAGCTAACGGCCGCACCTGTTTTTTCGCGCTCTTGTCGCGTTATCAACGATAGCAAAGGTCCCAGCCGCTCTTCTGGCAGAGCCGTTTCCCGCTCCAATTCACCTGGAAACGCTCGACGACGCAAAGGAGTGCGCATTGGCCCGGGATCATAACCGTTGATCGCAATGACCGGGTGGCCTTGTTCATCTCGATTTCCTTCAGTTTCGTCAGCCAGCATATGCATAAGCGTTTGCACGGCCTGCTTTGACACGCCATAGGTACCCCAGTATGCCCCGGGTTTATGATCAAGTAGGAATACCAGACTTGCCAGTGACGATTGAGCGAGTAATGGTTGGCAATACAAGCTGAGCAGCCGAGCGCTGGTCAAGTTTACGCCCATGAGTCGCACCCATTCTGCATGCTCAATAGCCATTTGGGGTGTGGGTGTGCCGAGCTCCGCTGCGGTATGCACCAGTGCATCAATCTTGCCGAATTCCTGTTCAAGCATATCCGCGATGCCTGCATAGTCAGCCGGTCCGGCCTTGTCTTGTTCCAGTGGCACAATAGCAGGTGTTGCTGCTCCTGAATCCACCAGGGCATCGTAGAGTTTTTCCAGCTTTTTGACTTTTCTACTAGCCAGCACGACGGTTGCACCTGCAGCGGCGCATGCTTTACTCAGGCAAGTTCCCATCCCACCGGTAGCGCCGGTTATTAACACGACCTTTTCGTCTAAGCACCGCTCGTTAAGAGCGTATTGTCGCTGAAGATCGGTGCTGGGTTGATAGTTGGGCTTTTGCATGAACGAATTGTAGGTCATTGCTGAGCTTAGCGTTTATGACGCCATGCTACATAGAGTTTTGAAATAGGCGTTAGCGTCGTTTTCTCACGTAGCAGGTCTGGTTGCTTGCGATGCCATAGAGCCAGTTGTTTTTCTCGTAGCACTATAAGACGCCAGAGAGGAAGATACGGCTTTTTTCTGTATCGATTGCTGATAGCAGAATCACGTAAACATTGGTTTAGTTGCGTGTGCGCATCATCTATTGCTTGCTTTAAAAAAAGCTGTATTGCCGTATTTTCGACAACAATGGGTATGTTGTTCAGAGAGGGCGAGGGCGTTGCGTCTTCACTATCCTTTGTATTGACTGAGGATTCAGAAACCCGAATATGCGCTGCTAAGTCTGCAGCTTTTAGTCCGGATTGCGCATAAGTTTGTTCGCTAAAGACAGCCAGTCCTCGATGTATCAGCGAGGGCAGGCGCAACAATTGCTCGTATTTACTCAGGGCGAGCCCCATTGATTCGCTCTGCGATTTGGGATCGAGATCTTCTGTCGAGTCACTCAAAGCATGAGTCACCAGCGCGAGTCTGGCTGTGAAACTTTTGATGTTTTGCTCATCAGCTTCGGCTTCGGTGGCAGGAGGAGTAAATCGTTGTGTTGAGGCTGCCGACAATACTGCCAGGCAGGGTGCCTGTGCCGCTGGTACTGCTGTTAACTCTTTTTGACAGAGCTTTAACTGCGGGTGACGTGCATCCCCTGATAGCAATCTCTGTATTTCTTCATGCCACCAATGAATTTTTTGTTCGGCAACGTGTGGCTCCTGTACATCTTCAAGGGTAGTACCAAGAGCTTGTATCAGGCCCAGTCGATTGACAAAGCGTTGACGTACGGGTTCTTTTGTCCATAGCAAGCTGTAATACAGGCTTGACCCTTCTCTGATTGAAACCAATGACGTTAATCTCAGTCGTTAGATTGTGCAGAGCCATCGATGCGCGTGCAGGCAATCATGTAGTTGACATCAACATCTTTACCCAATTTGTAGATTTTCGTGAGCGGGTTGTAGTTAAGTCCGATGATTTCATCAACCTTCAGATCGGCTTGGCGACAGAAACCTGCCAGTGACGAGGGTTTAATGAATTTTTTCCAGTCATGGGTGCCTTTGGGAAGTAGGCGAAGCACATACTCAGCTCCAACTATGGCAAAAAGCCATGACTTGGGGTTGCGGTTAAGCGTGGAGAAAAATACCCGGCCTCCCGGTTTAACCAGCCGGGCACAAGCTGCAACCGTTGATGCGGGATCTGGTACGTGCTCCAACATTTCAAGACAGGTCACGCAATCGAAGCTGCCTGGCATTTGCTCTGCACAGGCTTCGGCAGATATCTCCTGATACTCCAGCTCAGCGCCGGTCTCCAGCGCATGTAATCGGGCGACAGCTAAGGGTGCTTCGGCAAGATCGATACCTAGAACATTAGCTCCTGCATGGGACATGGACTCAGCCAGAATCCCGCCTCCGCAACCTACATCCAACACTTTTGCTCCCGCTAATGGCACGCGTTCCTGAATCCAGTCGAGGCGTAGAGGGTTGATCTGGTGTAGCGGTTTGAATTCGCTATTGGCATCCCACCAACGGCTGGCAAGCTCCTGAAACTTCTCAAGTTCAGCAGGATCGACATTATGTGAAGTGTTGCTCATAGCGTTGTATGTTGTTTGTAACTTGATCTGGTTAGACAATACGTGTCAGCAAGCAGGCTCGATCTATCGCAGTGAGGTTTAGCTGCTTGAGTTCTGCATGATACGCCTTCCCCAGCGCTCGGCATTCTGAATGAGCTCTGTTGCGTCCAAAGTCTGCAATTGGCGATTTTCAAGCAGCCGTTTCCCTGCAACCCAGACGTCCTGAACGCAGTGACTGCTGTTGGTGAATACGACTTGCGCGGCAGCATCATAAATTGGAAGCATGCCCAGATCAGGCTCGATCAGTATGCAATCTGCAGCCTTGCCAGGTTCAAGCGAACCTGTTTCATTGTCTATACCCAGTGCAAATGCCGCATCGATAGTGACCATCCGCAGTGCCCTTAGGGCCGGTATTGCTGCCGCATCATGGCTTTGAACTTTGCCGATAAATGCAGCGGTGCGCAGCTCGCCGAGCAAGTCCAAATCATTGTTGCTGGCAGCACCATCGGTACCAACGCCGACGTTGACTCCGGCTTCGATAAGATCGACAACCGGGCAAATGCCACTGGCCAACTTGAGATTGGATTCCGGGCAGTGGATCGCATGTGCCCCCGATTCTGCCAGTCGGCCGATTTCGTGTTCATTTAATTGGGTGAGATGCACTGCCAGTAAGCTCGGATTCAACAGGCCGATCTCGTCTAATCGTTGAAGAGGCCGCACACCATGTAGTGCTTCAAAGTCCGCTATTTCCTGCGCTGTTTCGTGCACGTGCATATGAACAGGCAAGTCAAGCTCAGAGCTGAGCGTCGCAATTTTCTCAAGAGGCCCCTTTGATACCGTATAGGGAGCATGGGGGGCGAAGCTGGTATTGATCAGAAGCTCGTCCTTTAAGCTATCGTAGAGAGCAAGAGCTCGACTGAAATATTCATCGGTAGACTTTGCCCAGGCAGTCGGGAAATCCAGCACCAGGAGTCCCACAGTTGCGCGCATGCCTACTTCTTTGCATACCTGAGCTGTCGCATCTGGAAAGAAGTACATATCATTAACTGTGGTGACGCCTGCCAGGATGCTCTCTGCCAGCGCAAGCCGGGTACCGTCGCGTACAAACTCAGGACCCATATGGGCCGCTTCGGTAGGCCAGATATGCTGTTCTAGCCATATCTTTAAGGGTTTGTCATCGGCATAGCCACGAAGCAGGTTCATCGCCAGATGCGTGTGTGCGTTGATCAAGCCGGGCATCAAAATACCTGATCGCCTGTTCTCTACGGCAGCATCAGGATAGGCACTTTCAGCGTCGTCCCAGGGCAGGCAGGCAATTATGCGACCTTGCCCAATAACCAGCGAATGATGCCGTAGTACTCGATTTTGCGCATCCATGGTGAGCACCCAGCGAGCATCGATACGTAACTGAGCCCGATTCATGGATTGATCGGAATTTGGCTCTTGACTTGTGGGCATTATGCAACCTTGGGTACGGGGTTTGTGTAGTGCACGATAACGCCGTATTCAACTACCCGCAAGCCGCAGTAATAGTGGGTTTGATCCTTGTGGGTGTGGTAGAATCGAGCGGTTGATCTGACCTGATCGCAACCGTGTTTGACCCCCTGCTCAATGTCTGATTTTGCCAAAGAAATTCTGCCTATAAATCTCGAAGACGAGATGCGGAAGTCGTTTCTGGATTACGCAATGAGCGTAATCGTCTCTCGTGCATTACCTGATGTGCGGGACGGCCTGAAGCCTGTTCATCGGCGCATTTTGTATGCAATGCATGAACAAAACTACGACTTCAACAGGCCCTATCGCAAGTCAGCCCGCGTTGTAGGGGAGGTTATGGGTAAGTATCACCCACACGGCGATTCCGCTATCTATGATTCGATGGTTCGCATGGCGCAGCCTTTCAGCATGCGCTACATGCTTATCGATGGTCAGGGTAACTTCGGTTCCGTCGATGGCGATCCGCCTGCGGCAATGCGCTACACAGAAGTGCGTATGCATAAAATCACACAGGATTTGCTGGCCGATATCGATCAGGATACGGTAGATTTTGTGCCTAACTACGATGGCTCTGAACGAGAGCCTGCAGTCTTGCCATCTCGCATACCTAATCTACTGGTTAATGGCGGTACTGGTATTGCCGTTGGTATGGCTACCAATATTCCGCCGCACAATATTTCAGAGGTCATCAACGCAACGATTGCGATGCTTGATCAACCGGACATCACCGTTGAGCAACTGATGGAGCATTTGCCGGGTCCGGATTTTCCCACCAGCGGTATTATCAACGGCGCTCGCGGCATCAAAGAAGCTTACAGGACAGGTCGCGGCAAATTGTACGTTCGCGCACGCGCGACTGTGGAATACAACGAGAAAACCAGCAAAGACACCATCATCGTCACTGAGTTGCCTTATCAGGTCAACAAAGCCCGATTGCTGGAGAAGATAGCCGAGCTGGTCAAGGATAAGAAAATCGAAGGCATCACCGAGCTGCGTGATGAATCCGACAAAGACGGCATGCGCATGGTCATAGAGCTGCGCCGAGGCGAGTCTGGCGAGGTCATGCTCAATCAGTTGTACAAGCAAACTCAGTTGCAAGTGGTGTTTGGAATAAACATGGTTGCACTTGACGATGGGCAGCCGAAACTTCTGAACCTTGTGCAGGTGCTCAATGCCTTCATCCGTCATCGCCGTGAAGTAGTCACTCGTCGTACTGTTTTCCTACTGCGTAAAGCACGTGATCGAGCGCATGTATTGGAAGGTCTGGCGGTAGCACTCGCCAACATTGATCCGATCATTCAGCTGATCAAGGAGTCACAAAACTCTGCAGAAGCAAAAGGCAAACTTGTTGCTCAAACCTGGGAGCCTGGCATTGTCAGCGGCATGCTTGAAAGAGCGGGCGCGGCTGCATCAAAGCCTGAAAATCTAGCAGCGCATTATGGATTACACGACGGTCGCTATCAGTTAACTGAAGTGCAGGCGCAAGCCATACTTGATTTGCGCTTGCATCGTTTAACCGGTCTTGAGCAAGACAAGATAATTGCAGAATACAAAGAAATTCTGGAAAAAATCGAGGATTATCTGGATATTTTGACTGATCCTGAACGATTGCGTCTGGTGATCCGTGGCGAACTGGTTGCCATTATCGAGCAGTACGGTGATCAACGTCGCACAGAGATTCAAGTCGATCATTCAGAAATGACGGTTGAAGATCTTATTGCTGATGAATCTGTTGTTGTCACCCTGTCACACAGTGGTTACTGCAAGGCGCAGCCATTGTCAGACTATCGTGCACAACGTAGAGGTGGGCGCGGTAAGTCTGCTACCTCCATGAAGGATGAGGACTTTGTCGACAAGCTATTTGTCGCAAGCATGCACGATACAGTCTTGTTCTTCACCAGCGTCGGAAAGGTCTACTGGAAGCGTGTCTATGAGTTGCCAGTGGCAAGTCGTGGATCACGTGGCAGACCGATAGTCAATCTGCTACCTCTGGAAGAGAACGAACGAGTTAATGCGGTACTCACCGTACGCGAATATACCGATACTCAGTTCATCGTATTTGCAACCAGCAAAGGTGTTGTCAAGAAAACTGCCTTGTCAGACTTTTCACGACCTCGTGCCAACGGCATAATCGCTATTGATCTGCGCATCGATGACTTTCTGATCGACGTTGGGCTAACCACTGGTGACAGTGATGTGATGCTGTTTTCCAGCGGTGGTCGAGCTATGCGTTTTAACGAAAGCGCCGTTCGAAAAATGGGTCGAACTGCTGCCGGTGTGCGCGGCATCCGTATGCCAGAAGAAGACAGTGTTATTGGTCTTATTGTGGTGGGTGAAGGCACTATTCTCAGTGCTACCAAAAATGGTTATGGCAAGCGAACCAACCCGGAAGACTACCCGGCTAAAGGTCGCGGTGGTATGGGTGTAATTGACATCAAGACCACTGATCGCAATGGGCCGGTCATAGGGGCTGTGCAGGTCGGCGAAGATGATGAAATCATGTTGATTACGGATGCAGGTACATTGGTCCGCACGGCGGTTGCAGGAGTGTCGACTGTAGGAAGAAACACTCAAGGCGTTAGACTTATTCGCCTGAATGACGGTGAGTCTCTTGTTGAACTGACACCTATCGATGAGGCTGATGTCAATACCGATGACGCTCTGGATGATGATTCTGACGAAGCAGGCAGCGGCGACGCTGATCAGACTGAAACAGCTACCAAGGAAGAATCCACCATTGGCCAGAGTGATGGTACTGATAGTCCAGATGCTGAAACGCCTGATTTGCCTTCCCCGGATGATGCAAGTGGCGCTGATGCAGATGAATCAGAAGACTGATGGTGAACGACAAGCAGTCAACCGACGGCGCGACGATAGATCTCGCCGAAGTTCGTAAGGAAATCGACTCGCTGGATTTACAGATCCAAACCTTGCTTAATGCGCGAGCCAGGGCAGCGCTGAAGGTTGCAGATGTAAAAATTGCTGAAGCTCAGGGCAGTCCGGTTGATTTCTACAGGCCCGAACGTGAGGCACAAATACTCAAAGAGGTGGCGCGACGTAATGAAGGGCCTATGGGCGATACAGCTGTCCAGAGAATATTCAGGGAAATCATATCAGCAAGTCTGGCGCTAGAAGAGCCCATGAAAGTTGCCTACCTCGGACCGGAAGGCACGTACTGCCATGCGGCCAGTGATCGGCATTTTGGGCATGCCGTAAACTCAGTGCCACAAACAGGTATTGCTGAAATTTTTCACGCTGTTGAATCAGGGCAAACGCGCTTTGGCGTTGTGCCTGTCGAGAATTCCACTGAAGGTGCGGTCAATCAAACCCTTGATCTACTGACGCAAACCTCTCTGCGTGTGTGTGGAGAGATTAGTTTGCGTATCCAGCATTGCCTTATGAGCCAGGAACAATCATTAGATGCTGTTGACTCTGTTCACGCACATCCTCAGGCACTGGCACAGTGTCGGCATTGGTTGAATGCGAATCTGCCAAATGCTAATCGAGTAAGTCAAAGTAGTAATGCAATGGCGGCCCAACTTGCATTAGAAACCCCGGGTGTTGCGGCTATTGCTGGAGATACTGCTGCCAATCGATATGGCCTGAATTTACTGATGACAGGCATCGAAGATGAAAAAAATAATACAACTCGGTTTTTGATAGTAGGCGATCAGGCTGTCCCTCCAAGCGGCGACGATACTACCTTGCTTCTTTTCGCGGCTCCGCATCGCCCCGGAGGTCTCAGGCGCATACTCAAGCCATTTGAGGAGTCGGGTGTCAGTATGACTCGCATAGAATCGCGTCCGGCCAAGGCCGCTCTTTGGGAATATGTGTTTTTCACCAATATAACAGGCCATCAAAGTGACTCTACGCTTGCGCCGGTGCTCGATGAACTGAGAGAACTTGCGCCTCTGTTAAAAGTGCTGGGCTCTTATCCTCGAGCGCTATGAACGCTTTACTCTAAGCCGTTTGTCTGGATTAATTTAACGTGATTGATAGCCTCTGCGGGTGTAAACGTGAGTATTGACTCTCCTCCCAGCACTTTGTGCATTGTCGGTTTGGGCATGATCGGTGGCTCCTTTGCAGCGGCGCTAAAAAAAGCAGGTTTCAGCGGTGAAATTGTTGCCTTGGTTAGATCAGAATCCACCGGCGCAAGAGGGCTCGCACTAGGTATCGTTGATCGATTCTCTACCGATCCTAAGGAGGTGATTGCAAAAGCTGACATCGTTATGTTGGCTGTACCGATGCTGAGTATGCGAGAGCAATTGTCAGCCATAGCCGATTTTCTGGATCCTGATGCCATTGTTACCGATGCGGGTAGTGTCAAAGGCCCATTTATCGATGATGCTCGTGCCGTATTTGGGTCGCTTGCCCGGGTTGTGCCAGGACACCCTATAGCTGGCCGGGAAAAAACCGGTGTTGATGCGGCAGATGCCAGCTTGTTCGAAGACAAGAGAGTCTTGTTAACACCGCTGGATGAGACTGAACAGGACGCCATCAATACTGTAGCTTCTTTATGGGAGCTCACTGGTGCAGTAGTCGAGAGCTTATCCCCATCGCAACACGATCGGGTTCTGGCTGCCACCAGCCATCTGCCACATGTCTTGGCTTTTGCACTAGTTGATACTCTGGCTAAGCAACAAGAAGCTGAGGAGATCTTTCGCTATGCCGCCGGCGGCTTTCGTGATTTTTCTCGAATCGCATCCAGTGATGCCGTGATGTGGCGGGATGTGTGCTTGAGTAATCGAGACGCTATTCTCGAATCGATGGACAAGCTTGATGATCATCTAAAGCAACTGCGTGTCGCCATTGAATCCAGCGACGGAGCTGCGATAGAAACAATCTTTGCCAGAGCCAAACAAGCTCGAGACAACTACACCTAACAGCTGGACTAATGGAAGCTGACAGCTACCAGGTTGGAGAAATTGTATGAAGGGCATCATCTTGGCTGGTGGATCGGGAACGCGTTTGCACCCGATGACGCTATCGATATCCAAGCAAATCCTGCCTGTTTACGACAAGCCGATGATTTATTATCCGCTGTCTGTTCTTATGCTTGCGGGTATCACCGAGATACTGATTATATCCACGCCCAGGGACATTCATCACTTTGAGGAGTTGCTGGGCAGCGGGGAGCAATTGGGGCTCAAATTTTCCTACTGTGTGCAGCCTAGTCCCGATGGTCTTGCGCAGGCATTTGTGCTGGGTGAAGACTTTATCGATGGCGATTCCTGTGCATTGATACTAGGTGACAATATTTTTTATGGCCACGATTTACAACCACAGCTGCATCGTGCCGTCTCCAGAGAATGTGGTGCAACTGTGTTTGCCTACCATGTGGATGATCCCGAGCGCTATGGCGTTGTCGAGTTTAATGAGTCGGGTGTCGTGCAATCGTTGGAAGAGAAACCTGCGCAAGCTAAATCCAACTACGCTGTGACAGGTTTGTATTTTTATGATTCATCGGTGGTAGAGCGAGCCAAACAGATTCTTCCATCCTCACGTGGCGAGCTGGAAATTACCGATCTGAATCAGCGCTATCTCGATGCAGGCGAACTGCATGTCGAAACAATGGGGCGAGGAATGGCATGGCTTGATACCGGTACCCCTGATGCATTGCAAGAAGC
>JBGCEO010000089.1:0-5595 GCA_045106475.1 Granulosicoccus sp.
TGTCTGCTGACAAAAACATGGAGTATCAGCAATCCTCGACGACACTGGCAATTGCTGTGATTGTGCTAGCGCCAGTGATGAATAGATTAGTTGATCTGGTGCCGCTTGTTCCATCCGTAATTGCTTTGTTGCAAGAAGGCGTAGCGCCTAATTTCTATCGAATTGAGAAGTAGATAGTGCCGCCACGTGAGTGATCAGGTGGCACTGAACGGCCAGGAGCGGACCTTAGCTGTATGCTTCTAAGAGATTTTTAAGTAAATGGCAAATATTAGAATAACTAGAATACCGTACGAAGAACCACACCATGTTAATTTGGTGTTTGAAGCCTCCAACGACAGCCAAAGCACTGTATTTGAATACTATTGCAATGCAGCGGATCTTTCTGACATAGCAGACCACTTAGAAGTGTTTCCTCGGCACAACATGGATGTTTTTTTATACGAATTTGGATCTGAAAAACTAGAAGACCGGCACGCATACTACTTTAGGTTAAGAGTATTCCTTACAAATGGATTAGGTGGTTGCGCCATACAAATTAGAACCAACAATAACCAAGATTTGCCTGATAGAGAGATATCAGAATTCTGCATCATTGCGGAACCATCGCAAATAAATCGACTTGGAAAATTGTTCCGTTCGTACTCGAAGCTTGACGATACAGTGTTAGATTGGAATGTTGAAGACGGTCAAGTTAGTTGAGCTTTAGCTAACAAGCAGATAGCTTGATATTTAATATTCGACATATGGAAAGGGCCGCTTCGGGCACCGAGCTGCCTGTTGTTATGCTCTGGGAAGACGGCCTAGAATCGACACTCCCGGCCCATTGCAGTTGTTCAATTAACCCGAATGAACGTCCGGTTTGTATGCCCAATGGTGCGGCTGGGCAAATTATGAATATGGAAAATTTGACAAAACGTGAGCGGGCAAGCCTTGATGAAATAATCAAGAGTAACAAGGCCGTAGGAGCAAGCACCGCGACGATTAGCGAAGGCAAGCTAGTGAACCAAGAGGTTTTTGGCTTAATGAACTCGCGTGCTGGATTATCGGTAGAAACAACTACCAAATTTCAAGCAGCATCAATATCAAAGACCGTAAACGCAGTTGCGATTCTTACTCTTGTGAACAGAGGCCTTGTTGCGTTAGAGGATCCAGTTAATATTTACTTAAAAAAGTGGCAATTACAAGGCGAGTATGCGGAATCGGTGACGATAAAACATCTTCTTTCGCATAGCGGTGGAACTACCGTACATGGCTTTAGAGGCTACGGTTCCAATGACCCCTTGCCTAGCACTATTGAAATACTTTCCGGTAACGAAAAAGCGAACTCGCCTATAGTGACTGCGCGATCAGCACCTGGAAAGGCTTACAAATACTCAGGTGGTGGCACCACTATATTGCAAGCAATAGTCGAAGAACTAACCAACTCAAGTTACGAGAAATATATATCTGAAAAGATATTCAAACCCTTGGGCATGATCCATTCGTGTTACTTGGCTCCAAACGATTTTGAAGGCTTTTCTTGCGCGCATGGAGCTGGTGGAAACCCTATACGAGGGAACTACAGGCGACATCCTGAAAAAGCAGCAGCTGGCCTTTGGACAACACCCAAGGACATAGCCAGTCTACTCATAGGTCTCTTTAATTCATTTCACGGCTCTGATAAATCATTGCTCCCTCGCAGTCTAACCGAGCTAATGATCTCTAAAGTCGTTACTGATTCTGGCTTGGGAGTTTTTCTAGTGCGCAAAAATCTAATTTCTCATAGTGGAGCAAACTACGGCTTTCGATCCTTCTTTGTTTTTCACATGGAAAGTGGTAACGGCGCTGTTGCGATGTCTAATAGTGAACGAGGAGCTCGAACTCCTGCACAATTAATGGCCGCAATCGGAAAGCAAAGGAATTGGAAGTGAGTAAAGCGGAAGTACTAATATATGTCTTTAATGTCGGCTTCGGGCACAAACTCACCGTTGGCTATACTTAATAACTAAGGCGTGCTTTCGGCCAACAGCCGACATAGTTAATCAACTAAAAATGTATTCACTAGAAGATATAAAGAGCAGGTCCGAATCTCCTGATGAGCTTGTGCTCAGTTACACGGATGCCATGGAACTGCTTGATATATTTGGGCAGAATGGTGTTCAGGTTTTAGGTTGGGAAGGCTGGATAAAATATTCTGATGGGCGCTTAGGTCATTCTAGTAAGCATCAGGGTACAGTAGATTTAGGAAATCTACCGATACAGTCGGCTATAGCTATTGCAAAACTAGCAATCATGCAGTCCAATGGTGAATGGGAACTACACCCAGAAGCAGAAAACGCAAGTTTATTTTTTTGTTTAACTACAGGTTGAAGCCAAATTATTTTAATTATGTGACCATTCATAAGGTCTGCAGTGGGCACAAACTCACCGTTGGCTATACTTAATAACTAAGGCGTGCTTTCGGCCAGGAGCGAACATTCATTTCTGTGGTATCCACACTGCATGAAATCCTGCAGGGACTCGATTTGGCAGATGTACAGTGGTGATCGGCCCGACCTCTATATCAGTCGCATCTAGAATGATCAGATCACTAAGGTCTGTTTCCTGTCGGTAAATATAAACCAACAACCATCCGTCATCCTCAGAAGCAGGGTCTTGTTTAGCAACAAAAACTGGCTCACCATTTTGATCGCCAAGAGGTACTTCGTAACGATGCCTTTTTCCGGTCTCCAAGTTGTATTTGACAATGCCTCTAATCTCTTCATTGGTTGGTTGTTCAGCAGCGTACAGGAAGTTGTAACGATGCCCGATAACCGAATCATCAACGCGAGGAAGTTCGATACCCAAGTCATCAATAGCAGTTTCACTCACTGTGTTGGCCTTAAGGTTGATTGTGTAACGCCATAGAACACCCAAAGGGTTATCGTCAAATTGTTTTCTGCTTAAATCTGCGCGTAGAAACCATGGATAGCGCACTGCATCAATAATAAGGATATGGTCATTCTCATTATATGCATTAGAAATATGCTGTATGAAACACGATTCAATTGGCAACCATTGAACCGTACCGCCATGACGGGGAATTACACCGATTCGGCAGATGCGTTCCTCATGCCAACGCAATGGCATATCGAATCCTTGTTGTAGCATGGAGAAATCGAAAGCAACACCTAAGTCAAACATAACGCTATGCGTGGACGTAATTGCCATGTCATGCATCATCATTGGCGAAGGTATTTCAATTTCAGACGAAAATAGATCTTCCCCGTTAGGGCCAGTAACTCCATACGATAACCAAGGTTGATTCCAGTCCGTACGGAAAGTAACTAACTCTCCCGTGACGGCATCCTTTTTAGGATGTGCCGTAACACCTTCCTTTATACCTTTCTGCTGGCTTGCACCGAGTGAATCCAGTTCTGCGCTAATTGAAAGCGGTTTTGATCCCTCACCAAGTGCCAGGAGCTCCCCAGCATGACTTATAAAGTTGACGTTTGGATTTGTATCGAGCAGTGAACTTGCACCAGCGTTTGAATGGAAAATTCCCCATTGTCTGGTGCGCGCCCATCGGTTTCGATACCGTACTGCTTTTCCGTTTTCAAAATATAGTCCATGAAACATTGCGGCTTCGGGCCACCAGGAGAGTAAGTCATGACCGTCAAATCGGCCGCTCATGGGATTTGGTCCGTTTCGTAGCAAAGCGCCATTTAATTCCACAGGGATGTTACCGGTGACACCCAAAGAATCTATATCAAGTTCATTTGACAGTGGCGCAAGTGCGCCCTTGTTGAGATCAAATTGCGCCATTTCGGTTGAGCTCGGTTTTGCTGCTATTTCTGGGCGAGGTTGTTTAGAACATTCGTTAACTCAGATCTCACAGAGCGTAGGATAGGAAGGTTGGCTATTTCGTCAAGTACAAGGCTGTTTGAATCTCGCAACAATTCTTCGCCCGCTGGTGTAAGTGTTGCAACGCTTTGTCGAGCATCTCGCTCTCCCTTAACAGTGACGACATAACCAAGCTTCTCCAGGGGTTTGAGTGCTCTGGTAACCGCTGATGGAGACAAGTGAACGGCTCTGGCCAAATCTACTCTGGTAGCAGCGCCATTGTGAAAATCCTTAAGTTGCTCTAGCAAAAAGTACTCAGTAAAACTGACGCCCTTAACGTTAGAGAGGACGCGATTCAATCGGCTTTCTATGCTGTTGGCTGCACCCAGTAACGCAAAGACAAACTGTGTATTTCGAATATTCATACGTGCAATATACGTGAGTACTCATGTATATTGCAATCTATATTGATATGGTTTTTTGCCAGATATTGGTCATTAACAGGATAGGGCTTAAATGTGATAGTGGATTAATTGCGCTTTTAACGCTGGATTTTAAATAATGGCGAATGTCGCCTTTGGGCACAGAGCTGCTGTTGTTTATACTTGTTTCTTGTATCTAAAGCGCAGTAGTAGACGGCCAAAAGCGGTCGTAGGAAAGACTGCCTAGAACATATTTTTGATCGCTTAGAATAGCTGTTTGCAGGCTGAACTTGCGGCTTACATGAGTGAGGTGTAAGACTATGAAGCCTCGGATATAATCGCCTGAAATACCTTCGGTAAGATGGATACTTTCCCGCGGTTAGTGAAATTAGGTGATCATCACGGACGGGGGGTTTATGAGTACGTCGAAATTGTACAAGAAGATCGTGACTTGTCTTGAACTTGCTGGACAAAAATCCCCGTATGTATCGGATGCAAACGAGCCTGACTCAAGATATCGAGGATACGGTGTCCGCGCGCCGGAAATGAACGGTTTGATAGCAGGGTTTCGCAATGAATTCAAAGCATTGCCACCCTCAGATTCACTGGAGCTGGCGATACGACTTGTGGAATCAGGCTATGGAGAACAAAAGACTGTAGCTTTGTTTTTGTTCGAGAAAATGGTGGACTATTTTGAACCTGACAATTTTGAATTGCTTGACCATATTTTTCGCAACCTTCATGGTTGGAGTAAAATAGACGCTTTCACGAGCTTATTTCTACGCCAAATTTTGCTATCACATCCTGAAGATTGCCTACATCTAGTCAATCAATGGAACGATGATAGAGACATGTGGCTTCGACGCGCAAGCGTTGTGCTGTTTACTCGCAAAGTAGCCAGTTCAGGGCGGTTTACCGATACCGCTCTCCGATATTGTGATCATTTAAAATTCGATAGTGAGGATCTTGTTCTGAAGGGAGTCGGATGGTGCTTAAAAGACCTCAGGCAATGCGACAAGGCTCGTGTACTTCCCTACATTGTTGATCTACGCAAACAAAATGTCAGTTCTACCATCACTTTATATGCGCTTAGAGGTGTACAGGGAAAGGAGCGTAAAAGGATACTGAAATCATGACTTTACACGCGAACTGCCTCGTCACCTATCCTGTGGCGAAGCCGTTCACGCTTTGCTATGCACCGTTCAATTTTGTAGATCTGGATCAAAACATTCCGTTAGAGTTTGCAAACGTATCCGGAATGGCCTGAACAACGTCCCAGTGTTCAATGATTTTTCCATCTTCAACACGAAAAATATCCATTATTGCGCCACCATTTTCACTAGGCCAATTATAGAATTTAACGTGGAGGGCA
>JBGCEO010000090.1:0-14818 GCA_045106475.1 Granulosicoccus sp.
GGACAAACCAAATCCAATTTCAGCACCCTTTTCTTCAGAATCGACAAACACGCCAATATCACCAATCAGGGTTCCACTCGTGCTGCCAGCAATAGCAATCTGGTGCCAGTTACCAGGCACGAAAAAATGAGCCTTGCTCTGATCCTGAATAAACGACAGCGCGTCATCGTCAGACATAGCCTCCCAATCCTGATACAACGCAACCTCTGGATCTAAACGATAGGCTTGAAAACGCGCCAAATCTGAATCAGCAAACCGGCGTAAGACTGTTCTGCCGCATAATCTTGGTAACATTGTTGATAGGCTCATAAGATGCAACTTCCGGGCTGACAGTTCGCGCACTAATCCAACGCCATAACACACCGATATCAACTGGTAGCTTGCGATGAGTAATGGCAGTTAGTAACAATTAACTGAAGACTTCTTCGAGTTCAACGGTCAATATTCATTTATCAAAAGTACTTATGATACCAACCATTTGTGTAACCAACTCCCTCATTGTTACTAAGATAGATTACCGATATTTTTTGCGATGGCACTCTGATGATGTCAGTTATAAATCCTCCAAAACCACCGCCATGGAAGCTGTACTCTTGCTTGTCTTTTCCTATTGTTACTTCAAGGCCATTTGCATAAGTCAATAGCTTTCCATTTGACAACTTCGATCGTCGCGTGAGCCCTTTAACAACACTCAACGGCAAGTGTTTATTATCGTGGCAGTTAACTTCCCACTTAATTAAATCATTGATGCTCGACAATAGGCCTCCATCTCCAACCGTACAGGAATTCTTAAGATAAACTCGATACGCATTCTTTGATTTAGTGTAAGAGGCGACTCTATTCCTTATTACCTTGCAACGATCGATATCATAGACAGAATGACTCATTTTTAGAGGCTTAAAAATGTGTTTCTTCGCATACGATGCTAATTGTGTACCCGAAACATGTTTTACAATCTGCGCCAATATGATGTAGTTGGAATTACTATATTCATGGCGCGTATTAGGTTTGAAGGTGGGTTCGCAGTTATCGATAATTTTCATGATGTGACTATTGTCGAAGTAGTCATTTTCGTGACCACCGACCAAATCAAGCGAACAATCAAGATATTGAAAATAGTCCGGAATGCCGCTCGTGTGATTCAGTAGGTTTTGAATCGTAATTTTAGATCTAAAGTGACTGGCCTCCTTCACAATTTCTCTTACATCCTGTTTCAGGCTGAGTTTTTTATCGCTGATCAGGTGAAGAATACAGGCCGCTGTAAACTGCTTTGACTCGGATGCCAGGTAAAATAAGGAATCCCCAGTTAGGGGGACCTGATGCTCCATACTAGCCAATCCGTGATTTATCGCATGAACGATCTTCCCATCCTGAATGATTGCAGAACAGAAGCCAGGCTCTCGATCGGGATTTATGCCTCCCTTGATCTTTTCGAAATACTGAATGTGCTTATCTAATTTCATCTAAGCTAGCCCTTGTATTTTTTTAGGGCTTAGACACTGCAGGGGCGAGAGTCTAAGCTCTAGACAGAAGTAGATTGGATCCATTTACCAGTTTCATGACTCTCAAAACACTGATCAAGCGACTGTTGAAGTCGTGCTGCATGTGCAAAATCCGGCGCAGCTAAATCGTCTTGTCGTAGTGCATTGATAAATCGCTCAAACGTATCCGGACGTTCTTCGCATTCAATCTCAAGCCATTTTTGCACATGAATATCGTCATCGAGACACACGTGGAGCTTGTCACCCTTATCGTTTAAAGAAACCCTAAGCGCACCTTCTGTTCCATGAACAGTTAAAAATAGATCATTGCCATGCCCCGTTTGAAATCGCGACATATGAATAACCCCAAGAGCACCATTAGACAACTCTGCATTGATCACACAAGAATCATTAGCATCCAGAACATATTTACCAATGCGATTGCCCGGTGCTTTGTCAAAGGTTTGTAGTCGGCATTGCAGACCTGCTATGTCCAGTCCTACACCGGCGCTGACAAAATCCAGAATATGTATTCCAATGTCACCCAGTACACCCATTGATCCATGATTCCTGGATAAACGCCACAACCAGGCATCTTCAGTTTTCCAATCACCCCAGTAGGGGCTACAAAGCCAGCTTTGTCTATAGGATGCCTCAAGATGACGAACCTCTCCCAGCCTGCCTTGATCGATCAATTGGCGCGCCTGATACAAGGCACCCGAGATTCTATAACTGAGATTGACCATGTTCAGCAAACCAGAACTACGAGCTGCTGAAACCATTTTTTCACTGGATTCTAGTGAATCAGATAGAGGTTTTTCACATAGCACAGCCAAACCGGCATTTAGGCAAGCCAGCGTTGGCTGTGCATGCCAGGCATCCGGAGTGACTACACTGGCCGCATCAAACGTATGGCATCGCAAAGCTTCGTGCAGATCGGTATAGGCATTCTCAATACCGTGCTGCTTGCAAAACTCCTCGACTCGTACCGCATCAGTATCTACTGCCGCAACGACGGTAACACCCGACATACTCTTGAACCGAGTGATATGCATTTCTGCCATACGGCCAGTGCCGATCAGCAGTATGGATAGTGTATCCATTGGTTTATTTGAACCCGGATTCACCATCTTTGTGCAAACTCACCCCGCGCTGTTCGATAGCTTCTAGTGCTTTGCTGCTGGGTCGATTGGGCGCTTGCTCTATGTTCTTCCAGGCCGGCGCAGGATTGGCAGCCCATTGCACAGCGTTGCACAGCACGCGCTGAATATTTTTATCGTGGTAGATAGGATAGGTTTCGTGCCCTGGTCCAAAATAGAATATTCGACCTGCCCCGCGTTGCCACGTCATTCCAGAGCGAAAAACCTCTCCTCCCTCATACCAGGATACAAATAGAGTCTCCATTGGTTCAGGAACGGCAAAAGGCTCTCCGTACATCTCGGATTGAGGCAATTCGAAATACGGATCCAATCCGGAGGCAATCGGATGGGATCGATTAATTACCCACAGGCGCTCCTTCTCACCCGCTTCACGCCAGGTAAGAGAGCAAGGCGTGCCCATCAATAGTTTGAAGATTTTTGAGAAATGCGCCGAATGCAATGCAATCAAGCCCATACCCTCCCAGACTCGCTGCTGCACACGCTGGACGACGTCATCTTTGACTTCACCATGCGCGGCATGCCCCCACCACAACAACACATCGGTATCGTTTAATACGTCTGCAGTCAGACCATGCTCAGGCTCTTGCAGTGTCGCAGTGGTAGCCGTGATGCCACTGGACGCATTCAGAGTATCCGCGATGCAATTATGCATACCAGTTGGATACAGAGCTCTTACATCTTCATTGCTATTCTCATGTACGTTCTCACCCCATACAACTGCTTTGATTGTCATAGCTTGAGATCCTCTCCCACTAAGGTTCGCACTGCCATGCGCGCAATATCATCAATACCCAGTGAAGTTGCGGTGAAAAATACTGTCTTGTCTCTATTGTGGCCGTAGTGCACAAACTGAAATGGCATGGCTTTTAAAACACTACGACCGTCTCCGGAGAGCAACAGGATCTGTCCAGACATGTCGACACCCCCCAGCGGCTCTCGCAACAATCGACTAAACACAACCTCCACTCTGGCAGCAGGTTTGAAATCTCTCGGCCATGGCTCGATCAACACAGTTGCGTTGGCATGAGCTCGAAGCCGATCAGCTAATACACGAGTAATGGCATCATCTGGTGAATCAGCCCAACGGTGTCTATCGTCTTGATAAACGGATCCATCAGGGCCCAGCCCGGCGATGCGTTCATCGCTTGCATAGCCTGGCAGGCCAACAATGCTGATGCCCAGTCTTTTTATCTTATTGGATTCAGTGGTTTCGCTATCGTCTGCTTCGAGAGCAACCACAGGCTCCAGCAAATACAGCTTGGGAGGGGGACCGCTAAGACAGCCTGACAAAAGCAATGCAGCAGCTAACGGCAAAAACCAAAGACGATAAACCATAATATTGAAAAATGTTCTCATTGTTTCAAATCGGTACTTACTGAGTTAACGTCCGGTAAAAACAGCGCTGGGGTTTTCTTCCAGGAGTTCAGCAAATGCTGCTATTGACTTGGCGGCAATGCGCAGCTCTCTGGCAGCAGCGGAGAGTTCGATGTAGATTTCTGAATCAGGAGACAAACCCTCCAACACATCATTAGCATTTCGCGACGCTGAGGTTAGCGATTTGACCATGGCAGGTAGGTCTTGGGTCGCTGTTTCAACCTGCGAGGCGGTAGCGGCGATAGATTCCATAGACGATGCAAGTTGTCCGGGTAAGGTCGCAATATCGGGGCTTGCCACCAACTTCTGCGTATCCTGAAGCAGTTGAGTGGCCGCGGTTACCAAGCTTTCGAGAGGTAGCTCGGATAGATTTCTAACCAGCGTTTCAACATCTGCAGTGACTGCCTCAACATTCGATTCTATGACAGGCAGTGCGGGATAGGGTTTAACTGAGTAGTCAACTGAGGCTGTAAGCAAGTCTGATTTGCTAACGAGTTTGACGATACGGGATCCAGTAAGCAGATTTCCTGTAGCCAGCTGCACACGCACGCCATCCTCAACAAAAGCATCGACTGTTTGATACCACTGTTCTTGAGAGATGTCTTCAAACCCCAAGCGCCTGGGTTGAAACTGCAGCATGGCAATCGCGCTGCCCGGATCTCCAGCGCCTTCCGGCAGATTGACTGACACACTGGTAACCCGCCCTACTCTGAGTCCGTTGTATTCCACTGGTGCATCTCTTCGTAGCCCCTTCACTGAGCCTTCGAATCTGGCAACAAAGCGAAAACGCTGATCATCGTCACCATCAAAGAGGCTCTCTCGAGCATCTGTTCTGGAATCAAACAGCTTATAACGTTTACCGGTAGTCGTGACAGGATCAACTCCCGTTATTTCAATCGGGTTTTCAAATGCAATACCACCAGTAAACAACGCTGCAATGGATTCTACGCGCACCGTCGCGCCATCTGCTCCAACTTTTGCTTCAACGCCCGATACCCCATAAAAACGGGTGTCGGGGTATACGTTGCGGTGATACGGCGCTTCAATGAAAATATCAAACAGAACCTGGGTTGCATCGGCTGATAAGCGCCTGCGCTCCACACGCCCGACTTCGATCTGTCTTAGAAATACCGGCGAACCCACGTAAATATACCCAGCCTCATCCGCATTAAGCGTCAAGCGCAGGCCCGGTGTACCGCGGGCGGTTAATGGTGGTTCATCCAGACCAACGAACTCGGAGCGACGTTCGCCTGGAACATCATCCCAGTCTACCTCTATGTATGATCCAGACAACAGGGTTCCCAGGCCCGAAATCTCTGTGGTGTTGATGCGGGCGTTAACAATCCAGAATCGAGTATTGTCATCAAGGTACGGAGCGACCTGAGGATCAAGACGCACACTCACAACAACGGAGTTAAGATCATCTGCCAGGCGAACTGATTCAACCCGGCCCACGTCAACATCATTGCGCCGGACACGAGTCTCTCCTGCAATAACACCACCAGCTTTGTCAAACTGGATTTCAACCAACGGGCCCCGCTCTGCATAGGCTTGCCAAAGCACCCACCCTGCGAACAGTACCGCCGCTAAGGGCAGTAACCAAGTTAAAGACACACGAGCAGACAAGTTCCAACCGCGTTCCACGCGTGAGCTGGCGGGTCCTTTGTCCGAATTAGACGGCATGTTGATTCTTATCCCAAAGCAGACGGGGGTCTAGAGAACTGGCTGAGAGCATGGTAAACACAACTGACAGGGCAAACGCGTTGATACCGACTCCTGGTGTAATGGTCAATACAGCGCCTAATTGAATCAAAGCAGCAAGCACAGCGACGACAAACACATCAATCATTGACCAGCGGCCGATGAATTCGGTTAAGCCGTGTAACTGCTGACGCCTATGTTCTGACATATCCCAATCAAAATGCAGGCTAAATGCCAGTCCGGCAATGATCACAAACTTTGTAACAGGTATACAGATACTAGCCACAAATACAATAAAGGCCACCAGATAACTCCCACTGCCGACAAGCTCGAACACACCACTGATGATGGTATCCGAGGTGTCCCCCGTGAAAGATCGGGTCAACATAATCGGGTAGACATTGGCGGGTATGTAGGCCAGAAGCCCAACGATCAGAAATGCCCAGGCTCGCTGAAGGCTAAACTCCCGACGTGATAGCACGTTGGCACCACAGCGCTCACAAGGTCTGTGCTCATCTATTTTCTGCAGATGGCCGCAGGATGAGCAACGTTTGAGCCCGACCTCTCGGGCTGTTATTGCTTGCGGCTGAGTACTGTCCACACCGTATCCTTACACAAAGTAATGTTGATCAAAATCAGCATTGCAACCAAAATCAGCAATGACCAGAAAGCAAGACCAACCTGTAAATTTGCCAGCGTACTGATTTTTACCAGCGACACCACAACACCCACCATGAATATTTCCGCCATGGCCCAGGGTTCGAGACGCAGCGACCAACGAAAAGCGATTCGCATGGACCGTCGAATCTTGCGATTAAATCGAATACGCCACAGCACCCATCCCAACAGTAACAGTCTGGCAAAGGGTATGCATACAATCAAACCCAGCGTCAGAAACCCCAGCCACAGCATATCGCTTGACCACAATGCCTCAACTGCATCGAGCACGGAAATACTGCTTTCTATGCCTGATCGGGATAAGGACAGGAACGGTAGACACAAACTGAGCAGCAGCAGGACAAGACCTGCCAACGTGGCAGCCAATGTTCTATCAACGGTATGGATTTTTCGCGTTTGAACGACATCAGAGCAGCGATCACATCTTGCTTGTTCGCCTGCTTGCAACTGGCGTCGATGATGCAACAGGTCGCAACCCGGACAGGCGATCAAATCATCAAACGACACCCCCTTTTCCGCATTGTGACTAGCCGTGTTCATAACGTTCCAGATTATGTCTGTTCAGTGTCTTGCTTAGGGTTTTCAAAATGCCTTAATCAGCCGGGCAATCAACAGCCTCAATGGACAGCAAATTTAACATTCGGTTTCACCACGCAGCCGATCAGTTCTACGGATGTTGCGTACCTATCAGAACACAAAAAACCAATCAATTTCGCCGCCAACCAATCCTGTAGCAAAATTCATGACACGACCATGAACCAGGTAAAAATGGTGTATTGTGCACCACTATGGCAGCTCAAAACTCTATTGTTTGCAGATATATCCGTCTTTTTCTGATCACATGTGGGCTGATGAGTTGCACAGTAGCTCAAGCTGCCGAGCTTTTGATGGTGGAGCAGGCTGGCTGTGTGTTCTGCGAACGCTTTAATCGGGAAATTGCACCGGCCTACCCGAAAACGAGCGAGGGTAAACGTGCCCCATTACGGCGCGTGGATCTTGATGCAGCCTGGCCCGCAGATCTCGATTCGGTCAAACCGGCGACATTCACCCCAACCTTTATCCTCGTCCGGGACGGCAAGGAAATTGATCGATTAGCGGGCTACCCGGGAGACGAACACTTCTGGTACTTGCTGGGGAAAATGCTTAAAAATCTATAGCGCTATAACAGGTTGATTTGCCATTGCGCTTCAAGACCACGTGTTAACGGCACTCTCTGCGCCAGCGTCTCAGACTCAGACTCAGACTCAGACTCAGACTCAGACCCAGACCCAGACCCAGACTCAGACCGATCCTGACCCGAACTCCGACGTATCACGACGCTTAGTGCGTACTCCAAATCCGGTTATTACTTCTTGATTTTGCCGGTAGCGTTCTCGCTTAACAACAACACTTCATCCAATCGTTTCAGTACTCCCTGCCAGTCTGCATTGTAGGTAGTACGAGCGACAGGCACGCCATCTGGCGACACTGTGTGTTGCGCTCCAAACCAGTGATCTGTAGATCGCATACAGGCGATGAATACAGGGTACTCATTACCATTACAGACAAGCACGGAGGCAGCCTGTCCAAATAAAGGATCCATGGGTGAATACATCAATCCCAAATGCGATTGATTCAAAATTCGTCTCTGCACAAAAGCTGACGACCGGTACTCTTCTACCGGGTATCCAACATGGGCTGCAGATGCCTCAGAGTTTGTATCGACTGCCTGGTTGTCGGTAACCGCATTGGGATTTTTAGACCTGGCAGAATAGATAATCATCGAGCGCCGGTCGGATACAAAACGCTTGTGATACAGGACCTGGGTGTAATCATGGTTGACCACTGAATCATCCTCGGTCAGTACCATAAGCGTAGGGATTGTGATCTTTTCGCGCCAACCCCATCGGCGTTTTAATCCTCGTGTTAGCTGGAAGTACTGCCAGCCAGAATTGATGGGAATGGAGTTGTACTTGATAGGGTTGTCTTCGAGAATCATGCCGCCAAACACCCAGGGTCTGAATTTTGCGTAAAGGCCCGACCAACGCAGATAGCGGTTAAGGCGACTTTCAAAGGCGGGGGAAATTAACAATAAGCTAGCGATCTCGGGGTTATCCAAGGCCAGCCAGGTGGCGATTACTGCACCCATCGAAAAACCACCAAGGTGCATCGGAACACCGTTCGATTGCCAAGCCTGCAAATGCTCACGCGCACTGTTCAGCCAGGCTTCCCATTGGACCTTGAGCATATCCTTGGGAGTTGAGCCATGCCCTTCAAAGAGTACGGCCCGAACATCAAACCCACGATTCGAAAGCTCGGTAGCCATATTGCGCCAGACGTACGGCGAATCATTTAAACCGTGGAACAGTAGATAGCGACCTTGATACGCAACAGCTTTGCTGGCACTTAACTCAAACGGCAGGTTAAGTTCGATGTCCTCACTGCTGCGATGTGACATGGAGCGCTTGTGAAGCCATACATTCACTGCTGCTCTGTAACGAGCAAAATCCTCGTCAAATACCGGGAACGCATCAGCCGGGCTTGATGAAGATGCTTCGGCCATGGGGCCTTTATCTGGCTCAGCCGTAGGCAGGCCAATATTGGCGCTACTGGCACATCCGCTGCTGCTGACGCTGATAGTCAGGGTCAGCAGCGCGGTCAATGCAAACCTTGTAATGCTGTCAGGCCAAAGACGCAGCATATGCGTCATAGGCGAGGGCCTGACCGAATTACTCCAACGCTAACTGTAGATAGTGGGAACACCCAACTTCTCGTGAACAGCATTGCATTGCTCTTCGCTCATGCCGATACCTTTGCGCAATGTATCCAGGTACTGTGCTTCTTCGCGCGAGTCGAGATCAATGCCCAGCAGAGACATCATGTAAACCTGCATTTCAGCACCGCGCGGGATGCTTTTTAGGAAGCTGTCAGTATCAAGTGGAGATTGCATTTCACTGATAACAAACTGACGCTCCTCATCACTGACCTCGTCGCCCAGATGAGAAACGATTTTCTGTTGCTCTTCCTGATCGATCTGGCCATCACATTTTGCTGCATTAACCATTGCCTGAATCAATATGCGAGCCTGATCTTCCTGGGCAGGTTCAGGTTCAGGAATTTTGTTACCTTGAAGCGCAGAGTTCAATAGATCTCCAAGGCTGCCCCCCACGGGCGGCTTTACATCGGCAGTAGCTCCGCCGAGTGCCGAACCGGCAGCACCACCGCCGATACTCTCGAGCAATCCGCCAAGCCCACCGGCCATACCACCACCACCAGCACCACCAGCCTTGCCGCCCAGCAGCGCACCTAAGTCACCCAGACCGCCACCACCTGATCGCGCCTGCCCTGCTGCGCCGCCAGCTCCACCACCTAACACGCCGCCCAGAAGGCCACCTAGCCCTCCCAAACCGCCTGCACCGGAACCACCACGAGCACCGCCAACCATTTTGCCAACACCTTTTGCGAGTGCGACACCTACTGCAATTCGTCCAAGCGTACTGACCAGACTCATTTTTTGTCTCCTTGAGAATTTAAGCAATCACCGCTGCGCGGCGCGTTACCATGCAGTGTACCCGATCCTCGCCATGCTTCTTAATCAGATCAGTATGTTCCACAAGCGTTTACGTATTGAAAACACACAGGCAAGAAGGCTGTGGCTGACAAAGCAGCATCTGTCAGCTACACCCTGTGGCAAGCGAGGATCGCAACATTTCGCAGCCCGGGTCGCTGATCTTGGTATGGTGCAGCTCGACTCCATCGGCGTTCTGGCGCGCGCCCATCATCATATTTTATGGAGTCGTCAAACGGCCTATCGAACACCGGCATTTGATCAGCTTTTACAAGGTTCGCGTAGCGTTTTCGAACATTTCAGCCATGATGCGGCCATCCTCCCGATGTCCACATACCCTTATTGGGAACGTCAGCGCAGCCGCCGCGGACACGCCTATCGTCGAGGTGTCTGGGGACGCGAGATGCCTGATCAAAAAACGCGGCGACAAATCGTCAACCGCATCGAGAAGCACGGACCTCAATGCTCTAGAGATTTTTCTGAGCCCGGGCGTACAAAACCGAATAAGTCGATTCACGCCTGGATGCGTCCAGCACATAAGCTTGCCCTGGACTACCTCTGGCTTTCCGGCAAACTATCGGTCTCGCACCGGGTAAAGTTCAACAAGTACTATGATCTCACTGAACGTGTCATCCCCTTAAGCTATCGCGAGCAGCGCTACTCCGAGCAAGAACAAATCGACTGGCTGTGTGAGTTCGCTCTGGATCGTCTCGGCTTTGCATCAGCTTTGGAGATTCAACGCTTCTGGGAGGCCTGTGATTTGGGCGAAGTACAAGCCTGGATACAACGTCAAAAGCAGTCTCTTTTAGAGGTCGAAGTCGAGAGCGCTAACGGGCAATGCACCCAAGCCTATGCACCGATGACAATCGAATCAGAGCTACAAGCGCTGGAAAAACCAAGCAGGCGAGTACGAATAGTCAACCCATTTGACCCTGTGGTAAGAGACCGCGATCGGCTGGCTCGCTTGTTCGGGTTCGAGTATCGTATTGAGATCTATACGCCCGCAAGCAAGAGGCGTTACGGATACTATGTTTACCCGATACTCGAGGGAGACAGGTTTATTGGTCGCATTGATGTAAGAGCTGATCGCAAAGAGGATCTGTTAAAAACAACGGCATGGTGGTTGGAACCCGGAGTCAGGGATTCAACCGGGAGACGTTTGCAAATCGAGAAAGAACTAAGCCGCCTATCCAGGCTCGCCAACGTTAACAATACAAGCCCTCTACCTACCTTATCGCCGAATCCAGCTTGAGGTTAGCCACATTGCTGCCAACATAGAGCAAATGAATACCAGCGAACCTGGCAACAGTGCTGATAAAGATGTCCAGGCAGGCCCCGGGCAATATCCTCCAATGCCCCAACCCAAACCAAACAAGACAGCACCCAGCACTAGAGGCTGATCGATGTCCTGACGTGTTGGCAGTTCGAATCGTAGCGCCAGTACAGGTTTACCGCGGCGCTGTATCAATGGATAACCCAGCAGGGTTGTTACAACGGCACCACCCATCACAAAAGCGAGGCTGGCATCCCAGTGCCCAAGCACATCTAGAAAGTTCAGCACCTTGGCAGGATTGGACATTCCTGAAACGACGAGACCAATCCCGAACAGCAAGCCTGCTGCACAGGCCAACAATACTGTAGCTATCGGATTATGACGCACGACGTCAGCGCTGCCAGACTGATCAGCGCCTGTCGAAGTATTAGAGTGCATGTCTGAGTACCCCGACTGTCATGGCAGCACTGAGCATGAAGATTACAACGGCGGCCAATGAGCGAGCCGACTTTCTACCTAGACCACAGACACCGTGCCCTGAGGTACAGCCAGATCCTAGTACGGTGCCCACACCCACAGCCACTCCTGCGATGGCCATACCGAAAAGATTGTCAGACACACTGACTTCGGCCAGAACCCTGCTACCGATACGCTGAATACCAATCATATTCAACACAATTGGCGCTGCCACCAAACCTGCTATGAACGCAACTCGCCATGACCAGTCTGTGGATGGCTTTAGAATCCCAGCAGTGGTTATGCCGGATATTCCAGCAACGCGACCGAACAAGAGCAGTACAAGCAATGCCGAAAGACCTATCAATACACCCCCGAACAGTGATGCCCAAGGCGTGAATTCGGTGACTACAGATGGAAGCATTAGGACGCCTTATAGGAATTGACAAAACCCTATGTTATCAGGCTAATGTGCCTGCGATGTAATCGGCCATTTCTTTATGCTCCATCTCAGCCTCCTTCAAACGAGCATTGACAATATCTCCGATACTCACAACGCCTATTAATCTGTTGTCTAGTGTGATCGGAACATGGCGAATGCGTTTGCTGGTCATCAACTCCATGACATCTACCACAGACGAGTCCGGGCCGCAGGTGTAGACGTTTGAGGTCATCAGATAAGCGACAGTCTGATGTGAGAAGTCTAGCGACTCTTTCGCCAGAGCACGAACTATATCTCGTTCGCTTAGAATGCCGTCGATTACGCGGCCGTCACTACTGACTACCAATGCTCCTATGCGTTGTCTGGAGAGAACATCAATGGCTTCCTGCAACACCGTATCAGCGGTTGTTGTCTGAACTTGCCCACCCTTATTCCGGAGAATATCAGCTACTAGCATAGTATTGTTTCCTCGTTGGTATCAGTTTTTTCTAGATTTTGATCTCGCTTAACTTATGTTTTGATATTGGTATGTTGGACTTCTTTTGGTGTCGGAACAGACTGCCTTGCTAAGCTCTGACGGCTCTTGAAGAGCCGCCAGGCTGTTGCTCAACTGTGTCTATTGACCAAACGTTGCAGTGCTCTTGTACTCGTCTCGCTGATAAACACGTATGTAATCCGCTTCGAATTGGATCGGGAACAAATCAGGATTTGAAGCATCCGGAGTAGGCGCCCATCCGCTACCTGCAACCAGATAGTTCACGATGTTCATCGGCTGTCGCGATACCTGTGGTCCAAACAATCGCTTGACCTCAACTCCGTCGATGTACCAGATCACCAGTGAAGGTTCCCAGAGAACACCAAAGGTATGCCATTCATTGTTATCGGCGTAGGTACCACCATTAGGCCTTTTGTATGACATGGTTGGTGCAGATCGAGTGATCTGTGTAGTGGTGTCACCAAAATGATATGTCTGGAAGGCATCAGGGTCACCAAACGGGTTTTCACCCAGGTATTCGATGATGTCAATCTCTGGTGCGTGGTGATAAAGATCGTTACCCGCATAGCGATGATAGAGGTAGAAACTGGACAGAGCGCCTGGTGTACCACTCACCTTAAAACGGCCTTCTGTATACCCGTAAATGAACTGAAACTTGTCGTGGGTAGACAGCGCACCGGACAAGAACTCACAACGATCAAGACCAGTGGGATCTATCTCATCACACACTGGAGGTAGGTTGGCACGCAGATCATCCGGGACAGGAACCGCGTTGATGATCATTGACTCTCCCGTGAACTCAAACGGGTCGTAACCAAAATCAGGATCTACCTGTGTATTTACAAAGTACTGCTGCTCACCATTTATGATTCGAGTATCGCCCCATGTGAGACCAGTGTTCCATTTTTCCGAATCAATCGCGGTGCCGTTAAATTCATCGGCAAACACCAGATCAAAGTCATCCAGCCAGAAGTCGACAGCAGACAGATCGTTGTCTTGAGCAAATGAATCGTTTGCACCCTTGTAGATGTCGTCATAACGAGGCACTGGCGCATTTCGCTCTTCCAGATAGGTGATAGATAATGGCTCAGATGCCGCTGACTCCTGCCCTTCGTCATCGACAGCAGTGACCAGGTAAGTATAGGTTCTACCCGGTTCTGGCTGATTATCTACACAGTTATGCAGTTGGTCGAAAAACCTCGTGAAATTGCAATCGATAAATGAGGTTGTTTTCCAGATCTTGTCGGCCTCTGCAAGAGAGCCTGACGGAAGGTTGGGCTGTTGGGCAGGATCCGCATGATCTTCGCGCACGGTATAAATCACGCCATCGCTTCGCTCAATGTTGTATTGCACAACTGTCCCATCATCGTTGGAAGGTGCCCAGCTAATTTCTGCCCAATCGTTGGACACAAGATCCAAACGCAGATTCTTCGGCTGAGTCGGAGGCCCACCTGCCGTTGGCATTTCGTTATCGATCTCCAACAGAGCATTAAAGGGGTCTGCCAGACTGGTTCCGGGAATGGGAAGCGCCAACGGATCAGGCAATGCAGGTACCTGCTCGTCTGGAAGATCTGGTGTGTCAGGACGCGGAGCATCGTCATTAGGAATTTGAGCGCCTGTTGTAGTGCCGCCACCGGTTGTACCAGGCTCATCAACACCTGTTGTACCGCCACCGGTTGTACCAGGCTCATCAACACCTGTCGTGCCGCCGCCCGTTGTGCCAGGCTCATCAACACCTGTCGTGCCACCGCCGGTTGTACCAGGCTCATCAACACCTGTCGTGCCGCCGCCCGTTGTTGTAGGTTCATCAACACCCGTTGTGCCACCGCCTGTCGTATCACCGCCAGTTGTGGGTGTAGTCGGATCATTGACAGGCGTAACTACCGGATTGGAATCCGACGAGCAGGCGGCAACAGTAAGTGCCAGGAATGCAGTAGCCAGCAGGCTGGTTTGTTGTTTCATCAATTTGTTAGTCATCGTTGTGACGTTTGGTCCTTCAAACCTTAGAGTAATCCCGAGCGGCGCTTGTTACTTTCGCTTGCTGTTTACGATCCGGCAAACTCAAGTCGAATATCCAGATTGCTATTTTTGGTCGCCGCAATCCAGGCCACAGTATAATGCCGATAAGCCTCAGAATCCGGACCAGCTCGCTAATTTGGCTGATCGGGCAGACTCCAGCTCACACAAACACCGTTGAAATAGCATGATAG
>JBGCEO010000091.1:0-4010 GCA_045106475.1 Granulosicoccus sp.
TTCATGTCGGGCCTTGGGTTTGTTTTGATGTGAGTATTTGCGTACCAACATTTTAACAAGCACAAGGCTTTTTGCGTTTTACAAACAACATGTTATGCGGATTTTCTTAAGCTATTTGAACTCCGAAACTTGAGTTAATAATTTAATGTCGACTCTATACATATACAACTGACAGCGGTTCATCGAATGCGTGACTATCCGCTACCGTTAATATGCTGGCCGCTATTTTAGCCGCGCCAAATTTAGAAGGCTCAATAGGCGATATTAAAGCATAATCAGCTCTGTCATTACAGATGATTCGGAGATCAATCACTGGGCAGCCTAATTTAAACGCTTCCCGTAAAATCACCTCATTAAACATTGATAATGCAGTTAGCTCTCTGCTCGCATAATCGGGCACGCTATCATGAACAGTACAGACGGTTACGTTCTCAATCTTAGCTGAGACAGCGGCTAACATAGCCGCATAGCGCTGAGAGAAATCACCTTTAATTGTTGTAAAGATCTCCATCGCCTCACCTACAGATGAAACCTCTTGGTTTAGAGTGTTAGCTATTCTTAGAGCATCATTCCCACCACAACTTACAAACGCATGGGTAGCATTATCTGGAATGCTACCTATTTGTTTGTAAACGTCAACGGTGACATCTCCGTCTACAGCGAGCAAAGTTGCTTGTGTATTAGGTTGAATCAAACCATTTAGCTGATCAATAACAGAGTCGCCGTCATCAACGTAACCTGCATTATCAAATATGGAATCTCCAAGTAGTACGAGATGTTTCATTAACTTATCCATTTGCCTAGAGCAACAACTGAGGTTTTAATTGTTTTTCAACCAACCAACATAACGAGGGTGTAGAAAAACCCACCGCAGAATCACTGGTTTTCAGGATACCGGTAAATTGGCAATCAGTGAACTTTTCGTCAATTGCAGGTGCTGATGTATTTCTCAACTGTTTTTCGAAGTCGTCCATTTCACCTACGCGTCTACGCCTGTTTCTCTGTCTCCCTATGCCACTCTACACCCGGCCATAGTGGTTTATCTTCTCTATGTTGTGAAAAAGGCAGAACAACTGCCATTGCACATTCACCTTTTCCTTGCCACGCAACGAGAATCTATCAAGTCCCTTGTTCGATCGGATGTTACCAAACACCGGCTCGACCACAGCCAATCGTTCTGCTTAGATCTCTTTGCCTTTTATACTGTCGATCCGTTGACGCATCCATTGCGCTGAGGCTGATACGGT
The DNA here is from genome assembly GCA_045106475.1 of Granulosicoccus sp. Lineage (GTDB taxonomy): Bacteria > Pseudomonadota > Gammaproteobacteria > Granulosicoccales > Granulosicoccaceae > Granulosicoccus. The sequence continues at coordinate 1,248 of JBGCEO010000091.1, forward strand.
TGTACGGGCTTTGACAATGAACGAGACCTGACGGCCATGCCCAGTACGTGTGTCTGCCGCCTCTGGGCGGCCCCCACGAAATTCGCTACGAATAAAGGGTCTGGTAGGGGCCGGCCTTCTGCGAAAGAATTCGGCCGGGCCTCGCAGGCGTTTCATGAATAATCCAGGCAAGGTCACTGCGCGCCCGTCAAGCGATGTGGAAACTTGCTTAAGCGATCAGCGGTGTATCCCACCATCATTTTGATGTATCGAAAAAAATCATCCCGTTCTCTGATGATATAGGGGTTTACCCTAATAGAAGTGTGTACGAACATCGTGTAATGTAACTTCACATGGCGGCACTTTTGGGGCGGGCAGTTAGCCAAAAACAAACGTGCGGTGCAACAACTAAATTAAATGGAGTTGATCGAATGTCACTAAGTAATGGATTAAGCGCTTTAACATTGCAAGACAGTCGTTTTGAACAGTCGCGTCGCGCCGTTGATCAGAATTCGGCGGATAGCAGTGCAACCACTCCAATTAGAGTTGATGGCAACACAATCTCGTGGCCAGACGATGGGTGGTATGAGGTGCAGTACGCCAAAAGTTTCAACACGGTTAGTGAAGGTGGAACACAAGCTCATGTGGACGATGGCGTTTACAACGTGATCAATCACACCACGGGAGCACGATACAAGGGGATTGTTGTTGGTTCTTCTGCTGTGTCTAGAGATGATGGTTTGAGACCGGTGGTGGCTGATATCTCACGATTGGCCATGTCGAGCAGTAACGGTGCGATATCGATAGAGGGCAATCGTATTTCCTGGCCCAATGATGGGTGGTACGAAGTACAAGAGCAGGTAACCTATCGCACAATCAGCGAAGGAGGCAGATCGGCCGTTGTGCCCGATGGTGTTTATACGGTGATCAATCACACGACCGGGGAAAAGACGCGAGGGGTAGTCGTAGGGGGGCCGGATGTAGACAGCCCCTGGTCCACTGATGGCGAGGTAACGATTTCATCGCCTGATGACGACGTGGATATTGTGACTGACGGTGCAATTCGAAGCGGCGGTGTCTACCGCGAGTATGAGCATGTAAAAGCCCAATCGGTAAACGGTCTCCCTGGTGGATTGCGATACCAGAACATTCAGTTTACAGACGGAACCCGTGTGGCGTTATTACGCTTTCCGGCAATGCCAGAGATCATGGTGAGAACGGAGCCAGATGGTACGTCTGAGTTTTACCAGGTGGCGAATGACGGGTTAGAGCAGTTAGAGCCAGGCGATTCCATTCGAGCAACGTTCCTGGGAGAGGGAACTGTAACAATTGACGACGATGGCCAGGGGCTCACCGGGTTCGGTAGCGCATTGATGTCGTTTAGACGAGGCAGCTACAGCATTGATCTGCTGTCGGGTCAGATCGATGGTACATCGGGTTATTACGGACCGCATTTTGGATTGCCGCCCACGACTGATCCTACCGCTGAGACAATTGATGCCAACCTTTGGCGTGGTGCAGAACTGGCTGTTGCGGGATTTCCGGTCGGCATCGATGTAAATGATGCTGCGGCCTTCGACTACTACGCGAGCACACCTGAAGGAGCTGCAATTCTTGCTCGCGAGCAACCGTACTACAATCGGTTCGGTACAGATGAGAAAGCCTTGTTTGTTGCCAGAATTCGCTTCTTGCGAGATGAGGGCGGTATAGAACTGTTCGAGCAGTTTATGCCAAAGCGCACTGCATTATTAGACAATCCAGTAGAACTAGCCGAGTATGATGCGCAGTTCGATAAAGTGTTTACACACGTTAGTAGCAGTAGCACTAGCAGAAACGGGGGTGTACCCGCCGGCGAGCTTGATCTGTCGCTTCGCACTCTGATTGCAGCCGATGCTGCAGAGGCATTTGGTCATTCGCCGCGGTTGATCGATATGGTAATCAGTGATCTGGATCGTGGTTGGAGTGTTGCGAATGATCTTGGTGACTCTGGCGGCCTCTATTCGTACTGGCAACCTGTGTTCAAATCCATGAAGGGCCACATTACGCTCGATCTGGGCAGTTGGCTGTCTAGCTTTGCCGACCCAACGAATTCGTATGATGTCGTTGCTCACGAGATGGTACACTCGCTCGATGGTTTTGGTAATGATGGTTTGGACGGATTGCCAGCATTTGCATCAGCTGAAGATCGATCAACATTTCTACAGGCCAGGAGTGAATTAACCACCGATTTTTTTAGCGTACCCCCGAGCCTGCCTTTCACACGCGAAATGAACTACGCATTTACAAATGAAAAGGAGTTCCTTGCCCGTTTTTCTGAGTTATTCTTAACAAACAAAGCGAGTGCTGAAACCGTAAAGGCAGTATCTCCAGAGTTGTACGGTGTCCTTAGCCGCTTTTTTGAAATCGATTACTAATGCAATCATATCTGCCTCAACTGCTCAGTACATTTCAACGTTCTGTTTTTCGTGTAGGCAATTACTGTTTGCTCGCCGTATCTTTGTGTCTTGTGAGTTGCAGTTCGGAAAATACAGACATGGTCTCTCCAGCCCCCGTTTTCGACACCTATTACATTCGGACAGTTACCGAAACTGGTGATGTGTACTTGGAGACGAGCCTGGGGCTGTATGGCCCTCAAGGCGTTGGTGGCGAAAAACTGGATGAGATCCCCACCCTGAACGAATTCATGTCGTGGCGGATTTCCGGTGAAGACACTGTTTCTTTACGCAGTCAAAACAGGCTAACCGCTCCCGTCTCCAACCTGGTTGTCCGCGCAGACGATGGCGT
>JBGCEO010000092.1:0-16527 GCA_045106475.1 Granulosicoccus sp.
TGTGAGTGCCGCCTGTTCCAGATTGCTTCAGCCCATTCGTGAGCTTCGGTTAGCAGAACGATAGTGATGCAAAATGCCGCGGTTAGCAGACCAACTCCGATGAGTACCTGCTCCCAGGTCATGTACTTTTGCGAATAGTCGTAAACCATCCACACGACAATGGTCGATATTGCATAGGACACTGTTACTAGAAATCCGCGACCACTGTGCACGAGACCCTGACTATCCCTGAGGAGCAAGGCAAGGATCAACAGAGTAAAAGCGAGGGAAAAACCTGCCAGGGCTCGCCATTCAGGAACAGGTGTTACCGGTGCGGCGAATGGGAATTTGTTTTCACGCTCTGCATTGAAAATACCCCAGTACCTGCCAACGGCTCCTTCATCGGTTTTCCAGACTTGATCGAAGGCTTCCAGAACAAAATACTCTGCCCCTTTTTGTTCAGCATTACTTAGAAACTGGCGAAGAAACTTTGCCTGGTTCTGTAGTGAAGGAGATGCGCCGCCTCGCCTTCTACCTTCGCTGGGCCATCCAACTTCACCTAAAATCACAGGCAAGTCATTAAAGGTCTTTTTTAAATCGTCATAGCGTTCGAAAACATAGTCGTGTGCAATGCTGGCCGGTATACCTTCCCAGTAAGGCAACACATGCGCAGTTACGTAGTCAACATGCTGGGCCAATTCAGGGTTCTTTAGCCAGATATCCCAGGTTTCGGCAACCGTAACCGGTATCGGGCTAACCAGTTTTCGAATGAAATCAACATAGCGGATAAGTTCGCTGACTGTGAGTTCCTGTCTCAGCAATACCTCGTTGCCAATGACGATGCCGGTAATGTTTTCGCGGCTTTCGGAGAGCATCTCCCCAAGTTTGGTTATCTCTCTCCAGTTTCTCTCTTTGTCCCCGCTGATCCATAGTCCGACCATGACATCGAGTCCATACTGCCTGGCGAGTCTGGGAATAGTCCCGAGCGTATTTTCAACCGAGTAGGTGCGCACACTCTCAACCCGATCTGAAAGTAGCTCAAGATCGTGCGAAATTTCAGCCTCAGTTGGATAGTCGATTTTTTGCGGCGACTGGTCTGCGTGGAACGGAGAAAAGGAGACCCCATTGATGGTGTCCGGCCACATCGGCACATGATCCGGACGATTAAATATCGCCCACAGCGCTAATAGCAAGGTACCAACCAGCCCGATGATCATCCATGATGCGCGATCGATCTTGAACACTATTTGTTACGTTCTCTTTGGTTTTAACGAATCCAATCGAAAAATGGCGCTTTTGCGAATGTGTTGATGCTGACTACATTGCCAGGAATCAAAGAAGCAATAAAACGCATGCGCCTGTGTGTAACTAAATTGCAGTATTTGGAGCTTGTGTTCAATGAACAGATGGAAAAATACTTTGGAGCATCGATCTCTGTTACGAAATTTAAACCGCGAAATGGCGTTGTTTATGACTTTTAGCGTGAGCCAAAGACAAATTACGATCGAGTAGGTTGCTACTTGCTGTCATGGAGATTTCATGAATCTCAAGATTTTTGTGACCTGTCACTAAGTCTCAACTGGTCTAGCGGTCGCATCTGGCGGGCTTTTAAACATCAAATTTTCTAAGAAAAGTGGCTTTATGATTTCGCCATTCGTATTGGATGCACGATTTTTTCATAAAAACACTTGCAAAATCACATAAAAGGGATTTAAATCCCGTTTATGGAGATTAATTCAAAAACTGTATTAGGCCGTGCAGTAGTAACGGTGCTCAAGCCGTTGTTGCGCGTTCTCATAAAAAACGAGATCACAGTTGCCGATTTCTCGGAGCTGGTCCGGCAGGCTTATGTGGATGTCGCTTACGAGCACTTCAAACTTCCCGGCAAAAAACTGACCTATGCTCGCGTTGCTGTACTTACCGGGCTCAGCCGTAAAGAGGTAGTCCGCCTGGATAAGTTGCGTAGTGATCAGGGTCGCCTGACACGCTCATCCCCCAATCGCGCCCAGCGGGTAGTCAATGGCTGGATCAGTGATCAGGAGTTCATGACTGAAAAAGGAAAACCCCGTGTTCTCCCTTTGCATGGAGAAGTAGCCAGCTTTTCTGCATTGGTGGCTCGATACAGTGGTGACATTACTCTGGGTGCGGTATTGGATGAATTAGTCAGGATAGGCGTTGCCTCTCAAGACGAGAACGATTGCATCCACCTGGAAAGCCTTGGCTATATTCCGCAGGAAGATGAATTAGAGAAAATCCGAGTTATGGCAACTTGTGCCGCGGACCTCTTGAGTACCGCTGTACACAATATTGAATCCGGTGACGTTGATCCAAAATTTCAGCGCCAATTGGTTTATCCGAGCGTGTCTACAAAGGCTGCGGAAAAATTTCGCAAAGAGAGCGCGGAGCTGTCTGCGAATTACTTGCAAGACCTGAATCGCTTACTGGCTGATTCGCAAAAGGATGCTACTGACGACGAGGGTGCACACCGTGTCGGGTTCGGTATCTATTACTTCGAAAGTCCATCAAACCCCACTAATGAAAGTGATCCACTCAATGAAAAGGATGAACGTCATGAGAACTAGACAAGGTTGGAGGCGATACTGTAATCGCCGCACGCTATTCCGAACACTTAGTGCCGTTGTGCTTGTCTCAAGCATCAGTGCATGTGGCGGTGGTGATAGCGGAGGCGGTGGTGGCATTATTGGCACCGGTATTGAAATGCGCGGCACAGTGCCTACTAACCGGCAGTTTGCTGATTCCAGCATTGGAATTAAGGCTGCCAGTGGTGAACGTACAACGGGTGTTATCGGTAGTAATGGTCGCTTTGTCGTGGATGGTGTGCTGGGTACTGCGCCTTACCTGCTTAGAGTAGATCTGGGTAACGATGATGCTTATTACGGCATTGCTCACAATCTTGATGGGGCATCTGTTACTCAAAATGTACATGCATATTCTGACTTGGCGATTCGTAACTGGTTTGCTACCGAAGGTTTGGATATAGACGCTGCGTTCAATTCGACGGCGGCGTTGGATGATCTTCCCAGTGAGTCGGAAATTGAGGCGATTGATGCCAGCATTCTCGATGTACTGAGGGAGGCTTTAACGGCGTATGGATTATCAGGAACAGACTTGTCAACCGTATCGTTTGATTCGGATGATTTGGGTGTAGATCAATTCCTGGATCGGAATCCGGTATTAATAAACAATGGCTCAATAACGATCATCATCAGTGAACCTGAAAATGATACTCAAACCGTTGTGTCCAGTAATTTACCTATTAACACTGATCTTACTGCAAGCGATGACATACCTCCCTCGGCACCAACTGGCCTGAGAGTTTTACCTTCTGCCAGTGACGAAATTGTTCTGGTATGGGATGCGGCAACGGATAATGTGGCCGTTTCAGGCTATCAGGTAATCAGAGATGGCGTAGTGATAGCGACCACTGCCTTCCCATTGTTTGTCGATTCGCCATTGGATAGGGGTGTTGTTTTTACCTACAACATCGTTGCTGTCGATGCGGCAGGGAACCCGTCTCTACCCTCCGAATCTGGTAGTGGTCAAACACTGGAAGAGCCAGATACTGTCGCGCCGCCGATTGCAACAGATCTGACATTTGTGACAAGCAATGACAGCATCGTTGTTCGCTGGACTCAATCAAGCATCGCAGATGTCGCCTCTTTCAGAGTACTGCGAGGTGAAGGTTCTGCCATGCTAGATCAAATTGCACGTGTCACTTCAACGGCGTTGACTGATGGCGGGCTTAATAGTGGAACCGAGTACTGCTATCAAGTTATTACCAGCGATGCTAGTGAAAATGAATCAGAGCCCAGTGAAATTGAATGCACGACCACAACTGGCACTGACTTGAGTGGTGGAAATCCCAACCCCGGACCAGGGCCCGGTGTTACAGAGCCACCCGTACTTGTCAGCTCTTTGCTAGAGGTTGATGTATCAGGACTGTCGTGTGAAACAGAGCTGGAGACGCTCAGCATTTCAGAGATAGTAGTTCTAGATGAGCCCTGTTATCGAGTGACAGGGAATATCGATGTAAACCAGAACGGTCAGCTTATCGTTGAAGCTGGCACCGTACTGAAGTTTGATTCGGGACACCAACTACAAGTAAATGATGGAGGTTCTTTAGCTGTCAATGGTACTGAAGCAGCTCCGGTTGTGTTCTCTGCTGTGGATCCGACGCCGGGTATCTGGGACGGTGTACATTTTCGTTTTTCTAACAGTACGCGCAATGAGTTGAACAACCTGGTGATTGAGTTTGGTGGCCAATCCAGTGGCGCAGGTTTATTGACAACAGGTTTCACGTCATCACAGGTGCGTTTGTCGCTCAATAACGTGTTGGTACGTGGAAGTGTTGGTGATGGTGTTGCATTGAGCGCCAATACTATTATTAGTGATTTTAATGGCTTTATCTCAACCGGCAATGCTCGCTCTGCCTCAGCAGCTGCTGAGGTTGCTGCCAACTTTGGTCCTGATAGTCGAATGACGGGAAATGCGGTGGATGCACTATTTATCGAAAACTCGACCATCAACTCAGCCACCACATGGCAGAAGATCGATGTGCCCTTCCTGACCGATCAATTGGATGTTAATGCGCCTCTGGCTATTTCTGAAGGCTCCGAAGTTCGATTCGAGTCTGGTGGCTCGATCGCGGTGGGCGCTGATGGCAGCTTAAGCGCAGTTGGTACCGCATCGGAGCCTATCGTGTTTACTGGAACAGAAATGACACCAGGGTATTGGCGTGGTATTCAATTCAGATTTAGTAACTCGACTAATAATCGACTCGAACATGCTGTTATTGAGTATGCGGGAAGTTTAGCCAATGATGGTGCGGGCGTGTATTTGCTAGCATTTTCTAGCTCACCCGCTAGATTGGCTGTGTCGGATGTAGTCTTCCGTAACAATGATGGTCCTGGTTTTCGCATCACTGACAATGCCACACTCACAGAATTTTCGAACGTGGTGAGTAGCGGCAATGGTATGTCTGGTGTGGTTGCTCCACTCACCGTTGGTGCTTTAGGATCTAACCTGGATCTTCAGGGTAACACCGTCGATGGGCTGTCGATCATTGATGGAACCTTGAGTGCTGCGGCCACCTGGCCTGCTTTGAATGTGCCTTACCTATTTGACAATCTGGATGTTGATGCAGTTTTGACTGTAGCCGCAGGGGCATCTTTCATTGCAGATGGTGGTGCGAGTATTGAAGTAACGGCTGATGGAGCCCTGAATGCTGTAGGTACGGCAGCATCGCCAATCACTTTTGTGGGCGCTCAATCTATTACCGGTCACTGGGACGGAATTTCATATAGATTTTCAAACAATCCGTTGAACGTTCTGGACTTTGTGACTATCTCCAATGGTGGATCAGGTGGAGCCAGCAATGCAACCGGGAATATATCCGTTGCTTGCTTTTCGTCATCACCTTCTCTGTTGTCCATCTCCAACAGCACTATCAGTGAAAGTGCAGGTTTTGGTATCCACAGAAATCAAGCAGATTGCGGCATAACTGTTGGCGCTAATGTCACGTTTTCTGGAAATCTGGAAGGAGATATTAACACGCCTTAGACCACATCCTGTGCTCTAACGGTCGATCTTGTAGAGCTCAGAAGCGACCCTGGCGACAGTCATCCAATGACTGTCGCCTTTTTTTATCCACAGGCCTAGTTTTTTCGTTTCTGAACCACGTGCTGTCGCGGCTGTACGATGAGTTCACTGACCACAGCGTTGTCCGGTGCCTGAATCATGCTAAGTACTGCATTGGCTACATCGATAGCGTTGAGAGCATGTGCCTGTTCTGGTCCAGGTTCAAAATCCAGTTCATCGAAAAAGTCGGTTCTTACCATGCCGGGATGAACAATGCCTACATGGCAGTTTGCTCCTGCTACCTCATAGCCTAGCGCTTGCGCTACACCGCGAAGCCCAAATTTTGCAGCACTATAGATCGATCCGTACCTGCCTCCTTGCAAGGCGCTTGTTGAGCCTATAAAAATGATATTGCTGCGTTTGCATTTACGTAGTGTGGGTAGACACTGACGTACGATGCACATCGGACTGATAAGATTAAATGCCAGACTCTGTTGTATTTGCTGTACAGAAAAGTTCTCTAAAGAGCCAATATCGCCTCGCCCTGCATTGCATATCACTCCTGATATCGAGTGCGACTGCAGTACCTGTTTAATGGTTGCGCTTGTTTCAGTGAAGTCTTCAAGGTCAACGCGATAATGTGTTTCGGTTGTCGGGATATCTGCCGGTGTTGAGCGTGACAGTGATACCACGCCTATCCCTTGAGTAGCCAGTACATCACAGCATGCTCTACCTATTCCTCGGCTGGCACCGGTTACTAATACACGCTTTGAGTCTTTCACAGAAATATTTAAGTACTTGCGGTTGTTTTTGTAAGGGTGATGTATTTACAGGCCTTTAAGCAGGGGTAAGCTCTTATAGAGAGGTTTTCTTACTTAGCTACACGGGAAAAACTGATCTTGTGTAATAACTTCATTCAAGCGTTTCATGCAGTGGCTGCGCATCGTATTTTCGGTGTCTTCCGGATAGCTCATCATACCGTTACGTTGGGATACGTTTGCAGCAAGCAGGCGTGAATCAGGATACATCCGGACCAGTTTTTTGTGGTATCCCTTTGGAAGTCTGAAAACTCCCAAGCTTACCGAATGTATACGGCTCATATCCAGAGTGTCAAAAACCTCGTCAAACATTGAGTTGTAGAGATCTACGAAATTATCAGCATACAGCAATGGGTCGAAACGTAGTCCAATTGACCATCCAGCATCCTGAAGAGACTTGAGTGCAGCGATTCTCTTGCTAAGTGATGGTGTTCCATGCTCTTCTGTGCTGACAATTGCCTGAGGGGAGAGACTGTACGCTACCACAACATTGGGTAGAGCCTCACGTTTGAGCAGAGGTCTTATCTGTGTGCTTTTGGTTCTTAATTCTAACCACCCATTTTCTAATCCATCGAAGAAATTCAGGCAATCGTCAACGAAGCGGGTGATAGGATCCAATGCGAGAGAGTCACAGTCGTATCCGGAAAAAAACCAGCAATCAGTTTTAAAATGCCTGATGGTGTCACTGATATCCTGCAGAAAATCCTCACTGTTAACAAAGATTACATAGTTAGCGGATTGATACATGCCTTGCAAAAAGCAGTAGCGACAATCATAAACACAATTGAACATGTGCGAAAAATAAAAATTTTTTTGTCCGCCGATGTGATACCCGGGTGGTGTTGCGTGTATACGCTTCCCATGCTTACTGGCAAGGATCAATGCAGGATTTTTTTTCTGCTGCACAAAATCTTGTGCTCGCGCATTAAACACATCGGAGTAGCGCTCGATGGTTATGTGTCTTGCATCGGGATAGCGTTCGCAAATACGCAGGCTACGAGGATGCGTGAGCACTTCACGCTCAATGTAAATGGTATCCAAGGTGTCAGGTACCGTAACTGAAGGGTAGTTTAGATATTACTGATTGCAGGTGGCGTTTGATCTCCCGCGCTGACAGAAATTCATCAAATGTGTTGAGTTCGGGGACTGTGCCATCCATACACCAGTGTTGTTTTAGCATCCTTTTTAGCTGGTGTTTTTCGCTAACACTATGATGTACACGAGACTCAATTTTCTCACAGAGACTGGCGATGATTCTGATTGACGGGTTTTCTCCAGAGTTACCTAACTGCCAATTAATCAGATTGGAAACAGTAGACACAGTGTTACGCATGAATTCAACAACTTGATTAGTTTGAAGAGATACCACGGGTTCTTGAGGGTTGTCGGAGACAACTTTCACGCAGTGCATTCGATCAGTTGTCAGATACGTACTTGCTGCCGAAAAAATAGCGGCGGCTTCCATGTCATACACTACACCGTCTCTGTATTCAGTACAGGGTTTATCCACTGTGTGAATAGCTGCTGATTGTAAATGAGATGTCACTCGCTGAGGCGCAAGATGCGGAAACCACTGCGCCCCGGTAGCCGTGTCCACTACGTGATGACCCAATATTATGCTGCCTGTATCTGCTGTGCCTCCAGCGATGCCAGCGTTGACTATCGCCTGTACTTCCGGTCTTGAATGCAGTAAAGCCGCCGTAGCCGCAGCTGCCTTGAGTTTGCCAACACCGGTCTGCAGGAGCAGGTAGTCGTCGTTTCCATAAAGTCGCAATCCGCGGGCATCCAGATGTTTTAACTTGAATTCGTCTATAAAGGGGCGAGACTCGGCGGGCAGGGCCGTGACTATGCATATGGTATTCATTTACATAGTGTAGCTTTTGGCGTCGACCAATATCGGGGTTACAATGATGGCAATGGCCAGATATCCGGGTCTATTAAGTCAAATCTAAAGGAATTGCGATGCTGGTCTCCAATCTTGAATTTTTGCCAGGACGAACCGTGGTTCGTCACCTGGGTTTAGTACAGGGTAGTTCGGTACGCTCAAAACACGTTGGGAGGGATATTGCCGCTTCTTTCAAGAATTTTTTTGGTGGCGAGTTACGCGGCTATACAGAGTTGCTGTCCGATTCGCGGGATGAGGCTACCAGCCGAATGCTGGAACAGGCTGAGAGCATTGGAGCCAATGCTGTTTTGAATATTCGTTACAGCACGTCGAGTATTGCGGCAGGCGCTGCCGAGATATTTGTATACGGTACAGCTGTGCAGTTGCAAGATGAATAGTCTGATGGTTCAGGCAATTGGTGCGGTGCTTTTGTTGGTGCTGGGCTATTTGTTTGGTCGAGTCGCTGAAAAACGGCACTTTAAGCGATTGGTGGAACGAGAAGCCAAATCTCAAGGTATGCCGGTTGTCGCCACTCGATACCCACCCGAAGATCGAGCCTACCGGCAACAATTGGTCACCGGCAATGTTGTTATTGCCTCCGATTATTTCAAGGTGTTTTTAGCTGGTTTGATAAACATTTTTGGTGGCCGGGTTACGCCATTTGAATCAATGCTGGATCGGGCACGCAGAGAGTCTGTGCTTCGTATGAAAGATCAAGCTAAAGTACTTGATGCTGCCTATGTGTTTAATGTCAAATTCGATACAACTCGAATTGCAACAGGCCGCCTGGCGGCTATGGAAGTGCTGGCCTATGGCACCGCAATGATTCCGGTTGACCATTAGATAAGCTGCGATGGAATATCAAAACAGACAGCCCAAGGAAGGTATCAATACAACGCGTGTTCACCCATTGAAGCAGTTTTTTCAACTGGCTATCGCTGCGTTGGTTCTAGTTGTTGGGCTTGTTGTGGTCTTACAGTTTACGGGTTCGGCTTTGGCCAAGCACATTCCATTTTCTTTTGAGCTTGAGGTGATGGAAAAGCTTGATCTGCCTTTGGGAAGTGAGAATGCAGATCCACGAATGGCTGAGTATTTAAACGAACTTGGCCAGCGCATCAGCGCGCATTTACCTATGCCCGAGGGTATGCAGGTCACAATCCACTATAGTAACGATGATGTGTTCAATGCGTTTGCAACAGTGGGGGGTAATTTGCTTTTTTATAAAGGCTTGTTGTCCAGTATGCCGAATGAAAATGCCCTTGCGATGGTGATGGCACACGAGATATCCCATGTGCTTCATCGTGATCCGGTTGCAGCTCTTGGTGGTGGCGTTGTCAGCACGGTTGCATTGTTGGGTCTTACCGGTAATGCAGGAACTGGCATGGCCGGTAGGGTTTTATCTAACGCCGGTATGGTTACGGGCATGCAATTCACCCGAAAGATGGAGGTGGCTGCAGACTATGAAGCCCTGGCGGCGGTTAACGCTTTGTATGGACATGTTAATGGTGCTGCTGATTTGTTCGAGCTATTCAAGAAAAACCGTGGCCAAACTGGCAATGCACCGGCGTGGGCGGAGCGATTTATCAGCACTCATCCCTTGGATGACGATCGTATAGATGCCATTACTGATCGCGCCAAAGCGGAAGCCTGGCAACAGGAAGGACTGCTAACACCCTTGCCCGCGGAGTTTAGAAAATGGATGTAAGTACCAATCCCCTTAAACAGAAACACTGGTCTGGAGCATAGCGTGTCGATAGAACATTGGTTTGCATTTGTAGTGGCCTCCAGCGTATTGCTGATCATCCCCGGACCGACTATTTTGACGGTCATGAGTTACTCACTTTCTCATGGCAGACGGGCTCAGATTCCTTTGATTGCAGCAGTGGCGCTGGGAGATACCACGGCTTTGATTCTATCGCTCGCAGGATTGGGTGCTTTGCTCGCCACATCGGCATGGTTGTTTATAGTTGTAAAATGGGTGGGTGGCTTGTACTTGATTTACCTGGGTATCAAGTTGATACGAACACCATCGTTAGTAGTAGACAATGAGTCACCCGGTAAATTGGTTTCAGGCTGGACGCTGTTTGCAAATACCTGGTTGGTAACAGCACTAAATCCGAAGGGCATCATTTTTTTTGTAGCGTTTCTACCTCAGTTCGTTAACCCTGCGGGTAAGATCAGCACGCAATTGTGGACGCTATCAGTCACTTTTGTGATGTTGGCGACGCTTAATGCACTCCTATATGCTCTGTTTGCTGAACAAGCGCGTAGTGTTTTATCATCGCCTAGAGCACAGCGACGATTCAACATAGGTGGAGGTACTCTGCTCACCATTGCAGGAGGATGGGCACTAACTGCCAGACAAACTGCTTAGTTAACCTCAGCATCAGTCAAACACGGCAAGGCTATCTGATGGAACCTGCTCCCGGTTATTCATGCCGTAGTCACGTAGTACACTGGCCACTCGCAAGCGATAGTCTGAGAAAGTACCTGATCGACCGGCCTGCTGAGCACCGCGGTGTGCCTCCAGTGAGCGCCATTGTCTAATTGCCTGTTCATTCTCGAAGAATGACAGCGACAGAATTTTATCTGGATTGCTAAGGCTCTGGAATCTCTCTACTGAGATAAATCCATCTATCTGATCCAGTAATGGACGTATGTCTGCTGCAATTGAAAGATACTGGTCCTTCTTACCGTTTGCAGGTACTACCTCAAATATGACTGCGATCATGCTTGTACCTCGTGAAGGTGGGAGGCGAGAGTCAAGAATGTTCTATCTTCGCTCAGGATAAATTTCTCGCGTTGCGCGAACTGATAGTTTTCCTTGCCTAATGTATCTTGCGACAATCGTAGGCGATACTCTTCATAGGCGGCAAGACTCTGGATGTTGTAGATGCCATAGGCGAGTGTCGTCGATCCCTCATGGGGAGAGTAATAACCAACCAGATCCGCTCCACATCGCGGAATCGCTTCTCCCCAAGTGCGCGCGTACTGCTCAAACTGTGCTTTTTTGGTCGGATCTATGGTGTAGCGAATAATACATGTCAGCATGGGATGCTCCTATTGGTTAGACAAATTGCCTCTTACAGTCATGGCAGTGTGCCTTTTTACAAACCGTAGATGCTTCGGTTATGATCGAACTATGGACGGCACCCCCAACATAGCCAGAATAGGTGCATTGATTGGTGACAATGCGCGAGCGAGTATGCTGTCAGCATTAATGCACGGTAGGGCTCTTACAGCAAGAGAGCTTGCCCTTGAAGCTGGAGTAACCCCGCAGACTGCCAGCTCACATCTGGCAAAGCTTGAATCCGGAAATCTTCTCGCGATGCGAAGGCAGGGTAGGCACAAGTATTTCGTGTTGGCCAGTCCGGAGGTCGCGATGCTGTTGGAGAGTCTAATGGGTTTGACAGCTGGCAATGAGCCGCTTCGTACTCGCACTGGCCCAAAGGTTGAGGCCATGCGTGAAGCGCGGGTCTGTTATAACCATCTCGCTGGTCATAGGGCAATTCAGCTCTATGACAGTCTATTCACGCAGCGGTTGTTGGTAAACGACGAGGGTCACCTGAAACTGACCCGAAAAGGTCAGTCTTTTATGATTGATTTTGGCATTGATCTGCATGGTTTGCAGGCATCGAGATCACCTCTGTGCAAGGAGTGCCTGGATTGGAGTGAGCGACGATCACATCTTGCTGGTAGCGTTGGCAGAGCATTGATGACACGCTTTGAAGCATTGCGCTGGGTCAAGCGTGATAGTGCAAGCAGAATTGTGCGCTTTAGTAAAAAAGGTGAAGAGGCTTTTGATTCACTGTTTTTTTGATGGTTCGTTTTATTGCTAATCCTTTGAGCTCAACAGGCAGCCAGGTGTTAACCACCTTTTCGGGCTTTACTTTCAGGCTAAGCAGTATGTCGCTTTGCCAATTTGTATTGCAACGACTTGAAGAAAGCCAGGCGGCGTCTGCCTGGCTTAAGGTCTCTGCGGCGCGAGTGACGTTATGTCTGAAACTGACTGTTTTGGAAAATTAAAAACTGAAATTGTCGACTGCCAGTATTGAGCTAAATCCAGAATCGGCAACATCGGTTACTGTGAACGTAATGACGATTGGGCTGCCGAGGTTTGCAATGTTAATTGTGCGGTTTTGCCAGCCAGTTTCGCCAGCGCTGTTACTCAAGCCCGGTACGCCTGAACAAACACTAAAACCGTCTGTTCCAATTGTGTTGACTGTCGTAAGAACTGCTGAAAATGTATTGCTTGGACCGCTAATTGAAATGACAGACGAGTCATCAAAATCAGAGCCAATAAACGAAGGAAACTCTTCTGAAATAAAATTAAAGTCAAAAGAGATATTGCTCGCTCCAGCGCTTAGATTTATGGGTCCAATCTGAATAGTACTGGAAGTTCCGTCGATTGCACTGCCGCTGGAAACGAGCGAATTTCCAGTACTAATGGCAGCAAAACTATTGCCGGCATTTGGCGCTACACAACCCAGTGAATTGTTGAGGATGGCGCCGTCTCCTGTAAACACGACGCCCTGGCTCTCACTTTCAAAGCTAAAGTTGTTATCGAAGCTTTCGGTGTTTTGGCTGATCGTGTTGATGGACAATTCAAAATTGTTCCCGATATTGCCAATAAGTGGGTTGCCCCCATCATCTTGAACGCCATTAGCGCCACCGGTGAATTGCAAACTAACTGTTGCACCGTCTTGATAGGGCCGGCCAGGACTGAAAGTCAGTATTGCAAATCCGTTGGAACTCTCAGATATGGTGACTGTTCCCTGTATTTGTAAATTGTTTTCTAAAACTCTTATGTTGCCGAACAGTGAATCCAACAGTAGTTTGTCATCAAAAAACAACGTGATAGGGGTATCCACAGATGATGGAACTGAACTGCTCGCAACAGGTACTGTTTGAATAATATTGACTGATTGAGTATCGGTAGTATCAGAAATTTCACTGACAGCACCATTGGCGCTGTTAACGAATTCGTATCCGTCTACTACAGGATTTGTTGTTGTGCCTGGGACAGGTGTTGTTGTTGGATCGTCCGGTGCATTAGGGGCGAAAGGCGAGGTGCCGTTTAATCTTTCCGTAAGATTGGCAATGGAGTCAAAATCAGCATCAAACCCGTCACTGTCGAAATCGGAAAAATCCCGAGTGATGGATAGTTCTCCAGAAAACTCGATTGGGCCAAAGTTTCTAGTAGATGTCACTAGATCCAGCCGCTGCTGGTCAACAAGATCGTACCAAGTGATAGTGATAGAAAACGGGGTCTGAGTAGGAACTTGAAGTTCAGTTACCCAGACATCTGTAGTGGCTTGTCTCTGCGCAGTAACAGAATTGCTAACATCGTCATAGGCAATTGTTACGTCTGCAAAGAGTGCCTCCTGGCTTATCATTCGTGAGTTGATCAGCAGAGGAGGAGCACTAAACTGCATTTCACTGCTGCCGTTTGCAGCGAGTGATAGTGTGCTGTCAGTGTTTTCTGAGCAGCCAACCACCAAAGCTGAGATCAGTACCAAAAATAAATTTGTAGGTTTCAACATCCCTCAACTCCTTGATTAATAGTCCAAAAGCAAAGTGTTTGCTTGGTGCAGGTAATGGCATGGCCATCACTATTTTGCCGCGTAGCTTAACAATGCTTACCTTGGCTTGTTGTTGACAACGTCACGATACAGAAATCGAGTCCTTTTTGGCAATCTATAAAACCATATGTGCTTAGACTTATGGATAGTTGTTCATAAACAACTCTCAGGAAAGCCGATAGCGGTGAGCTAGTACGCACTTGTAAAAGACTTGGAGTTAGTTCGCAAATACTCCAAAAATCCTGCTAAACCAAGTAGCAGTGAATAAAAAGGTGTACGTTAGGATATGATTCACCGAGCGCAGATTGCTTCAAGATGAGTGACTCTTGCGTTTTGTGAGATCACCAGGCTTGAATTATTGTCAAGATTGACAGTGTATTTGGAGTTGCATTAGAGGACATTCGGGATGAAAACCTATCGTATTTTAATTATAGCTAGTCTTTGCATCCTGGGGTCTGTGTTTCAGATAGCCTACGCCCAAAGTGTGACGATCAATCTGGATGTATTCGGTTTGAACACGAATCAATCGGCGGCAGACGAGGCTGTTAACAATGCCTGCACTGGTATTGGTAACTCAGGTACCTCCGCTGCTGCTGTAGATCTACTTAACACCTGTGCGATCTTGAATGCGCTGAATGATGAGGATCCCGATCTCTCAATTGGCTTAGATAGACTTTTGCCGGAGGAAGCTTTCGCCATCAGCGACACTCTCACGGATGCATCTGATTTACAGGTAACTAATGTCAATGCACGCATCAATACCTTGCGTGAGCAGCAAAGCGACACTTCGAATCAGCAGGCAAGCTCACTTCTGAGTGGCGGTGCTGCGGCAGCTCCTTCGATAGAGAACGTTGAGCTATTCATCACTGGTCAGATTTCCGATGGTGATATTGACGGAAGAAGATTGCAGCAGGACGCAGACCTATCAGCCAGTCAAGTTACGTTTGGAGCTGACTATCGGTTATCCGACAATTTCATTGTTGGCGCTGGCATTGGAATTTTTCAGCAGAGCACAGATTTCAGCAATACAGCTGGTGATAGTGAAGTCGAAGGAACCAACCTGACATTTTTTAGCACTTATTCTCGCGAGAGTGTGGGTTATCTTGATGTCGTACTCGACATTGGTACTAATGAGTTTGACTTCTCACGCCAGATTAGCCTTGACGGTGCTGACCAGGTGCTCGCCGTCTCAAGCACCGATTCTTCCAGTTATTCTCTCAGTGTGGGAGTTGGCAAGAATTTTCGTTTTTCCGGTTGGGATGTTGGCCCCTATGCGCGTGCAGCGTTGACAAGGGCGAGTGTTGACGGTTATTCCGAGCAGGCCACTTCCAATCAGACAGGATTTGGCTCGACTCTCAGTATCGGTTCTCAATCCATAAGCTCAACCACTCTTTCAGTCGGCGCAACCGTGGCAAGAGTAGTAAACACGAGTAAGGCTGTTTTAGTGCCTCAAGCCAGCCTCGAATTTGCCATTGAGGCAGATGGGGATAAGGATCCCTTAAGTGCCTTTTTTCTGGCAGATCCAAACCAGCAGGTTTTTGTGGTGGATGGTGAAGAACGTGACACGAGCTCTGCCAATTTAGGAATTGGGGCAACGGCGATATTTGCAAAAGGCAGGAGTGCTTTCGCGTACTACGAGACTCGTTTGGCTCATGACTTTATTACGCAGAATTGGTTTAAGGTTGGAGCTCGCATTGAGTTTTAATCGCTATCTGAACAAACTATAAAATAGTTGAAAAGCCATAGAAACAATTGGAATGCAGAGTTTGTATCGTGACGCTATCTAGCGTCAGGCACGCAAGTCTAGTTAGAGTTGCTGTTATTGGGTAAGGAACTGAGTAGTGCTTCTTTCACCGATCGCCTCTTAACCTTATAGTGTATTTTGGGCGTGGCAGTTTCTTCCCATGATTGCCCTTCCACGGTTAAGGTGCTAAGAGAGGCGGAGACTATTTTCTCAGCTATCTGATGAGCAACCAAAAACAACAAGATCGCTGCAATCAGTAATACTAATAAGGTTCCCCAGCCTTGGCTAGCGAATCCCATCCACCAAGCTTGAGCCACAATGAGTAGCGTGGTCAAAGAAATAAGTATTAGTAGTACCTGAAAAATGTACTGCCAACGGTTAGATGATTTATTCATCAGTTACACAAAACAAAGATCGTTTAAAAAATGCACTCTAATTCGCTTTTAGCCTGTTCCGGCTTTTACCTTAGTGTAGTCTACAGAAAAATATAGCGCATCATTCCCTGCTTTTGCAAAGTCGAGGTTACTAAACACACAAGTAAGGTACGCTAGAGCTAGTGATGACAACGCTCTGTAATAACGAAGAGATCAGTCACTTTATTCCTGTAAAGCGCTCTGTTGACTAAAACTGTAGAAAGATTGCAACCGCAAAGCTGTGCTAGCTATCAATCATTGATCTGAGGCGATCGCAATCTCATTTAGTCAAACTCTATGAGTGGTACTAGTTCTCAATATCGAGGCTTACTTCATAGAATCGAATCATTTCTCGATGCATTTCGGTATGAAACTGGTGGCGGTCAAACCCTTTCGCATCTCCACAAACAACTTCATACTCTTCAGGGTCATTCTCCTTGAATGCTTCTCTGCAATTAACAACCATGAAAGCAAAGTGGTTGGCTTTATCAATCCAGTGAGTCTCAGC
>JBGCEO010000093.1:0-69246 GCA_045106475.1 Granulosicoccus sp.
GGTTTACGAATTGGTGGATACCATGCCCGAGGTTAAACACATGCCCGGGGCCTGGTCCGTAACTATCCAGTACCCGCTTAACCTCCGCCTTTATGCGTTCAGGCGAGCCGTAGAGCACAGAAGGGTCTAAATTCCCCTGCAGTGCGACTCGATTGTTGGTTCTTGCTCGGGCATCAGCCAGATCGGTTGTCCAGTCTACTCCCAAGCCATCGCATCCCGTGTCAGCCATCTTGTTGAGCCATTGCCCGCCGTTTTTGGTGAATAGCACAACCGGCACCTTGCGCCCGTCTGCCTCTCTTGTCAGGCCATCAACTATCTGTTGCATGTATTGCAGAGAGAACTCCTGATAGTTTGCCGGCGACAGTGCACCGCCCCAGGTATCGAATAGCATCAGAGACTGTGCACCAGATTCAACCTGAGCATTGAGATACTGAATAACCGATCGGGCGGTTTTTTCCAGCAGCTTGTGCAGCGTGTCGGGGTCGCTGAATAACATGCCTTTTACTTTGGCGAAGTCCTTACTACCACCACCCTCAACCATGTAGGTTGCCAGTGTCCATGGACTACCGGAAAAGCCAATCAGAGGCACTCGGCCATTCAGTTCTTTTCGAATGGTACTCACTGCATCCATGACATAGCGAAGTTTGTCCGAAGGATCGGGTACCGGCAGCCTATCCACATCAGCCCGGCTGCGCACCGGATTGGAAAATTTCGGACCTTCGCCAGTTTCAAAATGTAAGCCAAGCCCCATCGCATCCGGAATCGTCAGGATGTCGGAGAATAATATGGCAGCGTCGAGGTTAAAACGATCGATGGGTTGCAGTGTGACTTCGCAGGCAAGCTCCGGTGTACTGCATAGAGTCATGAAATCACCAGCCTGTTTACGTACTTTAAGGTATTCAGGTAGGTAGCGTCCCGCTTGTCGCATAACCCAGACCGGGGTGCGAGGTGTTTCCTCCCGACTTAGAGCACGTAGATAGAGATCGTTTTGCAAAGGTACAGTCATGTTGTGTGCTTTGTCAGTTCAGTCGACCAGTGGATTGGTTCAGTTGGTTGCAAGCTTTGGCGTATCGATCCTGCTCTCAAGCTGCCCAAGGTACTTCACTATACCGGTGGCGGCATTGCGTCCCTCAAACACTGCGGTCACCACCAGGTCAGATCCTCTAACCATGTCGCCACCTGAGAAAATTTGTGGATTGGTGGTCTGGTGCATGAACTCTGCGTTTTCTGATGCGATTACCCGGCCGCTATCATCTGTAGCAATATCGAATTGGCCAAGCCATTCCGGCGGATTTGGCCTGAATCCAAATGCAATCAGCACTGCATCAGCAGGGATGATTTCCTCGGTATCTGCTATCGCTTCGGGCATGCGTCGACCGCGATCATCCGCTTTGCCCATCTTTGTGGTCACAACCTTAACGCCGGTTACCTGCCCTTGATCATTTCCGACAATCTCGATGGGTTGCCGGTTCCATAGAAAGTTAACGCCTTCTTCCTTTGCATTCTTTACTTCTCTGCGAGAGCCGGGCATGTTCTTTTCATTGCGGCGGTAGGCGCAGGTCACAGATCGTGCACCTTGCCGGATAGCGGTTCTATTGCAATCCATCGCCGTGTCGCCGCCGCCAAGAACAACAACTCTCTTATTATCAAGATTGACGAAGTTGTTGATGTCCTTATCCCACCCATACTGGTGGTTAACGTTGGAGATCAGATAGGGTAAAGCCTCGTGAACGTTTTGCAGATCTTCTCCTGCAAAGCCGCCGCGCATGGAGGTATAAGTACCCATGCCCAGGAATACTGCATCGTATTCGTCGAGCAATTCTTGCAACGCAATGTCTCGCCCGACTTCAGTATTGAGTACAAACTCAATTCCCATGTCTTCCATGATATTTCGCCGTGTAAAGACAACTTCTTTTTCAAGTTTGAAGTTGGGGATACCGAACGTCAGTAGACCACCGATTTCTGTTTGCCGGTCAAAGACCACAGCCTTGACGCCGTTGCGTGTGAGCACATCGGCGCATCCCAGGCCTGCCGGCCCGGCGCCTACAATGGCTACCTTGTGACCCGTTGGATTGACATTGGAGAGATCCGGGCGCCAGCCTTTTTTTAGGGCTTCATCAGTTATGTATTTTTCGATAGAGCCGATAGTGACCGCCCCGAAACCGTCATTCAAGGTACAGGCACCTTCGCATAGTCGATCCTGCGGGCAAACCCTGCCACACATTTCGGGCAGAGAATTGGTCTTGTGAGACATTTCTGCAGCCTCGAACAAATTCCCCTCGGCAATCAGTTTTAGCCAATTGGGAATGTAATTGTGCACCGGGCATTTCCATTCGCAGTAGGGGTTGCCGCATTCGAGACAGCGACCGGCTTGATCGGCCGCTTTTTCGGCATTGAACTGCCCGTATATTTCCTTGTAGTGCTTAATGCGGACGGGCGCTTTGACTTTCTTAGGGTCTTTTCTGGGCAGATCCAGAAACTGAAAAGTCATGTCACTCATGGGATCGTCTTCTTTTGATCGTGTTTACACGCTTTTGTACTGTGCAATCAGCGTTTTGGTCTTGCTCGCAGCCAATGGTGGCGTGTGAAGCAAACTTATCCGTTTAGCCGATCACGGATAAGCTTGCTGACAATAGACATGTCAGCACGACCTTGCAGTTTCGGTTTGATTATGCCCATAACCTTGCCCATGTCTTTAACAGAGAGCGCACCGCTTGCGCTAATCGCGGAATCAACGATAGTGTCGATCTCAGCATCACTCAGTGCTTCGGGCAGGTAAGTCTGGATAAGCTCGGCCTCGGCCTGCTCTTGAGCGACAAGGTCATCACGCCCGGCTTTTGTGTACTGAGCGATCGATTCCCTGCGCTGCTTCAACAGCTTATCGAAAAGGGCGATCGTGGTCGGCTCATCCAGCTCGATGCGCTCATCGACCTCTTTTTGTTTGATGGCTGCAGACATCAGGCGCAACGTAGCAAGGCGAGGTTTGTCGCCTGCCTTCATTGCTGTCTTGATATCGTCCAGAACGCGTTGACGGGTATCGCTCATCACGTGGATCCGTAGGACGGCTAAAAAGAGACGCTACATCAGGCCAGTAACGTCTCGTCATGGCCTAAGTGCGGTTAGATACTACTTGTACTAATTAGTACAAACGTACTCGACGTGAGGATTCCTTGGATACCTTTTTCTGGTGGCGCTTTACAGCTGCTGCTGCCTTGCGCTTACGCTCAGTGGTAGGCTTCTCGTAGAATTCACGACGGCGAGTTTCTGTCAGAACGCCTGCCTTTTCACAGGATCGTTTGAAGCGGCGCAGGGCCATTTCGAAGGGTTCGTTCTCTTTGACGCGTACTGATGGCATTAATGAATTACTCGGCTGAATCGCGGAAAGCTCTCTATTATAACGGGTTCTATGCCATAAACTCAAATTTGGCGATTATTCTTCCAAAAATAACATGATAACGCTGGGAATCGAAACCTCCTGTGATGAAACAGGGCTTGGAATTTACTGTACTAACAAAGGGTTATTGGCTCATGCGCTATTTAGCCAGGTCGATCTTCATGCTCTTTATGGGGGGGTGGTTCCGGAGTTGGCCTCGCGTGATCACGTTCGTCGCCTTGTGCCGTTAACTCGCGAGGTTTGTCAGAAGGCTGGTATTGAGCTCTCTGATATAGATTCCATTGCTTTTACCAGAGGGCCGGGGCTTGCAGGTGCTTTGTTAACCGGCGCGATGATGGCAAGAGCCTTGGCTTGGGCATTGGATTGTCCAGCATTAGGGGTTCATCACCTGGAAGGGCATTTGTTGGCACCTATGCTAGAACCAACGCCACCAGAGTTTCCTTTTCTATGTCTGCTTGTCTCAGGTGGACACACTCAGCTCATCCATGTCGTGGAATTGGGTGAGTACACGCTTTTGGGGGAGTCTATAGACGATGCGGCTGGCGAGGCCTTTGATAAAACTGCGAAAATGCTCGGCTTGCCCTACCCGGGTGGCCCGGAGCTATCCAGGCTAGCGGTGCAAGGTGATGCTTCGGCAGTCAGTTTGCCCAGGCCCATGATGGATCGACCCAATCTGGACTTTAGCTTTAGCGGATTGAAAACCGCCGCCATTACTCGCTTCAAGGCGTTTGATGGTACAGCTGAGCAGAACACGCAATTTATAGCTGACCTGGCGGCCAGTTTCGAGCAGGCGGTGGTTGACGTTCTGATTGGAAAAAGCCGCAAGGCGCTGCAGCAAACCGGCTTGCAACGTCTGGTTATTTCCGGCGGGGTAAGCGCTAACCGCGTGCTGCGGCTGTCAGCGGATGAGCTCCAGACCAGCCTCGGCATAAATGTGTTTTATCCTCGCCTGGAATTTTGCACCGACAACGGAGCAATGATCGCCCTGGCTGGCGCACAACGACTACTGCGCGGAGAATCATCAGCTCTGGAGGTCGATGTAAAGCCGCGTTGGCCTCTTGATTCTCTGGCCGGCTTCAGGGAGCGGGTTTAGCGCTTTCCGATCTTCGGTTCTGTGCCGGCTATAAGCCTCTGAATATTACTGCGATGGGTGTAGAACAGGAACACGCCAATGATCAGAAAAACAAATGCGAAGGCCTGCTGCGCTTCAAACAGCAAATAGAGAGGAACCAGCACAAACGTAATCAGCGCGGCCAGAGAAGAGCGCTTGAATGCAAGACTGACAGCGAGCCAGGTCAGCAAAGCCAATGCACCCACACTCAGGTCAATGCCCAGCAGCGCACCTAGAGCGGTCGCCACGCCTTTACCTCCCTCGAATTGAAAAAACACCGGATAGAGGTGACCTATGAACGCAGCCAAAGCAGCCAAAGCAATGGTCGGCGGGTGGGAAGTCAGTGCAGCGGTAACCACAACCGGCAGAAAGCCTTTGAGCGCATCCCCCAGCAGCGTTAAGGCTGCCGGCAGTTTGCCGCCTAATCGCAATACATTGGTAGCGCCGGGATTGCCTGATCCTGCTGTGCGGGGGTCGTCCAGGCCCATCAAACGGCAGACAATGATGGCCGCAGAGACGGAGCCTGCAAGATAGGAGAATACCGCCACAAACAGAGCGGGTATGGCAAGATCGGCGCTAAACACGTTAGTTGGTCACCAAGATGAGGTTCAGGGTGCACTATATAAGAATAGAGTCGGTACAACCCGAATAATGAGCACACTCATTCAGCCAGCCCCTATTGGTTGCGTCCGCAAGCAGTTTTCCCGCGCTGCGGATACCTTTGGGGCGCATGCAGCCGTCTTCGAAACCATTGGTGATCGCCTACAGTCCAGGCTTGAATTGCTGGCAATCAAGCCAGAGCGCGTATTAGATCTCGGCTGCCGCAGCGGTTACCAGCTGAACGCATTGCAACAGCGTTACCCGGATGCTCAGGTGATCGGCGCAGATCCAGCCCCGGGCTTACCCGAATCGATGCCCGGTTCCTGGCCCTCATGGCTGCGCCGGCGTCCTAGAATGGCTGAGCGTGTGGCTTGTGACCCTCACGCTTTGCCGTTTGCGAACGAGAGCTTCGATCTGGTGGTCTCAAACCTGATGCTCCCTTGGTGCCATTCGCCCCATCGTGTGTTTGAAGAAGCCGCCCGTATTCTTTGCCCGGGAGGAGCTTTCATGTTTACCAGCGCAGGCCCCGATACTCTGCTCGAATACCGAGCTGCCTGGGCTCGAGTCGACAGTCAGCTGCACAGTTTTGGCCTGATTGACATGCATGATCTTGGTGACACTTTGATGGCATCGGGTTTTGCTGCACCGGTGCTGGATCGCGATAATCTTATCGTCGACTACCCCAGTATTGATGCGCTGCAGGAAGAGCTGCGCTTTGTGGGTGCCGCCAATCTGGCAATGGGACGGCGCCAGGGGCTCATGTCTCGAGCAGTGCGGTGCAGGCTTCAGGAAGCTGTCACAGCGGGCGCTCGATTCAGCGTTACGCTGGAGCTGGTTCAAGGCCATGGGTGGAAGGGCGAGCTAACTCCCACGCTTCAAAGCAGTGATGACGGCTATAAAGTGTCCGTGGACAGCTTGCGTGGATCCTGGAAGGGTAACTTCGCGCGTCGTCGTTGATGTGAACGGCATGACATTCGCTGAGGTAACAAGCGCTCAACCAAACTTTACAGTTGCACGTACATAGACGAAAATAGACGTTAGATTCGACCGGTCGGGTCGATAACTGATAATTTCCTGCCAATGATCGAAGTACAGGACAATAAAGGTAAGTCGACCCGGCTTATCGTTATGGCGAATCAGTCCATGAGCTGGCGAGCGAATCTGTATCTGGCTGCTAGCCTGGGATTCATTTGTATGGGTGTAGCGATTGCTATGGCTGCCTACGGATTATGGATGGTTATTCCATTTGCGGGTGCTGAGGTCGTGTTAATAGTGGTTTGTCTTTACCTGACGTTAAAAAGATTGTCTAGAAAAGAGATAATTACGGTAGACAATGAGGCGATAAAGCTCGAGTGGGGCTACAATCAACCGGATGTCACTGTAAACTTGCCACGTCGGTGGAGCCGTCTGCGATACTACTGTGCTGACAGCCCCTTTGAAGTGGGTGATTTGAGTGTTTCGGCGCACGGCAAACGCTACGAGCTTGGCCAGTGCCTGAATCGTGAAGAAAAGAAAACGTTGTACACAGAATTACAGGCAGTGCTGGCAAAGTAGCGTTTCGCTTCAGGTGCCGGCATTGGGTATTGAAAGATTTCGATTTTGAAAATTTGGAGAGTGGTTTATGACGTCTAACGTATCCCGTTGGGCGCTTCTGTTGTTGGTCGCGCTTTTGTTGCCGGTGGGCGCATGGGCAGACTGGGGAGCGCTGAACATGACGAAGGGGGTGACGGAAATCAGCAATGAGGTTTATCACCTCCATATGCGGATTTTCTATATATGTTGTGCGATCGGCGCGGCGGTTTTCGCTGTGATGATTGTATCAATGTACCTTCATCGTAAATCCAGGGGCGCAAAACCTGCTGACTTCCACGAGAGTACAACAGTCGAAATTGTCTGGACCATTGTGCCGCTTGTCATCCTGATTGCTATGGCCATACCGGCGGCCAGAGTGTTAATCAAGATGGAAGACTTCAGCGACTCCGAAATGTCGATAAAAGTCACCGGTTATCAGTGGCGTTGGCAGTACGAATATATGGATAGCGGTGTGTCTTTCTACAGCCAGCTGCACCCCGAGCACAACAAAGCGCGACAGCAAGGTGCTGATGTAGATCTCGCCTCAACTTTTCCGGGCAAAGACTTTAATGGTGACGAGCCGGTCTACCTGCGTGAAGTCGATAACGAGCTGGTCGTGCCAGTCGGCAAGAAAATTCGTTTTCTGCATACGGCTGCTGATGTTATTCACTCCTGGTGGGTTGAAGATCTAGCCATCAAGAAGGACGCTATCCCAGGGTTTATCAATGAGAACTGGGCGCGTATCAATGAACCCGGTATCTATCGAGGCAAATGTGCCGAGCTCTGTGGTCGAGACCATGGGTTTATGCCGATTGTTGTTCGTGCCGTGCCTCAAGAAGAATTTGACATCTGGATTGCTGAAAAACAGCAGGCGATGGCTTCAGCTGCCGGTGCTGCAGAGCGCCAATGGAATCACCAGGAACTCGTGACTGCGGGCAAACAGGTTTATCAGGCAAACTGCATGAGCTGTCATCAGGCCGAAGGCCAAGGTATCCCGGGCATGTTTCCGGCTATTGCTGGCAGTGATGTCGCTACAGGTAGCATTGACACGCACATAAGTACCGTCATGAATGGTGTCGAAGGCACCTTGATGTCTCAGTTTAGTGGTGCGCTTTCCGATGCCGACATCGCTGCAGTCATTACCTATCAGCGAAATGCCTTCGGTAACGACACTGGCGACACCTTGCAGCCTGCGCATATTAAGTCTCTGCGCGATGGCATCGATTTAAAAGTGCCAAGCAATGTTGCTGCAGTCCAGGATTTAAACCTTAATACAGGAGTCAACTGATGAGTTCTCAAGATGTCACTCACCATGCGGCAGATGACCACAACCACGATCACGGCGATGATCATGACCACCACGGTCCCGCACCGGGGCTCATGCGCTGGGTAACCACGACCAATCACAAAGATATCGGAACGCTGTACCTGTGGTTCTCCCTGATCATGTTTTTTATCGGCGGAGCCATGGCTCTGGTCATCCGCGCTGAGCTGTTTCAACCGGGCATCCAGATCGTCGACCCGATGTTCTTTAACTCCATGACGACTATGCATGCCATCGTCATGATCTTCGGTGTGGTCATGCCTGCTTTTGTGGGTCTTGCCAACTGGATGATTCCGATGATGATCGGGGCACCGGACATGGCTCTGCCACGTCTCAACAACTGGTCTTTCTGGATTATGCCGTTTGCATTCACCATCATGCTGTCCACTTTGTTCATGGACAGTGGTGGCCCTGCGGGTGGTTGGACACTTTATCCGCCGTTGGTTTTACAGATGGGGGATAGTTTTGCCTTTGTGATCTTTGCCATCCACTTCCTGGGTATTTCCTCGGTCATGGGCTCGATCAATATCGTTGCCACAATCTTCAATATGCGACCGCCTGGCATGACCTTCATGAAGATGCCGATGTTTGTTTGGACCTGGCTCATCACGGCTTATCTATTGATCGCTACAATTCCCGTGTTTGCCGGGGCTGTAACAATGCTACTAACCGATCGTTTTTTCGGTACCAGCTTCTTCAGTGCGGCAGGTGGTGGTGATCCGGTTATGTTCCAGCATATCTTCTGGTTCTTTGGTCATCCAGAGGTATACATTCTTATATTGCCGGCCTTCGGTATCGTCTCCTCTATCATCCCGACATTTGCCCGTAAGCAATTATTCGGTTACGACTCCATGGTCTACGCCACAGCATCAATAGCGTTCCTCTCTTTTATTGTTTGGGCGCATCATATGTTCACAACCGGCATGCCTTTGGCTGGTGAGCTGTTTTTCATGTTTTCAACCATGATGATCTCGGTGCCTACTGGCGTAAAGGTCTTCAACTGGGTTGCAACCATGTGGCGTGGCTCCATGACGTTTGAAACGCCGATGCTATTCGCTATTGGTTTTGTCATCATGTTTACCGTTGGTGGTTTGTCTGGTTTGATGCTGGCCATTACCCCGGCTGATATTCAGTACCATGACACCTACTTTGTCGTTGCACATTTCCACTACGTACTGGTACCCGGCGCGATTTACTCGCTTATGGCCGCTACGTATTACTGGTTGCCAAAGTGGACCGGCAATATGTACGACGAAACACTGGGCAAGTGGCACTTCTGGATTTCGACGGTATTTGTCAACGTTCTTTTCTTCCCAATGCACTTCGTGGGTCTTGCCGGGATGCCGCGGCGTATTCCAGACTACAGCCTGCAATTTGCAGACTGGAACATGATCGCAACGATAGGCGCTTTCGGTTTTGGTTTCAGCCAGCTGATGTTCGTATACATCATTGTCAAATGTGTACGAGGTGGTGAGAAGGCAACGGGTGAAGTTTGGGAAGGGGCTCGTGGTCTTGAGTGGACCGTACCTTCGCCTGCTCCTTACCACACCTTCGAAACTGCACCAGACATTCAGCCTGCCACAGTAACTCGCTAATCTAGAGTCGATGAGCAACGAATCCATAACATCTGCAGCTAGTGAAACGCCCGTTGCAAAACCAGAAGCTGAACAAGCTCCAGGTTTTTTTCGGCGTTATCGCTTGCCACTGGTGTTGGGATTCGTGGCTATTTGTCTGTACGCCACCAGCATTCTCTACATTCTTTACGGCAGAGGGCAGGTGGTATGAGTACTGACAATATGCCTGACATGCACCAGCGGTCGGTTATGCGCTCTCACGGCCGAGTCGCTGGTAAAATGTTGGCGTTGGCCTGTGCGATGTTCGGCTTTGGTTACTTGATGGTGCCGCTATATGACATTATCTGCGACATCACTGGATTGAATGGTAAAACGGGACGTGTCAGTGTGGCTTCAGTAGCACCCGTTGAAGCTGTCGTTGATGATCGCGAAGTTACTGTCGAATTTGTAGCGAGTATTAATCAGGGCGGTTCCTGGATATTTAAACCCATGGTCAAGACCATGCAGGTGGTGCCCGGTAAGCTTTATCACGCCAGCTACTATGCAGAAAATCTGACTGACAAAGCCGTTGTGGCACAAGCGACGCCCAGCGTAACGCCATTTTCCGCAGCCAAATATTTCAACAAGACGGAGTGTTTCTGTTTTACCAGACAGGAATTCGAACCCAAGGGCTCCAAGGACATGCCGCTAACTTTCATTATTGATGAAGACTTGCCCATCAATGTGGATAGGGTGACTTTGTCATACACGTTTTTCCGTTCTCCTGAACAAACCTGACTGACCTAACAGATTTTTTATTGACTAACTGGGTGCGCAGATACCCTCACAGGACTAGTTATGAGTAGTGCCACTGGCTATTACATTCCACATGCCGCTCGATGGCCGATCGTCGGCTCAATCGGCTTGTTCATATTTTTCTATGGCTTTGCCACGTGGTTAAACCAAGGGCCATTCGGTAAAGAGATGTTCTTTATCGGTGTTGCGATAGTGGTCTTCATGATGTTTGGCTGGTTTGGAATGGTGGCCAAAGAGAGCGAATCAGGTACCTACAATAGTCAGGTGGATACCTCGTTCAGGATGTGCATGATGTGGTTCATCTTCTCAGAGGTCATGTTTTTTGCAGCCTTTTTTGGTGCATTGTTTTATGCACGAACATTTTCCGGCCCCTGGCTAGGTGGCATCGGTGGCGGTGGTGCCGATATGACTAATGCGGTTTTATACACCGGGCACGATTATGTATGGCCCAGCAATGGTCCCGGTGATATCGGTGGCAAGTTCCAGCAGATGGGTTGGTTCGGTTTGCCACTTATCAATACCTTGTTGTTACTTACCAGTGGACTGACTTGTACCTTCGCACATCATGCAATTCGTGCAGGACACCGCAATCCATTCATACTTTGGTTACTGGCTACAGTTACGCTAGGATTTATCTTTGTAGGCCTGCAAGGCTATGAGTATTACCACGCTTACCACGAATTGAACCTGAAGATGTCCAGTGGCATTTACGGTTCAACTTTCTTCCTCCTGACAGGCTTTCATGGTTTCCACGTAACGATGGGCGCCGTCATCCTGTTAGTGGTCATGCTTCGTGCCACGCGAAAGCACTTTAGCGCTGACAATCATTTTGCATTCGAGGCGGCCGCCTGGTATTGGCACTTCGTTGATGTGGTCTGGTTAGGACTGTTCATCTTTGTGTATCTGTTGTGATTTGAACCAAGCACACAAGTAATCACGAACAAGGGGCGGATTTTCCGCCCCTTTTCAATGGCAATATCCTTACATGACAATTAATGCACTCTGTGTATTTTGCGGTTCCAGCCCTGGCGCTCGTCCGGACTACATAGCAGCCAGTGAGGCATTGGCAGACCAGCTCATCCAACGTCAAATCACATTGGTGTATGGCGGTGCACACGTCGGTACGATGGGCTCACTCGCTGATCGCATGCTTGCTGGAGGTGGTCAAGTTATCGGCGTCATACCTCAAGCTTTGGTTGATCTTGAAGTGGCGCATCGTGGTTTGACCGACCTGCAGATCGTGCCTGATATGCATGCGCGAAAAGCGGCAATGGCGGCACAGGCAGACGGATTCATTGCTTTGCCAGGCGGTTTAGGTACCTTTGAAGAGTTATTCGAGGTGTTAACCTGGGCGCAACTGGGGTTCCACTCAAAACCCTGTGGGGTTTTAAACGTGGCAGGCTTCTATGATCGCCTTGCTGATTTTCTTGATCATGCTACAGCTGAAGGGTTTATGCGTCAGTCGCACAGGAGTCTGTTGCTTTCGGATTGTTCAGCCAATGCCTTGCTTGAGCGTTTCCTTGCCTTTGAGCCGATATCTGAACCCAAGCTCTAGCGATTGGCTAGTGGGCAAGTTTTTTTACTGGCTGTTTATTGGCCGGCGACTATGGTCTGAGCCTGCATCATTTGTCGTACCGTTAGAGGTCTCACCGTTTTGTATGGAGACAGGATTTTCAGAATTCGATTCATAAAGAGGGCTCGGGTTTAGTTCTATAACCCCGGTTATGCCTGCGATGATGATGACGACAATAGCTACTATGGAAAGCCCGATACGCAAAGATAGCGCATTGACGGTGCGGTTTGATTGCCCCTTGTCTTTTACCAGAAAGTACAATCCTGAAAACAGACTGACAATGACAAAGCCAAGTAGCAGAAGAACTATAAACTTAACAAGCAGCATCGCTATAGATTACCACTATGCGAATACTTAACCGCCATTTTTCTCCAAAGCTTTGGGCGGTGTTGCTCTACCTGTTTCTATTCTCTTGCATGCTAATGCTTGCTAACTGGCAACTAAACAGAGCTGATCTAAAAATCAGCCTCCAGGAAGCTGCAGAGTTAGCTCAGAATGCGTCGGCAACGCCAATAGAAGATATCCCTGATCTCACTCTTGCTGCCAGCAGCTATCAGCGCGTGTCCTTACAGGGTCGCTATGATGTAGCACGTCAATTTCTATGGGACAACAGAACTCATCAAGGCCAGGCAGGGTTTGAAACTCTGGTTCCGTTGGTACTTGCTGATGGGCGCTCTGTGTTGGTCAATAGGGGGTGGGTTGCTCCCGGCGTGTCGCGGCAACAATTGCCTTCTGTCGAGATGCCCGAGTCAGTGTTGAACCAATGGGTATCTATTGAAGGATTCCTATCAAGACCGTCTAAAGGATTTGCCAGCGGGCCTGCGGTGATAGCAGCGGCTACGTGGCCCAAATTGCTACAATACTTCGACTATGAAGCCATCGGGTTAGAACTGGGTGGGCCAATTTTGCCCGTTATCGTACAAGCACAGGCGGTGGGCACAGATGCAGTGGGTGTCACTGTGTTAACGTCTCGGCCTGAATGGCTGAAGGCCAACTGGCAGCCTGCGGCGTCTGGGCCTGCCAAACACTATAGTTATGCGTTTCAGTGGTTTGCCATGGCTCTCGCACTGACAATTCTCTTTATCGTGGTAAACACCCACAAAATCGAGTCCTGAGATGAGCGATTCTTCAAGCAGCTACTCCAGTAACGAACAAGCCAGCCCGGAAATCGATCCGCTCGTTCGGCGTAATTCCCGAATCAAGCTGGTATCGATTTTTGCTATTTTTGCTGTGCCTTTGATACTGGCTAGCATCTACCTGCATATGGTTCGCAGTTCTGGCGGGCAGCTCGGACTAACGTCTCGCGGCCAGCTCATCCAACCTGCCGTGCCGTTAACAGAATTCGCTTTGCAGCAACAGGATGGCGAGTTCAATCTCGATAGTGTCAGAGGAAGCTGGACACTCCTCTATATGCCTGAAGGTGAGTGTACCGATGCCTGCGAACTTAACCTATACCATATGCGTCAAGTGCGTCTTGCGCTCAATCATCGAATGGACCGGGTGCAACGGGCTGTTTTGCTTGAATCGGAAGATCAACTCAATGCCGAGCTGATAGCAGAGCACGCAGGGTTAATGGTTGCCCAGGGGAGTTTGGAGAATCAAGCCGCGCTGCGCGGACAGATACAGGCAGCAGAGGGTTCTATGGACAAGCTGGCTGATGCAATCTATCTGATCGATCCGTTTGGCAATGTAATGTTGAGATTTCCACCAGATTTACCCCCTAAATCAATGCTTAAGGATCTCAAACATCTATTAAAAGTATCCCGCATCGGTTAACCTTGCGCAACCCAGCCAAGCCGTTAGGGCAAGGGTAG
Source organism: Granulosicoccus sp. (assembly GCA_045106475.1). Taxonomy (GTDB): domain Bacteria; phylum Pseudomonadota; class Gammaproteobacteria; order Granulosicoccales; family Granulosicoccaceae; genus Granulosicoccus. The sequence goes on from JBGCEO010000093.1 coordinate 13,758, forward strand.
CGGGTGCCAATTGCCATGAAATCAACAACTCAATTAAAAGCGCCAGAAAATCTGATTAGCCATGTTGTGCAGCATTGGCGGGATTACCTGGAAATCACTAAGCCCAAGGTGGTCCTGCTTCTGGTGTTCACGGCCCTGGTAGGCATGGCGCTGGCAGTGCCACTATGGCTACCGCTTCAGGAAACCGTATTTGGTTTACTGGGCATTGGCCTTGCGGCAAGCTCGGCAGCGGCGATCAATCACATCATTGATCAACGCACTGACGCCATAATGAAGCGCACTGCGAATCGTCCTCTGCCTCAGGGTGCCTTGTCTACGCGACAGTGTCTGATTTTTGCCTTGCTTATGGGCCTGGTTGCCATGCTGATTCTGGTGTTCCTGGTTAATCCGCTAACAGCAGTTCTGACATTTTTTTCGCTGATTGGCTATGCGGTTGTGTACACGGTTTATCTCAAGCGAGCCACTCCGCAAAACATCGTTATTGGTGGTGCTGCAGGTGCCATGCCACCGGTACTGGGTTGGGCAGCGGTAACCAATGAGGTAACTGCAGCTTCTTTGCTCTTGTTTTTAATTGTCTTTATCTGGACGCCACCCCATTTCTGGGCGCTGGCTATCCACCGCCGCGATGACTACGCCAAGGTTGATATTCCGATGTTACCGGTCACTCACGGCATACCGTTTACCAGGGTGCAGATATTTCTGTACACCGTGCTTTTGGTGATCATCACGGTTTTCCCATACCTGATTAGAATGAGTGGGCCTTTGTATCTGATCGGGGCTTTGGTATTGGGCGCGATGTTTTTGTTTCATGCCTGGAAGATGTTTGACGATACAGCCGTCAAGCAACCGATGAAAACGTTCGTTTTCTCCATCAACTATCTGATGTGGCTCTTTGGCATCATGCTGGTGGATCACTATGTGCCCACGGTTCTTGGTTTTTTTAATTAGTGCTTATTTTCTGATAATTCGTAAAAACCGTATTGTAAGGCAACTAACTTCGGATTGTTCGAAATCTAAATTTCCGTAGAGTGGTGAAATCTTTTCTATGACTATCACTCTCCGGGTTAAATGCCTGCAACAAAACTACATGCTGGATTTCTTGTCGGTTTAACCACAGCTGTGGTGCTTAGCATCTGGTTTGCTGCTCAGGTCACCGAAATTGCTTCCGGTCAGGCGATCGTATATCTGCTTGACTGGGTGCCGCGGCTGGATGTGCAGCTTGCGTTTCGCATTGACGGACTCAGCTTGCTGTTCTGTTTGCTGATCAGTTTTATCGGCACCATGGTTATCCTTTACACGTCGGAGTACTTCAAGGCGCACAGGGATCAGGGTCGTTTGCAGTGGCTGTTATTGGGTTTTATGCTGGCCATGCTCGGTCTTGTCACAGCCGATAACGTCATACTGCTTTTTATCTTCTGGGAACTGACCACCATCACCTCTTTCCTGCTGGTGGGTTTCGATCATGAAAACATCAAGGCACGCAGAGCTGCGTTGCAGGCCTTGCTGGTAACAGGGGCAGGAGGTTTGTTGCTGTTACTAGGTTTGATCTTGCTGGCGCATGTTGCTGGTAGCTATCGTTTGTCTGAAATCGTTGGCTCCGGCAATTTGATTAAAAACCATCCGGCTTATGTTCCGATCTTGATACTTATATTGATCGGAGCATTTACTAAATCGGCGCAATTTCCTTTTCACTTCTGGTTACCCAACGCAATGGCTGCGCCGTCTCCCGTGAGCGCCTACTTGCACTCTGCCACTATGGTTAAGGCAGGAATCTATCTCTTGGCGCGATTGCAGCCGTCGCTGGGTGGAACAGAATTGTGGTTTTATACCTTGTCGATAGCGGGTGCAATTACTGCAGTCTGGGCGTCGGTCATGGCCTTGCGACAAACCGATTTAAAGCTGATGCTGGCCTGGACCACGGTCATGGCGCTAGGCACTTTAACGTTATTTCTGGGCTCTGATGTACGAATAGCCGCACTGGCAGCAATGACTTTTCTACTGGTGCATGCATTCTATAAATGCGCTTTGTTCCTCCTCATTGGTAATGTGGATTACGCAACAGGAACAAGGGAGGTCAATCAACTGGGCGGCTTGATGCGCGTGCTACCCATCACCGGCATAGTTGCGGCGGCGGCTGCATTTTCGATGGCAGGATTTCCACCTTTTTTAGGCTTCATAGGTAAGGAGCTTAAGTACGAAGGGGCTTTGGCCATTGCTGAGGAGCCAGCTTTGATTGCAGGTGCTGCTCTGGCTGCCAATGCGATGATGGTGGCAGTAGCATTGACTATCGTCATTCGCGTGTTTGTGCGGGGTGAAACAAAATCTTCCCGTCACCCCATACGTGAGGTACCTTTTCGGATGTGGATTGGGCCTATGCTGTTGGCGAGTGCCGGTTTGTTTACAGGAATTTATCCTGATGTACTGGCGCGAAGCATTATTCAACCTGCGCTTAATGAGGTGTTGCTGCAAGAGACTCAGGTAAAGCTATCGCTGTGGCATGGCATCAATGTTCCATTGATGCTCAGTGTGGCTACAGTTGTCATTGGTTGCATATTGTTTCTTCGTATCAACATCATTCGCGATCGACTAAATCGGCTCATTGCCGCCTGGCCGCTGAGTGGTGACTCGGTTTATAAAGCACTACTGGCTGGCGTAGAACTATTCGCCCGCAGGCTAACTGACCAATTACAAACTGGTTCGCTGAGTCATTATCTCACCATCATATTCAGTGTTTTTGTGATTGTGACAGGAGCCGCTTGGATCTTTAATAGCGTGCCGTTGCTCACGGTGACTGAACCGACAGATATTCCACCTCTGGCTTTGTTAGTGGTATTTCTGATGATTGGCTCAACGTTGGCTGTCGCGGTGAGTAAATCACGTCTGTTGTCCATCTGTGCATTGGGCATAGTGGGCAGTGGAGTGGCGATTATATTTCTCATCTTTGGTGCAATCGATGTGGCCATCACGCAGTTGATGGTAGAGACGCTTTTTGTGGTGCTGGTTGCTGCTGTGATGCTCAAACTACCCAAGTTTCCTGGCACGGAACACCCAGGTCTCGGCGGTCGACTGCGTGATGCCAGTATTGCAATTGGCTGCGGAATCGTTATTGCGCTGATAACCATCAGTGTGGCCGGATCACCGCTTGATCTGTCGGTAACCGAATTCTTTGAAAGCGCCAGTTTGCCGGAAGCCTACGGCCGAAACATAGTAAACGTTATCTTGGTTGACTTTCGCGCCCTGGATACCCTGGGCGAAGTTGCGGTGGTTGCAACGGCCGCGCTTGCGGTGATCGCTCTAGTCACTGTGCGACCTGGTCGCTCTCGCTGATGAGTAAGCCAATATGAACTCTATTATCTTTACCACTGCCTGTCGGTTATTGATGGGTTTGATGCTGCTGTTCTCCCTGTTTCTGCTATGGCGAGGTCACAATGAGCCTGGCGGCGGTTTCATAGGAGGGCTGGTTGCCGCAGCTGGTCTGGTTGTTTATGGCTTGGCGGATGGCACGCAATCAATGCGAGCGATACTGCGTACAGATCCGAGAAACATTGCACTTGCAGGACTCTTGCTGGCGATTGTCGCCGGCTTGCTGCCTGCGTTCTCAGGGCTGGATTTCTTAACAGGTCTTTGGGTATTCATCGGCGCTACTGCAACTGATAAAGGCCTGGCATTGGGTACGCCTTTGTTGTTTGATATCGGGGTTTATCTTGCTGTGTTAGGCGGCGTAGTCGGAATGGTAGTAGCGCTGGAGGAATCACTCTAGTGGAATTGCTCTTTGGACTACTCACTGGTGTTTTAATGGCTGGAGGAGTGTGGCTCATTCTGAGTCGTAATCTGGTTAGATTTCTATTTGGTCTGGTGTTAATCAGTAACGTGGCCAATTTGGTGATTTTTGCATCTGGCGGTGTTGTAGAAGGTCGACCCCCTTTAATTGGAGATTCCGGTGTCGTAGCAGGTGTTGCTAATTCGCTGCCACAGGCACTGGTACTGACGGCTATCGTTATCGGCTTTGGTCTGGTGTCCTTTACGTTGACCTTGGCACTGCGAAGTTGGCAGGCAATCGGTACAACTAATGTTGAAGACATGTCGTTGAGTGAGCAACGCCATGGTGAAACTGATGGGCAGGGCGGTGCAAGAGCTGTGGGTGAGTCACGCCGATGAGTTGGTTACTGGTCAGTTGCTTGATAACACCCATGCTCACAGCCATCGTTGCCTTTTTATGGCCGGGTGGGCGCAGGGCCAAAGGCCTGGTGAGTGTTTTTGGTGCGCTCTTGTTGAGCTTGTTGGCGGCACTGCTGCTAAGAACTGTCTGGTTAGAGGGTCCGCTTAGTGCGCAGATGGGCGGCTGGCAGGCACCCATGGGTATCAGCCTTGTTGCCGATCATTTGAGTGCAATGCTGGTCATGGTCAGTGCGTTGGTGGGCCTTGCTGTCAGTGTTTATGCCTTGTCCGATATAGATTCTGAACGTGCAAGAGGGGGCTTCGATACGTTTCTGCAGATTCTGCTCACAGGTGTTGTTGGAGCTTTTCTGACCGGTGATTTGTTTAACCTGTATGTCTGGTTTGAGGTGATGTTGATTTCTTCTTTCGCTCTGATGGTTCTCGGTGGCGATAAGGTTCAATTGGATGGAGCAGTCAAGTATGTGGCGATTAATCTTGTTTCAACGGTGCTGCTACTAACCGCCATCGGCCTTGTATATGGACTGGCTGGCACATTGAATATGGCTGATCTGAATATTGCGCTTGCAGAGCTGGAAAATCAGGGTCTTGTATCTGTCGTATCAGTTTTGTTTCTGGTTGCGTTCGGGATTAAGGCTGCAGTATTTCCGTTGTATTTCTGGTTGCCTGCCTCTTACCATACCCTCCCTATCAGTATTGCTACTGTGTTTGCTGCACTGATGACTAAAGTGGGTGTGTATGCGTTGATTCGAACATTTACGCTTATATTCACAGCTCACAACGATGTCATAGAACAGCTCATCCTAGGCGTTGCACTAGCGACCATGTTGGTGGGTGTACTGGGTGCAATATCACATACCAATATCAGGCGTATTCTGTCATATCACGTCATAGCGTCGATTGGCTTTATGCTTATCGGGCTTGGACTTGGTTCTGCATTGGCGATGTCTGCTTCCATTTTTTACATGATTCAAGGCATCTTGATAAAAGCCTTGTTGTTCATGATTGTTGGCATGGTGGAGAAACGCGGCAACAGCAGCGAACTGGCTGAGCTTGGAGGTTTGTATCGATCATCTCCTGGCTTGTCGATACTATTTTTGCTGGTAGCTCTTGCGCTAGTGGGAATCCCGCCACTGTCCGGGTTTTGGGCAAAGCTAATGGTATTGGAAGCTGGGGTTTTGCATGAATCCTGGTGGATGATCAGCATAGTATTATTGACAAGCTTGCTGACGTTCATTCCTTTAATGAGAATTTGGTTTGAGGCATTCTGGAAACCTGCGCCGGTCAACGATCTGGAAAGCCCGACATCGTCCATCAGCTCAACAGCTTCCACCCCTGTTAATGCTGATAGTGCTGATCCGTTTCGGTCCTCGTTTTTCCGACTTATTCCTGTGTTAAGTCTGTCTGCCATTTTGTTGCTGATCGGCATGAACCCTACATCGCTTATCGACCTTGCCGATTTGGCGGCCAAGAGTGTGCTTGATGTCAGTGCTTATAGAGAAGTAGTACTAGGAGCCCAGGATGTAGCTTCTGCAACGAGGGAGCAAAGCTTGTGAGTCCATTTGCGATAAATCTTGCATTGGCTGTCGTTTGGGCAGCATTGTCCGGGAGTTTTACACTGGCCAGTCTTATGGTTGGATTTATCGTGGGGTATTTTACCCTTTGGGTCATGCAGCCTCTTTTTCCGGCAAGTCGATATTGTCAAAAACTACTAGGAGTTACCAGGCTTGCATTATTTTTTATCTGGGAGCTGATGGTGTCGAGTTTGAGAGTTGCCTGGAGTGTGATTATGCCTTTACGGCAGAGTAAGCCTGGAATAATCAGCATCCCGCTGGACGTTAGTAGCGATACCGAGATTACCGTTCTGGGTAATCTGATTTCACTAACACCCGGTTCCTTATCGCTGGATGTGTCGGAAAACAGGAAACATCTGGTTGTACATGCGATGTTCATTGAAGACCCGCAAGCCTTTCGACGAGATATCAAGCAGGGCATGGAACATCGTGTCCAGGAGGCTTTACGCTAGTGATCTCAATTTCAGCTGCATTGGACATCGCCATGGCGCTGACAGTTGTTGGCCTGGTTGCCGCGAGCATTCGGCTCATTCTGGGCCCCACTCGCGCCGACCGAGTGGTAGCTTTGGATTTGATAACGGTGTTGTTGGTGTCTATCGCTGCCCAGCTGTCCTTGTTATACAAAGAAGCTGCCTATCTTGATCTGGGCCTGGCCATAGCATTGGTGGGGTTCCTGGCAACTGTGGCGTTTGCCCGTTACATTGAGAGAGCGCCTGGATCATCCACCATTGCTAACAGTGACGCGTTAGCTAGTGAACGAGACAGTCCCGATCAGGAATACGATGATATGAGTTCCACGTCGAAGGGGTCCACAACGTGAGCCATTTTCTGATTGTTTTTTTACTGTTAGGTGGCGGAATTTTTGCTGCTATAGCGGGAATTGGCTTGCTGCGATTTCCAGATGTTTTGATGCGTATGCATGCTTCCACCAAGGCCGGCACGCTCGGTGTCGGACTCAGTGTTATTAGCGTGGCTATCTTCTTTGCAGATGATATTGTCACAACCAGGGTTATCTTGACAGTCAGCTTTATACTGTTAACTGCACCTGTTGCTGCTCATCTTATCGGCAGAGCTGCCTACCGCACCGCAAGTCCTTTGTGGTCTCCAACCATTATCGAAGATGATAGTGCACGGCAAGACAGCGATAGAGTTACGCCTTATGAGTAATTCTTCACATCCTTGTGCCGGGAATACCTTTGTTGAACCCAAGCCATCGCTGCCGCAAGTATCTGGCTTGGATGCGATTTTGCAGGTACCTGAGCTGATGTCCATTGTTGAATCGTCTGATGGGCCAATGCCTATGCAAATCGAGAAGCACTAATACCTATGTTCTTATACTCAATGGCTATAGCAGGAGGGTGTGTTGGGCTTTACCTGGGTGGCAATAACCTGCTTAAAGGTGCCACTGCTATCGGTCAAAAGCTTGGCTGGTCCGCAGCTGTTATCGGGTTCGTTCTGGTGTCACTAGGAACAAGCGCACCTGAACTGTTCGTAAGTGCGGGAGCCGCCTTGCAGGGTTATGGGGATGTGGCTGCAGGCAATGTTGTAGGATCGAATATCGTTAACATCGCTATAGTGCTCGGACTAGGCGCTCTGATTTTACCTCTGACCATCAATCGATCTATTCGGCTTCATCAGCTGCCGCTCATGGTGCTTATCACAGTGCTGGGATTTGTTTTTCTTCTTGACGGGTATTTGGGGCGCCTTGAGAGCCTGGTACTTTTGCTTGCCGCATTGGGCAGCGTCTGGTGGGCCATGAAAATCGATGGCGTTCCCGATTTAGAAAAAACGCTCGGTGAGGAGTTAGATTCCACCAGCGATCAAGGTAATCTGATGAGCGCCATATGGGTTCTGTCCGGCATATTGCTGCTGGTAGCAGGCGCTGAGGGTCTTATTTGGGGTGGGGTAGGGTTGGCAGCAACATTTGGCGTGCCCGATGCTTTAATCGCCTTAACGGTCACATCCATCGGAACAGGTCTGCCGGAAATCACGGCGACCGTCCTGGCCGTTGCCAAGCGAGAAACAGATCTGGCTGTTGGCAACGTGGTTGGATCCAATTTATTGAACATTGGCTTGGTACTTGGTGTCAGTGGATTGATAACACCTATTAATAGCGGAGGAGTTGGGCTTTTCCCTCTGAGTATTATGCTCGGCGCAACCTTATTGCTCGTTGTGCTGTCATGGCGACCTGGCTACGTGGCGCGTTGGATGGGAGGAACGCTGCTCACAGGTTTTGCTGCTTACACGTTTTTTCTGGTTCAGTAATTTTCTGCTGAATCAATCAACTGATATCTGGCATGCGACATCTAAACTATAATCATCTACTCTATTTCCACACGGTTGCCCGTGAAGGCAGTGTCGCGCAGGCAGCCAAAGTGTTACACCTGACACCTCAGACGGTGAGTGGTCAGATCAAATTGCTGGAAGATGTTGTCGGTGAACCTTTGTTCTTAAGGGTTGGTCGAGGGCTTACTCTGTCTGATACTGGACGAGTGGTGCAAACCTATGCAGAAGAGATTTTCTCGGTTGGCACAGCCCTGGCTCAACGTCTGCAAAATACAGGACAAGAAAATCTACGGGCTCTCAGAGTTGGAATCGTAGACTCCTTCCCTAAGTTACTGGCCTGCCGGTTGCTGAGCGTAACCTTGAGTGATTCTGAACCGGCGCGGCTATCGTGTTCGGAAGGAAAACTCGAAGCACTATTAGCCGATTTGTCTGTACACAAACTGGATTTAATTTTATCTGACAGGCCCGTTCCGACTGAACTAAACGTAAGAGCTTACAACCATGTACTGGGTTCGAGTAATCTGGCGTTTTTTGCGCCGAATGATTGGCCTCAGGATCTCTCTGGAAATTTTCCACAGTCTCTGGCTAATGTTTCGGTGTTGTTGCCGGATTCTTCCAGCGCTCTTAGAAGAAGCCTGGATCATTGGTTTGATGAAATCGATATTGTGCCGAGGGTGGTTGCAGAATTTGACGACAGCGCTTTGATGAAAACTTTTGGAGAAGCCGGCTTGGGAGCTTTTCCAGCTCCGGAAATCATTGCCGATGATATCGCTCGCAGCTTCAACTCGAAACGCATTGGATTGATTAATGGAGTGACAGAAACGTTTATAGCTATCTCTCCACAACGTCGATTGCGTCACCCTTCAGTATTGCGAATTGCGCGACTGGCCAAACAAGCACTGGCATCCCATACAAAATCGTAAAGTTACAACAAAGGCAGGGACATCTTAAAAGCCGATAGTATGTCTGTTGGCACAGACGCATTGGTCTATCAGCCCCGGAGACAATATGCACATCTTATTAGTGGAGGACGACCCCCACACTGCGGATTATGCGGCTCGTGGATTCAAAGAGGCTGGCCACGTTGTTGATGTGCTGGACAACGGTAGAGAGGCCGTGATTCAGTGCTTGCAAACAGAGTATGACGTTTTGGTTGTTGATCGTATGCTGCCCGGTATGGACGGCCTGTCGGTGGTCAAGAGTCTGCGCGCATCAGGCAATAAATCACCGGTAATTTTTCTAACTGCGGTATCGGGTGTTGATGATCGCGTTGCAGGTCTTGAGGCAGGAGCCGATGACTACCTGACCAAGCCTTTTGCGTTTTCCGAGCTACTTGCCAGAGTCAATGCTCTTGCGCGAAGACCAGCGACCTCCGTTGAAATAACCCATCTGCAGGTGGCAGACTTGTATCTGGATCTATTAGCGCGGACGGCTCGCAGAGGTGGCCAGGATATCGAACTGCAACCTCGAGAATTCACCTTGCTTGAGGTACTTATGCGTAATGAAGGGCGGGTGGTAAGCCGCACCATGTTACTGGAGCAGGTATGGGATTTTCATTTTGATCCGAAAACCAGCGTAGTAGAAACCCATATAAGTCGCTTGCGGGGTAAGATTGACAAACCGTTTCCGGAGCAGCTTCTGCACACTGTACGCAATCTTGGGTATAGCCTGCATCCGGCGCGCTCATGACCGAGCCTAGTTGCAAGATCTGACGATACCTGATGGCCATCAATCCTGACCACAGCGCACCGATAACGCCGCCTCAGAGCATGGGTGCGAGCGTCGACTGTGTGGGTCGAGGACTGACCTCTCCCTGTAGCGAAGAGCCGGTCACTGAGTCGAACAAGCAAGGCCTGCGACAAGTGCTTAAAACAGCACTTTACGCACGATTTATACTGTTGCGCAGCTCAGCATTTCGTATAGGCATCATGTTCTGGTTGATGTTTACTGCGTGCTTTGGTATTGCCGAATACATATTTTACGAAACCTTGCAGGACCGCATTCTTAACCGAGTGGATGAGACTATTTTTGAACGGTTTGATGCGGTTAAAGAGGTTTACGAGATTGGTGGGCTGGAATCTGTAATTCAGCTGGCTGAAGCGAGAGGCAAATCACCGATGGCCTCGACAATGGGGTTTCATTTATCAACCCCCAATGGTGAGCGTATTGCTGGCAACGTACCCATCTGCATAACAGAAATGGGTTGGGATGTATTGATTGGTGAAGATCTGGGTTTGGAAGATCAAGGCTCTTACCGTTTCTACACCGGCAAGGTTGGTGGAAACATATTATCTCTAGGCAAGAGCCTCGAAGATCTGGTGGAATTACGTCGCATAGCATTTATATGCTTAGTATGGACGCTAGTTGTGTCCACACTACTTGCTTTTCTGGGTGCGTTGTTTTTCGTGATCAGAACCCATAAGCGAATTGATGGAATATCTACCGCTTTGGACGGCGTTGCAGCTGGCAATCTAAATGCGCGATTACCCGTGTCCTGCGCACTTGATGATATTGATCAGTTATCGATAAAAATCAACTCATCGCTAGAGCGGTTGAAGCAAACTGTGGATGGCATGCGGCAGGTAAGCACCGACATAGCTCACGATCTGAAAACACCTCTTAACCGTCTTTATATAACTATCGATGAGGCCGCCACTAAAAGTCGTGCAGGCAAATGTGTGGGCAATGATCTGGATGGTGCCCTGGAGGAAGCGCAGTCTATCAATGGCACTTTTGAGGCTTTGCTACGAATTGCCCAAATAGAGGCGGGCGCAAGAAAAGCTCAGTTCAAGTTTTTTGATTTATCGTCTGTTCTAGAAACAGCGGCTGAGGTCTATTTGCCGGTAGTGGAAGAAAACTCTCAGCACCTGCAGGTTAATCTGGAAGCCGGAAAGTACCTGCCCATGTTTGGCGATCAAAGCCTTGTTTTGCAGTTGCTGGTTAACTTGATAGAGAACTCTGTACACCATTGCAACGATGCAGCTTCGATTATGCTTAGTGCTGGCGAGCAAAACGGCAATGTATGGTTCAGCGTCGCAGACGATGGGCCAGGTATCCCTGATGGGGAGAGGGAAAAAGTATTTCGTCGACTCTATCGGCTTGAACGCAGCAGAACGACTAAAGGCACCGGTCTCGGTTTGAGTCTGGTCAAGGCAATAGCTGACCTGCATTGCGGATCAATATCCCTGGCAGACAACAATCCCGGTTTGGTCGTGACAGTAAATTTTGATAGGCAGTGTGGATCAGACAGCCAGACAGGCTAAGCTGATAGCCGTTACAACTTATCGGTAGTGGTAAGTGGCTTTAATATTAACCGGGAAGTTCAAGGAACGCGCTATAAAGCAGTAGTTGTGCACGTCCCCGTGAATAGCATCAGCTATTTGCTGATCGTTTCCTGCTTCCAGTGTGATACTCGGTTGCAAGGTTGCACTAAGAAAACGACCAGCACCATTTTTTGACACCTCGCCTATTGCAAGCGGCTGATCAGTGTAGGCCGTGACCACTATTTTAGCGTTGCTGGCCAAGTGCAGAAACCACAACATGTGACAGGCCGATACCGAGCACAATAACAAGTCTTCCGGGTTGGGTAGGGTTTTGTCGCCACCGAGTAATGGATCATTAGAGCAGCTGATAACAGGCTTGCCGGGCGATGTTATATCCCAGGTTCGATCATAGGCTCGGTAGCTTTGCGTGCCATGACCTCGATTGCCCGTCCATTCCACTTGCGCGGTGTAGCTGTGTTGTTGGGACGGTAGTGTTGAATCCCCTGACATTGATTACTCCAGATTCACGCGATAAGTGCATCGCTTCGGCAAAAAAAAAGCCGCCACAAATAGGTGTGGCGGCTTGTTTTCGTACTACGATTTAGTTTACGTATCAGGCAGCAAGCAGGTGTGCCTTGATCTTTTTCATGGCAGCTTTTTCTATCTGACGAATACGTTCCGCAGAGACACCGTACTCATCAGCTAACTCATGCAAAGTCGATTTCTCATCTTCCAACCATCGACGTTGCAAGATGGTGCGACTGCGATCGTCAAGTATGTCGAACCCTGCTGCCAACCCTTCATGCGTTTTATCTCTTCCATCCTGACGTTCTAGAATGGTGGACGGATCTTCTTGCTCCTGAAACAGGGTATCCGAAGGCGAGAGACTGACACGATCTTCGCTGGCTCCTGGTGGCGCATCAAAGGCACTGTCGTGACCATGCATGCGTGATTCCATTTCGACCACAACCTTTGGGTCGACTCCCAGATCGGCAGCCACCGCATTCACCTCTTCCTGGCTGAACCAGTTGAGCTGTTTTTTCGCGCTGCGCAGTTTAAAGAACAGCTTGCGTTGCGATTTTGTCGTAGCAACCTTTACGATACGCCAGTTGCGAATCACATATTCGTGAATCTCTGCACGAATCCAGTGGACTGCAAATGAGATCAGGCGAACGCCAACATCGGGGTCAAAACGCTTAACAGCTTTCATGAGTCCGATATTGCCCTCTTGTACAAGATCAGCCATCGGCAATCCATACCCTTTGTAGGTTCTGGCAATGTGCACAACAAATCTGAGCTGTGACATAACCAGTTGCCGGGCGGCATCAAGATCTTCGTCATTGCGCAAACGACGCGCAAGGGATTGCTCGTCTTCGACCGTTAGCAGATCGATGCTGGCGATTTTCGATAGGTAGCTGTTCAAGTCATCAGCGATGACAGGCAACGGCATTGTGTTTTTACTTAAAGTCAGGGCATTACTCATTTTGTTTCTCCAACAGCTGTCGGGACAACTGTATTTTAGCACTCACAGAGTGAGAGTGCTAAATAGCGGCAAAGTTCCTTCCAGATTTAGTTATTTTATGCGGCCTAACTTTACCGATATGTAAGTAATAACCCTTACGAAATCAATAGCTTGCTGGATCAGTTATTTGATGATCTGCGCAGTGTTAACTGCTGTGCTGGGCGGTACAAACTGCTCAGCGCGCCGGCAATCCCGAGTAGCAAAGATGCACCCAATACGCTCATTATTTGTGATGCATTTGGCATTTTTAGTGCAAAACTGCTTTGATATAAGCCAGAGAGCTCCTGCGTAGGCCCTTGAATGGCATTAAACGCTAAAAGCGCAATAATGCATGCCACTAAACCTCCAAAAAATCCATAAAGAGCGCCTGTGTAAAAAATAGGGCGATTTAAAAAACTCTGGTTAGCGCCTAACAGGCTGGCAACCTCCATTTCGCTGCGTCTGCGCAGTAATTCCAGCCTAATGGTATTGCCGATAACCAGAAAAGCCGTCAGGGTTAGAAATCCGGTCAGCAAGCCGCCCAGCAACTTTGCCAGCGAGACGAACGATTGCAATCGTTTGACCCAGCGTAAATCAAGCTGGACACGCTCCACGGCAGGGATGCCGCTCAAAGTCTGCGCAAGTGCCTCCACACGGCCCGCAAGCAGCGTATTGGTATCTGGAAAGACCATGATCGCACCGGGTAACGGGTTAGTACCCAAGGCATCGAGAGCTTCACTTATGTCGGCATTTTCCCGAAAAAGCGCAAGAGCCTCGTCGCGGCTGATATAGCGCGTATTGCGTATGCCCGGGCTACCCAGCCAGTCCTGAGCTAGCTGTGCACCCTGTAAGTCCGTAACGGATGTCTGTAGATACACTGTCAGACTCTCGTTATCCAGATTGCGAGTGCCTAATTGGTTAAGCGCATTGCTGGCAAACAGCAGTATGACGGGTAAGGCCAACGTAATGCCAAGCACCAGTAGTGTTATCAAGCTGGCGAATTTGTGGCGTTTAAATTGCCGCAGGCTTTGCGCCAGCGCATAGCCACGCTTGCTATAAGTCCAGCGTGGACCTGCTGCATCGGTATCGTGATCCATGCTCATTTTTCAGCTTTGCTGTGTGGCCGCAGCATTGCGGCGGTGGATGCGCGATGCGGGTCGCACGCTACCTCTGACAGAAGCAGAGTTAGCACGATCTTCATGCACTAACTGTCCCTGATTTAGAGTCAGTCGAGGGTAATCAAAGGTATTGAGAAGACCCTGATCATGGGTGGCAATGAGTACGGTGACACCAGAGGCATTGAACCGCATCAGAAGCTGCATGATTTCAGCGCTTATTTCCGCATCCAGATTACCGGTTGGTTCGTCAGCAAGCAGCAGTTTGGGTCTTGCCACAATAGCTCTTGCAATACCAACACGTTGTTGCTCTCCGCCGGATAAGGATTTGGGATAATCCAGTGCCTTGTTAGACAGGGCCACCTTGTCGAGCGCAGCCGAAACCCGCCTGGTGATGTCAGCAAATTTATACCCGCCGATGATCAACGGCAATGCAACATTGTCGAAGACCGAACGATCTTGCAAAAGCTGGTTGTCTTGAAAGACCATCCCCATTTGCTGACGTAAGGCGGGTTCCTGGCGAGGCTTTAACGCACTATAGGCCACATTGCCTATTTGTATTTCGCCGGAGCTTGGGCGTTCAAGCCTGGCAATTAGCTTTAGCAACGAGCTTTTTCCAGCCCCGGAGTGGCCGGTTAAAAACGTGAAAGAGCCTGAGTCCAGCGAGAACGACACATCCTTAAGCGCGAATTTTCCCGGTTGGTATTCGAGGTTGATTTGCTCGAAAGTAATCATGTGAGTTTCATCGAGTTGATATGAGAGCGTCGACATAACGCTCCGCTTCGAACACTTCCAGATCGGTAACTTGCTCACCTACACCAATAAAGCGAATCGGCAGACCCAGGTGCTCGGCAATGGCGAAAATTACACCCCCCTTTGCGGTGCCATCGAGCTTGGTGACAGCCATGCCGGTAATATTCATGGCCTCATGGAACTGCCGTGCCTGATTCAAGGCATTCTGGCCGGTACCACCGTCCAGCACAATCAAGGTTTCATGCGGCGCATCCGGGTCCACTTTGCCGATTACCCGTTTAACCTTTTGCAGCTCTTCCATCAGGTTGGATTGTGTGTGTAGACGACCCGCTGTATCGGCAATCAATACGTCAATCCCTCGCGCTTTAGCCGATTGCACGGCGTCAAAGATCACTGACGCAGAGTCAGCGCCTGTGCCCTGGGACACAACGGGCACATTATTACGTTCGCCCCAGGTTTGTAGCTGTTCGACAGCGGCAGCCCTGAAAGTATCGCCGGCGGCCAGCATCACGCTCTTGCCACCATCCTGAAGCTGTTTTGCCAGCTTGCCAATCGTGGTGGTTTTCCCGGAACCGTTAACGCCTATCACCAGAATCACAAAGGGACTGTTACTGTCGGGTATTTCCAGAGCTTGCTCCACCGGTTGGAGTAGACCAATCAACTCCTGTCGCAATGCTGATCGCAGCGCTTCGGAATCGCCCACTTCAGATCGACTAAGCTGTCGATTGAGCGCATTCATGACTTTGGCCGTGGCGTCTATACCGACATCGGCCATAATCAGCTGTCCCTCAAGCTCTTCCAGCAGATCGGCATCGATCGGTTTATTGCCAAGCATGAAGTCCAGCAGATTGTCTCGAAAGCGGGACCGCGTGCGCGACAATTTCGCATCCAGTGGCACGTCCACCTCTGGTTGTTCTTCGCGTTGCGTTTTTTGTCGCTTGAGAAAACTGAAAATACCCATTTACTGGTTTGTTTTGTCCAATTGGTTGATCGTGTTCATGATTCGCTGCGCAAAGCTATGGGCGCGTCGGTATTATGGCAACTGCAGCCCGTTGAATAGCATCTTACATCGTGTCAGTACCCTCAAACCCTAGTAGAAGTGGCCGGCAGAGCAAGTCTTCTGGACAAGTTCGTATTATTGCGGGCCAATGGCGGGGACGTCGCTTGCCCGTAGCCAATGCGCCGGGGCTCAGGCCAACGGGCGACAGGGTCAGGGAAACGTTATTCAACTGGTTGCAGAGCGATATTGCCGGAAGTCATTGTTTAGACCTGTTTGCCGGTACCGGAGCGCTGGGATTGGAGGCTTTGTCGAGGTATGCAGCCTCTGTCACGTTTGTAGAGCCTGATCTGCAGGCAAACAGAATGCTGGTAGACGCCCTCAAGCTGTTTGGTATCGACGAAACTGCCCGATTAGAACAGGGCTGTGACACTCGTGTAGTGCAAACCAGCGCTGAATTGTTCCTGGCTGAAAACCAAACGCAATTTGATATCGTGTTTATCGACCCGCCCTTTGACCAAGCCCTGCAAATGGCAACCCTGGCATCATTGTGGCCAGATCATTTGTCAAAGTCGGCTGTGATCTATGTTGAGGCACCGACAAAGCAGGCGTGGGTTGATCCAGCACCACCAGGATATACAAGCCGTAAGGAAAAACGCTTTGGCGAGGTCTGTGCTCGATTGCTAGATGTGTGTTCAGTCTAGTTTCTTCGCGAGCCAGATAAGTCAGATTGGCTGGTCTGTCTGATTGCGCAGCGAGATATTTTCCAGCACACTCATATACTGAACTATTGGGGAAACCTTAATGCGTGTGAAAGCCATCTATCCCGGTACATTCGACCCGATGACGGTCGGACACATTGACGTAGCAAAACGTGCCAGCAGCATGTTTGATGATGTCATCGTGGCTGTGGCCGAGAGTACAGCCAAGGGGCCATTCTTTCCGCTCGATGATCGCGTAGCGATGGCCACCCATATACTGGCTGACTTGGAAAATGTAACTGTGCAGTCATTCGGAGGTTTGCTGGTTGATTATGCAGCGGAATCAGGCAGCAAGGTAATCGTTCGCGGATTGCGTGCAATATCCGATTTTGAGTATGAAGTGCAGATAGCAGGTGTTAATCGACACCTGGCCCCCGATATTGAAACTGTATTTATTGCTGCAGCTCAGGAGTACACCTTTCTCTCATCGAGTATTGTTCGGGAGATAGCGAGGATGCATGGGGATGTGACCGAATTTGTTCATCCCATGGTCATCGAGTATTTTGAGCGGCGTCACGATCTTGCATTGAGTAAGGGCGAGGACTAGTGAAAACTCACGGCCGTACAACTATTCATTTAAGAGCACATCGCAAACCGGAATCCTGTCAATGGCCTTGTTGATTACAGACGAATGCATCAACTGTGATGTGTGCGAACCCGAATGCCCCAATGATGCAATTTACATGGGCGCAGAGATCTATGAGATCCACCCCCAATTGTGTACTGAATGTGTGGGGCATTTTGATGAGTCGCAATGCGTGGTTGTGTGTCCAGTGGAGTGCATAATAGTAGATGCAAACAACACCGAGACTCAGGGTGAATTGCGTTTAAAGTATGAGTCGCTTATGCGAGATAACCCTCAAAAGTGAGGCTTTGCCTGCCGTTTTTGCTTGGGTATTTTATACTTCGACCCTGTGCCTCGGGTGTTCAGCTTTGGCATCGAGAGCAATAGAAAGTCGAGCGTTGCCCCAGCACTTTTTGCTTTATAAGTGTCTTGCATACCCGGCAAGGTTCTCCCTCGCGTCCATACACTTGTAGTGATTGTGCAAAGTAGCCCGGGTTGCCATCGCTATTAATAAAATCCCGCAGTGTCGTGCCACCTTGTGTAATCGATCGTTGCAGAACCTTCTTGATTACGTCAGCCAGCAATTGTGCCTCTTTTTTAGTGATGCGCTTAGCTGAGCGTGTCGGGCGAATACCAGCCATAAACAAGGATTCGCTGGCATAGATGTTACCCACTCCAACAACTATCGCGCTATTCATAATGAAGTTCTTGATGGCTACGTGTCGTTTTCTAGTGGCCTTGAACAGGTAGTCGCCGTTAAAGTCATCAGACAGAGGTTCGGGCCCAAGTTTTTCCAGTAGCTTGTGGGTAGGATCACCAGCGGCCTGCCAAAGAAAGCAACCGAAGCGTCGTGGATCATGAAAGCGCAGTATTGCACCTGATTCGAGTATCAATTCCACATGATCATGCTTACGTCTGTCCTCCTTAGCGTGGCAGATACGCAGGCTTCCAGACATTCCCAAATGAACTATCGCCGTGCCAGCGGCTACCTCTATCAACAGGTATTTACCCCTTCTGTTGACAGCGCTAACAGTGGCTCCTGCTAAAACATGAACATCCTTTGGTACCGGCCATCGCAGTTGCGGATTGTGGATGGTAATCATTTTTATTGCCTTCCCGACCAGGTGTGGTTCTATCCCACGGCGCGTGGTTTCGACTTCGGGTAACTCAGGCATTAGTGAAAGCTGCTATCTGGCAAGGAATCAGTGCTAAGTATGAAGGCACAATCTTCGTCCTCAAAGCGCAGTGCGGCAAACTGTTCGTAAGTGTACAACTCCAGTTGTCGATTGACGCCGTCGTGGGTCACCTCAACTGATTGTTCAATCAGCGGAATATCCGATGTTTGCAAAGGCCAGCTCACGATTTGCTGAGCACTTAAGCTCTGCCACTTTGTGATCGATTCTGTGGGTACATCGAAATGCTGCTTGCTATCGTCGAGTATTTGTATTGAACTGATAGGACTATTAAAAACCTGCAACTGTGCAATTGCAGACAATCCACCGTTGATCAGTGACAGGATCCACTCGGGCGCAAACTCGACTCGGTCGTCTCGCTTGATGTAGCGGCGTTCGCCATTGAGATCGGTATTGCCAACTGAAATTTGACTGTCGTTCAAGAATAAAACAGCCAAAGGATCATTCAGTCCGGCTGCTTCTAGATCAACCTCGTTTGCGGCATAACTGTGCGTGGTGGGCATCAGTGCACCGAGTAATGGTTCCAGGCGTTGTTGGTTAACTGGCAGTTCGCAAGGTGCAGTTACCAGCCATTGCTCATCGAGTCGCTGTAATCGAATCTCAGCGTAGTCCGGCCGTTGAATGGTTAGCGTTTGGATCAAATGGGGTGATACTTGTGAGCTTGTGTTTTTTTTGTTGTCGCTGTAGATAACCGCGCCAATGGCTGCCAATAGCATGAGTAGCCCGGCTCCAAGCAGGATATTCCATCGTAAAAGCAGTTTATCGTGACTAACCATTTTAAGCGCGGCGTCGCCAACGAATAATCACGGCGATCAGCAGAAGAAGCGTTGGGATGCCTGCAAGATACAGAACTGTTAACCCGATAATAGCCGTATTGTTGAGGTTCAGCTCACTATCAGGCGCACGCTCAGTGACGAATTCTAGCGCATCGGCATCACCTGTAAGCCAGAGAAACAGCGCTTCGAGAAAGGCCTGATTTGCGCCATTTCCGACAAATTGCGATGCGCCCAGGTCGGCATCGCCGATAACAGCAAAGCGCTGCTGTCCCTCGCCTAGAGCTCTTTCAATGGTGATACCGAGCAACAAGGGCCCTGCAACTTCGTTGGTGTTGCTATCAAATGCTATTGCTCCACTGAGCTCGCCTGTTTCCGTCCAGCTGGATTCGGGTGTTTGTAAAAGCGGTAGAGTGGTTTGACCAGCCAGCGGCGTGACTGCTATGGCTCTGGCCTGTGGCAACAACACTGGGTTGCTGAGTACAGAGGTCACGGGATGGGTTGGAAATCGATCAAGCAACACGAAATCAGGTGTAGCAACATCAAGTGCCTGACTTGCAGTATCGATAACGGTGCCAGGCAGTGTCGTAATGCCCAGATTGTCTGCGATAAGCTGCAGATTGGGACCGCTTGGGCTTTCACTGGGGATTTCGCTTAGCCAAAGTAGGTTGCCTCCGCGTGAAATATAGTCGTTGATGCTGGCTGTTTCACCTGGAAAATAGGGGCGCTTTGGCGCAGCGATAACCAATAGATCAATGCTGTCGTCCAGGTAAGGTTCGCTCACCAGACTATGCTCTCGGCTCACAAGACCCACACTGGCAAGTCTTTGTGCCATGGTTGACCAGTCGTCATTCGTATTAAGTAGCGGGCTTCGTTCATCGTGTCCGCTGATGAAAGCTATATCGCGATCCCCTTCTTGAGTGAGTTGGCGCAGACTATTAACCAGGCTTCTTTCAGATAGGTTCTGCAAGCGCTGTTCGCGATTGGGCGCGCGTAATATCAGTTCACCTCCAGGTGCTGCATCGAGTGCTCGTGCCGCGGCGGGATCTGTTTCTGGATTTATAAAGCGTAAATCAATATCAGGTTTTATGGCTTGAAAACGTGCAACAAGAGTTTCGACGCCGTTTCGCTGTGCCTGGTCGGGGCCCAGTACGGCAATTAGCTCTACCGGTGTGTTGATCGATGCGAGTACTTTGTGAGTAGTGGGAGTAAGGCTGTGCCGATCATTGGCTGTTATGTCGAATGCCATGTCGAAGCGCACAGCTAACCAACCCAGCGATAAAATGATGCCGGTTAGCAGTATGGACAGAATGATATGAAGGCGGGCTGATCTTTTCACAATCAGCGTCCGTGCTGTCTGAGTGCATCGAGCCTGATGATAGTCAAGCCGAGAAACAGAGCAGTCATCAGGATAAAGTAGGCCAGATCGGCAGTTCGGATGTAGCCTTGAAAAAAACCGTGCAAATGAGTAGTCAGCGAAAGTGCGGACAAACTCTGGAAAGCGAAAGTACTGCTGCTTGCACTGCCAATGATCCAAAGGATGAGTAACAAGGCAAGACTTGAAACGATGGCGATCAGACTATGTTTGGTCAGCGATGAGAAGTAAAGGCCGCAGGCAGTGCAGGCTGCGGTGCACAAGAGCAACCCAAGGCATGCCGTTAGCAACAGCGCTAAATCCAGAACGACGAAAGCTCTCATTAAGAACAGCATCATGACGGCTAACAGAACCAGCCCCGCTAAAACACTAAGCACGCCTAGAAATTTACCTATAACCAGGGATGTTGTACTGACGGGGGAGGATTGCCAAAGTGCATAGGTCTGTTGTCTGAATTCGTCACTAAAACTTCGCATCGCAAATAGCGGTGCTACCAGTGTAAAGGCCAGAGCAAGCGGCTCAAGATAGCGCACACTCATGAATCCGCTTAGACCGGTTGGGTGATCCTGTATGGCCAGTTGAGCTTGAACATCGATGAACACTTCAAGCTGTCGTAGGAAGAGATAACCAAATAGTCCGGCCAGCAAGGCTGCCATCGTCCAGGTTTGCCCGCTGCGAAGCAAGGTGGTGCACTCATGCCTGGCAACAACCGTAATCATGTTGTTGCTCCGTGAAACAGGATTTCCAGGTCGTCTCCGTTGGCTGGCCTGTCAGCGACTAGCCTGCCATCATGAATGATGGCGATCCGATTGCAGGTAGCCTTGGCTTCGGATAACAGATGTGTGGAAAACAGAATTGATTGATCCTGGCCTACCTGCCTTATCAGATTTCTCATGCTTTCCATCTGTTGTGGATCCAGTCCGTTGCTCGGCTCATCCAGCAGTACAACGGCAGGTTCGTGAATCAGTGCCTGAGCAAGCCCCACTCTTTGTTTGTAGCCTTTGGACAAGCTGCCTATTAATTGTTTGCTCACCTCTCCGAGGCTGCATTGGTCAGTTACTCTCGTCAATCGATTGCTCAGGTCAGGCTCTTTTAAACCACGTATGCGCCCGGCCAACTTCAGGTATTCATTGACACGCATGTTGGTGTAAAGCGGCGGTTGATCAGGCAGGTAGCCCACGTGTGCGCGAGCACGCAGCGGTGAATCAGTCATCGAGTAGCCGTTTATGCTGACCGAACCACTATCAGGGACCAGAATGCCGCACAGCATGCGCAGCGTGGACGACTTGCCAGCCCCGTTCAGCCCCAATAGTCCCAATACATCGCCGCGTTTTAATTCCAGTGACAGGTCCTGGACACTGGAGGACTCGCTCAGACGGCGAGTGAGCCCGTGAGCTTCCAGTAAAATCTCCGACGTTTTGGAGCTTTCTTCATTAGCGGAGACAGACATGTCGGTGATATAGAACCCTGTAGGTACTTTCGGTTGCTGCGGGTGCGCACAGGAGTATAGAGCAGCAACTAATCAGGGGTTAGCTCTGCAGCAGTTGTGCCTAAGTCGTATCAGACGTGTAAAGAGCTTTATTACCTGATCTGTGCAGTCGGCTTTGACCATGATGTGTCACCCCATTGACGAGCTGATTGTGTATGGTGTGTGCCGTAAATTAAAAAACAGAGAGGTATTGAGCTTGTTCCTTCTTGGTATTTGGGATGTATCAGTCTGGACACTTGTGGCATGGACGGCTGTGAGCTGTCATATCACCTTGCTGGCGGTGACCGTTTATCTGCATCGAAGCCAGGCCCATCGAGCGGTTGACCTTCATCCGTGTCTGCAGCATTTCTTTCGATTCTGGCTGTGGTTGACAACTGGCATGATCACCAAGGAGTGGGTTTCAGTACATAGAAAACACCATGCACGCTGTGAGGGTCCCGAAGATCCGCATAGTCCGCAGATTTATGGCATCAAAAAGGTTTTGCTCGAAGGTGCTGAGCTGTACCGCGAAGCCGCTGCGGATTCAGAAATCTTGTCCAAATTTGGACATGGCACACCGGATGACTGGGTTGAGCGCAATGTGTATAGCCGGTTTAATACGCTTGGGGTCGCCATGCTGGCCATCACCGAGTTTGCCCTGTTCGGTCTGGCTGGCATTGCAGTTTTCGCTATTCAGATGCTCTGTGTGCCAGTGCTAGCCGCCGGCATCATAAATGGCCTTGCTCATTTCTGGGGCTATCGAAATTTCGAAACTGATGATGCGGCAACCAACTTAACGCCCATTGCAGCGATCATCTGTGGTGAGGAGCTGCACAATAATCACCACGCCTATCCGTCTTCGGCGCGTTTTTCATTGCGCAAATGGGAGTTGGATCTAGGGTGGGTCTACCTTCGTCTGTTTAGCTTTTTGCGCCTGGCCAAAATCCGCAGAGTAGCACCCAGACCTCACTTTGATTCAGAGAAGACAGTGATGGACGTGGAGACGGTCAAGGCGATTATTTCCAGTCGCCTGCATGTCATGGAAAGCTACGCTCGTAAGGTAGTCAAGCCTGTCCATGCGACAGAGCTCAAGGCAGCTCCGCAGCACCGAAGAACCTTGAGGCGCGCAGCGGGTGACTTGATAAAGGTAGATCATCTGCTTGATGAGGCGGCTCGGTTGAGGGTATCTGCCGCATTGGCAAGTAGCGAAAGCTTGAACACTGTTTACCAGCTACAGGACGAGTTACAGGCCATCTGGCAAAAAGCCGGCGCTAGCCAGGAAGCATTACTTGTCGCGCTGCAGGACTGGTGTAAGGAGGCCGAGGCAACTGGCATCGATTGCCTGGAAGAATTTGCGCTGAGACTACAGGGTTATCAGCTCAAACCCTTTAATGGCTGACCTTGAATTGCAAGCACAAAAAAGCCCGGATCTACCGGGCCTTTTTTTGCCTGATCGGGTCGCCCTGATGGGGTCAGCCTGACCGGGTTAACCTGCCGGGGTCCAACATGACCCGGTCAACCTAAACAGGCTGTTACTTGATCTTTGCTTCCTTGTACATCACGTGTTTGCGTACAACTGGGTCGAACTTTTTCATTTCAAGCTTTCCAGTCATGGTGCGCTTGTTTTTGGACGTGGTGTAGAAATGCCCTGTGCCTGCTGAAGACACTAGCTTGATCTTATCTCTCATGATTTAGCTTCTCGAGTTCTGTGAAGGCGGGCGGGTTAAACTTTCTCGCCACGAGCACGCAGCTCGGAGAGAACCGTATCGATACCGCGCTTATCAATGATTCGCATTCCGTTCGAAGAGACTCGCAGGGAAACGAAACGTTTTTCAGCCGCGACCCAAAAACGATGGGTGTGAAGATTGGGCAAAAAACGACGCCGACGCCTATTCTTGGCGTGCGACACGTTGTTACCTGACATTGGGGCTTTGCCGGTGACCTGGCACACTCTGGACATGCGAAACTACTCCGAATTGGTACTTGTACACTTGTACAATGCTTAGCCTGAGAAGTGTAGCGAATTTCTGGCCAACCCTCAAGCGATGGGGGTGCACTATTTTCTAGAGATCAACCTGGATTGCACTATGGACCGCATTTTTATCACGGATCTGACCGTTGAGACCATCATCGGAATTTATGACTGGGAGCGGAAAACCCGGCAAAGGGTGGTGCTGGACCTGGAAATGTCGGCAGATATTGCAGAAGCAGCCCAATCGGAAAACATCGAATCCACGCTTAATTACAAGACACTATCGGAGAGTCTGGTTGATTTCATTGAAAAAAGTGAGTTTCAGCTGATCGAGACCATGGCCGAGCGGGTATGCGAGATCATTCGACAGGATTTTGGGGTTCAATGGGTCAAGTTGACACTGCACAAGCCCGATGCCTTGCCGGGCGGAACTGATGTGGGTGTCATGATCGAAAGGGGAGCGCGCCCCGATGCTTGAGGCACTAATACTGACGGCGGGTCAATAATTAGTGGTTGCTGAATCGGCATTGCCAGAGCCGGATAGCGTTTCACTGGCTCATAGCAACAAGCTTGTAGATCTGATCAAACAACGGATTTCCGGCGCTGGTGGCCGCATCTCCTTTGCCGATTTCATGACGCATGCGTTGTATGAACCCGGGCTAGGGTATTACATGGCCGGCGCCACCAAGTTTGGCAGCCAAGGGGATTTCGTTACTGCACCTGAAATTACCCCCTTGTTTGGCGCTGCCGTGGCGGTTCAGCTGCGTGAAGTGCTAGAGAGGGTTGGTGGCGGGATTCTCGAATTGGGCGCTGGCAGTGGCAGCTTGGCGTTAAGCATACTGAAGGCTATGGATGATATCGGTGATCTGAAGTACACCATTCTTGAGCCGAGTGCAGAGTTGCGCCAGCGCCAGCGGCAGTTGCTTGCAACTGCGCTTAGCCCGGCTCAGCTCGATCGCGTTAACTGGATTAGCGCATTACCTGAAGATTTTATCGGCGTGATCGTGGCCAATGAAGTGATGGACGCACTGCCAGTTGAACGATTCAGCGTGATCAATTCGTCCGATAGGTTGCAACAGCTTCTGGTATCAAGCGAATTCAAAACGGTTGAGCGCGCAAGCCAGGGTGCATTGTCAGCTGCAATTGCTGCAATTGAAGCTGACCTGGCTGAGCCCCTGGCTCCAGGCTATCAATCGGAAGTGTGCTTGCTGCTAAAGCCGTGGATAAGCAGTCTTGCTAAAAGCATGAATAAAGGCGTTCTGCTAGTGATCGATTACGGTTATCCACGTCGCGAGTATTATCTGCCTGAGCGCACCCGAGGCACCTTAGCCTGTTACTACCGGCATCGTGCACATGACGATGCGTTTCAATGGCCGGGTCTTCAGGACATTACAGCCCATGTGGATTTTACCAGTGTCGCCGAGGCAGCCGCATTGGCTGATCTCGAGCTACTTGGCTACGCGACGCAATCTGCCTTCCTGCTGGACAATGATCTATTGGTTTTGGCAGAGGCCTTAGGCGAGCAGCTAAAAAGTGATGCAGATCGCATAGCCGTGGCACGGGCGATAAAAACACTGACGCTACCTGGTGAAATGGGCGAACGCTTTCAAGTAATGGCTCTTGGCAAAGGCTATGATCACGCGCTGCGAGGTTTTGCCACACAAGACCTTGCGCATCGTTTGTAATGCTTTTGCTATTCAAGAGCCTGGTGAGCGCACATACAGCCGCTTTTTAGGGCCGTCGCACTAACCCGGTTTTACACCAACGCATCGAGTAACCTTACGTATCCATGGAATTGACACACATAATCTGGCTGGCCCTGGTGCAGGGTTTAACAGAGTTTTTGCCCGTATCGAGTTCAGCACATTTGATACTGGTACCTCGTTTGCTCGAGTGGCCCGATCAAGGCCTGGCCTTTGATGTTGCAGTGCATCTGGGCACCTTGATAGCCGTCGTTGCTTTTTTTCGACGTGATATCGTGACTCTGTTTATAGCCTGGCTTAGCTCTATGACTCAGCGTGTCATGACTGCTGAAGCGCGACTGGCCTGGGGCGTTGTTTTGGGGACCATTCCGGCTGGACTGGTTGGTTTAGCATTCAAGGACGTAATCGAGGTGCATTTGCGCTCACCCCTGGTGATCGCTGCCACCACCATTGTCTTCGGTTTATTGCTGTGGTTAGCAGATCATCGCAGTCGGCTTGAGCGTGACGAGTACACGCTAAATTGGCAGGATTTTCTGGTGATCGGCGCTGCACAAGCGATGGCATTAATACCGGGTACGTCTCGATCAGGGATTACCATTACGGCAGGATTGTTACTGGGGCTTACACGTGAAGCTGCAGCGCGTTATTCGTTCCTACTCTCCATACCTATTATCGTGCTATCAGGTTTGGGTGTGACCGGTGACTTACTGGGTAGTACCGACCCAGTCGACTGGACAACCTTACTTATCGGTACCGTGATTGCCGCCATTAGTGCGTTTGTATGCATTCATTATTTTCTTGCATTCATCAATCGTATGGGCATGACACCGTTTGTTATCTATAGATTACTGTTGGGCGCATTGCTGCTATGGGTATTCTTATAAAGCGTTGATGCTTTATTAAGAACAGGCTAATCGACTCTATGGTGTAGGTACGTCAAGTTCAAAGAGCTTGCCGCCCAGGCCGTGAACCGAATCGTTGGCCTGCAACGTGATCTTGCTTATACCGTTTGGTATCTCAAGCGTTAATGATCGGGTAAATGGCTGTTCGTTTTCGTGCGGATGAGCTAATTTTCGACTACCGAGAATGGTGCCGTCGGGTGCCAGCACGTCCCAGCGATCAGCGTAGTGCTCCCAGCCCTCATCGGCATGTAAAACTGTTGCATCGATTCTGTATCTCCCATCGCCAAGAGGTGTAATGGTTGCGCCCACTACGTCTGCCTCACCTGCTATTGCCTGGCTGCTGAATAAAGACAGCGCTGCCAACATAATGGCTGCGAACAACAATGCCGCCACAGGCCATCGGGAAAATTGTCGATTTTCGTCCAAAAAAAGAATAGCGCTGGTCTGCTCAGTCATAACTGGTTCCTTGCTTAGGTAACTATTGATGCGTTTACTATACGTTTTTCATCTTTTTTAGTGCAACATAGATCAGAACAAGTGCTGTAGAGTTTTGCACTTCGTCTCCTGACTATATCCACATCGGTGGCAATCTAAGTTCATGACATCGCGTTTTTCGGAAGATTCCCCAACAGTCGGTCCTGTGATGCAATTCTCATTGCTTTTAGTGCCAATTGTCATGAATTGCTTTTTCATGGTGTATTCCTTGGTGGGTTGGATACTGGAAGGTCGGGATAAGTTGAACTGGTCGCTCGAAGCAGAGTCAGTTGCTGTATGGGTCTGCATAGGGATACTGGTATTTTGTGCCCTGGTCGTACTCTACACACGTATACGTGGAGGGCGGCGTTGGCATCCCTTGATAGTTTCAAGTGTTGGTCACACTGTAGTTGCCTTGCTGCTCACACTCTCGGTGTTTATAACAGTACGGCTATAGTGCAAATACTCAGGATTCAGGTAGCAATCCCGCTAAGGTTTACAAGGTGACAAGTATCGTCGCCGCTTAAATTGTCTATATTTATGAGCTTTGATTTTTCGCCCAAGGGAATGATGGCAGTCGAGCACTTGCGTTTTAAACGCTTGTGGCTGGGGCTGGGGCTGTTGATGGTGGCAATAGTTACCCTTGGCTCCGTCATCTCAATTCCACCAACCATCAAAGCCTTTATGCTTCAGGATAAAGTGTTGCATACACTGGCCTACGCCTGCCTGATGGCATGGTTTGCGCAGATCTACCGGCATGATCTAACCCGATTGCTGCTGGTTATTGCTTTAACCGGAATGGGAATAGGCATTGAATTTATTCAGGGTATGGTGCCGCACCGACAATTTGATCTTCTGGATATGATCGCCAATACCTCGGGTGTTGTGCTGGCCTGGGCGCTGGCCTATACCTGGGTCGGTAACGTGCTGTGCTGGATGGAAGGCTTGTTTTGTCGAAAGATCCTGGGTATTGGCGCGTAGCGTTAGCCTGCTTGTAGAACCAAATTACCCGGCCGGGCTCTAAGACTGCAAATCCATAGGCAGCTGATGCTCAGGCAATGACGCGATTACTTATTCTGGCAATTCGCTTTCGTCTTATAGTTATTCGTTTTCGTCAGCTAGGCCAGGGGGTAATACTGGCTGCATCCCTGGCAGGGATAGCACCAGTGTTTGCCCAGGTGCAGTTTCCGCAAGGTGAATTTCCGCTTACCGATTTCGAGCGCTCTTCAATCTCGATAGATGAAATCATGACGGGCGGACCACCGCGCGATGGAATCCCGTCAATCGATGATCCTACTTTTGTCAGCATCTCTGCAGCGAGTGAATGGCTGGACTCCCGCGAGCCTGTCATCGCATTGAACCATGAGGGTGAGGCACGTGCTTACCCCATTCAAATACTGATGTATCACGAGATAGTTAACGATGTAATTGGCGATACTCCGGTCTCTATTACCTTTTGCCCGCTGTGTAACGCATCCATTGTCTTTGATCGCACGGTAGCGCATGAAGATGAAACCAACGTACTGGATTTCGGCACCACAGGACGACTGCGCAATAGCGATCTGGTCATGTACGACAGGCAAACCGAGAGTTGGTGGCAGCAATTTACCGGGCAGGGCATTATCGGCAAGTACACCGATACAACACTGTTGCAGCTACCGTCACAAATAGTAAGTTTCGCTGAATTTAGCGAAGCCTATGCCGATGCCAGTGTGCTATCCAGGGAGACGGGTTTTAACCGACCGTATGGAAACAATCCTTATCGTGGATACGATGCCATTGACAACAATCCTTTTTTATTCCAAGGAGAAATAGACTCACGCTTGCCAGCGATGGAGAGAGTCCTGAGCATTCGATTGCAATCGGCAACGCAGTTAATACCACTGAGTCCGCTACTTGAACAACCTTTGCTTAATCTGACTCTGGATCAAAAACCCGTGGCAGTGTTTGCAGCCTCGACTGCTGCCTCTGCTCTGGACGCTGGCAAAATCGCCGACTCTCGGGCAGTGCCATCAGCTGCAGCCTTTTCTGCCGTGGTTAATGACAAAGCGTTGAGTTTCAAGTTGCTGGATGGCGCCATCATTGATCAGCAAACTGGCAGTGAATGGAATGCGTTCGGCCAGGCCGTACGCGGGCCATTGAAATCCACCCAACTGCTACAGCTGGATCAAGGTGTGCACTTTGCCTTTGCGTGGTTGGCATTCGATCCGGCTGCAGTGGTCGTTGAGTTACCCTAGCTTAGCTCGTCGCCCGATGATTTAAGCCAGTGTTTAAGTGCCAAGACCCTGGCCTGCAAGATGGCTGCAGGTATCGATGACTTATTATCCAACGAGTTGGCAATTGCGCTGGTATTGACTGCACGAAATGTATCTGCAGCCTTTGCAAGGTAGCTTGCCTGTGGATAGCTCTTGTGTTCCATGCCCAGTCTGCCTCGGGCATCCGCTTCACACACTGTCAGAAACTGCTCGAAGCGCTCTGGCTTGCGTACTACATCCAGTGAGCTCAGGAGCTTTGCTAGAGTGCTTGCATTTAATTCTCTTGCCCGATGGCAGTGGGTGTGAAATCGGGCTGTTAATACCGCAAGATCCCGAGTTTTTCTTGGCACCCTCAGACGGGCGCACAAGCTTTCAGATATGTCAGCACCGCGTTGCTCGTGCCCTGAGTGTGAAGGTAAAAGCTCAGAAGGTGTGGTGGCCTTGCCCAAGTCATGGCACAGAGCGGCAAAGCGAACATCAACTTCGCCACTGAGCGCGGCGGCTTGCTCGACAACCATCATGGTGTGCACGCCGCTGTCGATCTCCGGATGCCACTGTTCGGGTTGCGGCACGCCAGATAGTGCGTGTACTTCAGGAAAAATGATGCGTAGAGCCTGGCAGCTTTCCAGGGTATCGAAAAATGCTCTAGGACTCTGTGCAAGCAGGGCACCTTGAGTTTCCTGCCAAACGCGTTCGGCAACCAGACTGTTCACCTCGCCTTGTTGCACCATATCTCGCATAAGTTCATTAGTTTCTGCGGCAACAGTAAATCCCAGGTGCGTAAATCGAGCCATAAATCTGGCCACTCGCAAGATTCTGACAGGATCTTCTATGAAGGCCTCGGAGACGTGTCGCAGTATTCTCTGATCAAGATCCTGCTTGCCGTTAAAAGGATCGAGCAATTCACCTGAATCATTCTTGGCCATTGCGTTGATAGTGAGGTCTCTTCGACTCAGATCCTGATCAAGCGTAACGGTTGTGTCGGTATCAAATGCAAAACCGTGATAACCAGGCCCGGTCTTCCTCTCTTTGCGCGCAAGCGCATATTCTTCATGTGTTTCGGGGTGAAGGAATACCGGAAAATCCTTGCCAACAGATTGATAGCCTGCATCAAGTAACTCTGCCGGTGTGCTACCCACGACTACCCAGTCACGATCAACTACTGGTAAACCGAGTAGCTCATCGCGCACAGCGCCGCCCACCAGGTAGCGTTTCATACTTGTGAGAGACCTAATTCCTTCATACTGCGAATGGTACACTGGCGCGCAGGGTTGAACGACAGTCTATTAGTGACCAAAGCATGCGAAAAGTAATTATTGGTGTTCTGGCTTGCGTACTGGGCCTACCCCTGAGTGGTTGCAGCACTATTGGTTACTACTCTCAAGCGGTAGGTGGGCACTTTAAGCTAATGCGGGCGCGTCAGCCGATCAAAGAACTGCTGGCTGATAAAGACACCGCACCGGAGCTGCGCGAACAACTGCAGACTCTAGTGGATGCAAGGGATTTTGCCGCCAAGCAGCTCCTGCTGCCCGACAACGATAGTTATAGCACTTATGTGCAAACTGGCCGCAGGGCGGTGACCTGGAATGTAGTGGCAGCAGAGGAGTTTTCAGTACAGCCAAAGACCTGGTGTTTCCCCATTGCGGGCTGCGTCAGTTACCGTGGTTACTTTGATCGCGCAGATGCAGATGCCTATGCAAATACCCTGGCTGAGCAAAGCTATGATGTAACTGTTGGAGGGGCGTCTGCTTACTCCACATTGGGTTGGTTCGAAGATCCGGTTCTGGATACGATGCTTCGAGGCGGTGACATTCGCTATGTGGGTACACTTTTTCATGAATTGGCCCATCAGCTTCTCTATGTCAAGGATGACAGTAACTTCAACGAGGCTTATGCAACTTTTGTTGAGCAAGTTGGTGTTCGTCGCTGGTTAGTGCATCGTGATCAGGCTGAGCGCATTCCCGCGTACGATGCTCATCTAAGACGTATTGAAGATTTTGTGGCGCTGTTAAAGCGCACTAGAGGTGCGTTGCAGGCGCTGTTTTCTCAGGATATCAATGATGAAACCATGAGAGACATGAAACAGGAAGTGTTTGCAACCATGAGAGAGGAGTACGAGGCGCTAAAGCAATCCTGGGGCGGCTTTGCCGGGTATGACAATTGGTTCAAGCGTGAACTTAACAATGCTCGACTGGTTGCTGTGTCGACTTATAGACGAAATGTACCCGCCTTCCAGGCTATGTATGAAGAGGCTGGAGAAGAGCTGGACAGATTCTACGAGATAGCCAGGGAGGTTTCACAGCTGCCTTATGAAGAACGTCAGGCAAGGCTCAATGAATACCTTCAAGCTAGCGAGCTGCTTTAGCAGTACAGAGTTTAAGTGGTGTCACCACAAGACTTGTTGTGGAGCTGGTCTATACATACATATAAATTATATGTATAGTTTCGGGTATGTTTGAAAAGAAAATTGAATAGGGTGTGGCGTACAATTGTTGGTTTCAATCTCGATGAACAGGACGATTGGGTAGCAAAACTAAGTTGTGGACATGGGCAGCATGTCAGGCACAATCCGCCCTGGATTCAACGCCCGTGGGTTCTAAACGAGCACGGAAGGCAGAAAAAAATGGGAGCGCTACTAGACTGCAAAATATGTGATCAGGACGAGTCCGAAATGCTCAACTAGCTCGGTGCATCACGATTTTTTGCAGGTGACTACGTTGCTTGACCAGATCTGCAAGAGTGTATTGATCGAGTTCGTTTATAAACGCATTCGTGGCTTTTTGCAGAGCTCTTTCTAGTTTGCAACTGCTTTGAAACAGACAAGGGCCATCACTACAGGCTACCAGTTCGGTGACTTCTTCCAGTTGCCTGAAGACTTCTCCTATATTTAACTCATTGTGGTCATAGTGAATGCGGACGCCACCCGATCGGCCCCGTACTGTTTCAACCAAATCCAGCTTTGCCAATTGGTGCACTACCTTCATGAGGTGGGCACGTGAGATGTTAAAGGTATCGCTTATCTGCTCAATGCTCATCAGTTCGCCCTTCGGCTGAAGAGCAAGCAACATCAATGTACGTAGGGAGTAATCCGTCAGTTTGGTTATGTACATTGTACGGTTGTCCTATAAATCACCAGCAAGCTTCCCAATTTTAAGACAGTCCGTATAGAGAGCGTCTACCCACTTAATTCACGTTTATTCATTTATGTGTCACGACTGTTTTACGGCAAAAGAGTCTGGCCCATCATGTCGTAATCAATCTCGCGTGCTGCTTCTCTTCCTTCGTTAATGGCCCAAACCACCAGGGATTGACCTCGGCGGCAATCGCCAGCTGCAAAGATACCATCAACCGACGTCCGATACTTTCCATATTCGGCCTTATAGTTGGAGCGTTGGTCATACTCGATACCTATTGGATCGGAACATTGATGCTCCGGGCCTAGAAAGCCCATCGCCAGCAGCACAAGGTCAGCTTTCCACTCTTTCTCCGAACCGGGTCGCGGAACGAATTTACCGTCTTTGAAATCGACTTCAACAGTACGAACGGCTTTTAGTACACCGTCTTCGCCGACGAACTCAACAGAAGAAATCTGATAGACGCGCGGGTCGTTTCCGAACACGCTGGCTGATTCTTCGTGGCCGTAGTCGGTTCTAAAAATCTTGGGCCAGCTCGGCCATGGATTGTTTTCTGCTCGCGACTCGGGTGGTTGCGGAACGACTTCAAAGTTGACGAGGCTTTTACAGCCATGACGCAGTGAGGTTGCGATGCAATCTGTACCTGTGTCGCCGCCGCCGATCACGATGACATGCTTATCCTTCGCTGAAATGTAGTTGTCATCGGCATGTTTAGAATCAAGCAGGCTCCTGGTGTTGCCGGTTAGAAAATCCATCGCGAAGTGCACACCGGCGAACTCCCGACCGGGGATCGGCAAATCACGAGGAGTGGTTGCACCTGTAGTAAGCAGTATTGAGTCATGCGACTCTTTCAGCTTATTGATATCGATCGTGCCGTTGCTGCCATCCCCCACATTCTGATTAACCAGAAACGTTATACCTTCGGCTTTGAGCAATTCAACCCGACGGTTAACGACGTCTTCTTTTTCCAGTTTCATATTCGGAATGCCGTAGGTTAGCAATCCTCCTACTCGATCTTCACGCTCATACACGGTTACCGTGTGGCCCGCTCTGTTAAGTTGTGCAGCCGCAGCTAATCCGGCAGGGCCCGAGCCTATAACGCCAACAGTTTTGCCACTTCGGGTGCTGGGTGGTTCCGGTACAACCCAGCCTTCGGCAAACCCACGATCAATGATGGCCATTTCAATGTTCTTGATGGTAACCGCTGGTTCATTGATGCCAAGCACACAAGCACCTTCGCAGGGAGCAGGGCAAACACGCCCGGTAAACTCCGGGAAATTATTGGTTTTGTGTAACCTGTCCAAAGCATCCTTCCACTGATTCTTGTAGATCAGATCATTCCATTCTGGAATCAGATTGTGCACAGGGCAGCCGTCATCAGACTGGCAAAACGGCACACCACAATCCATGCAGCGAGCACCCTGTGATTGCAGACGATCGTCCACATGGTCGGTGTAGATTTCGGAATAGTCCAGCAGACGTACGTCGGCAGAACGATAAGGTGCAGCTTCGCGCTTTATCTCGATAAAACCTGTATGTTTACCCATACTCGGAACTCTAGTCTTCGTGTTGGTTGTTGTGTAGCTGTCTGGTGGCAATTACCAAACGTTAGCGGTTGTTTTTAGCCGGTTACCAGCTCTTCCGCTCTGGATTGCTTCATGGCCTTTTGTTGTTGCAATACCCGTTTGTAGTCACGAGGCATCACTTTTACGAAGTGATTGATGTGAGACTCCCACTCGCTCATTACGCTTTGCGCAAGTGTAGAGCCAGTATAGCCAATGTGCTTTTCAATCAGGGTCTGCACTTCGCGAACATCTTCGTCATCGATCAGTGATTCCAGCTCTACCATATCCATGTTGCAACGCTCTTGCAGTTTTCCTTCTGTATCCAGAACATAAGCAATACCGCCGCTCATTCCGGAAGCGAAGTTTCGTCCTGTGCTGCCCAGTACGACAACTCGCCCACCGGTCATGTATTCGCAGCCGTGATCGCCAACACCTTCGACAACCGCATTGGCACCGCTATTACGGACGCAAAATCGCTCTGCAACCACACCATTCAGGAAACACTCACCACTGGTTGCACCATAGAGGATAACGTTGCCGGCGATGATGTTCTCTTCAGCCTTGAATGAGCTAACCCGAGGTGGGTATACGACAATGCGTCCACCGGATAAACCTTTGCCAACAAAATCGTTAGCATCGCCCTCAACTTCCAGCGTTACACCTTTGGCCAGCCATGCACCAAAGCTTTGGCCTGCGTTGCCGTTGAATTTGAAGTGAATGGTGTCATCGGCGAGCATATCCGGGCCCACGTCGCGAATGATCCTGTTAGAGAGCATGCCGCCAACCACGCGGTTGGTATTGATCAGTGCTAGTTCATGAAATACTTTCTTACCTGACGAAAGAGCGGGCTGGGCAAGATCAATTAAGGTGTTGTCGAGTGCTTTTTCCAGCCCATGGTCTTGCTTGTGTATCTGGTAGGCACCGAGGAAATCTTTGGGTTCTGTCGCTTTAGTGAGTAGAGCAGACAGATCAAGACCTTCCGACTTCCAATGCCTTAATGCGTCGTCTACCTCCAAGGCATCCACGCGTCCGACCATCTCGTTGAACGTTCTAAAGCCCAGCTCAGCCATTATCATGCGCAACTCTTTTGCAACCATGAATATGTAATTAACGACGTGTTCGGGCTGGCCGGTAAATTTCTTGCGTAGTTCCTTGTCCTGGGTAGCTATACCCACGGGGCAAGTATTTAAGTGGCACTTGCGCATCATGATGCAACCCAACGCGATTAGCGGAGCTGTTGCCAGGCCGATTTCTTCTGCACCTAGCAGTGCAGCAATGGCAACGTCGCGACCTGTCTTGATTTGCCCATCAGTCTGTAATACAACTCGAGATCGTAGATTGTTGAGCACTAGAGTCTGGTGTGTCTCGGCCAGTCCAAGTTCCCAGGGAACGCCTGCGTGCTTGATGGAGGTCAGCGGTGATGCACCAGTGCCGCCCGAATCACCTGCTATCACGATATGGTCGGCCAGCGCTTTTGCTACTCCTGCCGCGACCGTGCCAACGCCAACCTCTGCGCCCAGTTTGACACTGATGCGCGCAAGAGGATTGGCATTTTTTAAATCATGGATCAACTGCGACATGTCCTCAATCGAGTAGATGTCGTGGTGCGGAGGCGGGCTGATAAGGCCAACTCCGGGCGTCGAGTGTCTGAGCTTGGCGATATAGTCGTCAACCTTTGCGCCAGGTAGTTCTCCTCCTTCTCCAGGCTTGGCGCCTTGTATTATCTTGATTTGTAGTTCGTCCGCATTACTTAGGTAGTTTATCGTTACACCAAAGCGGCCACTGGCAACCTGTTTGATAGCCGAGCGTTTAGAATCACCGTTAGCCATAGGTACAAAGCGCTTGGCGTCTTCACCCCCTTCGCCTGTATTGGATTTTCCACCAATGCGATTCATGGCGATAGCCAGCGTTTCATGCGCCTCTGCACTGATGCTGCCAAAACTCATCGCACCGGTTGCAAAGCGCTTGACGATTTCTGCCGCAGGTTCAACCTCGTCTATGGGTATAGAACCACCATTGACAGTTGCATTGAACTTCAACAGGCCTCGCAGCGTAGCGTTGCGCGTGTTCTCTTCATTGGTTTGTTTGGCAAATTTCCAGTAGGCATCTTCATTGTTAGAGCGCGCTGCAGTTTGCAGGCTGGCAACCGAGGAGGGTTCCCACATATGTGTATCGCCATGCCGGCGCCAGTGAAAATCACCCGGGTTCGGTAAGACCTGCGTTGTCGGCATGTCACGACTGGGAAATCCCAATTGATGGCGGCGCTGCATTTCTTGTGCTATCACTTCAAGATCAGCGCCGTTAACTCGACTGGCGGCACCAATAAAAGCGACATCGACAACATCCTGCGCCAGCCCCACTATCTCGAATATCTGTGCACCCTTGTAGGATTGAAGGGTTGAGATTCCCATCTTTCCCATCACTTTCAGCATACCTTTGCCAGCCGCTTTTTTATAGGTTTCAACAATGTCCTGATCGTTGCTTATATGCTCTATTCCATCAAATCTGCCTTGTGCCCGTGCATCCCACAGCGCTTCATAGGCAAGGTAAGGATTAATCGCATCCACGCCAAAGCCTGCCAGTAGGCAATGATGGTGGACTTCTCTCGCTTCGCCAGATTCCAACACCAGCCCAATTCTCGAGCGTTGATGCTTTGCATTGAGATGATGGTGCACAGCTCCCACTGCCAACAATGAGCTTATCGCTACTTTCTGATCATTCACACCACGATCCGACAGTATGACCAGACTGTTGCCGTCTGCGATGGCCTGCATTGCCTGAGACTTTATTCGCTCAAGTGCGTCCACTAGCCCTTGTTTGCCGGAACCGGACGGGAAGGTGATATCTATAACCGTCGATGTCCATCCTCGGTAGTCGAGTTGCTTTAGCGACGCCAGTTCTTCATTAGTTAGAATAGGGTGGGGCAGCTTTAATCGATGGGCGTGCTGTTCAGTCGTTTCCAGCAGATTGCCTTCGGGGCCGATATAGCAGTTCAAGGCCATAATGACCTCTTCGCGAATGGCGTCGATTGCCGGGTTGGTTACTTGAGCAAAACGTTGTTTGAAGTAGTCATACAACATTCTCGGCTTGGTGGACATGACAGCCAAGGCTGCATCGTTGCCCATAGAACCTACCGGATCACGCAATTCAGTAACCATCGGTTGCAGCATGAACTGAAGTGTTTCCTGTGTGTACCCAAACGCTTGCATGCGTTGGGTTAACGTCTCTGTATTGAGTCCGGGAGATTTGACTGCCGGTAGTTCACCGAGTTCGATACGCTGGTTCTTCAGCCATTGCCCATAAGGTTTCTGGCTTGCGATATCTTGTTTGATTTCATTGTCCGGAATCATTCGGCCATTTTTGAAGTCAATCAGAAACATTCGCCCAGGTTGCAGACGACCTTTTTCGATAACGGTGGCAGGGTCAACATCAACGACGCCGACTTCGGATGCCATGATGCATTTGTCGTCTGAGGTTATGTAGTATCGCGACGGGCGTAAGCCGTTGCGATCCAGAACAGCGCCGATGTAGTTGCCATCTGTAAACGCTATTGAAGCCGGACCATCCCAGGGTTCCATCAGGCATGAATGATATTCATAGAAATCACGCTTCAGTTCGGACATGGTTGCGTGGTGCTGCCAAGCCTCTGGAATCATCAACATAATGGATTCGTGCAGTGAACGGCCATTCATCAATAAGAATTCGAGCACGTTATCAAAGGTACCGGAATCGGATCGGTCTGGTGACACGACAGGGAACAGCTTGTTAACGTCTTTACCGAAGGCTTTACTGACAACAGTACCTTCTCTTGTGTTCATGGAATTAACGTTGCCCAGCAATGTATTGATTTCACCGTTATGACTCATGAAACGATTGGGCTGCGCACGCTCCCATGAAGGAAAGGTATTAGTACTAAATCGCGAGTGAACCATTGCAAGATGCGTTTCGAAATCATCCTGCTGTAGATCAACGTAAAAAGGGAAGAGTTGATCGGGTGTCAACATACCCTTGTAGACAATGACTCGAGAGGATAGAGAGCAAACATAAAATGATTTGTCTTCGCTAAGCGCGTGCTCAAGCCTGAGTCGGTTGGTTGCTCTTTTGCGAATCAGGTAGAGTTTTCGCTCGAAGCTATCCTGATCAAAAGATCCTTGTTTGTCGGCGTCCATTTCGGACTGCCCTGCACAGATAATCAATTGCTGCATCGCAGGCATTGCCGCTCTTGCAGCAGTCCCAATATCTGCACCATCCGGATCGGTTGGCAGGTCACGCCAACCCAGAAGCTGCTGACCCTCCGCAGTGATCTCCTCGTCGATGATGGCCCGACAGCGAGCTTGCTCCGAGCTATCGGTTGGCAGAAAGACAATCCCGGCGCCGTAACGCCCAGGTTCAGGCAGCGTAGAGCCAAACGTATCCTTTACGACCATTTGAAGCTGCTTGTGAGGCAACGCAGTAAGGATGCCCGCCCCGTCGCCAGTGTTTGTTTCGAAGCCGACACCTCCTCTGTGCTCCATGCAGCAATTCATACGCTGGGCATCGCGAAGAATCTGGTTGCTGGCCCGACCTTTTATGTCACATACAAAGCCAATGCCGCAGCTGTCTTTTTCCTGGTCTGGATTGTATAGACCTTGCGCAGGTGGAAAATTTTTGTGCATGTGTTTCTAGCCCGTATGAAATGACAATGTTTGCTTTCGGGCTAGCAAGATGAATTGACAGCGGTCGAACTGTCCCTGGTGCTTGCTGTGAGTACAATGCACCGATTCGGTGAAAAACCAACCAACGCCTTTTGCGATGATTTACCGTGATACTAGCCCTTGGCAGCCAACCCGATCTCGCTACTGTTGATAGTTTGTATTGGGGTAACTCTTTACGCCCAATAATCCAGTTGTACTAGCAGCTTGGGACCAGCTGACACTATACTGCAGTAAAGGCCTTCTTGGCCAGTGCAAAGATGTGAATACTCTAGCTATGTCACTGAAAAATAGTCATAAAAAGCCTCATAAAGGGCTTGACGAGCGCTCAATAGTAGGGTTGGCACAACGCCGTTTGAGCTAGCGTCGAGCAGCTGCGCGGCGTTTTTGTAGACGTCCAGCCCAATCAGAAGTGCCGATGTAGCGAGGCACAACAGCATCCAGCGAGGTTTTCTGGCGTGCCACGCCTTCATCGCACACGCTGGGTGTTTGCAAAGACAGATAATTGTCTCTGCTAAATGGCTTGCCCGGAACAAATTCCATAACCCGTGCCTGAAGACGGGCTGCCCAGTCGGGTAGTCCGAAGATCAGGCGGTTAACGCCAGCTGTATCGGCCGTATATTGGACCAGCTCACGCAGTGTGTAATCGTTTGGCCCGGCCAGCTGAATAGTTGCGCCATTCGCATCGGGGTCGCAGATCGAAGAGATCATGCTATCGCAGACGTCGCCGACAAAAACCGGCGCCATTCTGGCTTCCGGTACAGCAAGGGGGAATACCGGCAATGTTTTCAAAAGCCCGGCAAACAGGTTGAAAAAGGCGTCGTGCTCGCCAAAAATGACGGAGGGTTGAAAGATGGTCCATTCCAGTTCGGCAGGGCTGTTACGTACCAGTTGCTCAGCCTGGCCTTTGCTACGCAGATACTCACTGGAGCCTTCTTCGGCATCTGCTTTCAATGCGCTCATATGCAGATATCGCTGTACGCCTGCGGAATTACATGCACCGAGTACTTTTTCGGTGAGCGCCAGATGTGCTGAGCTGAAGCTGTTTTCAGCTTTGTTAGCACCTTCGTTCAAAATGCCGATCAGGTTGACAACCGTATCTGAACCCTCAAGCGCAGTGCTTAGCGCATCTTGATCGTGCACATTAACTTCAAGAATATGCACATTGGCCAGTGTTCGCATCTTACGTATTCGCTGTGCACGTCGAGTCAGAACAGTAACCTCATCGAAGACCTCTGCCAGCCTGTAAGTCAGTTGTGAGCCAACGAAGCCGGAACCTCCAAGCAGTGTTACGCGCGTAGACATTATTAGTTGGTACTCCTTAGAGATCGAGTAAACGGCACAAAATTACTGCTGCCAACAAGAAAATCGACTTAATGGTCACAAGCTTGTGGCCGGTGAGTAGGTAACAGCCTGGCTTCGTGCGCCAGCGCACAGACCTAACCCGTTATTTTGCCCCAAAAGTGGTCTTCTGCGTCAGGTTTTAGCAGTATCTTCACTGTTAGTGGCGTGGGCAGTAAATTTTTTATACCCCCGCAAATAATACTGTGTGGCCAATTGTCGAACTTGCAGCCATAGTACCCACTCCCGCCATTCACCTGATGATGTCATAAATCTGCCTATGTCCGCGCTTCCAGAGTTCGAGAATCACGCTGACCAAACGGTCAAGACCACTACCTGTTACATGTGTGCCTGTCGTTGTGGCATCAAAGTGACGCTTGAAGGTAACGAGATCCGTTTCATACAGGGCAATCCCAAACATCCGGTCAACAAGGGTGTTTTATGCGCCAAGGGTAATGCCGGTATTATGAAGCACAAGTCACCGGCCAAATTGACTCAACCTCTGGTGCGCAAGGCAGGCACCGAGCGAGGTGCAGGTGAGTTCGAACCTATATCCTGGGAAAAAGCGCTGGATCTGTTAACGGAACGATTGCGCAAAATCCGAGCTACAGATCCTAAACGCCTCGCCTTTTTCACCGGGCGAGATCAGATGCAAGCGTTAACCGGATTTTGGGCATCTCAGTTTGGGACTATTAACTGGGCAGCACACGGCGGTTTCTGCTCGGTCAATATGGCGGCTGGCGGCTTGTACATGACCGGTCAATCGTTTTGGGAATTTGGTGATCCGGATTGGGACCATGCGAAGTATTTCATGATGTGGGGCGTGGCTGAAGATCATGCATCGAACCCCATCAAGATCGGTCTGGAAAAACTCAAAAGACGTGGAGCAAAATTTGTTGCGATCAATCCCGTACGAACGGGTTATCAGGCGATAGCGGATGAATGGCTTGGAATTAGACCCGGCACCGATGGTCTTTTAGCGCTGTCTTTCGCGCATGTACTACTTAAAAATGAACAGTTTGATTGGGAGTTTCTAACGCGCTATACGAACTCCACTCAGCTTGTTATTCATGCTCCAGGAACATCTGATCATGGATTACTACTCCGAGATGAAGATGGAGAACTGCAAGTGTGGAACCTTGCTACTGATAGTGTCGCATCCTGGAATGCCTCAAGCCATGATGATTCTGTAGAAGCGGCATTGTTTGGTGAATTTGTAACCGCTGGTGAGGCAGGCGGCATCACTGAAGGTGTGCGTGATTGCGTACAGGTAAAAACGGTCATGACTCATTTGGCTGAGAAGTACCTGAGTGATGAATATGCGCCCGAGAATGTTGCGCAGACGGTTGGTATAGATGCTGCCACCATAGAACGTCTTGCACTGGAGATGGCTCATGTCGCCTTTAAAGAGACAATCACCATTGATACGCCATGGACAGACTGGACCGGGAGACGTCACGAACAGTTTGTTGGACGGCCGGTTGCCATGCATGCAATGCGTGGCATCTCAGCGCATTCAAATGGTTTTCAGACCTGCCGCGCGATCCATTTGCTTCAGGTTTTGCTAGGCGCCGTAGACAGTCCCGGATCCCATTTGGCCAAGCCACCGTTTCCAAGACATATTGCTCCTCCTATCAAACCTGCCAAGGCAATGGCACCGGATACACCCTTGTCTTCACCGCCACTTGGTTTTCCGATGGGGCCCGAGGATCTTGTGGTCGATGCTAACGGCGAACCGCTACGTATCGACAAGGCCTATTCCTGGGAGGCGCCGATTGCCGCTCACGGAATGATGCATATGGTGATCAACAACGCTGTCAAAGGCGACCCCTATCCAATTGACACGCTTATCTTGTTCATGGCGAATATGTCCTGGAACTCAAGCATGAATACTGCTGAAGTACAGGGAATGCTGCGCGAAAAAGATGAGCATGGGGACTACAAGCTGCCATTTATAGTGACCAGTGATGCCTTTCATTCGGAGATGGTCAACTACTCTGATCTGGTTTTACCAGATACAACTTATCTTGAGCGTTTCGACACAATATCGATGCTTGATCGTCCTATTTCAGAACCGCATTCAGCCTGTGATTCTATACGGCAACCCGTCGTCGAGATAGATCGTGATGTAAAA
Source organism: Granulosicoccus sp. (assembly GCA_045106475.1). Lineage (GTDB taxonomy): Bacteria > Pseudomonadota > Gammaproteobacteria > Granulosicoccales > Granulosicoccaceae > Granulosicoccus. Next base: position 55,729 of record JBGCEO010000093.1, read on the forward strand.
CCCTGGCAGGAGGTACTCATTGATATCGGTACTCGCCTTGGTTTTCCGGCACTGACTAAGCCTGATGGTGGCGCAAAGTTTTCTGACTACAAGGATTTCATCACCAACTGGGAGAAAGCGCCCGGGATTGGTTTTCTGGCCGGTTGGCGTGGAGAAAACGGTGATGAACACATGGTAGGTGCCCCCAATAAGGATCAGTGGCAGGCCTATCAGGACAATGACTGTTTTTTTGAGCACAAGTTACCACCAGAACAGCGCTACTATCGATTTGCCAATAAGGACTATCTCGAATGGTCCAAGAGTGTTGGTTTTAATGGCCACAGTGGTCCTATTGTCATGGAGCTGTACTCAGAAGTTTTGCAGAAGTTTCGTCTGGCAGGGCAGGGCTTGTACGATGGACCATTGCCCAAACACGATGAAGACAAGCAACGCTTGATAGACTATTTTGATCCTCTTCCTGCCTGGTATATACCGTTAGAAGAACAACGTATCGATAATGCCGAGTATCAATTTCATGCAGTCAATCAGCGCCCTATGTTTATGTATCATTCATGGGATTCACAGAATGCATGGCTGCGACAAATCATGGCGCAGAACTATCTCTACATGAATCGAGAGCGAGGCCAGCAGATGGGTCTTGAGGACATGGCTTGGGTCTGGGTTGAAAGTCACCATGGCAAGATACGCTGTCAGATAAAGTTGATGGAAGGTTGTAATCCAGACACGGTTTGGACATGGAATGCAATAGGTAAACAGAGCGGCGCTTGGGGCCTTTCTGAAGATGCACCAGAATCGCAAAAGGGGTTTCTGATGAATCATCTGATATCCGAGCTGCTACCATCGAAAGACGGAGAGAGAGGGCTGACCAATTCCGACCCGGTGACAGGGCAAGCTGCCTGGTATGACCTGAAGGTCAATGTGCGCATGGCAGCGCCAGGTGAGACCGGCGTTTATCCGAGTTTTGAGACAGTCAAACGTCTGCCTGATTTAGTTGAATCACCCCATTCATTGCAATACCACACTCATACAGCCGTAAACCTTGAAAGGTCGATGGAGGATGCGCTCAATCGGGGACACCTTTCAAGCGGAGACAAATCATGAAGCTCGGTCTGGTTATAGATCTGGATACATGCGTGGGTTGTCACGCCTGCGCAGTTGCGTGCAAACAGTGGAATACATCCGGTACCACCGGACCACTTAGCGACTATGATCCTTATGGTGCGGCACCCAGTGGCGTGTGGTTCAACCGAATTCGGCACTATGAGGTAGACGAATACCCGAACAATAAAACTGTCAATGCCCCGATGTCCTGTATGCATTGTGAAGATGCGGCCTGCGTTACAGTTTGCCCGACTGGAGCTTCTTACAAGCGTGAAGAAGACGGTATTGTGCTGGTAGATCAATCAAAATGCATGGGCTGCAATCTATGCGCCTGGGCATGTCCATACGGTGCGCGTGAGCTGGATGAGAATGAAGGTGTGATGAAGAAGTGCACACTGTGTGTTGATCGTATTTATGATGAGCAATTGCCAGAGGAAGAACGCAAGCCGGCCTGCGTCATGACCTGCCCAACACATGCGCGGTTCTTTGGTGATTTTGATGATCCGAATTCAGAGGTTAGTACTCTGGTGCGCGAACGTGGAGGTTATTCCATGATGCCGGAGGTAGGCTATAACCCGACCAACAAGTACCTTCCTCCTCGTCAACGTCCCGCAGCACCAACCGTTGAAAAGAAAGACGCAGGTAGTTCCGATTCCTTGATCGGTAAATGGATGAAACGTCAGAAAGATGCGTTTAATTCTTTTGGCAAAGGAGCAAACTAATGCATCCAGCACTTTCAGTGATATTTTTTACGGTTACCGCTGGCGCAGGTTATGGGCTGCTTTTTTTGTTAGGCATTGCCCGCATTGCCGGAATCGGCCCTTCCATCAGTCCTGATCAAGTCACTATTATGGGATTGCTCGGGTTGGTGCTTGTAACAGCAGGCCTTATTTCGTCAACTTTTCACCTGGCCAATCCTAAAAATGCCTGGCGTTCGTTTACCCGGTTCAGAACCTCCTGGTTATCCCGGGAAGCCGTGTTCGCCGTTTTGTTTTACCCGATCTGCTTAATATGGCTGCTGTGCGAGTGGTTTATGGGTAATACATCGGCAACGGCTTTTTTCGCTTTGCTCACCTCTGCACTCGCCGTTGTCATTCTGGTTTGTACTGCAATGATCTACGCATCGCTTAAGACCATTCGTCAATGGCACACCGCACTTACACCACTTAACTTCGTTATGCTCGGTTTGTTGCTGGGATCATTGATTTTGAGTTTGATGTTTGCACACCAGGGTCTTGCCACAACGCGCCTGCTAGCAGTGGCACTGGTTGTTATCGTACTCGCTGCACTGGCTAAAATAATCTATTTCTACTGGATTGGTCAGCCTGCCGGTCCAACAATCAATACTGCGCTGGGTTTCACGCGCGCCACAGTGAGACTACTGGACGTAGGCCATAGCAGTGACACTTTTCACAACAAGGAATTTGGCTTTCAAATGGATCGTGTAAAAATCATCTGGTTGCGAGTTATCAGTTTGACGCTTGCCTTTGCAGTGCCCTTGTTGCTGGTGGCCGGGATCTTTGGCAGCGTTGGCTTTTCCACGCTAGTACTGGCGGCTGTTAGTGCGTATCTGGGTATATTTGTGGAGCGTTGGCTGTTTTTTGCCGAAGCCCGCCATGTGGTCAATCTCTATCATGGTACTCAACGAACCTGATTAACGTAAAAACAGGTAGCACTCCATGAGTGCTACCTGTTATTTCTGTGTGTTTACAACCACCGCGATGTGTGTGGCTTTTTAAATCGAAATGGGCGGTTCAGCCTGGGCTTTCTCATTGATAGCCTTGTCTCCATTAGGATTCATATCATCATCTCGCGTCAGGGCTTGCGGATTTTTAGCACCGAAGTACTGGTAGACCGTTGAAGCGATAGCCAGTGGTTCAGCCTCATAGCTATCTTCAGTCGGTCGGGTGTACTGTCGGTTCTGGTTGGCAGCACCGAATACTTCAGTTTTGCCCACTACCTTGCCAAGCGCACCAGCCGGACGAATGGCACTGCCTCCCAGCGTGTACAGGTTTTGGTTGTTGCCGTGATCCCAACCTTCAGAGTTGTTCAAATTGACGTTTCTGCCAAAGTCACCGTGCACCTTGATGATAATGTTGTCAGTGGATCGACTACCTCCATATGCCGAATCAGAATACTTGATGTGTTTGGTCGCAACGCGCAATGCTTCCATCACTTGATTCATTCTGGGTACGTAATCTTCAATGGCTGAGCTGTGATCATCCCAGCCACCCAGTCCACCGCCAACCGTGATAAATAACGAATCCTGATTCTCGACAGCCAGTGTCACTGCGGCTTTTATTCTTCCACTGAAACGATTGTTGGCCGGGTACATGAGATAACCTGTGTTGGGGTCAACGTCGGGATCTGGCTCTCCTGATGCCTGTTGAGGTGGAGAAGGCAGTGGAGAGTCTGCCGCGTTTTGAAGTTCGCCAATCAGCTGTTCCATGGTGTGCCGCAATTCAAAACCTTCTGCTACCTTTCTATAGCGAATGCGCTGTGACGTATCAACGACTCGGGCGATCAGTGCATCAAGCTCAACTCCATGATCATCACGGCCCCGACTGTAGGGATTGTCAAACTGCTCGTCCAGGCTGAGTCCCCTTAATTGCAATGGCAACTTACCGTCAGGGTCTCTGACGAAAGCTGTGCTGCTACCTTCGAAAGATATAAAAGGCAAAACCAGTTGATTGAGTCCTTTGCCCCGTAGTTGCGAGGAACCATTCAGCAGATCGCGATTGGCATTGAGCAAGGCCGCAATCGTTGACCCCATACCTGGCGCAGCATCGATAGCGAGTGAGCCCTTCAAACTCGAAAACACACTGGGTCGATGCGACTGCGTATTGTTTTTGCGACGATGAATGGTACGGTAGACAGACATATCCCCAGCGGCGAGCATGTCTTCCATCGCATTGCCACCTGCACTGGCCCAAAAGCCATGTTCAGTGACCTGACCACCATCAGCCTGCATTTGCCTTAGCTGTTCTGGATACGGGTTTTGTGAATTACGATTGATCAGATCCATGTTGCTCAAGTTGCCAGCCAGTTCTGAGGGACCACCGTAGAGAAACACGTTGATTACCTGCGGCATGATGCCTGGCAGTTGGTAATCAGCGCTGTCTAGAATCGGCATGGCGGCGGCTTGATTAACGAATCCAGGCACGCCAAACAAACTCGGCGCTGTAGCACCGATACCTAGCAGGGATGTTCTTCTCAAAAAGTCACGACGATTCATAGGGTCTATCCGAATAGGTTTATATGTGCAGTCCTTGGATGACTGCGAGTTTTGTGTTTCTTGATTGCTTATCAGCGCAGTCTGGGCATGTAGTACAGCTCAGGTAGGCGCGATAAATAATCCATCGTAATCACAGCGATATCATCGAGCCGTCCATTACGTGCGAATGCATAGTCAAATTCACTATCCAGGTGACCATTTTCGCGAAACAGCTTTGTCAGTTGAAAACGCTCGACGCTGCTGGCGCGTCGCTGAGCAGCGCTAAGAAACAGATAGTCGACTAGTTGGGAAACAGTCAGATCATCGATCTTGCTATACAGCGCCAGGCTCTGTTCGTACTCTGCCAATTCGATATCGTACTCGTTCCTTTCTTCAGCAGAGAGTGCATCCACTGCTTCTTGATATTCTTCCACTGCGGCAGCGTGGCTCGCAATTTCTTTTGCTGTAGCGTCTTGTGCTAATGGTTCTATGGGTCTGGGTGATGGAGCGCCTGGTTGCTCTACACCTAGCGGATTGCGCCAGCGCCTATAGTCCAGCATCAGCGTTTCGCGTAGCGCTTTATGGTAGTTGCCGAAGCTCAGACTATCCAGTGGTACAGAAGCTACTCTACCTAACTTAAGCGACATGGCGGGCCAACCCATTTCGGACATATTGGTTCTCGATAGCGAACCGCGTCCTCCGACAATTCCTTTGAACAAATCAGGATGTGCTTGCCATTGAAGTCGCTTCGCCATGGGCAGATAGCTTTCTTCGAATGAACGAGCTCGTTCTGTATCTAACAGATAGGTTTCGGAGAACAGAATAGCGAGAAAAATGTCTTCGAAGGTAATCGGGTTTGTGGCACTTATCGACTGTGTGATTGATAGGCGTTCTTCAACACTATGACCTGTATAGAAGTAGTCCACCAAAACACTGACAACCCGAGGAATCAGTAGCGGGTGGCTGGCAATAACATCATAAAAATCGCGACAGTTAACAACGTATTTATTCAGCACCAGTACCGGCTCGACATTGGGGTAGTCGGTGTAGGCCAACTTGTAGCCTTCTGACTCGTCTGTCAGATAAAGGTCCTGGCATGCCTGTGATGCAAGAGGTACTTCCTTGTCGTTGTCGAATATACCGAGATAGATCTCCATCATTTCACGAGTATTGTCTTCCGGTGATCTGAACCGCCGCCAGTTCTGCACGCTGTTCTGGTGTGTGGCAACCATTGCGCGGACACTTTGTTTTCCCATAATGCCCAGATCAAGTCGCCGGAACAGGTTCTGTACATCGGTGATGTCTGCGCTATCAATCTCTTCCGCAGGTGAAAACAGGATTGTATTTGCCAAATGCCATGACATCCATTGTGAAAAGGCATCTCTACTGAGTGGGTAGTGAAACAAGCGCGCCAGTGGCATTTGCTTGGGTTTGTTCTGGTCAAAATAGTAAGCAGCCTCAATAGGTGCCGATTGCCCTTGATCGTCAAGTGCATACTCATCACCAACGATTTGCTGATCGTGCAGGCTACGAACTTCCGGTGGCAAATCCTGTTGCAACAGGGCTTTTACTGAGCTTAAGCTCGGTGCTGAGCTATTGCGGGCTGTTAGCACGCTGCCGCCGTCAAGTGAGTAAAAATCCTCAACTGGTACGCCGCTGTACAGGGTTGAGTACAGTTTATTGATAACGCTGTACTGATCGTCAAGTGACATGCCATTGAATCGGGCATCAGATAAAGGTACCGCTGAACCCTGTGCCGGTGTGTTAGCTACAGGCGATGCTCCACCCAGACTGGGAGCTTCTGGAGCGCAGCTCTGCAATACCAGTGCGAGAACACTAAGTGCGGAGCTGTGAAAGAAGAGTTTACGTCGTGGTTTAGCTGTTGCGCTGCTACCACCATCAGGCAGTGAAAATAAGTTTTTATGGCGTTCTGCATCATGCAGGACAGAATCAGGCGAGATGTGAAGACCACTCATAGACGCATCCTTTGAAACTCGTTTCTTGGCTGAACAGTTTTAGCGGAGCACGATGTACTCACATTGACTAACATTATGGAAACATGGTGGAAAGTGTGATGAGAGCATCGGTATGGGTGTTAAAGGTAATGTTTAAACCCGTCTGCCTGCCGATTAGTGTGAATACTAAACAGGCACTGCGAAGCCTACCTATTTTTCTATTGTGAACGATTTAAATCTCATTCAACGTGGTGCCATATGGGTCGGAGAGTTTCGAGCTATGGCCAGCCCCTGCGAGATACACATAGAAATACGTTCCAGAAAACGCGCACTAGCATTGATGTTGCAAGCCAGGCAGGAAGCATTGCGTATCGAGAAATTGTTTAGCCGGTATCGTCAAGACAACGTTGTACACCGAATTAACTCCAGTCAGGGTCGCACAATAACCGTGGATGCAGAAACAGCGCGCATGCTCGACTTCGCCGAGCAGTGTTTCGATCTGTCAGACGGATTATTTGATATCACTTCGGGTGTGTTGCGAAAAGTATGGCTATTTGATGGTTCTTCGAGCTTGCCCTGTCAGCATGAAATACAGCAACTGTTGAGCCGCGTTGGCTGGGAAAAAGTGACCTGGCAATCACCTCACTTTTCATTGCCAGCCGGTATGCAGATTGATTTAGGGGGCATCGGCAAAGAGTATGCAGTTGATCGCACTGTTGCATTGTTGAAGGAGTCAGTAGACGTACCGTTCATGGTTAATTTTGGCGGTGATCTACATGCAGCCGCAGCACCTGAGAGCACTGGCGCCTGGACGGTTGGTATAGAGGCCGTTAGTCATGCACAGGGTGTTGTAAAATCATTGCAACTTAAAAGAGGCGCATTGACGACCAGTGGTGATGCGCAGCGATACGTGCTTAGTGACGGCGTTCGCTATGGCCATGTGTTGAATCCTGCAACCGGCTGGCCAACACCGGATTCGCCTTCATCAGTGACCGTCGCGGGTAATTCTTGCCTTGAAGCAGGAATATTGTCAACGCTTGCAATCTTGAATGGCAGCAACGCCGAGCGTTTTCTGGATGAGCAGGGTGTCACGTATTGGTGTCAACGATAGGCCAAAAGCCGTTATGCGCGTCTCAGGCTGATGCCGGCATGATGAATTAATCCATTCTGTAACTCAAAGACGCTGTGGGATGAGCCGATAAGTTTGTATCGGTTGAGCACTATGATTCTCAACGCTACTCGCAGGTCGCACATGTTTAGATTCTCACGCTGCTCTAGTGCAAAACTTGTTTTGAGCATTGGAATGCTCTGTAGTGCAACGGCCTGTTCCACAGCTGGTGATATCTTATCAATTTCTGAAGTGAAACCTTGGGAGCGGGGTACATTAGCCCGTGAAGATATGCAGATTGTTACTGATGCGCTTGAACAAAGTGTTGATGAACACATCTACTTTTCCAAGGAAGCATCTACCGGTGGTATGAGCGTACAGGGTGGAGGTTGTGGTTGTAATTGATGAGTGGATTACGCCATAAACTAGGCCTTGCCGCCTGTACTCTGGTTGCAGCTGGCAGTGCTAACACCCAGGCTGCCGATGGCCCCTGGCAGGTTGACACCTCTTACTTGTCCTATGTAGAGGCGGATGATCGAGTAGCGGTATCAAAAACGTTGGCTAACCTGACACGCCAGGACGAGCGTGGCACTCTGAATGTAAATCTGGTGCATGACACTATGTCAGGTGCATCGCCGACAGGTGCCATTCGCAGTACTGATTCTGCTGTCACCTATACAAGTGCTTCCGGTGGAACCGGATTCAATGCCGGCAGCGGCGGCGATTATTCGATGAGTTCGTTTGAAGATACTCGAATACAGGCAGGCCTTGGATGGGAAAAAGAACAGCGTCGTGGTTTAACCATCAACTATGGTGGGGCGGTGTCCAATGAATCCGACTATGAATCCTTTGGTGGTAACGTGGGTGTGTCCCGGGAATCTAACGATGGGATTACAACCTTTAGTGGAGGTCTTGCTCTGACTGCGGACACTATCTACCGTAGTGATACTGGAGGAACGCCTGAGCCTTTGGGTAATACAGAGCAGCCAAGGCCATACAGCGCGGGCACAAGAAACACCGTGGATGGCTTGCTGGGAATTACTCGCGTACTGAACAAGCAGACCCTGGCTCAGTTTAATGTATCCTTTGGTTTGTCCAAGGGTTATCACTCTGATCCTTATAAGATCATTAGCGCAGCTGATGAGCAGGATCGTATCCTGGCAAACTTCCACGATAGTCGTCCGCAATCTCGTCTACGTACCAGTGCTCTGGCTAAGGTTGTGCACCAATTGCGCGGTTCCAAGAATTCTGTGCATCTTAGCTATCGTTTATATCAGGATGATTGGGGGGTGCAGTCGCATACCGCCGATCTGCGTTATCGTCATCAGTTGACCAAGCGACAGTATCTTGAGCCTCATGCGCGCTTGTACCGACAAACGCAGGCAGACTTCTACCAGCGTAAACTCAGCGTAGATGAAGGGCTGAACCCTATACTGCCCGAGGACGGTTTTGCCAGTTCCGACTATCGGCTGGATGCCATGACCAGTGCGACCCTGGGCATGAAATATGGACTGGCGCTGACCTCCAATGCAGATTTTCGTATTCGTGCCGAGTACCTTGATCAATCCTTTAGCACCGCCGATTATTCCAAGAATACGGCCGTCATATTCCAGACTAGTCTGAGATACCGTTTCTAGATTTCATCATTCCTACAGGCGATTCGGGGTAGACTCAAGGGCCATACCTCAAATGGAATGATCGCCACTATGTTCAAGGTATCCTTTTTTAGTAGTCGCGCCGGCAGCGCTCTATCGCGTATCGTGCTGGGAAGCCTGTGTTTATCGGCTGTAGGTTTCACGCAAGCAGCAACAATCAACTTGCGCATCATGGAAACCACGGACTTGCATATGCATGCCATGAACTTTGACTATTATCGCAATAGTGAGGTTGATGACTTCGGATTAGCGCGTACCGCCACGCTGATACGAGATGCTCGGGCCGAAGTGCGTAACAGCCTGTTGTTCGATAACGGCGATTTGCTTCAGGGCAATCCAATGGGTGACTTTATGGCACGCTCGCGCGGGTTGAGCTATGGAGAGGTGCACCCTATGTACAAGGCGATGAATCTGCTGGGGTATGACGCCGCCAACATCGGTAATCACGAATTCAACTATGGATTGGACTTCTTGCTAAAGTCTCTGGCCGGCGCTGATTTCCCCTATGTGTTGGCAAACGTCTACACCGACGACGGTGATGACAGTCCTGACAACGATAAGCATTACATACAGCCTTATGTGATTCTGGAGCGCAAGCTCATGGATACTGATGGAGCTATGCATACCGTCAAAGTTGGGGTCATCGGCTTTACACCGCCTCAGATCATGAGTTGGGACAAGGGTCATCTAGAGGGCCAAGTTCGAGTGCGTGGAATCGTCGAAACTGCCGAGGCGTTGATACCGGAGATGCGCGAAGCAGGGGCTCAGTTGGTCGTAGCCATACCCCACAGTGGTATAGCTCAATCTCATCCGGATGGGCTGCGTGAGAATTCAACCGCTGAACTATCCAAAGTCCCCGGTATTGATGCCATTCTATTTGGCCATGCTCATACTGTATTTCCTTCGGATGCCTATGCAGACTTTCCCGGGGCCGATCTTGAAAAAGGTACTTTGAACGGTGTGCCGTCGGTTATGCCGGGTTTCTGGGGAAGTCATCTGGGGATCATTGACTTGACTCTTCAGAGCGCTGATGGAGAGTGGGAGGTTTCTGACAGCTCTGTTGAAAACCGAGCTATCTTCAAACGCGACGGCCGTAAAAAAATTGCCGTGGTGGGTTCGCAACAAGACATCATCGATGCCGTGCAGGACGAACATGAGGGAACCGTTGCCTGGGTAGGTCAACCGGTTGGCACCATCACCGCACCGATCAACAGCTTCTTTGCGCTGGTGCAAGATGATCCGTCCATACAGATTGTTACCAATGCACAAACCTGGTATGGCGAGCAAGTCATAGCCGGTACCGAATTTGAAGGCATGCCTGTGCTTTCTGCCGGAGCACCCTTTAAGGCAGGTGGTCGAGGCGGACCAGAATACTTTACAGATTTACCTGCTGGGGAAATAGCAATCAGAAATGTTGCTGATCTTTATATCTACCCCAACACAGTTAGATTGGTAAAACTCTCTGGTGCTCAGGTGCAGCAATGGTTGGAACGCGCTGCAGCTCAATTCAATACGATAGATCCAGGCGTGACTGATTCGCAACAATTAATTAGTGAGACTCATCCGTCTTACAATTTTGATGTTATCGATGGTGTTAGTTATCAGATTGATGTCACCCAGTCTCCGCGATACGGGGACAAAGGAGAATTGCTGGATGAGAACGCAAGCCGAATCGTTAATCTGATGTTTAATGATGCGCCAATAGATCCAGAGCAGGATTTTGTGGTCGTTACCAATAACTACAGGGCCAGCGGTGGCGGCACGTTTCCTGGACTCGATGGAAGCACGATCATCGTTGAAGCACCGCAAACCAATCGCCAGGTACTGGTTGACTATATTCTTGCCTCGGGCGAATTGGATCCCAAAGCAGACGGCAATTGGAGTTTTGCTCCGATTGATGGCGATGTTGCGGTCGTTTTCGATACTGCGCCAACAGCCGTCGATGCCAGTAACGCAGAGCGTTTCGAGTTTGTGGAGGCCCTGGAAAGTGGCTTTGCGCGCTACAAAATCCCAATGGGTGGACAATAGGAAAATCATCATGCTGAAAAAATTTGCTTTAACACTGATCCTTGCGCTTGGTACATCGCCTGTCTTCGCAGCTGCTGAACGCTATACGCTTGATCCATCGCACACAACTGTTGCCTTTCTGATAGAGCACATAGGTTTTGCCAAAACGCTCGGGCAGTTCTCGGGCGTATCAGGCTCCTTTAGCTTTGATGCAGATACGCAAACCGTGTCTGATATCAGTATCGTAGTCGAGACCAACACTGTAAACAGTGCCAACAAGGCGCGTGACAAACATGTACGCAACAAGGATTTTCTCAACGTCAAGAAATATCCAAACATGGTGTTTACAGCACAGAGCGCAACACTGACCGACAATGCCGGGGAAATTACCGGAGAGCTTCAATTGCTGGGACAGACCAATCCATTAACCTTGTCGGTTAATCTGAACAAGGCGGCTAAATATCCGTTTGGACACAAGAAACTTACCTTGGGAGTATCAGCAAGGGGTAATGTGCAAAGAAGTAGTTACGGGATGAACTATGGTGTTGCCAATAACATTGTGGGTGACAATGTTGAGTTGATCCTCGAAATTGAGGCAATTAAAGACTAGCTGAAAATGGCTTGGTTCCTGACAGTAATGGTCTCTAATCAATCGCCTGCAGTCGGTGATTCAAAAATAGTTGATAGTATTTTTCTAAATGCTTGCATGGGTATGCTTTGTAAGTTTTCTTGTTGGAGCATGCCCTCGCTCCAGTTGCGGGGTGCCAGGCGATCAAGTATCTGCGGGTCGCGGCTAATGATATGCACTGGCACATCTCCGCTTTTGCCCCAGCCATTAATGATCGGGGCAGGCTGGTGATCGCCTAGTATGATGATCAGGGCGTCGTCGGCATAAAGGGCCGCGTATTCGCCTAGTACATCCAGTGTGTAGTCCAGGGACTGAATGTACATGTCTTGAACCTTCGATCGGAACTTCCAGCTAATGGGTTCACCGTATCGATTAGAGCCGTCATAGCCCCGGCCATCGTTGATCATGTTCCAGTCGAGTTTTAGCGGCAGCGGAGTCCAGGGTGCGTGCGTGCTCAGCAGCGCCATGGTGGCCATAACGGGTGTATCTGTCTGATGCCTGATGTGATGTTCGAAATGGTGCAGGGTGTATTGGTCGGGCATGGTGACATAACCAAAGCGCTCGCCTGCATAACCTAGATCAGTGCTGGTATGTATGTCTTGATATCCATACCAGCTACCCTCCGGCCAGGCCTGCTGGATGGCCGGCATGATACCCACCGATCGCCAACCTGCATGAGTAAAAAGTGTGCTTAAAGGTGTTCTATCAGAGGTGACAAGCCGATCGTAACGGGCCTGATTATCGATCTTCAAACCAGACTGTAGTGTCGAGTGTGCAAGCCAACTGCGCCCGCCACGAATGGGTGAGGTAAGCCAGCCGCTTCGAGCGCTTAAACCTGCGTTACTAATTAGATTTTGTACGGCGTTCAAGCGCGAAGCCGCGTGTGTACTGAAACGTTCGGCATCGATATACCCTCGGCCATAGGATTCTACAAAAATCAATAGAACATCCTTGCCAGAGAGTGCGGAGAAAGCTGGCTGCTGTGTGTCGAGAACCGAGTCGCTCTGTAGATCGATCGTGAATTGCTGCTGGTCTTTAATCGATTTTGCTATCGCTTCGATGCGACTGTAATACTCCGGTACGATCTTGGCCTGTAGTGGTCCATCGTAGCCATAGTGTTTTTCGGAGGCTAGCCCTGCTAGTCCGATGAGTGCTGCGCCGGCGGCTAGTATGAGTACTCTTTTTCGAGTACTGCCGTTTATGTTTGCGATGTTATGCAGGCATCGATAGAGCCACCAAGTCAGTAAAACCAGTGAGGCAAGAGCCAGCAATGAGACGGCTGCCGCTTGTGCTGGTCCTATGCTAGTCGAGGCGAGATTCCAGCCGTCAGCAAGCAGATGTAGTTCTAGTAGTGGACTAAATCGACGATTGAATGCAAAGTATGACCCGATATCCGCCATACGCAGCAGCAGTAACAAACTCAAGCCTGCAACCAGTATGACGCACAAGAAGGCCACAAAACGCTGCTTGACAGCAATCAATAGTATGACCATCACCGGTAGCTCAATGGGTATACGCAGGAACTGTTTTGCAAAATCGAAATCAGGATGACCGGGAAACAATAGGACGAAAAACAGCGTCAGCAGGCACAGCAACAAGACGATGACCGGTGGGTTAACACCAAGCTCAGGATCTAAGGCATCTGTAAGTAGTTTGGGCCTATTTCGCATTGGTTTCGCGGTTATGCTGTTTGCGGCTCTGGCCTGGTGGGTGGATATTGAAACCGCATTGTCTTTGCTGCAAAAAGCGCAATGGGAATGGACAATTCTGGCCTTGCTGGTGGTGCAATTGCAAATCGTGCTCTCGGCGGTACGCTGGCAGCTAACTGCTGTTCGACTGGGTCAGAGTCT
>JBGCEO010000094.1:0-4706 GCA_045106475.1 Granulosicoccus sp.
GCCTGCGCCCAATACAGGGCAAGGTAAAAGTGGCTACCCCGGTTATCCAGCTCTTTGACACGCCTCGATGGTGATTTACCTTCGAGCAGCAGTTTGCTCGTGGCAGCATCCAACGTTGTAGCCAGTATCTGTGCTCTGGCGATGTTTTCTGTTTCTGCAAAATGCTCCAATGACACGGCCAGGGCCAAAAATTCACCCAGCGAGTCCCAGCGCAAATGATTTTCTTCGACCAGCTGCTCCACATGTTTGGGCGCTGAGCCACCTGCACCGGTTTCAAATAGCCCGCCACCATTCATCAACGGTACGATGGAGAGCATTTTTGCACTGGTGCCAAGCTCCAATATGGGGAATAGATCGGTCAGATAATCGCGCAAGACATTACCGGTAACAGAAATGGTGTTCTCACCATCTTTGAGTCTTAGCAAGGAGTAACGAGTAGCCTCAGCCGGACACATGATATTGATCGTTAAGCCATCGGTGTCGTACTCCCTCAGATAGAGCGACACCTTCTTAATCAGTTGTGCATCATGAGCACGACCATCATCGAGCCAGAAAACAGCAGGGCTGCCAGTGGCTCTCGCTCGAGAAACAGCTAAGCGCACCCAGTCCCTGACGGGCGCATCCTTGACGTTACACATGCGCCAAACATCCCCTGCTTCAACGGTGTGACTCATTAACTCAGATCCATGACCATCAACTACGCGTACGCTGCCAGCAGCCGCTATCTCAAATGTTTTATCGTGCGACCCGTATTCTTCAGCCTTCTGTGCCATGAGCCCAACATTGGGAACTGTACCCATCGTAGTCGGATCAAATGCGCCATGTTCACGACAGAAATCGATAGCAACCTGATAGACGTCTGCATAACAACTATCAGGAATCACCGCCTTGGTATCTTGTAGTTGCCCGTCTGTATTCCACATCTTGCCCGACGCCCGGATCATCGATGGCATGGATGCATCTACAATGACATCACTGGGCACATGCAAATTGCTTATACCTTTGTCAGAGTTAACCATTGCAATACCTGGCCCCTCAGCATAGGCAGTCTCAATAGCCTTGTTTAACAGGCTTTTCTGAGCCTCAGGGAGTGATTCTATGGCAGTGAGCACACTTCCCAGACCGTTTGTAGGATCGGCGCCAGCATCATTTAACAGCTCGCCATGCTGTTGGAACAGATCTGCAAAATAAGCACGAACTGCATGGCCAAACAGAATCGGATCCGAAACCTTCATCATCGTTGCTTTAAGATGCAAGGAAAACAATACACCCTGCTCCTTAGCGTCTTTGATCTCTTCATCGAGAAACTGCATCAATGCAGCTTTGCTCATAAAAGTCGAATCTACTATCTCACCCGATTCAACAGCAAAATCGGATTTGAGTACAGTTATGCTTCCGTCATCGGCTACGTGTTCGATACGTATGGTGGTAGCGTCATCGATCGTCACTGATTGTTCATTAGAATAAAAATCACCTGACTGCATGTGAGCTACGTGCGATTTTGATTCTGAAGACCACGCGCCCATCGCGTGTGGATTTGCACGAGCGAAGTTCTTCACGGCCAGCGGCGCTCGTCGATCAGAGTTGCCCTCGCGTAACACCGGGTTAACCGCACTCCCCTTGACCTTGTCATAGCGCGCACGAGCCAGATGTTGTGCATCGTCTTGAGGATCATCCGGAAAATCCGGAATGGCATAGCCTTTAGCCTGTAACTCAGCAATTGTGGCTTTCAATTGCGGCACAGACGCGCTGATATTGGGCAGTTTTATGATGTTTGCTTCTGGGGTGACAGCCAGTTCACCTAACTCAGCGAGTGCATCATGTGTTTGTTGCTCGGCGCTCAGCTGATCATTGAACTGACAGAGTACTCTTGCGGCGAGAGAAATATCACGAGTCTGAACCTCAATACCGGCAGCCTGAGTAAAGGCTTGAACGATGGGAAGCAGCGAATAGGTCGCCAGCGCGGGAGCTTCATCAGTCAGGGTATAGATGACTGTTGGTATTCGGTCTGTCATGGACACTATCAGGAGCCTAGAGTAAAACCCCTAATGGTCAGCCTAAATAGGCATAAAATCAAGCAGATAAGCTGTCAGGGCACCGAACAGGTGCCCTGAACTGTTTTCACATCTACACAAATGTAAGGGTGACTAGCCGAACTGGTTCATCGTATTGTCTTTGCCAGATGCCTTCAGCGCCTGTGCACCCGAGAAGTACTCCTTGTGATCATCACCAATGTTGGAGCCGGACATATCCTGATGCTTAACGCAAGCCAGTCCATCACGAATCTCACGTCGCTGAACATTGCGTACATAGGCCAGCATGCCTTCGTCACCAAAGTAGTTCTTAGCCAGCTCATCAGTTGATTGTGCGGCCGTGTGGTAAGTAGGCAGCGTAATCAAGTGGTGGAAAATGCCAGCATTTGCCGATGCATCTGCCTGGAATGCCTGAATTCTCGCATCCGCCTCAGTAGAGAGTTCAGTTTCGTCATACTCGACATTCATCAAGTCGTCACGGCTGTAAGCATCCATTGATCGACCCTCTTCCTGCCAGGCATCGAAAACCTGCTGGCGAAAATTAAGGGTCCAGTTGAATGAAGGACTGTTGTTGTAAATCAGTTTTGCATCAGGGATCACATCACGAATGCGGTTAACCATGCCTGCAATCTGACCAACATGAGGCTTCTCAGTTTCGATCCACAATAGATCCGCGCCGTTGCGTAGTGCAGTTACGCAATCGAGAACACATCGATCTTCACCGGTTCCAGGCTTGAATTGAATAAGACCATTGGGAAGACGGGCAGCTTTGATAAGGTTTCCAGCTTGACGGATAACCATATCTCCCGGATTAACATCATCCAATGATGAGATGGTTTCTCCTGCTATGAAGGAGTTATATTGATCGCCAAGATCACCTGCCTCTCGAGACACAGGGATCTTTTGAGTCAAGCCAGCACCCAATGAATCGGTGCGCGCAACGATGACACCATCGTCAACGCCCATCTCCAAAAAGGCATAACGCATTGCATTGATCTTGGCTAGAAAATCTTCATGAGGCACCGTCACCTTGCCATCCTGATGACCACATTGCTTTACATCAGAGACCTGGTTTTCAATTTGCAAGCAGCAGGCACCTGCTTCAATCATCTGCTTGGCTAGAAGATAGGTGGCTTCTTCATTACCAAAACCAGCATCGATATCAGCGATGATTGGAACAACATGAGTCTGAAAATTATCGATCTGGTCGATAATCGACTTTTCCATCACTTGATTGTTCTGCGCACGCGCATCATCAAGTGCGGTAAACAGATGACGCAGTTCACGGGCATCTGCCTGCTTTAGGAATGTGTATAACTCTTTTATTAAAGCAGGTACAGAGGTTTTCTCATGAATGGATTGGTCTGGTAACGGGCCAAACTCAGAACGTAGAGCGGCAATCATCCATCCTGAGAGATAGAGGTAACTACCTTTAGTTGTTCCGAAGTGCTTTTTGATAGAGATGAGTTTCTGCTGACCGATAAAGCCATGCCAGCAGCCTAGAGACTGTGTGTACTGGCTGGGATCTTTGTCATAAGCCGCCATATCTTCTCGCATGATACCTGCGGTATAGCGAGCGATATCCAGCCCGGTTTTAAAACGATTCTGCAGCTGCATGCGCGCCACATTTTCGGGATTGATTGCATTCCAGCTACTGCCGTTTTGCGCAATGGTGTTAGCCGCTTCTGAAGTAAGCGTACGGTACTGATTCATGAATTAAGTCCTGAGTCCTGAAAATAAAAAACAAACGAAAAACTAAACTGAAGCAAAATCCGGGCTAACCGGTATCAAGCGCTCTGAAGCTGCGTCAATAGTTGCATGCGATAACCTGACTGATTTGATTGATCACTGGAGTTTGCACTCTCGGTTTCGATCTCAACCAGCAAACCATGGCTGTCCAGCAAGATGTAGTGAGGACAAGCCTCGTTTCCATCAGACTCAATAAACTGTGATGGAGTACGAAGGCCGGTTGCTACACCATCAGGCTGAATAACCAACAAATGATCGAAATACACCAAATAGGCAGTTGCAGTGCGGTGCGATCCTTCAACCAGTGGAAAACTGTGGTCCAGTAAATTCGCCGCGTCATCCCAACTGGCGCTTGATCTAAAGTGCTGATTCATGCCCATATTGCTAACTCCACTTGCCTGTTCAACCGATATGGCCCATCTGGGGGGCCTACCTGGGGTCGGACCACCACTGTTCTAATGGCTTAGCGGCAGTGTATGTAAAAATGAACTAGAATTTCACAATAGAAATTACACACTGTGAATTTTACAAAAATACCTGGTGACGTATGTCCAAAACCACATCCATACGTAACGCACACTTTTTAGGCACAAAAATCAGAAATCTGCGCAAGCGCAACAATCTGACCATGGATGACCTGTCGTCGCGTTGTGTAAAAGTGGACGCAGAATCCGCCCCTTCTGTGTCGTATCTGTCCATGATCGAGCGAGGAAAGCGGCATCCGAGTGAAAAAATGCTCTGGGTTATCGCTGAGGTTTTCCAGAAAGATGTAGCGTGGTTTCTCGACAGCGTGCCTGAGGAAGCCGCCATATTGCCCGACAAAGGAAATCGAGGCGGCATGACCGGCATGACTCTGGAGCCTGGCTTTCTTTTCTCAAAGGAGATACTCCAAAACGCGATCCCGGAGATGCTGTCGCAAACCGG
>JBGCEO010000095.1:0-4669 GCA_045106475.1 Granulosicoccus sp.
TTAGAAGTTAAATCACAAGCCTGCAACAGTCAATTGTGACTTGAGTGAGGCAGTTTGAGCCTCGTTCAGGGTTAATTTACGCTATGCAATCTACTTTGGCTCTGACGTTTGCCGCGGGTAGCCGGGCATTAGCTCGTAGGGATGCACCCAGCCCGGCAGCGTCTTTATTCGTTCCAACCAGGCTTCTATGCCCGGATAGTCAGCCCAATCAAATCCAATCTCATCCGGCCAGAATAGATAGCCACACAATGATATGTCAGCAATAGTCGGTTTTCCGTTAACGACAAATTCGGCTTCCTTCAGTCGGTTTTCCAATACCGAAAGAGCGCCTTTCGCACGCCCATGCAAAAATTTTGTTACGTCGGTTTCACCTTGATCGGTAAAATTGCGCAGATAGCGCAAAGTCGAAACACTGCCTGTTAATTTATGATTATCGAACAGAAGCCAACGTAGCACCTCTCGATGTTCGGGGACTGAGCTTGCATCGTACAATTCAAAAGCGTCTGCTAAATAGTCAAGTATGACCCCCGACTGCGTCAGCGTCAGACCTTTGGCCTCAAGCGTGGGCACTTCACCCATATCATTTAGCGCCTGATAGTCGTCTGTGCGCGTAGCGCCATTGAAAAAATCGACGAAAACAGGTTCCCAATCTGCGGAACACAGGTTAAGCATTAATGCCGCCTTATAGGCATTGCCTGATTGGGCGAAACAATGCAGGAGGTATTTCATGGATTCGGCAGCTCACAACAAATTACGGACCTGATATCGTACACCGAGCGTTTCTTAATCTGGTGGAACTAATCAAATAGGCAGTGCCGATACTCGCGTAAAAACCCTCATTACCGCCCTATTCACAAGTATTAATCTTGAGGGCGAGTACTTACATTAAGCTTGAGGACGAGTACTTACCATCGATGGGCCTTGCCCGAATTGCTCGTACCACGGCAACAACGTCGGATTGCGCGTTTGCCAGTTCACCTTATCACCCGCTCGGAATGCTATGTAGTCAAGCGCGCAAACGGCTCCAATATGCGGCAGCGTGAGCTCTGTGCCGTAAGCCGGAACCAGCCTTTCCAATTCATCCAGCCCTCGCTCGATCGATGCAACCCATCGATCAATCCAAGTTGGCGAGCGCTCGTTGTCGGGACGTCGGTACGTTTCTGCTGCGATGCTGAAGGTTGCCTGCAACAAGCCGTCACTGAGTGCGAGATGTTTTAAACCCGCTATGCGTTGCTGTCCTCCGGGAATCAGCGTGGGTTCATTCAAACTATCCAGATATTCGCAAATCACCGGGCTATCGTAGAGTGATTGGCCGTCATCGAGAATCAAGGCGGGTACCTTGCTCAAAGGATTGGCTTTCATCAAATCATCCGAGGCTTCGTACGGATTGGCTTCCAGTATCTCAACCTGGTCACTCAAACCTTTTTCCAGAATCAGGATTCTGACTTTTCGGGCGAAGGGGGATAGCGGGGATGAGTGCAGTTGCATGGTTCTTTTCGGTTTGTATTTGATATGGCGGAGAGAGAGGGATTCGAACCCTCGATACGAGTTACCCCGTATACCAACTTTCCAGGCTGGCGCCTTCGACCACTCGGCCACCTCTCCGTACTACTTATCAACCTTACTACTCAATATCCCAATCGCTCGAGATTATTCGGCACTTGCGTACCTCACCCCACCGGGGCTGCGCATGCTAACGCATACTTGAGTAAATCGCTGTGCGACTTATCGAACCCGCGATACGGCTTACCCCGAATGTCAGCCGACAAGTGTACAGGCTTACGACTCGGGTGTCCGGCCGGGAGTATAGACGGGTGACGGGAATTGAGCCACATTACCCGCAAGTTCAACCACCTTGGCTGTCCCGCGTTTTTCGACCTCATCAATCCGTATGATCGAGTGCATCGGAATAATGGTTTGTCTCACACCCTCAAACTCAGTTTTGAGTTTCTCCTCGCCGGGATCTACCACCAGTGTCGTGTTGGTATCGAACACCAGCTCTTCGATAACGACAAAACCATATAGATCGCCTTGATATACCTCTCGCGCATAGATCTCGTAAACCTTATCCTGGCTGATAAAGCGAACGCGATAGAGAACCTTATCTTCTGTCATTTACGGCGTCGCTGCTGCGCCTTTCGGCGGTGTCGAGGATGTACAGGAATGATACGCAGTTTGGGCGCTGCTGACGGTTCGAGTTTGGCGGCTTTGGCGATTTCTTCAATCTCTTTGGGCGTTAACTCATGAATCTTGCCGCGAGCAAGCCATCGAGGCAGAGAAACAGGGCCAAATCGCGTGCGAATCAGGCGACTCACCTGCATGTCCTGTGACTCCCACAACCGGCGAACCATCCGGTTCCGGCCTTCCTTGAGCGTTACCCTGAACCACTGATTGGCATGTTCGGTGTCGGCTTCTGCGACTATTTTGTCAAATTTGGCAGGACCATCATCCAGTTCAACACCAGAGGCCAAGCGTTCAATAGTATCCGGGCCGACGCGACCATTGACCCGCACAGCATACTGTCGCTCAAATTCCGACGAAGGGTGCATCAGAGCATTGGCCAGCTCTCCATCGTTGGTCAACAACAACAGACCCAAGGTGTTGATATCCAACCTGCCCACCGCAATCCAGCGTCCGTGATGCAATCTGGGTAACTTATCGAAGACCGTTCGCCTTTTTTCAGGGTCATCACGGGTTGTTATCTCGCCCAGTGGTTTGTGGTAAACGATGACACGCCGAAGTTGCTGATCATCCGTCACAACCTTGTAAAAACGCCCTTTGACCACCAAGTCATCATCAAGCGCGGCCCTATCTCCCAATTTGGCCTCTCGACCATTGATTCGAACCTCGCCGGCACTAATCCAGGTTTCTAGCTCACGTCGTGATCCTAGACCGGTATTAGCCAGTATTTTTTGCAGTCTCTCCGCCATTGTGAAATTCTAACAGGCGAGACCACGCTCACGTTGAATAACCTTGTCATGAATGCTACTTCTTTCAAATCTTTGAACATTGCGGTGCTAACCATCTCCGATACTCGCGGCGAAGCTGAGGATGTATCGGGGAAGAAGTTGGTCGAAGCGCTAACGACAGCCGAGCATAGCAACGTTGAAAAAGCCATTGTGCGCGATGATAAGTATGCGATCAGAGCGGTAGTATCGCGTTGGATCGCAGACCCAACAGTCGATGCCGTGCTAACTACAGGCGGCACCGGGATTACGGGTCGCGATGGCACGCCTGAGGCGATCAAGCCGCTTCTGGACAAGGAGATAGAGGGATTTGGCGAAATGTTCCGAGTGCTCTCTTATGATGAGATCAAGACATCTACCTTGCAATCCAGAACCTTGGCGGGGGTGGCCAATGCCACCTTTTTGTTTGTTCTGCCAGGATCCAGTGGCGCATGCCGCCTGGCCTGGGAGAAGCTCATTTCCGAGCAGCTCGATAACCGAACCCGGCCATGCAATCTGGTCATGCTGATGCCCAGACTTAACGAAGTCTAATTCTATGCAGTTGCAGCGATTTCATGGCGCATCAGTCAGTCTCTAAAACACTGAACACCATACAAAACACTGAACACCACACAAAATACCGGACGCCATATAAAACACCGGACACCACACAAAACACCGGACGCCACACAAAATACCGGCGAGCGCAAAATACCGGCGAGCGCAAAATACTGGCTACCACCCTTTGCTCTCTTTTATCACCTCGTAGGCTTTTTGAATGTGCTGAGTCTTGTCTGTTGCAAGCTTGATCATTTCCTCAGGCAAACCTTTTGAAACCAGTTTGTCTGGATGATGCTGACTCATCAAACGACGATAAGCGCGCTTGACGGTAGCCTTGTCATCTGTCGGTTCAACGCCCAAGGCCTTGTAGGCATCGCGTTTGGACAGGCGATCAGAATCAGGGGCGCGAGAGCGTCTTTGCCCGCCACCAGCTCCAGCACCTGCAGGGCCTGCCGAACCAGATCCGCTGCCAACGCCCATCGAATAGCGAACCAGCATTTCAAGCTGCTTGAAGGTAATCTCTGAAAATCCAAGCACAGCAGCCACTTTGATGAGTGCTTTTTCCTCGTCCGGGGCCATTACACCATCAGCGAGCGCCGCCTGAATTTGTATTTCAACAAACATGCGATATAGATTGGTTCGCCGCTGGCATTCCTGCCGAAACTGCAGCACCAGAGCTTCCGCGTCAAAGTCGTCCTGCTTGCCTTCGTTGAACAGTTTGATGGCCGCTGCCCGCAGGTCGGCATCAAGCTTCATACTCTTCATCAACGCTTCGGCTAAAGCTATCTCGGTGGGATGCACATGCCCATCAGCCTTGGCAATGTGACCCATGACCGAAAAGGTAGCGGTAAAGAACGCCATTTTGATTCGATCAGCATCCCCGGGCTCAAGCTGCTCATCGGTAGTACCGTGTTCGAGCTGAAGATTCATGCCCTTGTCAAATGAATGACCTAGCGCCGCCCCCAGAACAGCACCAATCGGACCGCCTATCATGAATCCAAAGGCACCGCCCAGCAATTTACCCCATACCATCAGTAGTCTTTATCCTTTCTCGATTTTGTTTATCAGCGCTCAGGTTCGCGGACTTCTGCGATTTCTCGAAGCAAGGTGGTGGCGAAAGTGCCCGGGGACAAGTCAAAATTTAGACGAAGCGTTGAAGAGTC
>JBGCEO010000096.1:0-7517 GCA_045106475.1 Granulosicoccus sp.
GTAGCGAGGCCCGAAATCGATTCAAACAAGCGCTGATGTCAATTTAGCCTTGACAACACGCTGATAGCAAAGCGACTATATTGATAAGTTGCTATCGATGCTGTGCTGTGGCGGTAACGAATCAGGAATACTAATTGTGAACGAGATCGCGATGCCAGCGAACCGGGATGATAGACGCAGACCCGCATTGTTATTTGATGCCCGCGCCTTTGCCAGCACGCTGGGGCAAGTCGCGATGGCGCTGCTTGTGTTTACTGTGTTGGGCTGGCTGATCTGGCGCGGTGCGCTCGCCATGGAGTACAACTGGCAGTGGTATCGGGTGGAGCCTTTTTTCTACAGGGTCATCGACGGTGAGCTCATCTGGGGGCCTCTAATAAAGGGGTTGTTCGTGACCCTAAAACTCGCTGGCATCAGCGGCGTAGTAGCGATTCTACTCGGCTTTATAGTTGCGATTGCCAGAATGTCGTCCTCTATTGCCGGTCGACTCATCGCAACCTGGTATCTGGAAACGATCAGAAATACGCCGCTGCTCGTACAACTCTTTTTATTCTATTTTGTACTGGCACCGATATTTGGTATGGATAGATTTTGGGCAGGCGTGCTTTGTCTGTCATTTTTTGAAGCGTCCTTTGCTGCTGAGATCATTAGAGGCGGTATTCAGGGAGTCAACAAAGGACAATTTGAAGCCGGTGAAGCAATCGGTTTGAATGCACGTGACAAGTTTAGGTTCGTTGTCATACCGCAGGCCTTACCACTGATCTTGCCACCATTAACCGGTCTGATTATTTCGCTAATAAAACACTCTGCAATCGTCAGCGTAATTGCAGTTGCTGAATTAACCACTGAAGGTCTGAATCTTATATCTGACACATTCATGGCATTTGAAGTCTGGTTTTTAGTGGCCGGCGTTTACCTGGCATTAACGATCACCCTCTCGATCGGGGTTAGTCTTTTCGAGAAAAAACTCAATTCACACAGACGCACTAATTAACATCGACCAAGGAGTTAGTAATGAAATTGTTTAAGAAATTAAAAACGCCGTTGATTGCGGCAGCATGTGCAATCGGTATGACTGCTACTGCGGCATCAGCAGACGGTTTACTTGAAGGCATTCAAAAAGCCGGCACCCTGAAAGTGGGCATGTCCACCTTTGTCCCATGGGCAATGCGTGATAAGGAAGGCAACTTGATGGGTTTTGAAATTGATGTTGCCACCAAAGTTGCAGAGGATATGGGTGTAGAGGTTGAGTTTGTGCCTACTGCCTGGAGTGGAATTATTCCTGCCTTGCTGGCGAAAAAATTCGATCTGATTATCGGTGGCATGTCCATCACTCCTCAGAGAAACCTGACAGTTAACTTCACCATGCCTTATGCCCATTCAGGCCAACAAATGGCCGCTAACATGGAACTTGCGGAAGGTTTTGACAAGCTCGAGGATTTTAATGACAGCAGCGTAACTATTTCGTGCCGACGGGGCGCGACACCATGCAACACCGCTGCAAAAATGTTTCCCAAAGCCACTGTCAGACGGTTCGACGATGATGCACAAGCCTTTCAGGAAGTAGTTAACGGCAATTCCCACGCTATGATTTCAAGCGCGCCAAAGCCTCGCTTCTGGTCAGAAGCCCATCCTGAAAAGATGTTCCTGCCCTTTGGTAGCGAAAACCTGACAAAAGGCGATGAAGCATTTGCTTTACGCAAAGGCGATGCCGATGCATTGAACTACTTCAGCAACTGGATCCTGGTCAATACCAGTAACGGTTGGCTAAAAGCCACCCACGACAAGTGGTTCCAGGACCAATCTGCCTGGAAAGATCTGGTTGCACCTGAACAGTAGTCCGCGATATTTACCCTTGTAAGTCCCTCCGCTGCGGGTCCTGAATTTCAAAGACCCGCAGCTACCTCATCTGGATTAATCCCCTGAATCGCAATACACCACCGCCAGTAAAAAAACGCCGGTTGACGCTTGTCGATCTGGTGCTGTTTGGTCTTGTGGCAGCGATTATTCTGTACGCTGTGTACAGAGTGAACGACGTGCTGGTTTATCATTGGAACTGGTCACGGGTATTCAACTTTGTTGTTCGCGTGGACGATGAGACGGGTTCATGGGTTCCGAATCTGTTGCTGCAGGGTTTGGCTACAACCCTAAGGCTGGCTGCCTGGGCCACGGTTCTCGCCACCATTATTGGCTTGATCATGGGTTACTGGAGGACCAGCTCTAATCTAACCTTTCGCATTATCAGCCGGTGCTATGTGGAGCTCATCAGAAACATCCCACCGGTGGTGTTCATCTTCATTTTCTACTTTTTTGTATCTAGCCAATTGTTTCCCGTCATTGGCATTGACGATATTGATCGAGAAGGTGCATTTGTTACGAATTCAGTCTTTCGATTTTTCTTTGGTGATCCTGCGCTCCTTTCCAATTTTCTTGCCGGTATGTTGTGTCTTGCCTTATTTGAGGCAGCTTATATCACTGAGATTGTTAGAGCGGGAATTCAGTCGATAGAAAAAGGACAGTGGGAAGCTGCTCGTGCTGTGGGCTTATCACGGTTCAACGTGTTGCGGGATATCATCATGCCGCAGGCTATTCGTAAAATTCTGCCGCCTTTAGCTGGTCAGTTCATTACACTCATAAAAGACTCAGCGATTGTTTCGCTGATTTCAATTCAAGAACTGACCTTCCTGGCTACAGAAGTAGCATCCTCAACGACTAAGGTTTTCGAAACCTGGATTTTGGTTGCCGCCATGTATTTTGTTCTTTGCTACGGATTTGCCATCATATTCAGGCGTCTTGAAAAAGGTGCAGCAAAGGCACATCGATGATCATGCCCAACCAAAAATTCGAATAATGAATGACACCGATCAATCGATTCCCGTAGTAGAAGTCTCTGGCTTGTCTAAGTGGTACGGTGAATTCAGTGCCTTATATGACATTAATCTGAGCGTTGCCAACGGTGAGAAAGTAGTGATCTGCGGGCCCTCCGGCTCTGGTAAGTCAACGTTGATTCGCTGCATCAATCAACTCGAAGTTCATCAACTTGGTACCATCAAAGTGTCCGGTCAGGAAGTCAAACCGGAGATGAAAGGCATTGAGCACATACGCAGAGATGTCGGTATGGTTTTTCAGAGCTTCAATCTATTTCCACACTTGAGCGTCGTTGAAAATTTAACGCTCGGACCCATCAGAAATCTAGGCATGTCTAAAGACGAAGCTACAAAGTCGGCAATGGAATACCTGGAGCGGGTACAGATAGCGGAACAGGCAGACAAGTTTCCTGTGCAGCTTTCAGGCGGTCAGCAGCAACGGGTAGCCATAGCACGTGCGCTGTGCATGAAACCAAAACTGATGCTGTTTGACGAGCCAACATCCGCGCTTGATCCTGAGATGATTTCGGGTGTGCTGGACGTGATGATCGAATTGGCTAAAGACGGCATGACTATGATTGTTGTTACTCACGAAATGGGGTTTGCTCGTCAAGTGGCAGATCGAGTAGTGTTCATGGACAACGGTGAAATTGTAGAAATTGCCGATCCCGAAACGTTCTTCAGTACACCAGCTACGGATCGTGCAAAACTATTTTTAAGCCAACTTCTATCGCACTAAATCAGACTACGAATTGCAGGCCTCAGATCATGTGTCGGATAACCCTGATACCCAGCTGGAAAGTATTATCGACAAGCATGAAGTCCCGGCCACTGCCCTACACAAATATTCATACTGCTTAGACACTGGTTCTACCATGACCTACGCTTTCGATACTGAAACACTATCAAACAGAATTTCTGATAACCATTGGCAACTGCGTTTGGCGTCGGATTGGAGTATCGGCGATAACCCGAATGGCGGCTATCTGCTTGCCTGCCTGCTCAGATCAATGATGTCTCTGGTACCCGATACACCCGATCCCATCGCAGTAACCACACACTATCTGCGCCCGGGCTTACCAGGAGCTATTGCCGATCTGCGAGCAAGCATCATACGCTCTGGCAGACGCACTGCAACAGTTGCGGGCACCATGGAACAAGACGGCAAACCTAGACTGACTTGCACCGTTACCTTTGGCAGTCTTGATCACGGAGGTAGTGGCGACGACGACGCAACAGAGCGAACGCTAACGATGCCAGCTCCAGATTTACCGCCCCCGGAGGAATGCACCACGCGTTCAACACTTGCCCAGGCAGTAGAGTTACCCATAATGAATAGACTGGAAGTTCGTATCGATCCACAGTATCAGCAATCCGGCCATCACGATAAAGCAATCATCACGGGTTGGATCAGATTCAAAGACGAACGTCCTGTGGATTCCCTGGCACTGCCATTGTTTTGCGATGCATTTCCACCTTCTGTGTTTACTCTGTATGGGGCAATAGGCTGGGTACCCACCATTGAGCTTTCGGTGCACGTTCGCAGACGCCCCTATCCGGGATGGATAAAAGGTGCTTTCACTGTGTGTGATCTTGCAGGAAAGCTATTTATCGAAGACGGTGTATTGTGGGATGAGAACAATCAACTGATTGCAAGATCCCGGCAGTTACAGATGATTTTGACATGAGTAACACCAAAACAACTGAAACCCCGACAACTAAAAACAACCAGCAAGGTTTACACCTCGGCTGACCTGATAGCGCAAAGATAAATGACAGATAAATACCAAGCCGAAGCCCTAGTCCAATTCGCAACTCAAGTACTTGAAGCAGATGGCATGCAACCAGACATGGCACAGGACGTCGCACACGTACTGGTAGAAGGCGATCTGTTTGGTCACGACACTCACGGGCTTGCCCTTCTGGCACCTTATGTTATGGCTTTGCAAAACGGCCGTATGCTTGGTGCCGGAGACATTGAGATCATTAGTCAGCGAGCCGCGGTTGCAACCTGGAACGGCGATTATCTCCCTGGGCCATGGCTGGTAAAAAGAGGGCTCGATTGGGCTCAGAAGGTGGCTCGGGAGTTTGGCACGGCAACGCTCGTGATCAGGAAGAGCAGCCACATAGCTGCACTAGCCGCCTACCTTGAACAACCAGCACGCGATGGATTTATGGTGCAGCTCATGTGTAGCGACCCATCTGTTGCAAGCGTGGCACCCTTTGGTGGCACCGAGCCACTGGTGACGCCCAATCCGATGAGCTTTGGTATACCCACAACAGGGGCACCCATCATGATAGATATCTCTGCTTCTATCACAACCAATGGCATGACCAACAGACTGCAGAATGCTGGCGAGAAAGGTGCGCACAACTGGTGGCTCGATGCCAACGGAGTTGCAACATCAGATCCATCGGTATTGAACACAGATCCACCCGGAAGCCTGATGCCCCTGGGGGGTGTCGAGGCTGGTCACAAGGGCTACTCACTGGCTTTGTTTGTCGAATCCATGACCAGTGCGTTGGCAGGGCATGGTCGAGCTGATGATGCGGATCGTTGGGGCGCGACAGTCTATCTTCAATTAACAGATTGCGAAGCTTTTGGTGGCTTGTCTGAGTTCGAACGACAAACGCAGTGGCTGGTTGATCACAGTCTTGCAAACAAACCGGCTGACAAAAACCAACCGGTGCGTGTGCCGGGCCAACGTGCGCTTGCGCGGAAAGCAGAACAGTTGAGGGATGGGGTTCTGTTGCACAGCTCTATAGCACCTGAACTTAAAAGACTTGCAGAGGCTAGCAACATAGCGATGCCTGAAGCAGTTAGACCTTAGATCCCACAAACTGCCCCACTTGCCTGGGGACAGCACAGCGAATTTGTCCTTAAGTCTTTGAAATCAACCACCTAGACAGATACGGAGATGGTGATCTACGGCCATCCCCAGCATACTGGGGCAGTTTAAGTGAATTAGCTGCTAGCTGTTGCGATGATTTAAATTGCTCAATTTTCCACCACAACAAGGTGCACTAACCCCCGTGGTAGATGGAAAACTCAAGGGCAAGTTGCGTAATACCCGGACTGCCAGGTAAGCGAAACACTCCGCCTCTATCGCGTCCCCACGCCAAGCTAGCTCATCAGCATCAATAGTATTTACAGCAGCGCGTTGCTGGATCGATTTGACTAATGACGGGTTATGCCGACCACCGCCACAAAGCACTACGGTATCGGGTCGATTGGGTAGCAAATCCAAACCTTTGCTCACCGCAGTCGCAGAGAAAGCGGTTAGAAGCGCTGCTCCATCCTGCAGATTCAAACCATCAGCCATTGATGATGCAAAATCGAATCGATCAAGTGATTTTGGAAAAGCTGCCGACAAGTAAGGATGCTCCAGTAGCTCGGCAAGTCGTTGTTCATCCACTGTGCCAGCTGCCGCGTGTTTGCCATCAATATCCATGACATCTGACGTGGATTGAGCTATCCAATCATTGACAGGTGCATTGGCCGGACCAGTGTCAAAAGCAATCAACTCTGCTTCGCCATCCCACCAGGTAAGATTGGCAACACCACCCAGATTGAGCACTGCCGTGTGGTTCCCTAACTTTTCATGGGTAGCGCTATGTTGTAGCAATGCCTGATGATAGACCGGTGCCAGTGGTGCGCCCTGCCCACCTCTTGCAACATCGGTTGAACGGAAATCCCAGGCAACCGGGATCCCCAGTATCTCCGACATCCGTTGACCATCACCCAGTTGCCGGGTGCGTCCGGGTTTTCCCGGTTGCGATGCTCGATGCAACACGCTTTGTCCATGAAAACCGACAACGCCAATATCAGCTACAGCAATACCGGCACGCTGCACAACATCGAGTACCGCCTTCGACTGTTGCTCTGTTATCAATTTCTCAGCTTTCGAAAATATCGCAGGTTCAGGCCCATCGAATTGCCACGCCTGAGCAGCCCTGAGCGTTTCTCGTAACAACTCCACCACGCCCTTATCGTAAGGTTCAAGAGAAAAGGGACCAAACTCTACAATCTGCTGACCATCAGTCTTTAGTAAAGCAACATCTACGTAGCCATCGAGAACCGTTCCAGTCATTAAACCCACTGACCAGATCGCTTCCGAGGCCTGAGAGTTGATGTTTGCTTCGCCGCTATTGGCGTCCATAGTTACGTACACTCTCTAGGGCGTGCAGATTGCATCGGAAACTGCACAACGCAGTTCGCTTATTCCACTTTGGGTATGTCTAGTGGGATGAATTCGGTTGGTTAACAGTGTCCAGGCACGCTTGTTATAAAAATCAATCCACACACCCGTACCTGTAAAACCCGTGTGTCCAATGGTTTGATCACTGCAGCGAGAGCCACCCGACCAGCCTTTATGGGCTCGTAACCAACCATGAGTACGGGTCGAAGACAACGGTGTGCGGATAAGTTCATTGACTTGCCGGGTATGGGATGATTCTTTTAACAAACCCTCAGCATAGTCAAGAACAGAATTAGCGTTGCCAAACAAGCCTGCATGCCCTGCTCCCTGCAATGCATAACAGTTATCGTCATGCACCTCCCCGCATAACAGCTTTTGTCGCCAAGTACACTGTTCAGTAGCAGCTGTTTCCTCAGCGCTGGCACTAAAAGCAAATCCCGGCCCCGGATCCATA
>JBGCEO010000097.1:0-2793 GCA_045106475.1 Granulosicoccus sp.
ACTGGAGAAAGATAGATCCCCTTATCGTGCAAGGAGTTGCGGCATCGACCATAACTCATAGCGCCGACGGTATCGAAAATCACATCGTAGCGCTCACTTGATTGGGTGAAGTCGGTCTGAGTGTAGTCAATAAGCTCATGCGCACCCAGAGATTCGACCATATCCAGATTTTTTGTGCTGCAAACGCCTGTGACTCTAGCGCCTAATTGCCTGGCGATCTGAACAGCGGATGATCCTATGCTGCCTGAAGCGCCGATAATCAGGATCGATTGGTTTTTTTGGAGGGTCGCGACAGCTGTTAAGAAGTTGTAAGCCGTTACCGCACCGTCGCAGGCGGGCGCAGCTTCAATAAAACTGATGTTGTCGGGCATGTGTTCGATGATGCCATCAGCGGGCACACAGACATACTCGGCGTTGGTTCCCGAGCCAAAGACACTTTCTCCAAATACTCTGTCTCCGATGTTGAAACGCTCCACCTGGCTGCCCACAGATTCGACAACGCCTGCCAGGCCTGTTCCTGATATCGGGTATTTAGGCTTAAAAATCCCCAGGAACAACCGGCCGTAGTAGGGGTTGCCTTCTCTCATCATTCCGTCTGCAGCGGTCACAGATGAAGCTATCACCCTAATCAACACCTCGTTGTTTTTCGGAGTGGGTTTTTCGATGTCGGATACCTGCAAAACTTCCGGGGATCCGTAAGCTGTGGAAACGATGGCTTTCATGGCTAAATCTCTGCGTAAAAGTGAGTGTGTGCGTATGCTAGAGGCCTCTTGAACCATTTAAAATGCCTAAAAGTGTATTGCGGGTATGCGTTGATGTATGGAATGGCGTAACGTTAAATTTGATTGGAATCATGCCAGAGCGTTTCTCGTCACTGCGGAGGAGGGGTCGTTGTCGGCCGCAGCTCGTGCTCTGGGGCTGGCGCAACCGACCTTGGGCCGTCAGGTTAATGCGCTAGAAGAAGAGCTGGGTGTTGTTCTGTTTGACAGAGCGGGCGGTAAGCTTGTACTTACCCCCAGTGGTCATGAACTTCTGGAGCAGTCGCGCTTCATGGCCGAGGCGGCCAACAGGATGTCCTTGATTGCGCTGGGTCAGTCCCAGCAGTTAAAAGGAACCATACGTGTGTCGGCCAGTGAAGTTTATTCGGCGTTTCTATTACCGGGTATTTTGGCAAAACTTCGCGCTGCCGAACCCGGCATTCATATTGACATCATCGCATCAAATACCGAGGTTGACCTGAGTCGTCGCGAAGCTGATATTGCTGTTAGAAATTTCCGTCCTACCCAAAAAGAGTTGATCGCGAAAAAAATCAGGGATGATTCAGGTCGCCTGTATGCATCGAAAGCCTATCTGGATAAAATTACTTTGCCTGATGGCTCTATTGATTTACAGCAGGCCGTATTCATTGGTTTTGCGGATACTCGACTCATCATCGAATGGCTCAATGGAGCAGGTATGCCAGTAACACAAGACAACTTTGCCATCACAACCGAGAGCTATCTTGTACATTGGGAGATGGTAAAGTGCGGCCTGGGTATAGGCGTCATGCCTGAGATGATTGGCGACAAAGAGACGACGCTGCGGCGGGCTTTTCCTGATCTAGCCCCTTTCATATTTCCGATATGGTTGGTTTCTCATCGCGAATTGAAATCAAGTCGACGAGTCAGAATTGTGTTTGATTTGTTAGCGAAAGAACTGTCTTGCTGACTTCCAAGTTAGGCTAATCCAGATAGTAGTTTTGCACCGTATTTTTTTGCGCTTTTTATATCCATGGCTTGCAGTGATTTTGCAATTGCTTTATAGCAAACCCTGTTAACTGCATACCTTCGTAAGCCTGGTTCCTCAATATTCTTCTCGTAAATCGCGATTAGCTCGTCGAAATAGAACTTGAGCTTATTACTCCTGCTGCTGAGATTTTCGCCATGCCAGCGATAGCAGGTATGCGTTTTATTTATAAAGCCGACTTCGTACACTTTGGTGAGGCGTAACCAGAAATCTGTATCTTCAAATCTAAACTGCGGATCGTAGTAACCGATTTCATCAAACACACTGGTTCGGTACAAGTGCGATGGAGTATTGATACCGCCTTTGCGTTTTATGAGTGCTTCAAACAAGTTTCCAGAATTGTTGCGATCAGAGTAGTCCATGTCTTTTAAGTATTTTCCTTCAGAATCCACCCTTAACGAATTTGAGTGCACGAGCACGTGCTCGGGATGAGATTCCAGATAGGCCAGCTGATCGCTGATTTTATTGCTAAGCCAATAGTCGTCTGAGCCAACAAAAGAGATATATTGACCCTGACTGCGCTGTGCAATTTCATTTAGTGTATTGCACATGCCCTTGTTAGGCCTTGAATGCAGTTGAACTTGATCGGAGTATGCGCGCGAGCTCAAACAAGCTTCTATGGCTTTTACTGAGTTATCTGACGACCCGTCATCGATAATGATCAACTCTATGTTGTCATAGTCTTGATCAAGAACGGATTCTATGCACTGACGAATGTAGTGCTCGTGGTTGTAAACAGCCACACCAACAGTGACCAGAGGTTTGCTCACCTTGTCGCCTCAATGCTTGGCAAATATTGCGATTGCCTTATCCTGGATCAAGCATTGTAGTGTATGTAGCAGCTAAAAATGCATAAACTGCCCCAGTATGCTGGGGATGGACTTTCCTGATAAGCTAGGTCTGACACTACAAAACTGAGAGTTTCACATGGATGTGAACACACGATGCCCGGGCTGCGATGCGCCCAGATCCTTTTTCGTACGCGACGGCTTTTATTCGCGTGCCGAC
>JBGCEO010000098.1:0-3775 GCA_045106475.1 Granulosicoccus sp.
TTCTTCGCGCAGCGTTTGCACTTAAAGCGTTGAATGGATTTGGCATCGTCGGCACGCGAATAAAAGCCATCGCGTACGAAAAAGGATCTGGGCGCATCGCAGCCCGGGCATCGTGTGTTCACATCCATGTGAAACTCTCGGTTTTGTAGTGTCAAACCTAGCTTATCAGGAAAGTCCATCCCCAGCATGCTGGGGCAGTTTCTTGCGTTTATCTTGAGAAAGGCCCTACATCTTGATGTGCTCGACATAATTTAAACGAGCGTCAACAAATTCATAAAACCTCAACCTATCTGCTCTTTATTCGAGGCGGGGCGCATTTCAGGTAAAGTTACGGATTGACCGCCAACTCGGCGGCTGGCAAATCCAACTAAAAAGGAACAAGTAAGTTGAGCAAACCTGCAATTGTGAGTTTCGAATCATATGATGCCTGGGATTCAGAGCCGATGAACCAGTTATTCACCGTGCACCCATTCCCTGCCAGCGGTAACCCGCAGGATCTGGACGAGTCCCTGCGTGAGCAAATCACAGCATTTGCTTTCAAAGGACACTCTTCGCTGGGTGCTGACATCATGGATGCGTTTCCCAATCTAGGCATGATTGCCAACTATGGGGTGGGCTACGACACTATTGATGTGGCTCATGCTACGTCCAGAGGCATCAAGGTAAGCAATACACCGGATGTACTGACCAATGATGTGGCTGATCTGGCCATAGGCATGTTGCTGGCTATCAATCGCGATATTGTAGGAGCCAGCCAGTGGGTCACGTCGGGTAACTGGGCATCGAGTGGTGCCTACCCGATACAACGCACTTTGTCCGGTGCGTCGGTTGGTATAGCCGGGCTGGGCCGCATAGGTCGAGCAGTCGCGGAGCGTTTGCAAGGATTCAACACCAATATTCACTACTATTCAAGAAGCAAGAAGCAGACACCTGATTGGACTTATCACGACGATCTGGTGAGCCTGGCAAAAGCCGTGGACATTCTTATGGTTACTGTTTCCGGTGGCCCTGAAACAATAAGGATAATTTCAAAGGATGTTATTGCCGCTCTGGGTTCCGACGGCTTACTGGTAAACGTTGCACGTGGTAGCACGGTCGATGAGGAAGCGCTCCTGAACGCGCTGGAAAGTTCTGCTATTCGAGGCCTGGCAAGCGATGTATTCAATAATGAACCCAACATCGACCCTCGTTTTCTGGCATTGAATAACGTATTGCTGCAGCCGCACCAGTCTTCAGGAACGATTGAAACGCGGAAGATAATGGGTGAATTACAGAGAGATAATTTGCAAGCGTACTTTGCCGATAAGCCGTTAGTTACTCCGGTTAATTAATTACAGATGAAATTTTCTTGTCGCAATAGAAGATAGACGACCGACAAAAATATAGTCTAAGTAGGCACATTCAAACACCGCGCGCAGCTTGGAGTAGAACAAGGCTGCGGCGTGACACCTGCACGTGCTGCATATGGTTTACTGCAATTTTCGCTTGAGCTTCTGCACGTGCATCATATGGCTTACTGCAATTTTTGCTTGAGCTCTTGCACTCGAAACAATCGTGCAAAGAACTGATTGTCAGATAAGCAGCTAAGAAGAATGGCAATCACTGCAGTTGCTGCCACGGCAAACACGAGTCGACCAAAAAGAACGCCGTAAATATCGGCGCCTAAAGAAATCATCACAAGAGTGTCTTCGATCACACTGTGCGCGAACCCCATAAAGACGCATGCCAGAAATATTTGGCGAGGTGATATTGCACCTGATTGGGCCTCGCGAATCAGCAGCCCGGCACCATACGAAATACCTAAAAACAATCCGACCGCGGTGAGATGCTCTGCTTCACCCCGGATGCCACAAAGGCGCAATGCCGGTGAAACAGCCAGCATCAGTAATTTAAGCACACCGGTTACTTTAAGAATCTCCAGACTCCAGGACAGAACCACGAGGATGACAAGCATCCAGATCATCGCCTCTCCAAGTCCAAGGAAAAACTGCGCCCAATCAGGCGTGGCACTCATCGGAATCCAAGTCGGATCGACTGGTGCTGACAACCAGCTTGTGGCCACAAGCACTTGGTGCAGTACAAACGCGTATAACAATCCTCCTACAATGCGTAGCGTCGTTGTTACGATCATGCCGGGCCCCGCCTTTTGAATAATCTTCTGTTCCATCGGTAGACCGTGTGCAAACAGAATGAGCGCTGAGAAAACCGTGACATCTGCTGTGCTGAGGGACTCAACAGGCACAAGTGTGAATAAGAGCGGAACCGCTCCCCATACACCAACCAGCATTGCGGTCAACCATGCTAATCCCAGCTCTGAAGGCAAACCAAGGATGTTCATCACAGGAGCGAAAGCCGGGGCTACCAGCTTGATCACGCCCATCCTCGACAACAGTTCCGTCATGATCGTGATGGGAATCATGATCCGCGCAAGCATCCAGTAAATCGTCATTAATTCCGCGGTACTGCGCATTAGCGTTTGTATAAAAGGCATCGGCTTCTCTTCCAGGTAGGCCTGAAATCCTAGCCTGAGTCGCATCGAACATGCGGTCAAATATTGCTTCGTTTTGCAATATTATTGCAATGGCAGCATTGCTTGTTTATGCTGCAACGATGGATCGGATTGACCGGAAAATTTTGAATCTTATGCAGCGCGATGCTTCGCGCTCGAATGTTGAGTTGGCCGAAAAAGTCGGCTTGTCTCCCTCTACTTGCCTGCGTCGCGTGCAACGACTGCACAAATCAGGTTTGATTCAGCGAATTGTTGCCATCCTGAATCCCTCCAAAACCGGGCGTGTGATCAAAGCCTTGGTCACCGTGGAGCTAAAGCATCATGGTGAACAGCAGATGAATCGCTTTCTAGATATTGCGATTGCGGAAGAAGCTGTTTCTCACGCTTATGCAGTTACAGGTGAAACCGATGTAGCACTGATGCTACGGCTGCGTGATATGGAAGAGTTCGATGCTCTGTGTAACAGGCTATTCCGGGATGACAATAACGTTTCCCGCTTCTGGACCATGATCGTCATTCGAGCTGCGAAAGAGACAACAGCCATTCGGCTTTGAGCGAGTGCACGTCGATGCCGGTTCGACATCATAAAAGATGCGCCTGTTAATTTTCCGACTGCTCACGAAAAACTCTTTAGGTAGTGCGGCAGTATTTTTGAGAAATTACGGCCTGTGGAAGCCATCTACCCCGCACCCACCTTCTGCAAAGATTGAAGCGCGAAAGTTAATATGTAAATTGCAGAGAGATAACTTGTGCGGAGAGATAACTGACAAGCGTACTTGCCGATGAGCCGTTGGTCACTTTGGCTTATTAATTACAGATGAGATTTTATTGTCGCAATAGAAAAATGCATTACTCGTCAATTCACGATTGAATATTGCTTGATCACGGTTCAAGAACACGCCCGGAAAATTGAAGGGGTCGTCTTTGAAAGAAAGACGACCCACTATTCTTGGCTTACTGATACTACTGGTTTAGCAATACATCTAAGTCAGCCATACACGCTGTCGCCTGGTCGGAGTTAAGGCTCACCAGGCCCGGGTCTTCGATACCGAATTGAGCACTGAAGGGAGAAAAGCTGCAATCCCGAATTCCCGTGTCTCTGACAACTACACCCATGTCGATGATACTGTCTCCATCAAGATCGATATCAGCGGATCTACCACCTGCAAAGCTGAAGACGGTAACAAAGGTATTGTTTGTTGAATTGTCATTCAGGAACTGCGTAACTGAGTTGATCTGGCAGGGGCACGTTGCTGCAACGGGGGC
>JBGCEO010000099.1:0-4089 GCA_045106475.1 Granulosicoccus sp.
TGCCCGGAGCGACTATCTTCATAAAGCCTCACACCACATCAGCAAAAACCACGCCGTGGTGTGTATTGAAGATCTCAAGGTGGCCAACATGTCGCGCTCGGCCTCGGGTAATGCGCAAACGCCGGGCAGGAATGTCGCAGCTAAGTCAGCGCTTAACCGATCCATTGTGGATCAGGGCTGGGGGGAGTTCCGGCGTCAGCTGGATTACAAGCTCAATTGGACGGGAGGGCAACTGATAGTCGTGCCGGCTCAGTACACGAGCCAGCAGTGCTCAGCCTGTGGCCATATTGCCAAGGACAACAGAAAGAGCCAGGCGCAATTCTGTTGTGTGTCTTGCGGGCACCTGCAGAATGCAGACACCAATGCAGCAAAGAATATAGAAGCGGCGGGACACGCCGTGTTGGCCTGTGGAGGGGATGTAAGACCAGAACTGCGATCGATTGCAGCTCAGGCTGCTCCGTTGAAGCAGGAACCCTCTGAAGCGAGTCAAGCAATTGCTTGTGCGCCGTAGGAATCCTCTTCCTTTAGGGAGAGGAGGATGTCAACTGGACGCTCAGATTATCTACGCTGCTTTTCTGTCGCTACTTGCAAAAAAATGAGCCACCTCGCCTTGTGTACTGGCCGCATCTTCTTGCAGTGATTTGGCTGCATGAGCAGCTGTTTGCAATCCAGCGGCTGCCTTTTGTGTGTTTTCAGAAACCGCTTTTACCTTTCTTTCTACAGAGTTGATTGCTCTTATGGTTTGAATCCCGGATTGCGTAAGATCAAGAATGCCAGATTCTGTATTATCAACTTCTCGATGGATA
Source organism: Granulosicoccus sp. (assembly GCA_045106475.1). Lineage (GTDB taxonomy): Bacteria > Pseudomonadota > Gammaproteobacteria > Granulosicoccales > Granulosicoccaceae > Granulosicoccus. The sequence continues at coordinate 807 of JBGCEO010000099.1, forward strand.
ACCGCCAGAGCTTCGTCAGACCGAGAAACAGAGGCGACTGAGCGATCAATGCTATCGAGAACTGCGCCAAGGCGACCTTTTATTTCGTCGGCGTTTCTGCCAGATACGGTAGCCAACGATCTGACTTCATCGGCAATGATGGCGAAGCCTTTGCCGATATCCCCAGATGCACGTGAAGCTTCGACTGATGCGTTCAAGCTGAGCAGACGGGTTTGCCTGGCAACCGTATCGATGGCATTGACGCTTTCTTTGATCTCTTGCACAGCTGCGTGGTTCAGATGCATCTGCTCGACGGTAGCGCGAGACACCTCAAGGGCATCATCAGCTGCCTGTCTGGCAGAGGCAGAGCTTACCATTGCAGCTTGAATCCTTTGTTCGTTGTTATCGATCACTTGACGCAAGGCGTTCAATTCCGCGTTCAGGTTTTCTATTAAATCCCGGTTTTCTGTTGATGCATTTGACAGGTCTGTACTTGTATGTGTAAGAGACGCAGCCGTTTCCTGAACATTATTCGCAGAGCGTGCAATACGATCAATCACACTTTCTGTGGTGTGAGCCATCTCAGCGATGTCTTCACCGATGCTGGCAAAGGCTCCAGGTTGTAGCTCACTCAGCCGGGCTGTGAGGTCACCGGCAGTCAGTGCAGACATAGTCTTCGAAATATCGTCGAGGCCGGTTTGCGCAATCTGTCCGATCTGGTTCATACCATCGCTCAGTACTCGTAGATAACCCTGATGCTCATCGACAGGCACTTTCTTTGAAAAGTCTCCTTGTCCGGCGGCGAGTACAACAGCTTCGATATGCTTCATGATCGTCTCGACATCGCTCAAACTTGCGTTTACATCCGTTTGCATTCTCCCAATTACGCCATCATAAGAGCCTAAAATTCGCACTGACAGGTCTCCGTTTGCAAATCCACCCAACGCTTTTTCTACTGACGATAGAGCGTTTTGTACAGAGCTAGCCATACCGTTCAGTGACCGAGTGATGTCGGATAGATTGTGTGGTGTTTCATCAGCGCTGATCTTGCGTTCGAAATCCCCTTTTGAGTAAGCAGAAAGCGTTTCGAGGAGCACCGCGTTATAACGCTGAACTTCGTCGGCAGAGGTCGCATTTTCCATCTCAGATTCACGCTTTTTCTGCAGATTATCCAAGAGCTGATTCAATAGCACCGCGGCTTCTGCAGTCTCATCACCCGGGTCGATTACCATTTTCTGAACATCGGCATCGGGTTCATTGACCAGTGCCGCCAATGCTTTTGTGAGTCCGAATACGCCGAGTGGAGCGTTATGTTCAGCCACATTAAGGCCTATATGCTCATCGTGCTCGGATACCCGAAGACCTCGCCCCGGACCGTCAGGACTTGGCAATAACAAGTGCAGTATACGCAGAACAATATAAGCCACTGCAAAGGTCCATACAAAAACGCTGGCAACCCCTGTCAGTTGCACGACAAACTGTGTACTACGAGACCCTGCGAGTAATGTATCCGTTGGAGCTAGTATGGCTATCAGCAAGGTGCCGATGACGCCTGCTGCGCCGTGCACCGCAATAGCACCGAGTGGATCATCAAGCTTTGCAATCCGTTCCAGCGCTTCACGAAACGTAAAGGCACCTGCAGCACCGATGATGCCGACCAGAGCAGCCATTTGCGATGTCATGACATCACAGCCTGCAGTAATCGCAACAAGACCGGACAGCAAGCCGTTAATGACAAACTCTGGACTGTTGTAACCATGGTGCAAGCGACCGATGAAAAAACCGGTGCAACCACCCACACAACCAGCAATCATCGTGTTTGCAACAATGCTCGCAAAGCCTTCGGACCCTGCCATGGTTGATCCACCGTTGAACCCAATCCAGCCAACAATTAAAATCAAGGCGCCCATGGTAGACAGAACTGGAGAGTGACCGTGGAGAACAACCGGTTTACCATTTTCATCAAACTTGCCCGATCGCGGTCCGATAATCATGATCGCTGCAAGGCCTACCCATGCGCCCACGGAATGCACTACCGTTGATCCTGCAAAATCCATAAAGCCCTTGCTGGCGAGCCATGGCTCTTCAGAGTCGTTGAGCAGCCCTCCCCAGGCCCAGTGACCTGATACCGGATAAATCACCGCCGCAATAAGAACGGTTATGGCAATGTAGCCCGACATCGACATGCGCTCTGCGACAGCACCGGATACCACCGTAGCTGCAGTTCCGCAAAACACCAGCTGAAAGACAAAAAATGTCAATGTCCAGGGATCGGCCCCACCAAAAAACGCAAGACCGCCGTCCCATCCAATCCAACCGTCGATACTATTGCCAAACATGAAAGCAAAACCAACAAGCCCGAAACAAACGGCGGAAAGCGAAAAATCGACAAGATTCTTCTGAGCAACATTAACGGCGTTTTTCGCACGTACCTGACCGGCTTCAAGGAGCAAGAATCCAGCTTGCATGAACAGCACCAATGCGGCAGCCATCATGGTCCAGACATGGTCTACATCACTTTGCAAGGCATAGTGTGGTTCAGCGATAGCTGCCGGTGATAACATGCATAGCAACAAGAAAAGGTATGACATTTTCATGTGTTACTTTTGGCTCTCCGCAATCATTCAAAATATATCGTCAGCCTAGTAAATAAATGAATGTACATTAGCCGAACACGATTTACATCGTGTTACACGCCGGTGGTTTTTATCGTGGATGAGCAATTTTAGTGCTTTAACTGCACCATGAAACGTTGCCAAAGCGTTCATACTCAAACCGTTATCGAAAGCCGTACATTTAAACAAAAACACGCATGTCGTAAATGTCAGCAAGAGATAGAAAGGCACTGTCTGTGTATCACACTACACCAGCAACCGACTGAACGAGCTACAAAAACTGAGAAATACGCTAGTGAGAGTGATTAAGCCGATATTTACCTTGCTGATTTGTCGTTGCTGATCCAAACAACGTATACCATGACCGGCATAAGTAGAGCGCGATTTCCGTGTCTCCGATACGGCGGCCACTGGAGCTAATGGGTTGAGTGTGGAGAGTGTATTTCGTTGCTTACTGCTCAAGCAGATACTCAAGGTCAGCTACGTAAAACTCTCGTTTCATTTGTCTGACTCGCCCACGTATCGTACGTTTGCTCGGTTGAACGACGATCAATTCCCCAGTCGTTCCGGTCTTCAATCCACTATCCGTCATATCAGTCCGCAAACGCTTGAACAAGCGAACCGGATACTGATGTCGCGTCTTTTTGAAGACAACACGCTAAGTTTGGATTGGTTGCGTATTGACAGTA
>JBGCEO010000100.1:0-27926 GCA_045106475.1 Granulosicoccus sp.
GCCGCCGTATATACAGCGTAAGCCGGATGCAGACGACGCTCGGCGTTATCAGACGGTGTTTGCAGAACACCCTGGTGCAGTGGCTGCACCGACCGCAGGTTTACACTTTGATGAAGGCTTGCTCGAGGCATTGGCCAGTGCTGGCGTTACGCATAGCTTTATAACCTTGCATGTCGGGGCAGGTACCTTCCAACCCGTCAGGGTAGAAAATCCTGACGAACACGTCATGCATGCAGAACGAGTCACTGTAGCAAGCGATACGATCGCAGCAATCGAAAATGCGCAGAAGCGCCGTGGTCGAATTATCGCCGTAGGTACAACCTGTGTGCGTGCACTTGAATCGGCAGCCTCTGCGTCCGGCCGACTCGAGCCTTACAGTGGTGAGACCCGATTGTTTTTGCGCCCCGGTGCCCGTTTTAACGTGGTGGACGGTATTTTTACAAATTTCCACTTGCCGGAATCAACGTTGCTCATGTTGGTAGCAGCTTATGCAGGTTTGAATAGCGTGTTGCAGGCTTATGCCGACGCCGTCGAATCAGAATATCGCTTTTTCAGTTATGGCGATGCCATGCTGGTCTGGCCCCAACCCGGAGTGCGCGTGTGAATTTCAGTTTCGAGCTGCTCGATTCGCAAGGCGCTGCCCGCCGCGGCAGACTGAAATTTGATCGAGGCACAGTGGAAACCCCGGCTTTTATGCCGGTGGGCACATATGGCACCGTCAAATCAGTCTCTCCAGAGGAAATTCGCGATGTAGGCGCAGAAATTATTCTGGGCAACACTTTTCACCTATGGCTTCGGCCTGGCACCGACATCATCAAACAACATGGAGATCTGCACGACTTCATGAATTGGTCCGGACCCATTCTCACCGATTCCGGTGGTTTTCAAGTGTTCAGTCTTGCCAAGCTACGAAAAATTGATGAGTCCGGGGTACGCTTTAGGTCGCCCGTAGATGGCGCGGAAGTCTTTTTGAGTCCGGAAGAATCGATGCGAATTCAGACAGACCTGGGGTCAAACATCGTGATGGCCTTTGACGAATGCACGCCTTATCCTGCAACGCACTCTCAGGCGGCAGAGTCGATGGAATTATCCATGCGATGGGCCAAACGCTGTAGCGATGCGTTTTCAGAGCTGGGCAACGACAATGCCCTGTTCGGCATCGTGCAGGGCGGTATGTATGCTGATTTGCGAAAAGCGTCCTGTGAGGCCTTGGTGGACATCGGATTTCCCGGATACGCTGTTGGCGGTTTGGCCGTCGGTGAAGAGAAATCGCTTCGCGATAGTGTTCTGGAGGAGACCGTGCCACATTTGCCAAATGATGCGCCGCGTTATCTCATGGGCGTGGGTAAGCCTGAGGATATTGTTGCTGCAGTGCAGCGCGGCATTGATATGTTCGACTGTGTGCTGCCAACCCGGAATGCCAGGAACGACTATATCTATACATCCAAGGGCGACATCAGGCTGAGAAATGCGCGCTTTCGCACCGATACCCGGCCGATTGATTCGGAGTGTGGCTGCTATACCTGCCAGAACTACAGTCGTGCCTATCTCTACCACCTATCCAAATGCAGTGAGATTTTGGGTTCACGGCTCAACACCATTCATAATCTTTACTACTATCAGCAGCTGATGGCAGCAATCCGGGAGTCGCTAGAGCAGGGGTGTTATGACGAATTTATCAAAGAGTTTGCTGCGCAGAGAGCCGTTGGGGCTTAATTAGGCTCAGATTTTGGCTATTTACGCCCTGAATGCTTCGAACGTCCGGAGTGTTGTCTTGTCTATGGCATAATCGCGCGTCACATTCTGTCGTCAAAGAGCCACTTTCATGGATTTTTTTATCAGTAACGCATACGCCCAGGCCGCAGGTTCACCGGGTGGATCAATCATGGGTATCCTGCCCCTGCTACTCATGCTGCCAATCTTCTACTTTTTGATGATTCGACCGCAGCAAAAACGTATGAAAGAGCACAAGACTATGGTCGGAGCCTTGAAAAAGGGTGATGAGGTCGTTACCAATGGAGGACTGGGTGGCACCGTGACAAAGGTAGGCGATGCCTATCTGAGCATGCGAATTGCAGACGATGTTGAGGTCAATGTACAGAAGCAGGCCATCGCGGCTCTACTGCCCTCTGGAACATTAAAGAATCTCTGATCGATACATTTGTACAGCCTTTTAGCCAACTTTAAGATCTTGCCGGAATGACCAATACAAACCCGCTCTGGAAAACGCTACTGCTTGCAGTCGTTTTGCTGGTTGGCGTGCTGTTCGCGCTGCCCAATATTTTCGGCAGCGATCCGGCCGTACAAATCTCCGGGCGCAATATCGAGCTCTCAAGCAGCGATATCGATTCGTTCAAATCTACGCTCGATGCTGCGAACTTCGAGAATATCGAATACCGCGAAGAGGAGGGTAGATTCCTGGCCCTGTTCACCAGTGAAGACGAACAGATCAGAGCGCGGGATGTGTTGCTAGAGGCACTGGATCGCAATGACTACACCACAGCACTCAACCTGGTGCCTGCAAGTCCGGAGTGGTTGCGAAACATTGCTGATCCCATGTATCTGGGTCTTGATCTGCGGGGCGGGGTTCACTTCCTGATGGAAGTCGACATGGATGCTGCCGTCAATTCGGCCGAAGAGCGTTTCGTGCCTGATTGGAAGCGCCAGGTGCGTCAGGAAAAGATCCGGGGTATCTCCATTCAACACAGTGATGGCGTGCTGAGCGCGCGATTCAAGGACGTTGCCAATCGTGATCGTATGCTTGAATCTTTTCTGGAAGAAGGTCAAGACCTGTTCTTCGAAACCTCCGAAGAAGGCGAATATGCTTACATCACTGCAAATCTCACTGAAGATGCCATGCAGGAGGAGCAGCGCAGCGCCTTACAGCAAAACATTGTCACGCTGCGTAACAGAATTAATGAGCTGGGGGTTTCGGAGCCTGTCATTCAGCAGCAGGGCCTGGATAGAATCGTTGTCCAGCTGCCAGGTGTCCAGGACACAGCAAGAGCCAAAGAAATTCTTGGTGCTACGGCAACACTCGAATACCGTCTGGTCTCTACGCGCGCGGACGCACGAGCGTACAAACGACGCGAGGATGGGTCAACCATCATGCTTGACCGCGATATTATCGTGACCGGAGATCAAATAAAGGGGGCGTCATCGGGTATTGACCAGCAAAGTGGTACGCCGGCAGTATTCGTCAATCTTGACAATGCAGGTGCTCGCCGCATGCAGGAAGTCACACAAGACAATGTTGGCAATCTAATGGCCGTCGTCTACATCGAAAACCGAATTGATACACGTGAAGTCAACGGTGAGCAGATCAAAACGGTGACCAAAGTTGAAGAGGTCATCAATGCTGCGACCATTCGCGATGTGTTGAGCCATCGTTTTCAGACAACAGGTCTCGGTTCGCAAGAAGCCAGCGATCTGGCTCTGCTGCTAAGAGCCGGCGCACTCAAAGCGCCCGTTCAAATTGTTGAAGAACGCACCATCGGTCCTAGTCTTGGCAAGGACAATATCAGGCAGGGTTTCCTGTCTGCGATAGTGGGTCTGGCGTTGGTCGTTGTGTTTATGAGTTTTTATTACCGTGTATTCGGAATGATAGCTGGCGCCGCACTTATCATAAACGTCGTTCTTATCATGGCGGTTCTGGGTGCTCTTACTGCAACGCTCACGTTGCCAGGGATCGCGGGTATTGTGCTTACAACGGGCATGGCGGTTGATGCCAATGTGCTGATATTCGAACGGATTCGAGAGGAGCTCAAAGCAGGCGGTTCTGTACAGGCGGCAATATCTGCAGGCTATGACAAAGCGTTCGTAACTATTGCCGATGCCAACATAACAACGTTAATTGCTGCCATAGTGCTCTTTAGCCTGGGCACCGGGCCAATCAAAGGTTTTGCAATTACGCTCTGCATAGGGATTTTGACCTCGATGTTTACGGCTATCTTCGGGTCACGTGTGATTGTTAACGCTATATTCGGCGGTCGTCGACTCAAAACCTTGCCAATCTAGTGTGAGCTATCACCATTTTTTGTATTCATACCATTCACTGTCTGACCAGTCAGTTCGCTATCAATAAAGGCTTTGCAAATGCGATATCTCATTAGCGAATCAAACTACGATTTTATGGGCCGCTATCGGTTGGCCATGATGTTATCCGGCGCTCTGATAATAATTGCCTTGTTATCCATAGCAGTGAGAGGTTTGAATCTCGGTGTTGATTTCACGGGTGGGTACACCATCGAAGTGGGGTATGCGCAAGCGCCTGATCTGAATGCTATTCGTGCCACGCTTGCAAGTGTCGATTTGCCAGATACACAGGTGCAGACCTTTGGTACCAGCACAGATGTATTAATCAGGATGGCGCCGAAGGAGGGTTTCAATGCGGCTGATGTGAGTTCAGAGGTTTTGCGAATTCTGGAAACCGGCAGCGAATCAGAGGTCACAATGAGGCGGGTGGAGTTCGTTGGGCCGCAAGTAGGTGAGGAGCTGAGAGAAAAAGGCGGTATCGCCGTTTTGACAGCTCTGTTTGCGATTATCGTTTACATCTGGTTTCGTTTCGAAAAGAAATTTTCCGTGGGCTCAGTGCTGGCTCTGGTGCATGATGTTGTGATTACCGTCGGCATTTTTTCTCTGTTTCAAATTGAATTCGACTTAACCATTCTTGCGGCTATTTTGGCGGTTATCGGCTATTCCCTGAATGACACCATAGTCGTGTTCGATAGGATACGGGAAAACTTTCGCCTACTCCGAACAGGTACTCCTGCAGAAGTAATGAACCTATCGATCAATCAGACATTAACTCGTACCGTGATAACGTCTTTGACAACGTTGCTTGTGTTGTTGTCTTTGTATATTTTCGGTGGCAAGATCATCAGCGGCTTTGCACTGGCTTTAATCATCGGCGTGGTTGTTGGAACCTATTCATCCATCTTTGTCGCCAGTATCGCGGTGCTGCGTCTGGGCATCACCAAAGAGGACTTGATGCCAGTCGAGAAGGAAGGTGCCGAGATTGATTCAATGCCCTGACGGCGATCAGGCTTTAGTCGATAGTGCCTGCCTGGCTTCCTTGTTGTACTTGCCTGATGCAATGGGTGGCTGTATCGTGAGGCCGAATTCCAGAATTCATCCATAGAAGGTCATGAGTACTCCAGAATCCGACGTCAGAGCAGCACCGCCTGCCTCTGATACCGAGCCTGCCATTAATCCGGGTGCCTTGCCGGATGATTTCTATGCCAAGAAAGATGTCTATTATCAAGCCACCCGTAAAGAGCTGCTGCCTTTTTTCCCGAAGGATGGCAAGACTGTTCTGGATGTTGGCTGTGGCGAAGGTCTGTTTGGTAAAGGGCTGAAGCAGAACTTTGGTGCAGAGGTTTGGGGTGTGGATATCAGCGAGGCATCAATCGCTGCGGCAGAAAAAAACCTGGATAAGGCCATTCTTGCTGACATCACAACCAATCTGGATGTATTACCTGATAACTATTTTGACATTATGTATTTCAATGATGTGCTGGAACACATGATTGATCCCTATACATTGTTGTCGGATATAGCTTCGAAGCTCTCTGAGAATGGAAGGGTTGTTGCCTCTATCCCCAACATCATGCATCACAAGGTTCTCTGGAATCTGATCTTCAAACATGATTTTCGTTATGAAAACGCCGGTGTCATGGATGAGACGCATTTGCGCTGGTTTACACGTAAAAGCATGATGCGCATGTTCTCTGAAGCCGGCTTTATCGATGTGGATACCATGCCCGTATTCAAAACAAAATCATATCGCCCGTTGGTCATGCAGATAGCCACACTGGGTATGATCGGTACTGATATAAGTTACCCGCAGTTTATCGTCAGCGCGACTAAAGCGCCTAGCTAGCTTTAGACTTTGACAGAATACTGCGTCTTTTTCTGATACGCAGAAGGGCTCTCAACCAGAGTTCCCACTGCTGTGCGCCAACCACAACTCGTGTGCTAGGGGTTTTAATAAGCCTGCGAGCAAACACCTTTTTGTACTTGGATTCCAGTGCATCTGCACAGTAAAAAAAATCCTCGCGCACGGAGCCGGCGCCAAGATGCTCTAGATGAAAATCTATAACGTACGCTTGTCTACCGCGAACATTAGCCTGAATACAAATGTCCGTGCCGTACAAGTGATAGCCAGTCAGATCGGCAGAAAACCCAAGCAGGGCGGAGCGCTTGAGAATCATGAAATTCTCGTCCAAACTTATGACTTGTGCCGGAAATGGCCCGCGATTCTGATCTTTACCATGTCGATCGCTGATGCGAATTTTGTAATCGCCTGAGTGTGTTTTGCCGGCATTGCCAACAACCGCCCAGGCGCTGTCATGCTGCTCAAGTTCATTAAGGCGTGCCAGGAGGGTGGCTTTATCGTCCCGCAGCATCCGGATATCCTGATGGCAGAGCACGATATATTTCCCTTGGCTCTGGTTTATCAACCGGTTTAGTCCCTCGTAACAGTCCAGGCTATTGGCATTCGTATTGTCCACATACAGAAATTCGCAGTTGTCTTGAGCGAAACCTGCCTGCTCGAAAGACTCCAGCATTTGTTGGTACTGATCAAGGTCATTAACGATGCTACAAACTGAGAAGGTAATTAACTCGTCTGTGATAGCGGAAGCTTCACGTGCATGGGCAAGCATCGGTTTATCAGTCATTTAATTACATCGTTTCAGGATGCTGTAGAGCGAGTCAATTCGCTTATCCTCGCTGTATTTTTCTGGCTGCCGACAGCGGCTTCATCACTTCCAGCATTTGATGATGCACTTTGGGAGTAGCGGCAATAACCTCACCACGCGCAAGCCAGTCGTCACCACCGTCATAGTCGTTGAGTAAACCTCCGGCTTCTCGCACTAATAATCCTCCTGCTGCCATATCCCAACTTTGGAGGCCGGTTAGCCATGTACCGTCCAGTCTGCCAGCCGCTACGTAGGCAAGATCCAGAGCAGCTGATCCTAATCGCCGCACACCCGAGGATTTTTCTGTGAAGTGACGCATCGTGCGTTGATAAAAATCCAGGTCCTGACCGTCTCGATAGGGAAACCCTGAGCCAAGTAATGCATTTTCTAATTGTGAGGTTGGCGACACACGCAGGCGCTTACTATCCAGGAATGCGCCTTCACCTTTTCCGGCTGTAAATAGTTCCTGGCGCATGGGGTCATAGATCACTGCCTGGTACAAACGCCCTTTTTGCATCAGTGCTATCGATACGCTGAAGTGAGGGAGACCGTGAATGAAGTTCATGGTGCCATCGAGCGGATCGATTACCCAGCGGTACTCAGCATTTTCATCTCCAATCAGGCCGCTTTCTTCACACAGAAATGCATGATCTGAATAGGAGCGCTGCAATATTCCCACGATTTCGGCTTCTGCCTTGCGATCGATTTCCGTGACGAAGTCGTTGCGCTGCTTCTTTTCGATGGTCATCGGATCAAAGCGATCGATATTCTGGGTGATGACCTTTCCGGCTGCGCGGGCAGCACGGATGCCGATGTTAAGCATCGGGTTCATGGCGGATTCGCTGAATAAGTGGATGGGGCCACTAGTGTAGTGCCAAACCGCTAAACTTCCGCAGTTTGAAGCGTGAGTTATGACATCATTCGCCTATGAATGTGGAAATAGTTTTTGTCATGGTGGGAACAACCCACACAGGTAACCTCGGCGCGGCTGCGAGAGCCATGAAAACCATGGGATTCTCGACGCTCAGGTTAGTGGATACCTGTGCACATCTCTCTGCGGAAGCTTTGGCTAGATCCTCCGGAGCAAACGATGTGCTGAAAAATGCAGAATCTTTCGACTCTCTGGAAGCAGCCATAGCTGACTGTCATGTAGTCGTTGGCACCAGTGCCAGGGCACGTCAATTGGCTGTTCCCCTTCTGCCATGCAGAGAGATCGCAGAAGAGCTCAGTTGGATTGCCAAAAATTCTCCCGATTTGCAACGAGTTGCAATGGTTTTTGGTCAAGAACGCTCTGGATTGAGCAACGAGTCGTTGGATCTCTGCACACGGTTGCTGCGAATTCCCTGCAATCCGGAGTTTTCTTCATTGAATCTGGGTAGTGCTGTGCAAGTCGTCTCCTACGAGCTGTCCCAGGCTTTAGCATCAGTTCCACAGGGGCCTCCGACGCCCATGCCAGGAAAATGGAAAGCACTGGAGGAAAACCAAGTACCTCAGGAAGGCAGCGCTGACCCAGACGAGCTGCCGGCCACCAGCAGCGCAATGCAGCATTTCTTCGATCACCTTGACCGGGTCATGATCAGTACTGGTTTTCTAAATCCTGATAATCCCCGTTTGTTAAGGCGTCGGATTAGACGCTACTTCGAGTCAAACCGTCCTACAGGTAATGAATTGGCCATATTCAGAGGTATTCTGACGGCCACAGAAAACCCCCGGCGTCGAAAGCCTGACCAGGCAGATTGAATATCACAGCTCCGTAAACTGTACTTGGCAATGTTTGGGAGTACAATGTCCGACCAATTTAGTGGGAATTACAGGTGGCAGCCATGTGGCAACTGCTTAAGGAAGACGTGACATGCGTTTTTGAACGTGATCCGGCAGCCCGGAACGTTTTTGATGTTTTGACATGTTATTCCGGGGTTCATGCCATTCTTTTCCATCGTCTGAATCATTGGATGTGGCAGAGAGGATTGCGCTGGCCTGCGCGCTTTCTTGGCAATATCGCCAGATGGCTAACTGGCATTGAAATCCACCCTGGAGCAAAAATCGGCCGTCGGTTTTTTGTTGATCACGGTACCGGTGTAGTGGTGGGCGAAACTGCCGAAATTGGCAATGATGTCACCTTGTATCAGGGAGTCACGCTAGGTGGGCGTACGCTGAGTGAGGGGAAACGACACCCGACCTTGGGCGACAATGTTGTTGTCGGTGCCGGCGCAAAGATTCTCGGGCCTTTCACTGTTGAAGCAGACTCACGGATTGGCTCGAACGCGGTAGTTTTGGATCCCGTACCTGCAGGCGCGACCGTAGTTGGCGTGCCCGGAAAAATAGTGCGGTGCAAGGACAGAAACGAGAAGTGTCTGGAACTCGTTCGCGAGAAGGCAGTGCAAATGCGCGCCCAGGCCTTTGATGCCTATGGAGTGGCCGGTGATACAGACGACCCACTTGAGATTGCTGTTGAACAATTGCAGCAGCAAGTCGCAGATTTACGTGCAGAACTGGATCGGCTTAACAAAAAAGCGGTATGAGTTACAGGGTGTTTGCCGGCAGGGCTTGAAAACACAAGCCGGGACCCTAAAATACTTGACTAAATTACTAGGTTATGCGAACCTTGGGCCTGTTTTAGTAGTACCAGACCTGCTAAGGGAAAGTCACCAGTCCACTTAAAGAAGTTGGCGCTATGAAGTTAACTACCAAAGGAAGATACGCTGTTACGGCCATGCTCGACTTAGCCCTGCATGGTGAAAAAGGACCTGTTCCACTGGCAGAGATCTCGACTCGCCAGGAAATATCCCTGTCCTACCTGGAGCAACTGTTTTCCAAGTTACGCAAACACAACCTTGTGACCAGCACCCGAGGTCCTGGCGGCGGTTATTCTGTTGCCGGAAACCTGGCAGATGTAGCGGTCTCGCAGATCATCGGTGCGGTTAATGAATCGGTTGATGCCACACAGTGTGGGGGTAAGGAAAACTGTCATAGCCATGGTCGTTGTCTCACTCATGACCTCTGGGAAGGCTTAAGCGCACAGATAGAAGATTTTCTTAGTAGTGTTTCCTTGCAAGACATGATTGATAGGCAGAGAGTGCAGAACGTGTCGATTAGACAGGATAAAGTGATGGTGCAGCGTCCGTATGCGTAGCTAACTTCTGTTTGCAAGATTGCTCAGTTAGTCACTGTTTTATCTTCTTCGGGACACATACAAATTGACAGCATTATCGAATAAGAAGATCAGAGAGCAGAAGTTTGGCAGGTATCATTCAAAGCTCTCGTACAGAAGTTATCAGAACAGCATTGAAATTAAGCGCAACTTACATGAAGTTGCAGTAACCGGAAAATATTGAGGCAAATAAAGTGAGTTCTATAAACGTTCCAATTTACATGGACTACTCGGCAACCACTCCTGTGGATGAACGGGTCGCTGAAAAGATGGCGCAATGTTTGACCAGACAAGGGCATTTTGGAAACCCGGCATCGCGTTCTCATCCCTTTGGCTGGAATGCTGACGAACTTGTCGAGCAGGCGCGTGATAACGTCGCCAATTTGCTGCATGCCAACAGCAAGGAAATCGTATGGACTTCTGGCGCCACTGAATCAAATAACCTGGCGATAAAAGGGGCGGCGCGGTTCAATGTCAAGAAGGGTAAGCATATTGTTACGTTGAAAACCGAACATAAGGCGGTTCTGGATACATGCAGACAGCTTGAGCGTGAGGGCTTCGAGGTCACCTACCTGGACCCGAAAGACGATGGTTTGCTCGATATGGATGCATTCAAGGCGGCATTGAGAGACGATACGACCGTGGTATCCATCATGCACGTGAATAATGAAATCGGGGTCATTCAAGACATCGCAGCTATCGGAGAAATCACGCGTGAGCGGGGCATTATTTTCCATGTTGATGCTGCTCAAAGTCCCGGCAAAGTTGCCATTGACGTTAACGCCATGAACGTTGATCTCATGTCACTTTGCGCTCACAAGGCCTATGGCCCGAAGGGCATTGGTGCTTTATATGTTCGCCGCAAGCCAAGAGTCAGGCTTGAAGCCCAGATCCATGGTGGTGGTCATGAGCGCGGAATGCGTTCGGGTACACTGCCCACCCATCAGATTGTTGGTATGGGCGAGGCTTTTCGCATCGCACATGAAGAGATGGAAGAGGAAAACGCGCGCTTTCTCAAGTTGCGTGATCGGCTCTGGAATGGTTTTTCAGATATGGAAGAAATCTTCCTTAATGGCGATCTAGATCAGCGAATTGCGGGCAATCTAAATGTGAGCTTCAACTTTGTGGAAGGTGAAAGCCTGATCATGTCGATGAAAGATATCGCTGTTTCAAGCGGATCAGCTTGCACAAGCGCTAGCCTTGAACCCTCTTATGTGCTCAGAGCACTGGGTCGCAGTGATGAGCTCGCCCACAGTTCTATTCGTTTCACCATCGGTCGATATACCACCGAAGAAGAAGTGGATTTCACCATCGCACAGACTCGCGAGGCTGTAGAAAAACTGCGTGATCTATCTCCATTATGGGATATGCACAAAGAAGGTATTGACCTGGACACCGTTGAATGGGCAAGTCATTAGTCTGAGCAACTCAGTAGTTAAGTTAACAAGTTTAATTCACAAGACATACGGTAGCGATAGCTGCCAGCACTGGAGATAATCATGGCTTATAGCGACAAAGTACTCGATCATTACGAAAATCCACGTAACGTTGGTGTGCTCGATAAGGACGATCCAAACGTCGGTACTGGAATGGTGGGTGCACCAGCTTGTGGTGACGTTATGCGCCTTCAGATAAAAATCAATGACGATGGAATAATTGAAGACGCTAAATTCAAGACCTACGGGTGTGGGTCTGCCATCGCTTCTTCCTCACTGGTTACCGAGATGGTTAAGGGTAAGACGCTGGAAGAGGTTGGTGAGATCCGGAACAAGCATATCGCTGATGAGCTTGCTCTGCCGCCAGTTAAAATTCACTGTTCAGTATTGGCGGAAGATGCAATTGCTGCTGCAATTGCAGACATCAAAGCAAAGCGTGCAGAAGCTACAAATAGCGAAGCGGTAGCAAGCTAGGTACGCGATACGGTAGGAGACTTCATCATGGGTGTAACGTTCACAGATAGTGCTGCAAAGCACATCAAAGGCTATCTTGAAAAGCGTGGTAAGGGGGTCGGGCTTCGACTTGCTGTGCGTACCACTGGATGTTCGGGCCTTGCCTATGTGTTGGAATTTGCCGATGAAATCGCAGCTAATGACGAAGTGTTCGAGAATAACGACGTAACCGTGATCATCGACAAGAAAAGCCTAGTGTATCTGGATGGTACTGAGCTTGATTTCACCAAGGAAGGACTCAATGAGGGTTTCAAGTTCAATAACCCTAATGTCAAAGATGAATGTGGCTGTGGAGAGTCGTTCACTATTTAATTGCATCAACGCTTGCCAGGTCATTGATAAAACCCGGTTCTGTCTGATGTATCGTTGTGTTGCCAAGCTTTTGCTATCACTCTGCCCGGTTGTCTTTTTGACCCGGGCAGTGTTGTTATCGGAGCGAGAGATTTAATAATCATGCAGGTTGATCTATCCAGCAATTTTTTCGATCTGTTTGGTTTAAGTGTTGGTTTTTCGGTTGACGAATCAACTCTTATCGAACGTTTCAGAGAGTTGCAAAAGCAACTTCATCCTGACAAGTATGCGTCTGCATCTGATGCTGAGCGTCGTTGGTCAATGCAGGCAGCGAGCTTTGTCAATGAGGGCTATCAGACATTAGGTGATGATCTCAAACGAGCCATCTACCTGCTAGGTCTAAACGGTATCTCGACCGATGAGGAGACCGATACTCAGATGGCGCCTGATTTTCTGATGGAACAAATGGAGTATCGAGAGGCTTTGGAGGCAGCATCATCTGCGGCCGACCCCTATGTGTCTATCGACAAAGTCCGTAAGCAGCTTCGCGCAGGGGTGAAAGAGCAGTATGCTTCTTTCGACAATGCTGCTCAGTCGCTCAGTTGGGACAAGGCCAGAACAGTCGTGCGACAGTGGCAGTTCCTGGACAAGCTCGGTCGCGAATTGAAATATCTCGAAGAGCGGCTTGATGAGTGAACTCGTCGTTGTGCCCCCAAAAGCACTGTGCCCGAATGGATCATTGATGACAGAGGCTCATCCGATTACAGGCCGAGTATTAGATGTATGCTTGTTGTGCTTTGTACTCATCACTAAAGAGGTTTTTTAAGAGTGGCTTTGCTACAAATAGCTGAACCGGGACAATCTGAAGCACCGCACCAGAAGCGATTGGCCGTGGGCATTGATCTTGGCACGACCAACTCACTGGTTGCATCTGTTAGAAGCGGTAGTGCCGATGTTCTGGCTAATGAACAGGGGCATCGTTCGATTCCATCAGTGGTGCATTTTGCTCAAGGAAAAGAACCCGTAGTGGGGCATGCAGCCGAAGCTATGGCTGAGGATGCTTTAAGTACCATTCGCTCTGCCAAGAGATTGATGGGCAAGGGCGCTGATGATCTTCACTCTACATGGTTGAGCAAGCACTACCAGTTTGATCTTGAGTCAGGCTCGCTCCCGGCCTTTGTCACAGCGGCAGGGCCGAAAACGGCTATAGATGTTTCGGAAGCCATCCTGCGTGAATTGAAAGACACTGCAGAAGCAACACTGGGCGGCGATCTTGTGGGAGCAGTGGTCACTGTGCCAGCTTATTTTGATGATGCTCAACGTCAGGCCACCAAAGACGCTGCCGCGCTAGCTGGACTGCATGTCTTAAGGTTGATCAATGAGCCGACTGCGGCAGCAGTTGCTTACGGGCTTGACCATGCAGAAGAAGGAACTGTTGCTATTTATGATTTGGGTGGCGGAACGTTCGATATTTCGCTTTTAAAAATGCAACGAGGTATTTTTGAAGTGTTGGCTACCGCAGGAGACACAGCCCTTGGCGGTGATGACATAGATAACGCGCTGGTCTCCTGGCTAATGCAGAAAGCCGGTGTCGATGCCCTCGCAGATGAGCGTGCTCAAGCGGCTGCCAAAACCTATGCAAAAAGTCTCAAGGAGGCCTTATCACAGGCCGGGTCAGTGGCGGTTGACTGGAATGATCAGCATGGAAATAGTTGGCAGGGCGAACTAACCCTTGATGAATTCAATGAACTGATCAAGCCCTTGATTGCTCGAACTCTCAAACCCTGTAGGCAAGTCATGCGCGATGCTGATGTTGACAAGGGTGACATTGCTGCCGTTGTCATGGTGGGTGGCTCCACGCGTGTCACGATGGTACGGGACAGTGTCAGCGAATTTTTCGAAAGACCTGTTTTGACTTCAATTGACCCCGACGAAGTCGTAGCGGTGGGGGCAGCTATTCAGGCCGATGTGCTTGCCGGTAACAAGCCGGATAGTGATTTACTGCTGCTGGATGTGACGCCTCTGTCTCTGGGTCTTGAGATCATGGGTGGAATGGTCGAAAAGGTCATACCACGCAACACGACGATTCCCATCGCTCGGGGGCAGGAGTTTACAACGTACAAGGATGGCCAGACCGCTATGGCGCTCCATGTGGTTCAGGGCGAACGGGAAATGGTTGATGATTGCCGTTCACTGGCAAGATTTCAATTAAATGACATTCCCGGACGTGTCGCAGGAGCTGCCCGAATCCAAGTACTGTTTCAGGTAGACGCAGATGGGTTGCTAACGGTCAGTGCCCTGGAGCGTGAAAGTGGTGCAGTGGCCAGTGTCGATGTAAAGCCCTCCTATGGCTTGTCCGATGGCGAAATAGAATCAATGCTGCGTGAGTCTATGGACAACGCCGGCGATGATATGAAAAGACGTATTCTGCAAGAGCAGAAGGTCGAGGCATCACGTGTGCTTGAAGCTATCAGTAGTGCATTGGCTGCAGATGGGGATGAGCATCTTTCGAATGAAGAACGCAGTGTAATTGATCAGCTTGTTAAGCAATTAGGTGAGCGCTTGCAAGGTGATGATCGAGACACTATCAAAAATGCCGTGGAGGCACTGGAACAGGGAAGTAGCCAGTTTGTTGAGCGACGTATGAATGCCAGTGTCAGAAGAATGATGGCAGGGCAGAACGTCGACAAGATAGAATCAACAACGGGGCAACCTCAAGCAGATGTATGAACTTCTGCTTCTTGACGTTTCTCTTGTAAATTTCTAGAACTTAACGTGGAGTGACTGGCGTCATGCCTACTATAACGATAAAACCGCATCCGGAAATCTGTCCAGAAGGTGCAACCATTGAAGTGGATGCTGGCATCTCCGTATGCGATGCGATGCTAAAAAACCATATTCATATCGAGCACGCCTGTGAGAAATCCTGTGCGTGTACCACTTGTCATGTGCATATCCGTGAAGGCGGTGAAAGCATGGATGAAGCTGACGAGCTTGAGGAGGATTACCTCGATAAGGCTTGGGGTCTGGACCCGGACTCTCGATTGAGTTGTCAGGCAATAGTGGCTGATAAGGATTTAATTATCGAGATTCCGAAATATACGATCAATATGGTTTCAGAGGCACCACATTAATGTTGAAGTGGACAGATGTGCGAGAGATCGCCATAGAACTTTGCGACGCCCATCCGGATGTTGATCCTCAATACGTCAGGTTCACAGATTTACACGCGTGGGTTCTGGCCATCGAGGAATTTGACGACGACCCGGAAAAATCCAGTGAGGGCATACTGGAAGCCATACAGATGACATGGATAGATGAAATTGACTAGAACAGGTTGACCGCACAATAAGTTGTCGTTATAGTTGCGCGGCTCAGTCGAGTGAAGTTTCGGGGTATGGCGCAGCCTGGTAGCGCATCTGCTTTGGGAGCAGAGGGTCGTAGGTTCGAATCCTGCTGCCCCGACCAAAACTTGCTGAGTAACAACCGGTCGATTGCTCCAGAATAAAATCATTGTGCATGTTCTGCGAGCGGCAAGTATGATGTGAAAGCTGTTGGAGCGTATCCAAATGAGCAGTGGCCAATAGTGTCGGCAGAGCGCCCGTAGCTCATGTGGATAGAGCATCGGCCTTCTAAGCCGAGGGTAGCAGGTTCGAATCCTGCCGGGCGCACCACTCCAAAGTGGCTCTTATGTCATAGTTTGCGTTGATCTGCTTTCAGTAATATAGATCAGTCATTAGTTAGTAGTATTGTGGTGAGCGTAGCTCAGTTGGTAGAGCGCAGGATTGTGATTCCTGTGGTCGCGGGTTCGAATCCCGTCGTTCACCCCACCCAAGCTGCCCCATCGGCTTGGGGCTCACCTTGGTAGTTACGCGACGCAGTACAGTCAGGTAACCTTTGCGAAGCAACTTGAGTTAGTTGCGCACAGTCACAACAATTGGGTAGTAGCTAGCGAATTTTAAGGGTCTAAAGCACCTTTGATGTAAAATTCGGCGTGATTAACGTCGGGTTTCCGCTATAATGGGCGGCTGAGATAAGTACTCTGCGAGAGTGGCGGAATTGGTAGACGCGCTGGTTTTAGGTACCAGTATCTTATGATGTGTGGGTTCAAGTCCCTCCTCTCGCACCAGTTTTCGTGCCGGCACGGCACATCACCTAACCCGATGAAAAGGCCCAAGAGGCCGCGGTGAGCATCGTGGTTAATAGAGGCAAGCATGCAAGTATCCGTAGAAACCACCCAGGGCCTTGAGCGCCGCATGACAGTTGCACTGCCGTCAGATGATATCGACAGTGCTGTGTTAGAGCGACTTCAAAGCCTGAGCAAGACCACGCGCATGAATGGTTTTCGCCCGGGTAAAGTTCCATTCAAAGTCGTCAAGAAACGATACGAGCCCCAGGTTCGTAGCGAAGTACTTGGCTCTCTGATTAATCGGTCTTACTACGATGCCATCCAGCAGGAACAGCTTAAACCAGCAGGCCAGCCCAATATTGTGCCGGCTGAGGATGTCGAAGGTGACGATGAAACGGGTTTCCGCTTTGTAGCCACCTTTGAGGTGTACCCGGACTTTGAGCCTGTTTACAACGATTCAATCAAAGTAGTGAAACCAGTCGTATCGATTGAAGAGAGTGACATCACCGACATGCTCGACAATCTGCGTAAGCAGCGAACAGAATATGTAACCGTTGATCGCGAAGCCAGAAACGACGATCAGATCGTGATCGATTTTATCGGACGCATCGAAGGCGAAGAGTTTGATGGTGGTAAGGCAGAAAAAGCACCTTTGGTTCTAGGATCGAATTCGATGATCCCCGGGTTCGAATCGCAGCTGGTTGGTCTGAGCGCCGGTGCACAGAAAACTATCCAGGTTACTTTTCCTGAGGACTATCAGGCAGATCATCTCGCTGGGAAAGAAACAGAATTTGATATTACTGTTCATGAAGTGAAGGAATCTAACTTGCCCGAACTTGACGAGGAATTAGTCAAAAGCTTCGGAATTGAAGACGGCACCATTGAAAGCCTGCGCGCGGATATCGTCCAGAATATGGAACGGGAGCTCAAACAGCGAGTCGAAGGTGAAATAAAAAAGCAAATCATGGATGGATTAGTTGATTTAAACCCCATAGATGTACCTGGATCGCTTGTTTCAGAAGAAATAAAGCGTCAGAAGGAACAACTTATGCAACAGATGCCTGCAGATTCTGATTCATCCATGCTATCTGACGACCTGTTTACCGAACAAGCAACCCGCCGAGTGCAACTGGGGCTGGTGGTGGGTGAGGTTATTCAGCAAAACGATATCAAGGCTGATGCAGCTGCTGTTCGATCACAGGTTGAACAGCTGGCATCGTCGTATCAGGATCCGCAGCAAGTCATTGACTACTATTACGGTAATCCAGAGATGCTAAAGAACATAGAAGGCCTGGTTCTTGAAGAGGCAGTATCGGCAGCCGTCTTGGAAGTCGCGACAGTGACTGACAATCCGACTACATTTAAAGACATCATGAACCCGCCGGCGCCTGAAACGTCGGCTTAAAGCGAGAATAGCTGACGATGAATGCAGGTCCTAATTGGGGTTTTACTGGCTCAACACAGGGTAATTATGGCAATCCAGTTGCCAATGGAGCCCCTGCAGCGCCAACTGCTGCCGGTGGTCTGGTACCGATGGTTGTTGAGCAGTCCTCTCGTGGAGAACGCTCTTACGATATATATTCGCGCCTTCTAAAGGAGCGGGTCATTTTCATGGTAGGCCAGGTTGAAGACTATATGGCTAACCTTATTGTGGCGCAGCTCTTGTTTTTGGAATCGGATAACCCTGACAAGGATATCTCTCTTTACATCAATTCTCCTGGCGGTTCTGTCACTGCAGGCATGGCAATATATGACACCATGCAGTTCATCAAACCCAATGTAAGTACCCTTTGCATCGGCCAGGCGGCCAGTATGGGGGCTTTCCTGCTCACGGCCGGGCAGCCGGGTAAACGTTTCGTTCTGCCCAATTCCAGGGTCATGATCCACCAACCTTCAGCGGGTTTTCAGGGGCAGGCCACGGATATTGATATTCATGCAAGAGAAATTCTGTCGATAAAAGACAGAATGAACAAGTTAATGGCTCAACATTGCGGCCAAACCGTTGAAAAAGTCAAAGCAGATACTGAGCGTGACAATTTTCTGACGGCTGAGGATTCTGTTGAGTATGGTCTCGTAGACAGAATTGTGAAGACTCGCGACGAAGAAGTTGACGTATCTACCAGTGGTGGTGATGCAACAACTGAAGAATAGGTAGACAGAGGTATAGGAGCACGTCAAAGCCGTGATGTTCATCGGCTTTGACTGTGATCCGCGCAACAACCCTGATTCTGGCAATGGTTTGATGCTTGAATCTTCCGGGGAAACACGGCAATGTGTTGGAAAGCCAGAGGTTATTTGAAAGCATGAGTGATCAGGAAGACAAGAAAGACGACGGCAAACTGCTGTATTGCTCTTTCTGCGGTAAGAGCCAGCATGAGGTGCGCAAATTAATTGCGGGTCCATCTGTCTTTATCTGTGACGAATGTGTGGATCTCTGCAATGACATCATTACAGAGGAGATGCAGGAGCAGGCCACTGATGACGACAGTGCACTGCCTAAGCCGCACGAGATAAATGAGCTTTTAGATCAATACGTTATTGGTCAGGCTAAAGCTAAGAGAATCTTGTCCGTGGCTGTATACAATCATTACAAGCGACTCGAATACAAGGACAAAAAAGGGGATGTCGAGTTAGCGAAAAGTAATATTTTGCTCATTGGCCCAACAGGCTCAGGCAAGACATTGCTGGCAGAGACGCTGGCCCGTACCCTGAATGTTCCCTTCACCATTGCAGATGCAACCACGCTCACCGAGGCAGGCTATGTCGGTGAAGACGTCGAGAACATCATTCAGAAGCTGCTGCAAAAATGTGATTACGATGTTGAAAAGGCGCAGACCGGCATTGTCTACATCGATGAGATTGACAAGATATCCCGCAAGTCAGACAACCCATCCATAACACGAGATGTGTCGGGTGAAGGTGTCCAGCAAGCACTATTGAAGCTGATCGAGGGCACGGTTGCATCAGTGCCTCCACAAGGTGGTCGGAAGCACCCTCAGCAGGAGTTTCTGCAAGTTGATACCTCCAATATTCTGTTTATCTGCGGTGGTGCATTTGCAGGCCTGGAAAAAATTATCCAGAATCGCAGCGACAAAGGCGGTATCGGTTTTGCGGCTGAAGTCAAATCCAAGGACGATAGTGACAATATTGGAAGGCTGTTGATGGACTGCGAAGCGCAGGATCTGATCAGTTTTGGTTTGATCCCCGAATTTGTCGGCCGACTGCCGGTAGTGGCAACGCTGGAAGAGCTTGATGAGGATGCGCTCGTGAGAATTCTTATCGAGCCGAAGAATGCAATTACCAAGCAATATCAGAAATTGCTCGCTATGGAAGAAGTTGATATCGAATTCCGTAAGGATGCCTTGCACGCTGTTGCTCAGAACTCACTAGAGCGTAAAACAGGTGCTCGAGGTCTCAGGACTATTCTCGAAAACGTGCTACTTGATACGATGTACGAGTTGCCAAGGATCGAAAATGTCAAGAAAGTCATCCTCGATGCGGCTGTTGTCCGAGGCGAATCCAAGCCTTATCTGTTGCTGGAAGGGCAGGAAAAGGTAATGGAAGAAGAGAAATATCGTAGAGCGGCTTCTGACGACTAGGCGTTAGTCAGGGTTGTTCGCGTTACAAAAAACCGGCCACCAAGGCCGGTTTTTTCGTTCTGGAGATCCTCTTTTTTGTTTTTCAAGTAAAACCCACGTCTACTCTTGGGTCTTGAAGAGTAAATTTAAAACGTGACTCTGGGTGTTACGCGCTTGAATTTTCCGAAGTCAGTCGCACCTTGTCGTGTATCCTCGACCTATAAATGGTCGGTCAAATTCAGGAGTGCCTCAGCCAGTGTCAGATACTGAAGATACACAAACCGCTGTTCCAGAAACCAATCAGTTACCTGTTCTACCATTGCGTGACGTTGTGGTTTACCCACATATGGTCATACCTCTATTCGTTGGGCGTGAGAAGTCGATAGATGCACTTGATGCAGCGATGTCTGCAAACAAGCGCATTATGTTGGCGGCTCAAACCAGTGCCGCTGTTGATGAGCCGGTAGATGGTGATATTCACCGGGTAGGAACTATCGCAACAATCCTGCAGCTGTTGAAGTTGCCAGACGGCACGATCAAGGTTCTTGTGGAAGGTGTGCAGCGCGCGGTAATCGATACCGTTTCAACATCTGAAAGCGGCTATTTTTTGGCAGATTACAGTTTTCCTAATGCAACTGTCGCAGACTCCGAAGACGCTGATACAGATAAAAAAGAGCTCGAAGTACTGGTCCGATCCGTTACCAATATGTTTGATCAGTACGTCAAGATGAATAAGAAGGTACCGCCGGAGATTCTAAGCTCCCTGACCGGTGTCGACGATGCTGATCGTTTGGCTGACATGATTGCCGCACAGATGTCGCTGCGTGTTGAAGAGAAGCAAAACATACTGGAGCTTTTCGATCCTTCCGAGCGTCTGGAACATTTGCTCAATCTTATGGAATCTGAGCTCGACATGCTGCAAGTTGAGAAACGAATAAGAGGGCGCGTCAAGCAGCAAATGGAGAAGAGCCAGCGCGAGTATTACCTCAACGAACAAATGAAGGCCATTCAGAAAGAACTGGGTGAGATGGATGATGTGCCCAATGAAAATGAAGAGCTGGCTCGAAAGATTGCCAAGCGTGGTTTGTCCAAAGAGGCACGAAAAAAGGCAACTGCAGAACTCAATAAGTTAAAAATGATGTCGCCAATGTCTGCAGAGGCGACTGTAGTGCGTAACTACATCGATACGCTCGTTGGATTACCGTGGAAGAAAAAATCCAAACTCAAGAATACGCTTAAGCAGGCTGAGGCCACGCTGGAGCATGATCACTATGGCCTGGATAAGGTTAAGGAGCGCATTCTTGAATACCTTGCAGTTCAACAACGAGTGGGGCACGCCAAGGGGCCTATCCTATGTCTTGTCGGACCGCCTGGCGTTGGTAAAACATCATTGGGCAAGTCAATTGCGCGAGCTACAGGGCGCAGATTCAGTCGAATGGCATTGGGCGGCGTGCGAGATGAAGCAGAGATTCGAGGCCATAGAAGAACTTACATCGGGTCTATGCCTGGCAAGATCGTTCAGAATCTGGCAAAGGTAAAGCGCCGGAACCCGCTGATTCTGCTGGATGAAATTGACAAGATGTCCACAGATTTTCGTGGAGACCCATCTTCTGCCTTATTAGAAGTTCTTGATCCAGAGCAAAACCATACGTTTACTGATCACTATCTGGAAGTCGAATACGATCTGTCAGATGTGATGTTCGTTGCTACTGCCAATACGATGAATATCCCGGAACCTTTGCTTGATCGAATGGAGGTCATTCGAATTCCAGGCTATACCGAAATGGAAAAAGCCAATATTGCTGAACGCTATCTCTTGCCTCGCAAGATGAAAGACAATGGTCTTGTCGACTCAGAGTTGAAGGTGAGTGACGATGCGATATTGGAGATCATTCGAAGCTACACACGTGAAGCTGGGGTTCGAAACCTTGAACGTGAGGTAGCCAAAATTTGCCGTAAGGTGGTTAGAGAAGTGATGGACCTGGAGCTTGCAAACGATACTAAGTCTGACGGCTCAATCGCTGAAGCTGAGAATGATATCGATCAGACGAAGACAGAAGCAAACAATGACAAACTGGTTTCTGTTACCGCAGAAAACATAAATGATTATCTAGGTGTGACGCGTTTCCGTTATGGTCGAGCAGAAAAAGAAAATCAGATTGGACAGGTAACTGGTTTGGCCTGGACGCAAGTCGGCGGTGAGTTGCTGACGATAGAGTCAACGGTTGTGCCTGGTAAAGGCAAGTTGAGTTCAACGGGGCAGCTTGGTGATGTCATGCAGGAATCAATACAGGCGGCCATGATGGTTGTTCGCAGTCGTGCGGAAGCTCTGGGTATTGATGCTGATTTTCATGAAAAACTGGATTTGCATTTGCATGTGCCCGAAGGTGCAACGCCAAAAGATGGCCCAAGTGCAGGTGTCGGCATGTGTACTGCAATCGTGTCTTGTTTGACCAGCGTGCCCGTGCGAGCCAATGTCGCCATGACTGGTGAGATAACATTGCGCGGAGAAGTATTGCCCATTGGTGGTTTGAAAGAAAAACTGCTGGCGGCGCAGCGCGGTGGCATCGACACAGTGCTGATTCCTATCGAAAATGAAAAAGACTTGTCCGAGATCCCTGATGAGATTAAATCCGGTCTCGATATCCGTCCTGTTCAATGGATAGATGAAGTTCTGGATGTTGCTCTTGCCAGTAGTCCCGGTCCTGATGGCGATAAACTAAATGATCCTGTGTCCGGTGCTGATGAGCGCAAGGGCGGTGGGACAGCTGTTCGAACCCATTAACTAGGTTGCAGGCCATTTGTTAACACACCTTGTCCTGTGGCGTGAAAATTTCGCCACAGGCCATTGTTGCGTAAACGAAAAAGCATTTGCAAAGAATGCCTCAATTGCAAATTCTTTTGGATGATTAGCCTGTAACCCGCATGGTTGGTGGGTTTTTGGGTGATTATCGCGTATCATCCGCAACGTCAGAAAAGTTGTAGTGAACACCAGAAATTTTTGGTGCTTTAAAAACAAAATAATTTAGGGGAAAGCGTTTCATGAATAAAGGTGAGTTTGTTGATGCAGTTGCAGCCAAAGGCGATATGTCTAAAGCGGATGCCGCAAGCGCAGTCGACGCAGTATTAGAAGCTGTTACAGATGCTATGAAACAAGGTGATCAGGTCACGCTTGTCGGTTTTGGCACATTCCTTGTTCGTAAGCGTGAAGCCCGTACGGGTCGTAATCCACGGACCGGTGAGCCTTTGCAAATTGCAGCATCAAATGTTCCTAGCTTCAAAGCTGGTAAAGCCCTAAAAGATGCGGTAAACTAGGCGGCTTGGGTGCTTAGCTCAGCTGGTAGAGCATCGCCCTTACAAGGCGAGGGTCGGCGGTTCGATCCCGTCAGCACCCACCAATTATTGCAGTACTTTTTGGAGCGGTAGTTCAGTTGGTTAGAATACCGGCCTGTCACGCCGGGGGTCGCGGGTTCGAGTCCCGTCCGCTCCGCCAACACCAGAAAGCGTTGCACGATTAGTGTTAACGTAGAATTTGTTTGAACTCTTCGAGCAAATTGGAACAAAGGGTGCTTCGGCACCCTTTTTTCGATGCGATAATCAGTTGTAAGCAGGCGGGTTTTACAGCTATTTTTAGTAATCAGGAAATTTTACTATTGCCTGTTTCGTTAGTAGAGATGAGACAAGCAAGAACATCAGGCATCAGGATTTATTATGTTATTGGATCTAAGAGAAAAAGTAAGAAGCTCAAAGCCACTGAAGTACTCTCTGATAACGCTGATATGTATTCCGTTTGCGCTGGTTGGTATCGGTTCGTATTTTGCTGGAGGCACGGCAGAACCGGTGGCCGAAGTCAACGGCCAGCCAATCGATCCTCAGCAACTTGAACGCGCCTATCAACAGCAGCGACAGCAGCTAGCGCGTATGTTCGGCGGGCAATTGCCGGAAGCCTTTGCTAACGAAAATTTATTGCGTCAACAGGCATTGCAGCAACTTATCACCCAGCAAGTATTGGAGAGTGAGGTTGCCAAACAAAAATTTGCAGTGGGTGATCAAACCTTGGGGCGAGCTATACGTAATCTGCCCAATTTTCAGGTAGATGGTCGCTTTGACACTGAGACCTATCAGCTACAACTTAGAGCGTCGGGCATGTCTGTACCTGCGTTCGAGCAAAGCTTTCGCGATGATACTGCCATCAACCAGTTCAGAACAGGCATAACTGACACTAGTTTTACACTGCCGCAAGAAGCAGCACGCCTTGCTGAGCTTGGTGGTCAAACAAGAACTATCGAAGCAATACAATTCGATTTTGAGCAGGCGAAAGAGGGGATTGTGGTTTCCGAAGAAGATACGGTCAGCTACTTCGACGAAAATAAAGGCGACTACAATTTTCCTCAGCGTGCAAAGATTCAATACATCGAGTTGAATAGTGCTGAGCTGGCTGAGTCGATTGATGTTAGCGATGAAGAAGCGCAGTCCTACTATGAAAACAACCGTGGCAACTACATGTTGCCGGAGCAGCGTGAGGCATCGCATATATTATTGAGTCTTGACGACGCCAGCGAAGATGATCAGATTGCAAAGGTAACTGACATAAAAACGCGTCTTGAAGCAGGTGAGTCTTTTGCAGATTTAGCGAAAGAGTTTTCAGACGATGTAGGCTCTGCAGAGTTAGGTGGCAGTCTCGGCGTTATATCAGCGGGTGCGATGGTGCCGGAATTTGAAACTGCCGTTTTTGCTCTTGAGTCTGAGGGCTCACTTTCTGAACCGGTTAAAACAGACTTTGGTATTCACCTGATACAACTGGATAGCATTACGCCTGAATCTGGAAAACCTTTCGAAGATGTCAGTGAAGAGGTTGTCACCACTATTCAGCAGGATCAGGCTGACAAGGAGTTCTTTGATCTTCGCGAGCTACTGATTGAACTGTCTTTTGATAATCCGGGTTCTTTACAAGCCGCCAGTGATGCGGTGGGGATCGATATCAAGACGTCAGATTGGTTAGATTCGGATACCGACTCAGGCCCGGTTCTGTCCAACCCCCAATTGATGACTGCAGTATTCAGCCCGGATGTTCTTGAGGAAGAAAACAACTCTGAGCTTATACAGGTGGGTGACCGGCACGTTGTGGTTTTACGTGTCGAAGAGCATGAAGATCCAAGGCCGAAGACGTTGGAAGATGTTCGAGATGAAGTGGTTGAGGCACTCAAGGGTGAACGGGCGACAGAACAGCTAACTGCTCAAACAGAGGCTGCGCTGGAGTTGCTTCTCAATGGTGATACTGCCGAGGATATTGCCGCAGACAATGAGCTTGCAACCGCATTCGAACAGGAAGTTTTGGATAGACAATCCACGGTGTTTGATAGGAATGTCATCACACAGATTTTTAGCCTGCCCAAAATAAATGCTGGGTCAACGACAGACTCGGCAACTTTGTCAGATGGTGATTTGCTGGCCTTGCGTCTGGATGCTGTAGAAGCACCAACTGTCGATTCTGACGAAAGTGAGAACGAAGCAACCGGTTCAGCAGTACCCGGGGTTACCCCTTCAGGCGCTAACCCTCGCCTTGGTGGAACTGAATTTGAGGTATTGCTGGAGAGCCTGCGAGAAAATGCCGATGTTGAAATTTCAGCTGCGGTGTCTCCTTAACCTATATTGCCGGTTTAGTTGTCCAACACAGTTCTGGCATGTTTGGTCATAGCGACCAGCATGCCCCTGATCTGATTTTCTCGTGTCAAAGGCTTGTCGAATGGAATTCGCACAAGATGAGTTTTGTGCTGTTCATCGCTGACCTGCATATCTAATCCCTCTGAATCAAAGCCGGTCATTGCGGCATCAATGGCATTCTCATGTTCACTGTATGCTTTGGTGATGCATAAACATGCATCTTTATGATCCATGTTCATATGCTCTACTACCGAGTTAATTAGGTCTGCATCAATCTTCATATTTGTTTGCAATGAATCGGTTTAAGTTTGTGACAAGATCTTTGCTTGCCATTAGTATTGTGCTGTCCATGCTCTCCCTGGTCGTAATTTTAATGGCTCGTGTGTGCCCAGGACGACATTCACAAATAAAAACACGCTAGAGGTAGCAAGCTTATGAGTATGATCTCGGAATTCAAAGAATTTGCAATGAAGGGCAGCCTTATTGATATGGCTGTAGGTATCATCATCGGTGCTGCGGTAGGCAAGATGGTCAGTACACTGGTTGAAAACATCCTCATGCCTATAATTGGTGTGTTTATGGGAGGGGTGAACTTTCAGGATCTATCCATCAAAGTCGGGGACGCGGCAATAGGCTATGGTGCCTTTATCCAAGCGATTATTGACTTCCTGATTATTGCTTTCGTGATCTTTATGATTCTAAAGGCGATTGCAAAAATGAAAGAGAACTTCGAGAAAGAGCAGGCTGAAGCTGAGCCAGAGCCGGATCCAGCAGATGTTGTGCTTTTAACTGAAATTCGCGATCTTTTGAAGAAGTAAACTGTTTTAGAGTCATGCAACGTCTGACTGGCAGACGTTGCGTGAACGTATATTTGTTTTTAAGAAAAGACAATTGGCCCATCATGCTTGCGTTGATGGGCTGGCTAAAAAGAGCAAGCCCGCAGTTGTATTATCGCTTAGCTTAAATCAGGCATCGATACTATGTTGAAGCCTCCGTCAACGTAAATTATCTGGCCTGTAATGCCTGAGGCAAGCGGGGAGGTCAGAAAAGCGGCTGTATTGCCCACTTGTTCTATCGTTGTATTTTCTCTCATTGGGGCGATTGATGAAACGTGTCCCAGAAGCTTTTTGAAGTCTCCGATACCTGCAGCGGCCAGTGTCTTGATAGGTCCTGCTGAGATAGCATTCACCCTGATGCCATCGGGTCCTAAAGATGTTGCCATGAAGCGCGTATTCGCCTCCAGCGAAGCCTTAGCCAGCCCCATAACATTGTAGTTAGGCATGGCTCTGACCGCTCCCAGATAGGATAATGTGATCAGAGAGCCTCCGCTTCTTAGCTGTGGTCGTGCGGCTTTAGCTAGTGCTGCGAAGCTGTATGAACTTATGTCATGTGCAATGCTGAAAGATTCTCTGGTTACAGAATCCAGAAAGTCACCGTCCAATGCTTCTCGAGGTGCGAAGGCTACGGCGTGAACGAAACCGTCGAAGCCATCGGTCCACTGAGCTTTTACTTCGCTCATCAAATCATTGATTTGCACGTCTTCGGCCACATCGCAAGGGAATACAAGCGTGGAGTCACAGGCGGCAGCCATATCGACGACCCGATCTTTCAGGCGCTCATTTTGATAGGTGAAAGCCAGGGTTGCTCCTTCGCGATGCATCGCTTCAGCGATTCCCCAGGCTATCGAACGCTTACTAGCTACTCCTATGATAATGAACCGTTTGCCGTCAAGCATTCCCATGGTATTAGTCCTCTTTGTTGCCCAGTAGTTGATGCAATACTGATTCATAAATGCGTGATGTCGCATCTATGTCCGCACAGCATACGCGTTCGTCAATTTGGTGAATGGTAGCGTTGATTGGTCCGAATTCAATGACCTGCGCGCCCGTAGGTGCTATGAACCGGCCATCAGATGTTCCGCCCCCGGTATCAAGTGTTGCTTCTATGCCTGTTTCATTTTTAATAGCGCACTGTACTGCATCTGTCAGGGTTCCAGGTTTTGTGATGAAGGGGTGCGCGCTGTCTCTCCATTCTATGTGCACGTCTAGTTCGTGTTGTTTACACAATTGTGCAACCGTAGTTTTTATGTGTTCAATAGAGGTTGCGGGGCCATAGCGCAAATTGAAATCAACCAGCAAATCCCCGGGGATAACATTACTAGCCCCCGTGCCTGCGTGAATATTCGAGATCTGTAGGGTTGTGGGTGGAAAATGATCATCGCCGTTGTCCCATTCGATAGCTGTCAGCTCTGCTAGAGCCGGTGCAGCTCGATGAACAGGATTATCAGCCAAGTGCGGATAGGCGACATGACCTTGCTTACCTCTGATAGCTAAACTGGCACCCAATGAGCCGCGCCGTCCATGCCTGATGGTATCTCCTAGCTCGGACGAGCTCGTTGGCTCACCTACGATACAGAAATCAATTGCTTCTTCGCGCTGCTGCAGCTGATCAACCACAAAACGG
>JBGCEO010000101.1:0-40455 GCA_045106475.1 Granulosicoccus sp.
CAGAGCAAGGCTCATTTTTTCGTGCCTGGTAACTGGCACCAGATTGCTATTGCTGGCAGCACGAGTGGAACCCTGATTGGTGATATTGGCGTGTTTGTCGATTCTGAAGAAAAGGGTGCTGAAATTGGATTTGGTTTGTCCCGGCAATATCAGAAACGCGGTCTTGGCCGAGAATCAGTAACGGAGGCGGTGGCTTTGATCTTTGAGCACACAAAAGTCGACACTGTCGTCGGTATTGCGGATGCACGAAATCAGGCATCAATTAATTTACTCACCGCCATCGGAATGAACAAAATCAAAACAATGGAGACGGTATTTCGTGGTGAGCCTTGTACAGAGCTCGTCTATTCCCTTGAACGAACTAGAAAAACGATTTAATTTGGCTGATATATGGGCGAGACGCATGGAGCGCTAATCGCAAAACCCAGCGGGCTGATTGGAATTTGAAGTTAGCCATTCAATAGTATTTTTTGTAGGTAACTCCTGTACGTCCATAGGCGTGAAAAGCGACAGTGTCCGCTAGCCCCTCGTCCGTGGAATATTTGTCTCTGTATGCCATCTCTGATCGAATCTTTTCGGTAGATACATAGAAATTCTGAAGCCAATTGGTAGTGCCTGCGGAATCTTCCGATTCTAAAATTGATCCAGCCCATCCACAGGCATTGGCTATCCTCTCTATCCACTGGCGCTCGTTATGCACCCGCTCATCCGCTACGTTGTAGATATGTCTTCCGGAGCGCTGAGCTAATACAGTAAGGGCAATGGCATAAGCCGCATTCTTGTGGAGGCAGCGTGAGAATTTCCAGTCTCCCTGGTGCCGATCCAATGCAATGACAGCAGCACCGTCAAGCATCTGATCAAGATATGTGTCGACTCTAGTGCAATCTGGCCAGCCGTATATTGCAGGTAAGCGTAAAATGCAAATGTTGTTCAAACTAGTGTTGTAAATGGCTTCGATCGACAGCTTATCGTAAGCGCTTCCTTCTGGCCCAAGCTCATTGCGCAGTTGGCAGGATTCATCTAAAGGACACGGTTGCAGCGGTAGATTTTCTGTTCGGTGTAAACTTGCGTAAGCTGCATAAACATCGATGCTGGAGATTGCAATAATAGGAATTTCCAAACCCGTGACCGAAGCAACTAAGTGCATCGCATCCTGAGCCGTAAACGGAATCATGTCTACGATCACATCGGGTTTAATTTGATTGATTGCTCGATTCAAGGATACTGGGTCACGACGATCAGCTATGTGGCTATTCTCACAATAATACCGCTTGCCACTGCGAGTAAGAGTGTGAAGATCGTGCAGACCACCATACGATAGTTCTCTGATTAAGTAAGGCCCGATAAGCGCCGTCCCTCCTATTAAGAGTACTCTCAAAATATACCTCGAATAGCCTAGTGGGATCTCGTATTGTACCGATGCTCATGCTAGACAGTAAGTTGGCTTCTTTGATTCCTGAACCTACGTTTTGCTAGCTGCTACTGGGCACTTCCTGGTGGTCTTCTTGAATCCGGTGAATCAATCTCTGATTGTGCGATACGAGAGACAGCCGAAGAGACGGGAATAACAATCAATCATGTTGTAAGCGATAAATAAAAGGCATCTAGCGCAGAGTTCCGGAGGACACGCGTCAGCGAGGTGGCTGCCTCTTTATTCGATTGCGTTAGCGCTAATAAGCTTTTGTTAAAAAAATACTCACTCCAAGTTGGGCAGCGGAAGTTTTACTATTTATATCAGAAAATCGAGACGCGAAAAAACGTAAATTTGGTAAAAATACACAGTATTAAGTAGAGTCTTGACACTGCGAAATCACTATAGTAGAGCCCTATAAACCTTTGAAATTTAAATTCAGGTAGATACTTGATGAGCGTATTACGACCGGTAACTATTAGCGCTACTCTGTTTTTTGTCTTTGGCCAATCTGTGTATGCGGATCAACCTTCCACACCCGTCAATTTCACAGCCGCGGTGTACTCGCAAACGGCGGCCGAGCTTTTCTGGCAACGGGCAGCTGACAACGGCACGATCCGCGGATATGAAATAACGCAGAATGGAAATTCACTAGGCATATTCGATGCCTTGAGCCTGTTCCAAGACGATCTAGTTGCAGGGGTAAGTTATACCTACGATATTGCCGCCATAGACACGGATGGCAATCGATCCACAACCAGCTCTGTAACATTCACGGCCGGTATCAGAATTGAAAACCCTGAACAGGAAAATTCTGCTGTCCCGGAACCTACCAACTTAAGTGTCGCCGTTTATTCTGACTCGGCGCTGGAATTATTTTGGGACAGAATAACGACAGATACACTGTCGTATGAAGTGATACAGAATGGGCAGTCACTCGGTACGACTAATGGCACGAGTTTTTTCGTTGATGGGCTTGCGGCTGGCCAGCTTTATTCCTTCGACGTTCAAGCAATTAACAATGCCGGCGATAGATCAGCTGTTTCAAATATTGACGTAGGCTCTAATACGCAAACTCCCGACAATGGCGGCCCTGACACGCTGAACAATGGTGGCTCGCTAAACCCTCCTCTGGACACGATTATTACCAACTATTCAACTTCCGTTGCTGAGCTGAGTTGGATCAACACGTCAAACACAGGAACGCAAAGCAGTGTAGAGATTCTTCGTAACAATATATTCGTTGCAAACTCCAACGGCAGTTCCTTTTACGATGATGCGCGCCCTGTCGATACGAATGCCACTTATTCACTGACTACCGTTACAAGCGAAGGCCAACGTTCCGAGACTATTCAGATTGGGCAGTTCGAGAGCACAAAACTTGATACTAGCGTGGGCTTGTTGGCAAAAAACGACTACGGAAAAATTGCATTGTCTGGCAACACTGCTGCATTGCCTGCAGATCGTGAGCAAACAGATTCTGACATTCACGGTTCAGGCGCTGTCTACGTGTTTACGCGCGACACTGACGATGTTTGGGGGCAGACGCAAAAAATCACATCTGACGAAAACGCCAGACGATTTGGCCTGTTCACGGCGATTGACGGTGATACGCTCGCCATCAGCCATCGAGACAACGGAGATATTGCGCCGGACACAGGCAGCATTCGAGGTGTGACTATGTACACTCGTGACTCATCAGGGCAATGGGTAGTATCGCAACGCATAAGTGCTCTGACCGAATCCAGAGCCTACCGTTTTGGCAACACTATCGCCATCTCAGGCGACACTATGATGATTCAAGCGAATACCAACTTCGATGGAAGTATTGTGTTTGTCTATGGACGCAATGGAGAAGGCGAATGGATTCAGCAACATGAGTTGATGCTCGACGCCGAAGATAACGGCCTCGGGTCTGATATAGATATTGATGGTAATACCGCTATTATCGGAGACTATCGAGACGGTACCAACGGCTTTCTCTCAGGTGCTGCGTGGATATACGCCAAAGATGAGTCCGGCAGCTGGGTTTCTCAACAACAGCTGCAGCCTGACGCAAACGGCGAGGGTGACTTCGTCGGTACATCGGTGGCGCTGGAAGGCGATGTGGCCGTGCTAGGTGGCGAACATAGCGATATCGTCTATCTATTCAGTCGCGATGACGACGGTAACTGGAGCCAGTCGCAGACTCTCGATTACAGCTTCACTGATAGAGTTTCCAATAATGTCGCCGGTACGTCTGTTGGCCTTGATAACAACTTGCTGGCAGTCGGTGTCGATACAGCATCTGCGCTAGGTCGATTGACAGGCGCTATCTACCTCTACGTGCAAACAGACAACGTATGGAGCCGAGCTCAGATATTCGCGTCCAGCAATGGGCAAAGCGGCGGCCTTTTCGGTACGGCAGTCGCTATCGATGACGATACTCTGGTTGGCACT
Organism: Granulosicoccus sp.; assembly: GCA_045106475.1. Lineage (GTDB taxonomy): Bacteria > Pseudomonadota > Gammaproteobacteria > Granulosicoccales > Granulosicoccaceae > Granulosicoccus. Next base: position 3,851 of record JBGCEO010000101.1, read on the forward strand.
GCATTTCCACCATTCACCGGTGATAGGCCCAATGGTTCATCCGTCACGGGATATGCTTTTGATGTGAGTCATTCCCGCGCGGGCGATAATCCATAGCTTGAGCAAGCGAGGACCAAAGATCGAAGGTTTATGTGTCAATGGTAGATGGGCAGGTATTTGGTAGCCGTTTCACTCATGAAAGGCCTTGGTTGTAGGTACTTTTGTGTGACGGCTTTTAAGTAATAGGCGGGTCATATTTCCTCGTATTATACAAGCCGAAGATCATCTTAAAGAAAGACTGAATTAGTGGGCCATTTAATAATGATTTGTAGTTGAGATTCATTGATAGTCACTTTTCGATCAGGGATATCACCTATAAATGGAGGAGGCGAAATAAGCGAATAGATATTTAATTTTGAAAATAATTCGAGTGGTCAGATAGATCAAAGTAACTGGATAATTGCCTTTCTTCTATTTGCCTTTTCTGGCATGAAAGATCATCTAAACCAAGATTACGGCCACCTTAGATTGAAGATAAATTAAATCTCATTAGCTTCTATAATCGCCGTCGCAATTGATTCGATTGTTTCTTTGGTACTCATTGAACGATCTCGCAATTTCTTATATGCATCCTCCTCGGAGATGTTTCGAGTTTGAGAGAGTATCGCAACGGCTTTCTCAATTTTACGTCTTGCCTTTAGCGTTTCATCTAGCTTATAAATACGCTGCTTAAGGCGTTTTTCATGTCTTGACAAACCGATCGCTGTTGTCAAAGCTGCCATGATGCCAAATACCCTGATAGGTTTCGACAGTACACCGTGTACGTTTAATCGCTCCAACTCAGTGAGGATTTCAGGTGTCTCGAAAGCGATTATAGCGATGCGAGCGATTGTCGCACTACTGGACATCCAGGAAATAGAGCCTTTGTCGTGAATTCGATCTATTAGAAATAACACCACGTCAATATGTGACGGTAGGTTATCAGGTGCAGGCCAGACACTATCGACTTGACAACCAATTCGCTTCAAGTGAGCCAGCATCATAGCGCTATCAGCATCATCTGGATGGATAAGTAGTACGCGCGTACTTCTCAGCCGCCGAAACAGATTTTCAGATTTTGAAAGTGTTTGGGCTGTCATCCAGTCAATTGCCCTTTGACCGAGCGATCATAAGACACCAGATAAGGATCAGCTCTGACAACTTGCGGGGATTTATAAATTATATCGAAGGATCCTTGTTTGGTTGATTTACCGATCAGGGGTCTTAATGTGAAGTGATTGGTTTCCATGTCGATGAACAAATCTCCACTTGGTCCTTTAAATACCGAGCCGGATAGGGCTGCCAACACGTTGTCGGTCTCTGTCCAGTCACAGTTGCAAGTTGCATTCGCAAAAAGATGAATCATGGAGTAGCACACTTCGCTGTAAACACCGGGAATACTGTCCTCACCAAATCGTTTTTGAAACGCGCAGACAAAGGCGTTGTTTTGAGCAGTTTTCAGTGAGCCAAAATACGGCGATACAGATATATGATCGGATCTGGATTCTGGTGACATCTTTCCCAGTTCTGATTCTGTGGTCGTCAATGATGCGATTCGAACCCCGGTCTTTGATAATTCATGCTTGGAGAAAGCATTGTACAAAGTAACGCTGTCTTCTCCTACAACAGTAGATAAAATGGCAACAGAGTCACCAAAATCAATGTCGTTTAGCGTCTCTTCGGTTTGTTCATAGGTGGAACCTAGTGGAAGATAGATCTCAGAGAGTATAGTGCCGTTGCTGCTCTGCAGGAACTCAGACACGATGCGATTGATTTCTCGCGAATACAACGTATCAGAGCCAATTAGCGTTATTTTCCGGCCATAGTTTTCGAATATATATTCGAGCAGAGGTAAAACCATTTGATTTGGCACAGCGCCACCATAAATAACATTGGTGGAATACTCAAACCCTTCGTAAACCGATGGGTAGAACAATATGCCGTTATAACGCTCCACTATGGGTACGACAGCCTTGCGACTGGATGAAAGGCAGCACCCGAAAATAGAGTTCACTCGATGCTTTAGTATTAACTCTGTGGCGTATTGGGCATACTTTGCATCATTGCCCTTTGGATCCAGGATGATCGGGTCGATCGGTGTCCCGTTTATACCACCGGATGAATTGATCTCTTCACAAGCCAGCATGATTCCTTGAAGATGTGCACATTCAGTAACCGCCATAGGGCCAGATTGGGAGAAAAGCACACCGATCTTTATCGATTTATCACTCATTACTTGGTTCGCTCTTTGTTAGTGTGCTTATCCAACCAACGCCCAACTGCTAGCAGCTGCTCATCCTGACCTGGACGGCCCATGATCATCATTCCAATGGGAAGACCATTATCTGATTTTCCGATCGGAATAGAAAGGCAGGGTAGTCCGGCTAAATTCCCCAACCAGCAAAACCAGGTCATGCTGTCTTGTGTCGTAACTCGACGACCGCCAAACTCCTGCGATTGCTCATCGTGTCGCGGTGCAGCCACGGGTAAAGTCGGCAGTACGAGCGCATCATTGTTTCCCAGGATACGCAGTAGTTCGTCTTTAAAGACGCCGCGTATTTTTTGAGCTTTGAGCAATTCAACGGCCGTTATATATTTACCGGCCTCAAGATGTGCCCGTGTAACAGCGCTATAGCCATTGGCATTGGTCTTCAGTAATTGTGCGTGATAGGAGGACGCCTCTGCGTGCAGTATTGCTTCCCATGCCGAGAAATAACTGTGCATGTGATTAACAGATGCCAGGGAAACATCCGCATTAGCAGTTCGAAGCGCGCGGTTAAGCGAGCAATCCACCTCAGCTGAGCGCTCAAGTCCAGGTCCTGAAAGATTTACCAGGCTTGGTCTTGCCACTTCGGGGATTCCGCGAAAAGGTAAAGCACTTAATGTCGTTGAGTCTTTAGGATCAGCACCAAAGAAATAGGGCAACAGAAGCGCTATGTCGTCTATGGAACCAGCTAGTGGCCCTGGCGCATCCAAAGACCAACTCAACGGTAAAATACCGAAGCGCGAAGCACGACCATAGCTCGGTTTGAATCCGTAAATACCGCACGCTGATGCTGGAATACGTACTGAACCTCCTGTATCGCTCCCAAGTGCTGCTGGAACAATACCGGCAGCAACTGCTGCCGCCGAACCACCGCTACTGCCGCCGGTAATGTGTTCTATATTGTGGGGGTTGTTTGATGCACCGATCATTGAGGTAGAGTTCGTAGCGCCAAACGCCCATTCATGCATATTGGTCTTGGCAAATATTACAGCACCTGCTGCACGCAGATTTGCAACAACAGTGGCGTCAGTTTTATTTGGCTCCAATGGGATCGCATCGGAACACGCTGATGTTGGGTAATCCTGAGTTGAATAGTTGTCTTTGATTGCTATGGGGACGCCATCTATGTTGCTTAACACCTCTCCTCTTTGTCTTCGTTCGTCAGAGGCCATCGCTTGCTCTAGAACAGTATCCTCATCCAGGGAGACCAAGGCATTGAGTGATACACTTTGCTCAGCTTTACGTAATGCCGTACCGGCTATTGACACGGCAGTTGCACGCCCCTCGGATAGTGCTTTGAAATATGAAGCTAGACTTTCAGTCTTTGTTGTCATTCGGTACCTCCGGTATATAAACGTGTGAAGGTTCCTCTGATGCATCGTCCGGGTGTTTGTCCAGGCCGGCCCGGATGCGCTTGAGTGTTGCTGCGATTCGACGTTGCTGATCCTCGGAGAGCTGTAACTCGTCGTTCATCTCACACTCCCAGTAGTTCTTGTTGTAAGGCTTTGTCCTTACGAAGGCTGTCTCGATCTGTTTCCATGCGTATTGCGCCTTTCTCCATTATGTAGGCCCGCTCTGCAATCGATAAGCAAAAATCAAGATTCTGTTCGGCAACGAGAATGGCAATTTCTTGTTCTTGGTTTATTCGTTTCAACACGCCTGCCATCTCATCAATGATCGAAGGTTGAACACCTTCAGTCGGTTCGTCTAGCAGCAATATTTTCGGGCGAGTGGCTAACGCTCTGGCTAATGCAAGAATTTGTTGCTGACCACCCGATAAACCGCCTGCCAGGTCGGATGCTTTGGGTGCAAGAAGAGGAAAGTCATTCATCATCTGCCGCACGGTTGCTTTCGGATCAAACCCATTTGTGGCAGCAGCCACAGCGATATTCTCGGTGACTGTCATTCGCGGAAATACAAAACGACCCTGCGGAACGTAACCTAATCCAAGCCGTGCCCGCTTAGCTGGTGAGCCAGGGGCCTTTTTACCGGCAATTTCTACATCGCCGATGATTGCCGGAATCAAGGCTGTGGCATAACGCATTAAGGTAGATTTACCGACGCCATTACGACCAAGCAGTGCAACTATCTCGCCTGTTTTTACTTCAAGAGAAACGTCTCTAATGATAATAGTTTTGCCATAACCGCCCGTGGCATTGCTAATCTTAAACATGCTTACGTCTCCCGAGGTAGATATCGAGAACGGCATCATTAGTGCGCAGTGTTTCAATATCGCCTTCTGCGAACAATTCACCCTGATGCAGCACGGTGACATGACCTTCGAGTGTTCTGACGAATTCCATATCGTGCTCAACAACCACCACAGTCGTGTGTTTTGCTAATGTTTTCACTAACAACGACAGCTCCCTCGTCTCTTCATTGGTCATGCCCGCGGCGGGCTCATCCAGGAGCACCACCCGCGGTGCCAAACAAAGCACCATCCCGATATCGAGCCACTGTTGTTGCCCGTGAGACAGCGCTGATGCCTCAACGGTGGATTGGTTTTGCATTCCTAGCATGCCTAACACCTTGCAACTGACATCCATCGCTTGTTCCTTATCGCGTGTTCTCGCAAAGGCTGCCATCCACAGATTATCTATAACCGTGAGTTCATCAAAAACCTGCGGTTTCTGATTTTTTACACCCATACCTATTCTTACGCGCTCAAAGACCGGTGCCTTCGTGATGTCATCCAGGTCCAAAAGGATTTCGCCACCTTCAGGTTTATAGATACCTACACATGTTTTTAAAAATGAGCTTTTACCAGCGCCGTTGGGGCCAATCAGTGAAAATGGTTTGCCAGATGAGAATTCTCGGCTGATGTTATTGACAGGAATTACTCCACCAAACTGCTTGAATGCTTTGTGGGTTGAAAGTTTTTTTGCCGGACCAACCTGTTTTTCAGCCTCGATCAGAATGCTCTCCAACACCGCTGTGTCGATTTGGACTGAGCCTGCGTCACGTGCGGCCTTGTTGGGATCAGCAAGCATTCGTTTCCATAATTGGTCAATAGCGCCAAGAAAACCGTTTTGTAAAAACAACACTAATAGAACAAGAATTGCACCCAGTATCAGCGTTGTTTGTCCGCCTGCGGCGCCGCCGCCGAGCCAGAAAGAGAGAGAGCCGATTGCCAGTGCACCAAGGAATGGGCCTGCCAACGTACCCAATCCACCAACGAGCACGTATATGGGCACCAAAAGAGCTTCTTCAACCGAGAAGATAGAAGGGTTTAGATAATTAGCCCATAGCGCAAACAACGCACCGGCAATACCGGCAACAGCGCCAGAGTAGGCAAAGTTCAACAACTGTACCTTGCGTATGTCATATCCGAGCAGTTCGGTTTTTTCTACATCTATGCGAATGCAATCGACAATGCGCCCAAAATTACTGTGCATAAGCCATCGTGTGAAAAAGTAAATGATCGCTGAGACGCTAACAACAGCCGCAAAGGCCGCATTCGGGTCCAACGATTCGGCATCAGGTCCAAATCCGAGTACAACGCCAGGAATATTGGAGAGCCCATTGTCACCACCAATAACAGCATCGCCCACCTTCAACTTAAAGGTCTGCATGATCGACCAGAGCAAGAGCGTAAATGAATAGGACAGTATGGTGCTTTGAAGTGCCCCCATTCGCGCGTAGAAAATGATGTATCCAAGTGCCGCTGCCACCAGTGCCCCAAATAGGGCACCTGTCGGTACTGCCCAAAGAAGAGTCAATCCGCTGGAAGGGGCAAAATTGATCGCGACTACACTACCGAAGTAACCGCCTAAGCCGTAAAAAGCGGTTTGGGCAAAACTTAAGAAACCACTGCGACCCCAGACAACATCGAGACTGAGTCCAAGCAGGCCAAAAATGATCCACGATGTGGCAACAAACGCTAAGTAAGGGTCAAGCGTTCTAGATAAAACCAGTGCGATGACTGTGACGATGGCCGGAAATACTAAACCGGCAGAGTGATAGAGTTTTGTAAACATTGCTCAGTTTGACTACAGCTTACGCCGCCACTTGGACGATATACCCAGCGGGTAGAGCCAAAGAAGCAATGCTGTGAATAGAAAGAAAAAAATGTCGCCGGCAGCAGAAGTTAAGAAGCTAGCTGTGACTGCTGATCCGCCACCAAAACCAAGCGCAGTGACAGCGCTTCCTGTGAGCGCCACCGGGCCTGCAACTACAACTGTCAGAAAACCTTTTACGGCAAAGAAAAGGCCCATCGACGGAGTGGCCGGGATAATGGGGAGGAGAATTGCTCCTGCAAAACCTGCTAACCCGCAGCCAATTGCGAAGGTCAAAGTGTTTACAATTGAGGACTCAATACCGATGGCTTGCGCCATCTTCGGTTCTTGAATGGAAGCACGAGCTTTCATTCCGTAAACCGTTTTTGTCATGAGTAAATGGACAAACGTAAACATGAGAGCGGCAACCAGAATCATGGCTAACGGGTAAACCGCCAAGCTGTAGTCTCCGATCTTGAAATTTGATTGAGGCATTCCAATGCCAGGTGACACGGTTCCAAACAACAACACGGCACCTTGTTTGAACACCATCCCCAGGCCCCATGTGGCTAACATGGTGTCGAACAAACGACCGTAGAGCCGTCTGATGACGAGTAACTCAACGATTGCTCCAATAAGCATCGTCACGGCAACTGCCACGGGTATTGCAAGCGGGTAGGGTAAGCCAATTTGAGTAGCGGTCAGCGCTGCATAAGCACCTATCATGAGAAATTCGCCGTGAGCAAGGTTGATAACGCCCATAAGACCGTACACAACAGCAAGTCCAATGGTTGCGATCAGCAGAATTGACGCGCTTGAGATTGACGACAGCAATACGGTCGCTAAATAGTCGAGTTCCATGGATTCCTCCGGTAAGGGCGCGCCCGAAGAATAGGCGCACCGTGCAGGGCTTACCTATCCTTCAGGAGTAAAGTGTGCAGCAGTTTTTGGATTAGTGACTAAGTCGCACTTGTCGTTCTCGTAGCTTGGTGCTGAATCAGCGAACGTTTGCACAATCTTAAACCCATGCTCACCGTCACCTTCGGCGATATAGATATTCTGCCGCAAGTGGTGTGAACCAGCTTCGAGTGTGACTTTCCCGTTCGGTGCATCAAAGGACAAGCCACTTTCAAGCGCTGCGATAACTGCGTCGGCTTCAGAGCTTCCAGCTTTGTTTGCCGCGGCAGCCCATAGATGTACAGCATTCCAAACGTCGACTGCACCAGCAACAATAGGCGTCTCGTCGCCGTACGCAGCTTCCCACATCTCGATAAATTTCGCGTTTGCCGGGCTATCTACCGATGGGAAATACCCCATTGCAGAGACGAGTCCTTCACCAGCTGCAGGTGAAACCACAACCTGTTGATTACCAGAACCGTAGTTTGTTGAAACAACACCGATAGATTCCTTTAATCCTGCCGCCGCGAATTGCTCAAGGAAACCCGTTTGATTCGCGCCCACTGGAAGTGCGATAACAAAGTCAGGTTTAGCCGCCTGAATTTTCTGAATTGTCGGAGCGTAATCTGTAACAGAAAGAGCAAGGTAGTCTTCACCAACAACTTCAGCTCCACTGTCTTTGGCGTACTCATGAATCCAGTGGCCGGAAATCGTACCAAAGTTATAATCTGGCGCCATGATGTAAATCTTTTTGCCATATTTTTCTGCGGCCCATTTGATCAGTACATTGAGCTGTTGTGACGCTGATGAGCCTGTAACGAACGTCTGCTTGTCACAGGCTCCACCCTCATATAGTGACGAATAGAAGTAGGGTACGTTGGCCTTACGAAAAATAGGCCGGATGGCCTCACGTGATGAGCTTGTAAGTCCTGCGAACATGGCAACGATGCCATCACGCAGAACAGACGTTTGAGCATATTGAGTGTATTTCGCCAGCTCTGATTGAGCGTCATAGCCCACGACCTCAACCTGGTCGCCGTTTACACCGCCCGCTGCATTAACGCTTCCTACGGCTAAATTCAGTGCGTTGTTCTGTTGAATGCCGTAGATATTCAATCCGCCAGTCAGGTCGAATATAGCGCCAATTTTAGTGTCAGCAATCGCCGTTTGTGCAGTGATGGCAACGGATATCGCTATGCCACACATTGATAGTGCTTTGTTCATAAAGTGTTACTCCAAAAAAAGGGAATATACTGAACACTTGATCAAAGACACGAGGAATTACAACAGGGCAGGACGCGCTAGCTAGGGTCAAGCGTTCAGCTACGTCGCTGTGGGATTGGGTGTGCTCCGTTGCACACAGGTAGTAGACTATCGCTAGTTCAGAGGATATGTCAAGCCCACATCGATACATGATTACCGGCACTAGTGAATAAAATAGGGTAGTTTGAGCAATAGTGGTCTGCTTGTGGACGATGACGTTTTTGTACGAAAGTTGTCTCAGAATCAATTCTACTGCTGCCTTGCTAATTTGGCATCGCTACTGATGTCAGTGCCCACATCCGGGAAGTCTGTGTTAACAACGCTTAGTACTGGGTTTTTGAACTGCTGCCTTTATCGGCGAAGGCTGTGCTCATACACTGATCTTAGTGCATCGACCTAAATTGCACGAGCAATAGAGTGAACGATAAGGTACTCTTCCGGCACTGTTCATTATCAGCAATAGAAGATGTCAGAATTGATCGGAACAGTACAATTTATTTGATAGTCCAAGATAGGAGACAGTTATGATCGGCTACACCACCGTTGGGACTAAAAATCTTGTTAATGCAAAAGAGTTCTATAAGCCCCTGTTTGAGGTGATGGGAATGCCCGTTCGCTATGAAGATGAAGAGGTCGTTTCATGGGGAGACGAGTCGGATGACAACGCACCGCGTTTCTTCGTTTGTTATCCCTTTGATGATGGCAGTGCTACTGCTGGAAACGGTTCAATGACAGCTTTTCGAGTCGAAAGCGCAACCAAGGTAAACCAATTGCATGCACTGGCCATTAAAGCGGGTGCAAGTGATGAGGGATCTCCTGGATTCAGGCCTGAACGATATGGCGAGTTGTTCTATGTTGCCTACGTTCGAGACTTAGACGGCAATAAGTTAGCATTTGCGTGCTATGACGGAAAAGCAAATCCCTAAACAAACTTGCTACTGACTAGCAGCTCGTATCTTTGTGCGGGTTGCTAGGCATTCATCTGGCACTCGCCTCTGAAGCATTGCTTACCTCTGCTATGCTGAACTCCTGCTAGTGGTCTAACTCGGTCATTAGAATCGTGCCATAGCACCTTTGATTCAGGAAAAGTACGTGCACCATATTGTACGGTGTCTTTTAGGTTTGCTCTGAGCTACCAAAGTTTTTCTTATGGCAAATTACCAGTCAGTTCATCAATGGCTACTCTATCCATCTCTACCTCTCGCCTTTGTACGAGTGCATCTTCCAGACCAGGCAGTGTACCTAGCTGTGATGTTAGTAGTTTTGTATTGTTGATTTCGATGTTTAGAGATTCCGCATGACTCATGATACGACGTTCGCAATCTGCATCATTCAGTGCGCTATAGCGCTCCACTATTTGAGTGTGCAATGGGTCACCGAAGCGCAACTGTCTTAGTTCTAGCTGCAGTTGTTTTAACTGTTGCTGAAGTGCGCTAAGTAACTCTGCATGGGTGTTGTCTGTTAAATCATCAGGAAGCTCTCCAACGTGTTCGCAATACAGACTAAGCAGAGTATCGATGTCTTTGTCTGTGCGAGCTTTCAGGCACTGGCTCATCAGGATGTGTTTTTCTGCTTTGAGAGATTCGTTCTGCTCACGATCCGGGTGCAATACCTTTGCAAGCTGTCTAAATAATCGTTCTACCGATAGTCGTTGTTCCAGTACGTTGATCTTTGCATCCATTGCCTCAGATTCGGGGTTGTCAGTGGGAGAGGAGTTATGCCTATTTTTCCGGTGATGTGACTGATTGCTCTTGCCCGTTGCACCGTTAGACGCGGTTTGTTTGTCTTTGGTTTGTTGATTGAATACAGCTTCAGGGTCTTGTTTGCCGTGTGTAGCTGTGGAGGGCGCTGTATTTACTGCGCTGTCAGTCACTCTGATTTGATCATCATGCGAGCGCGTGGTATCCGTTTTATCACTCGCCAGTCGTGCTAGTTGATTTTCAATCGCACCATCGACATTGATAAGTTTTTTCCAGGCTGCATTCAGCGCATGCCTCCTATGGATTGGCGCGAAGGGGTGATCACTGAGAGACTGTAGGTTTTCTGTTATCCAGAGGCCAAGTAAAGATTGATCGCCTTCCGATAGCGCTGCTTGTTCAAAGTGATTAATCAGCAGGGCGGTTACATTGCAATATTCGTCAGTCAGCCGTTCTTCACGTGGAACAATGAAACGATTGAAAAGTGAATCTACCCGCTCGACCTGGCGTTGCCAAAGATCTATTTCTTTGCGGGTTCGTCGAATAGCATCCCACAAGCGCAAGTGACGGCTTGATTTTTCTGGCTTTTGCCTGGCACTGCTGCTCCGAGTGATACCGGTGCGTGTGCTTCGCGGTGACAATCGACTGAGAGACATGGCTATAGGTAACGACGTTCTTAAGGCGAGTCCCAATATAACGGTAAATGAGCTTCCGGGTGTACTGACGAATGTTTTACTCGATTGCTCCTAAAATGGCATATCATTGTTAGCCGGGTAGAGCTGCATTGTCGCTGGCGTGATGTTGAGGGCATGGGGCAGTAACTCAACATCGATATTCCCTCTCTGTAGCAGCCAGCCATCCTGTGTGTTGATATGAAACGTTCGCATGCCAACCTGCTTTTACTTCTGGCAGGCGCCACCTGGGGCATGGGCTTTATTGCTCAGGCGCAAGCGATGGATAGCATTGGCCCTTTTTTGTTCATAGGACTGCGCTTTCTTGTAGCGACATTGGTGGTTCTACCTTTTGCTCTTCGCGAGGCCGCCCGGCATAGAGAAAAGTCAGCACAGCGCAGTGCCGAGCAGTGCGATCTGCAATCGCTGACCCGTTTGGATTATTTGAAGTTTGCTTTGATCGGATTGGCCTTATTCTCTGGAATGGCTACGCAGCAAGTCGGATTGTTGACCACAAGCGTTACCAACTCTGGATTTCTCACTGGGCTCTATGTGGTTTTCACACCATTGCTGGTTGTGGTGCTCTTTAGGGAAAAGCCTCACTCCATTGTCTGGGTCGCAGCACTTGTGTCCTTAGCTGGCATTTTTCTGCTTTCCGGGGGCAACTTGGCTGAGCTAGTCGTTGGGGATCTGCTAACCATAGGCAGCGCTGCCTTCTGGGCGTTGCAGGTGGTTATGATCGCGCGCTTTGTCGGTGAATCCGGGCGTCCTCTGGCCCTTTCGCTAGTGCAATTTGCCGTGACGGCCGCTATTGCCTTGGTTCTTGCTTTGATACTTGAACCTATTGTCTGGTCTGCCATCATGGATGCAGCTGTACAAATCTTGTACGCTGGAGTTGTGGCTAGTGGCTTTGCCTTTACCCTGCAAGTTATTGGTCAGCGCTATACCAGTGCACCGCAGGCCGCAATTTTCCTCTCATCCGAAGCACCCTTTGCCGCGTTTTTCGCATTCCTCTGGCTGGATGAGCGCATAGCCTTATTGGGATTGGCGGGCTGTGCATTGATTTTCGGTGCGATGCTGGCCGTTGAACTGGTGCCGTCCTGGCAAGCCAACAGGTTGTTAAAGGCTAATCGCCCGGCTAGCTAGAGTTCTCCACGTGCCTACTTAACTGCCCCAGTTGCCTGGGGACAGCACAGCGAATTTATCCCTAAGCCTTTGAGATCAATGACATAGAGAGATTCGACGATGGTGATCTACAGCCATCCCCAGCATACTGGGGCAGTTTGTGCAGACTTACGGTAAACCCATCAGCAAATTTTTTTTCGTTAATGACAGCCGTAAACCAAAGAATATTTTGGCAACCTTTTTCACCCATCGTTCAAACCCCCTTAGTCAGGCATGAGGCAACGCTGAACGTCAGTTTTTTTAAGTAAATGATTGATTAGTAATGTCATATTACCTTGTCCTGCTCGGCGAGGCTTGTGTAAGGTGTGGACGCAGACATGGTTTGGTCTAGCTTTTTTGTAAGCTCAGCTGGCAATAGAGCAACTGACTATCTGTCGAATTTGTCAGCGTGAGTAGGGCGATTGTCATCAATCGTCCACACACATTGGCAAATCCTCTTCTATCATTTGTATCTACACGCTTAAGGCGACGGATTTATGTCGGTACCGCCCCCTCCAATGGAAAGCACGATACGCCAGCGCATAGCTATGGCGCGCATGTTCTGTGTGCTAGGGATGATCTATGTGCATGTACCCAATGGTCAGCAGGGTGAGGCTGTTGTGTACGGGATGGGAAATGGTCAACTTGCTGGCTTTTTGGAGTCGTTCCTGGTTGAGGGGCCCGGTCGTGCCGGTGCCGCTTTGCTTAGCGTAATATCGGGCTATCTTGCTGCTACTGCATTACTGCGCCCTGGCAGTTCTATCAAGGCGTTATACAGTCGTCGATTTGTATCCATCGTGCTCCCCATGACCTTCTGGGCAGTAGCCACGTACTTGGTATATCTGCTGGTGTCTCAATCTCGATCGACCTTTCTCGACGATGCGAACACCTTGATGGACCATCTCAATACCATCCTGTTTCTGACCCATATGCCCGATGGTCCTACCATGCATTTAGGATTTCTGCGGGATTTGTTCGTGTGCGTGCTTTTGTCGCCATTGCTGCTTGCGGTGATTCAACGAGCCGGTTGGACCTTGCTGTTGGTGTTAGGCCTGTTCTACCTGTTAGAACATAATCAGGCATCGATCATCATATTGCGTCCGCTGGTGGTGTTTGCGTTTGCGATTGGTGTTTTTATGGCGTGTCGCCATACAAAACTTACTGCCCTTGACCCTTATTGGCCTATCTTTATCGCTCTGGCTGCCATGTCAACTGTCATCATAATGATGGTCAACGAAGGCGTGGCCCCGGGTGTCGAAAATACTTTTATGCAAGCCGGTCTTCAATTTAACGAAACTGTTTTATACCCGATTGGCAGACTATTTGGTTCTCTTGCCATATGGACAGTCATCCCGTTGATGCTAGGCGGTAGGATAGAAAACTGGGTAAGTCGGTTCTCACCTTATTTGTTTGCGGCATTTTGCAGCCACTATTTGATGCTAACCCTCATCTTCTTTGGCGGCTGGATGCCGGTGTTTGGTGATCGTCAGTCAGAGTTCTTCATAGTTTGGTTTCTCTTTGCACCCTTGCTCTCTATGTTGGTTGCATTTTGTATCGTTCAGATTACCTTGAAAGTTGCTCCGCCGCTTGCCACGCTCATCACTGGCGGTCGTATAAAAGTGCCAAGCAATGCTGCCGATTCCCAATCGCAGCGGCGTCGTCAAGGATTTGCACTGGGTGTAGCACTTTCACTGATGCACACCTGGGATGCTGTGCTTAGATTCTCGCGCGTACTGTCTCAAGAGTGGCTAGAAGCCAGTCGACGTCTGTTGTTGGGTCGTAGATAGGTTTTGAAGGTAGTGCTTCGCTACTGACTCTTAGAGAGTACCCCGGCTATCCTTGCCGGGGGTGCACATCCGTGGCTATTGCGTGGGTTCAAAAGTGAGAGTGTGTGTCCCAACACTTCCGTTTTGACATTCACATGATCCCTTGCGACCCGCTGGTATGTTCTCCCTGAACATGGTTAAAGTATGTGCATCTTTTAACCGGGTAACAATCGGAAATCCCTGCTTTGATTGTCAGAGAGGCGCTCTTTTATTGTAAGAACTTTCCTACTTCCTAGTAGTTAGTATAGATCTATAGTGCCGCAGTTGTATTATTTGCTCTCTAAACACTCTCTTGCTCGTTCAAGCGTGGCAGTGTCACAGTAACTCGCGTGCCTGGTTTTGTTTCTGGATCACTTTCAATATCCAATGAGCCACCATGTGCGGTAGCTATAAGGTTTGCCAGCGTCAAGCCAAGGCCGAATCCACCAGTGCTGCGGCTACGTGATTCATCGGGTCTATAAAACGGTTCTTTTACCGCAGAGATGTGGTCTTTTTCTATGCCAATGCCGTTATCAAGTACTTTAAGCTGCAGGGTGGGCGCTGTATCAGAAAGGTGGACTTCTACATAGGGATTACCGTCTTCATCTTTGCCGTGTTCCAGTGCATTAGTAACCAGATTGCGCAACAGAATGCGTAATCGAACTGCATCACCTTGTATAGGTATCTCTGTTTCCCCATCAATTGGTTTTTGCAGATTTACTGTTTGTCCATTGATAAGCATCACTGCCGAAGGACTTACCAGCAGCAGTTCTTTTTTAACCAAGGCCACTATGTCCAGTCTCTCCAGGTTTAAAATGGCATGGTTTGTTTGTAGTTGTTCGGATTCCATGATGTCGTTGATCATGCGTTCCATATCGTTCAAGTCATCTTCAAGACGTTCTCGATTACGTGATTCGGGTAGTAGCTCTGTCGCTATCCTTGCGCGCGTCAGTGGTGATCGAAGTTCGTGACTGATCGCCATTAACAGTTGTCTTTTTGCATCGAGCATGGCTTGAAGCCGGGCTGCCATACCATCTATGCTGTTGGCCAGTTCATCGAGATCGCTGTGTCCGGCGCGATTGATTCGGTGTTGCAATTCACCGTTGGCCATTAGACCTACATTATGCTGAATCTGTCCGATGGGCTTTAACTGGCGTCTGATCAAATAGTAGCTTGTGCCGAGGATAAGCCCCAGTGCGAGTAAAGCGAGTAGTAGCTCGTCACCGTAGCGCCTAAAAGAACCGCGTCGATTCAATTGGCGATGTAGGTCGTAGTACACCGAGTAGCCATTGTCATTGATGCGAAGAATCCTTCCGCCGTCTCTGCCACGATATGAAATAGCTGCATTAACCTGTTTGGATGATGGCTCTTTTGCTTGAGTAGGTGGTGTCGGGGTTCTGCTTGAATTTCGAACTTTTCGTTGCTCTCCACGCTGAATGTTAGGAATTAATCTAAACCGGTAGTCATCAGGATCCAATACTGCTTCACTAGTGGAGTAAATAAATTCATCATCTTTGAATATGTGAATGTCAACGGGTAGTTTTTGCGCAAGGGTTTTTGCTCTTTCAGGATCCGGGGGGCTGCCAAGATCTTGCTGCACATATTGAACATATTGCAAGAGATGAGGCTGTATAGAACGCCCCCATTGCGAGTTCATTCCTCGCGAGAACAGTACAACCAACACGATCAAAATCAACAGTGCGGTAACTATAAAAATACCAAGCAAACGCAGGGGTAAGGAGCGTGACAGGGCCGTTATCACGAACTTGAATCCCGCAATGGTGCAACAAATGTGTATCCAGCACCATGTATGGTTCTGATCATATTGTGTGGTTTCAGCTTTGCGCGCAGTCGGCTTACCAGAATATCTACTGACCGAGAGAACAACTCATTTTCGGTGCCTTTCAGAGAGCTTAGTATTTCATCACGCGAGTGCGCTTTGCCCGGCGAAGCTGTCAGCAAGCTTAGTAATTGATATTCCATGGTGGTTAAATTGACAGGTTCATCGTCCACACGGACTTCGCGTTGTTGAGGGTGTACGGACAATCCCTCAAAATACAAATCGCCGCTAGGCTCGCTCTCTACCGTTTGATTTTTGTTATGCCGCTTTATATTGACCTGCAATCTGGCAACCAACTCGCGAGGATCAAACGGTTTGGGTAGATAATCGTCGGCGCCGATCTCGAGCCCTACGATGCGATCAGTCACATCACCACGGGCCGTGAGCATGATAATGGGTATATCACTGGTTTCACGAATTTTACGGCATACATCGAAACCATCCATTTCAGGCAGCATGACATCCAGAATCACCGCGTCGAATTTCTCCTGGGACAGTTTTTTGAGTCCAATACTTGGCAGAAGCGCAGGCTCTATGCCGATCGAGAATTTTGCACAGTACTCGGTTAGCACTTCTGCCAACTTGCCGTCGTCATCAATTAGTAGCACTTTATTCATTGATATAGGGTATCGCAGGCTTTGTCCTGCCTCATTGTAAGGCAGGACAAAGTACCCGGTAGAACTTAATGGCGGTGTCGACGCCCACGTTTTTCAGCAAACGATTTAATCTGCTGCTTTTGCTCTGCGTTCAGTCCATCAAAAAATACTGCTGCGGCAGCGACCAACTCTGGTGCATTAGCTTGAAGAGCGGCAGCTCTTGCATTGATCATTTCAAGCGCCTTGCCTTGATCAAATGTATCCGCCGTAACCAGGTTACCAACTTCCGTGCGTAAATTATCTCCTTCACCTTTCATCAGTTGGCGAGTTTCAAACATCTCGGTAGCGAAGGTTTCCAGGGCTGCACTCTGATTATCATCCAGATTCAGCTTGTTACCAATTCTTTCGATCATCCGGCTTTGGTGTTCTCCATCGCCTCGTTGTGCGTACGCTGATGCGCCCACAGCCACGGCAACGATGGTGACGCCGGCTATTATGGTCTTCTTTAAGTTTTTCATCTATGTAGTCTCCTAAGCTCACGAACATCGATAGACCCTGGTTCGTGTTCAGGGCATGGATGTAGTATCGGTTCGTAGCTTTTTGAAAACTTATCTAAATCGCATCAGCCTGTAACAAGCTGTAACAGGCAGAATGGACTTAACAAAAACGAGAACTTGTTGTGGCTTCTAAGCGAAATCAGGATGATCAGGGTACAGTGCCGTTGGAGCGAGCTGATTCAGAGCGGATAAAGGTTCGTGAGCGATCATTGCTGTCGAATAATTGGGCGCGTCTAGAGCAGGTGAGCTTTGACTATTTGCGCAGCGATGGCAGTTGGCAAGCTCAAACGCGCGAAATCTATCATCGCGGTCATGGTGCGGCGATTCTTCTTTACAATCTACAGCTTGGAACGATTGTTCTGACGCGCCAATTCCGTTACCCCGCTTGGACGATAGGAGATGAGGGGTTTCTGCTCGAAGTACCGGCCGGTATAGTCGAACAAGACAATCCTGTGGCTACGGTTGTGGCCGAGACTGAGCAGGAAACCGGTTTTTTAATTGGCCAACCTGAATTTCTATTCAAGGCATTTGTTTCACCGGGCTCCGTGACCGAACAGCTCTTCTACTATGCCGCACCCTACGATAAACAGCAGCGCTCCGGGCCTGGGGGCGGATTGCCTGAGGAGGGGGAAGATATCGAGGTGCTCGAGGTTTCTTTGCAGCAAGCGGTTGACTGGATTGCAGAAGGCAAAATTGTGGACGCAAAGACAATAATTCTGATTCAGCACGCACAAATCCACGTTTTCGGTATTGCTACACATGTATGACGCCATTTTTGCGACGACTATCAGTGCTCGTGTCAGGTAAAATGAAACTATTACTGATTGGCAGGGCCGTCAATAGTGTGACGCCGTGCTCTACATTTAGATCAGATAAGTAGGATTCTGATGAGTAATATGGTGCCCAGGGACGGTTTTTTTTAGCTCAACAGTTAGAGGCTCTTACTTGCTGTTTCTGTCTGATCGGACAAACTCTTTGGAGTGTGCATGACCATTACATATAGACATCGCTTTACATTCAATCTCATGTCATCAGGCAATATCGGGATCCTTTTTGGTCTCGCGGCTGGATTGATAATAAGTGGTACAGCACAGGCGGGTGCGCAAGTAAGCAGTATCCAGACAATCGATGTGCCTGCAACGCCGTTCGACTATCAAGTGGGTGGTATTGAGTATCAGTGGGGTAGAGGTAACAACCAGCTGATGGAAGGGTTTACAGCCGATGGTCTATCTTTCGAGTATGCGCTCTCTGCGGATAGAGTCGACATTCGCCGTGATGATATCGACGGAGTTACCACTGGCGAACCTTGTGGAATCTTTGTCGAACGGCTTGCTGATGGTAATGCGTCCAGGATTTTCTCCGCTGACTATCCCAGCGATGGATCTGGAACGGGAAACTGCGACATCCCTGCAATGCTGGCTAGTCGGGTGATAAATCGTGGAGCAGTAGACTTGTTTTCCAACCAATTGCCTGATGCCAAAAATATAGAAAGACTGGATTACATATTTGACGCTGGTGTTCTAACACCGTACACAGCAGGGGCCATGGAACTGGCTGGCCATGTGGCTGCAGAAAAAGCTGGCAACAATCCTGTCAAAATCGCGGCAATCCTTAAGCTTGATATATTTGGTCAACCAGCCTCCTATGGCCCAATGGTTCTGGTATCCAGATCTGGATGTGCTGATCCATCGATTTGTTATGGCATCACGGATCTGCAACACACTTACTCCTTCCTGCAAAACAATTTTAATGAACCGCAAAGTTTTCCCAAAGAAACCGAACGTTCGCAGGAAGCGATTGGCATGGCATTCGTGTCAACGAGTGACCTTGGATTGAACCCTGGGCAGCGCTACTTTGGGTTTTCATTTTTTGCCGATGATGTTGATGCTGAGCAACATGATTTGATTGACCCAACTACGTTTCCAAATGACACCTCAGACGAAAACGTGGTTGTAGGTGATGATGCAGATATCTACGGCGGCTTGTCGGGGTATTTTCTGGCAGCGGAGCTTAACGTCACGACAGGTGCAGTGTTTCTTGATGTCGACGGTAATGGAAAGCCAGATGATAACGAGGCTGGTATCAGTGATATTGGAATCACGCTTTATACCGATGTCAACAACAACGGTGTGCTTGATCTAGGGGTCGACTCGCCGCTGGGTGATTCAATAGATACTGATATGAGCGGTAATTTTGTGTTTCCGGGAATTCCTGATGGAAACTATATTGTTGTAATGGATGAGACTGATGCCGAACTGCCGCCTGGATTAGTAGCTGCACCCGGTACCAATCCGCACCCGTTGATGATTGCCGGTGGCGATTCTGATCCGGTCTACTTCCCTTTTGTTAATCCTGATGGCGGTAGCACTGATGGCGGTGGCGTTGATGGAGGCGCAGATTCAGGCACAGATGGCGGTGGCGTTGATGGCGGTGCAGATTCAGGCACTGATGGTGGTGGCGTTGATGGAGGTGCAGATTCAGGCACTGATGGAGGTGGCGTTGATGGAGGCGCAGATTCAGGCACTGATGGTGGTGGCGTTGATGGAGGCGCAGATTCAGGCACTGATGGTGGTGGCGTTGATGGAGGCGCAGACTCAGGCACAGATGGTGGTGGCGTTGATGGCGGTGCAGACTCAGGCACAGATGGTGGTGGCGTTGATGGCGGTGCAGATGATGGTGGCAGTGATTCCGGTACGGATACGGGTGGCACTCCAATAGATGATCCAAGTACCGCTGCGGTCGATGATTCGTTTGAAATAAACCAGGGGGATTCCGGAACGTTCGATGTCCTGGCAAACGACTTTGATGGGGCGGGTAACGGGCTAACGCTGGTTAGCAATTCCAGTTCTCCCAATGCCACAATAACTATCATCGATAATCAGATTAGCTACGTTCCCAACTTCGGTTTCCATGGAACCGATGCGTTTATTTACACAGCACAGGATTCTGACGGCACACAAGTCTCGGGTAATGTGACCATCAACGTTGTTCGTTTTAGCGATCTGAATAACAACATGGTGAATGACTTTGTGGAATGTGATTGCACAAACCTGACTTTAGAGACTGGAGTAAATGGCTCAGGCCTGGGTAAGGTATCTCTCTGGTCTGCTTTGGTCTTAATAGCGGGTATCGCACTGCGACGGCGCACTAGGGATCTGAACAGACGTCCAGAGTTAAAAGAGGGAGCGTGGTCATGAACTCTACTATGGCCAGAGTGTTGCCGGGATTGACTGCTGTAGGCGCGTTCCTGGGTGTTCTACTGATTGGTGTTTCTTCATCTGCCAACGCAGATGGGCATGGTAGTCAGGACTTTACGCAGCGGGTATATATCAATGGTGGTGTTGGTATTACACGTATAGAACCAGAATCATCAACCGATGCGTTAACAGTCAGTGATAACAGTGATACCGGTGCGCATCTTGGTGTCGGTTTTGATCTGAATAGATTTTTGAGCGTTGAGGGTTACGTAGCCGATCTGGGCACAGCTGATATAGATTTTCTTGGCACGCCTGCTGGTACTGTCGATTATTTAGTGTTTGGCGCAAGTGCGCTGGGTTATCTATTCAATTCACGCAGCGGTTTTGTGCTAGGCGACAATGATGCAGAAGGGTTGTTTCGCCGCGAAGGTCTCTCGCTGTATGGGCGGTTGGGTATTGGCCATATGCGCAACGATTCTTCAAGAGTTGAATCCAATCGCGATTACCCGACTCATGCAGCATTTGGTGCGGGCCTGGAGTATGGTTTTCGAAATGGTTTTGCTCTGCGAACAGAACTAATGGGAATGGACACCGATGCACGCTACTTGAACGTCGGTATTCTGAAACGCTTTGGGGACGTAGCGGTGGCTGCACCACCGCCAGTACCAACTCCGAAGGTTGCGTTGCCAGCGCCTTTGCCAGTAACGCCGACAGCTGTTACACCAGAAGAGCCTGAAGTGTTCAGAGCTATATTGGCGCCGTTCATATATTTTGAATTCGATAAGTCTGCATTGTCAGCTCAGGCTAAAGAAAAGCTGGATGTTTTTGCGCAAGCAATTATGGAAAAAGATCTTGATATAAAAGTAGATGGCCACACTGATTGGATTGCAGAAGAGGCCTACAACGTGAGTCTGTCGATTCGTCGTGCTGAGGCTGTAGCCAACTACCTGATCGGTAAAGGAATGGATGCAAGCCGGATCACGACTATGGGCTATGGCGAAGCCAGACCTGCAAGCACTAACGATACTGCTGAGGGGCGCAGGCTGAACAGGCGCACCGAGATTGTTATTCAATAAATGACTCGGTTCTTGGATTTATGCGCAACGCTGGGACAGAGTTCTCGGCTGACCGCCTAATAGACTCAACTCATGAGTAAGTACGTTAGTTTGTTATTTGTTTTACAGCTCGTTTTGGTTTCCTGTGGGGGTTCAGGGGGAGATACCTCAAATTCTGTTCTCCCTCGGGTTGATGTCAGGGACACCGGTGATCTTTATCCTTACCGCGAGGATAGCCCTTATGCTCCAGTGTTAAAGAGCTGCGCGCTGGCTGAAACATACGAGTCATCCTGCACGTTAGAAACTCTACCTTTCATTGTTCAGTCCACGCCGGTCTTTGATCGTGAAGATGTCATGGATCGTTTGCTGGTTTCACATGACTGGATGGGCGAGCGTTTCGAAGCGCTACTGGCCGATGCGCCCGATTCGATGATACCTTTATTTGGATCAGTTACTGGCATCAGCATTGGCAGCACCATAAGACCTTCTTATTACTGGAGTTTGAACGGTGCCATCAGGCTTGACCCCGCTGGGATGTGGTTGAGCATTGCAGAAAAATCTAACGTCTCTACCGAAAGGGATTTTCGATCCGGTTTTGGCGCAGAGCTGCAATATTGGGGAGTTGGCAGCTATAGGAGAGGTGACAATGCGGCCTATGACTTCTTTAGTCTCACTGATGAGAGCGAACGTACTTTGGAAGATATCAAGTTACCCAACTATGCATTGTTGTATCACGAACTGGGTCATGCAGTGGATTATCTGCCCAGGGAAAGCGTGCCAACACTTGTAAGTAGCATGAAGACTGCTGATGCTCTATTTGAAAACGAACATCACTTTTTATCCCCGGGGTTGTCTTCAGTTTATCCGCTTAATTCTGATGTATTGTGGTCACTGGGTGAAGTAAATTTCCAGGGAGTCTTGGCGAGCAACGATCAGAAGACGTTTACACCAGCGTATGTGGGTTCTGAAATGGCCAATGATGGTGCCATGCAGTATTACTCGTACAATTCCACCAGAGAAGACTTTGCCACCCTGTTCGAAAAGAGCATGATGAAACGCGAGTTTGGAGTCGATTATCACATTGCATTTGTCCAACAACCTGCTGATCCCGAAAGGTATCTCTGTTCTGAGTTGACTGTGGGCTGGGGAGTCAAAAATCGTTTGGCAGATCCCTGGGTACTGCTGCGTGCCAGATACGCCGTAGAAAGTGTGTACGGAGTTCAGCCAGAGTTTGACCTGTATTTGCAGGACAATCTAGGGCAGCAGACATCGTTGCAAACAGGTATAGGCTGGTGTGCCAGCCTGAATGGTGAACCAAACAGTGCGACTGCGATCCAAGCAAGATCAAATGCGGTATTCGATCCGGCTGAGTTTGCAAGGCTTGAAGCCCAGTTACGCATTCGACGCCATTGATAATCGGCTTTTGTTAAAGCATCATCCCAAAAATTTATCGAGACAGAATGTTTACTCAATTAATTGACCGCATTGCTTTGGCAATGGACCCCAATGAGGGTGGCGATGTTGCGAAATTGGACATACAGCGCGTTACGGCAATGCTACTGGTTGAGATTGCACGAGCCGATCATGAGGTGGGTAAGGACGAACTTCAGGCTATACGCCACGCTTTAAGTAGCGCCAGCGACCTGGCTGACACAGAGATCGATGCCATTCTCCAGGAAGCCGTTGATGAGTCTGAGAGCTCGGTATCGCTTCACGAACATGTGAGCGTCATTAATGAACAGTTCGATAAAGCAAACAAGGTAGCCCTGATCGAGCAGATGTGGCGCGTCGCTGCGGCTAATGGCGATATCGATCAGTATGAAGAGTATACGATAAGAAAGTTATGCGATTTGCTGTTTGTTAAGCATAGAGATTTCATGCAGGCCAAACTTCGCGTACTCGGTGATCAGTAGTCTTCAATATGCTCGTGATAGTTTGGGCTATCACTTAATAAGCCAGAGCGCATAAGCAAACATGACCCTGTTATGGGAATTAAACACCGAAGATACTCACTATAGTGTGCGGACTTCAGGCGCTTCTATACGCTTGTATAGCAATCGTGTATTTCACAGTCAATGGAATCCTAACAAACCGTTTGCAGGAGGGGTGTGGGATTGTCTGAGTCTACCGACCTTGTATCGCCCAGCTGATTACTTCAAACGTGTTTTATTGCTGGGAGTAGGGGGTGGGGCTGTTATTAGGCAATTGCAGCAGCTGATCGACTTTGACACATTGAGCGCAATAGAGATTGACGAACATCATTTGCACGTAGCCCGTCACTGGTTCGGGATAGATGATTCGCGTGTGGATTTGCAGCACGGCGATGCAATTGATTGGCTGATTAACTATCGTGGTCAGCCATTCGACTTGATCATCGATGATCTATTTGGGCATAGCGAAGGAGAGCCCTTGCGAGCCTGTGCCCTCAGCGGCGATTGGCTGGATGCCTTGAGTGCAAACCTGAAGGATAGTGGGCTACTGGTCGTAAACTGTGTTGACTCAGCACAGCTTAAGCGAGCGCTGCCAGAATTTGACTCTGTCGGTTTTCGATATGGTTTTCGTTGGACTCTACCCACCTATGAGAATGCTATAGGTGTGCTAAGCCGCACTAGTCTGCGGGCTCGGGATTGGTCACGCAATCTTGAATACAGTGAGCTTGATGGCCCGACTCAGCGTCAGGCCCGGTTGACTATTCGGCGTCCGCTTCGAGGACTTGGGCAGCAACCTTAGAGGCCATTGCAAGTCGTTTTAATCGAAGCTGTAGGATAGCTGCATGCCAGCTTCCAACGATTCAGTGCCGGTTAGTCGTCCACCAATGTGTAAGGGTCCGATGCCAAACCCGAGGCTCAACGCCGTTGTATCGTTGCTACGTGCCGCGTCGTGGCTCAATCCGCCTCGAAGCGCGAATATTGATGTGGCGAACTCCACGCCGACAGCAATTTTCTGTGTTTCGAAGTTATCGACTTTGGCCTCATTCAAGGCCATATCGGCTGTGATACTCAATGGGCCCTTGTGCATCAGTGCCCCGACAATCAGTTGAGGTGTCGTTTCGAACTCAAAGTCTTCTGTAGTCTTGACCGATTCAGGTACCACATTACGCAATACCGCTGCCACTCTTACGGGAAAATTAGTCAACGCAAGCGAACCGCCCACATCGAAGGTAAACGAACTCTCTGAAACTTCACTGTCTTCAAAGCGATCGGCGATCTCGGGCTGATTGTCATCGAATTCATCGCTCACGACCAATGCACTGCTATAAGCTTTTAGTGACGAGAACTTAGGTGTTATGCCTGCATCGACGATCACGCCACCCACAGACAAGGTTGACGCAAAGCTTATACCCAGTTGCGTTCTTAAGAGTGCGCTACCTTGTGCCTCAGAGGTAAGTACATCTTCCGGCTGTTCTACACCCAGGGGAATGCCAAAGGCATCTACGGTCAAAAAGGTTGAAGCCTGTGCTTCACCCAGAGTTAGCGTATCGTTGTCGAGTAGTGTTTCGAATTCTTGAATGTAGGCACGATCGGATTCTGCAATAGCCGGCTCACCAGAACCCGTACCACTTATGTGGATGTTTACCGCAACCGGCAGATTACCTTTGGTGAATGCCATGCCCAGATCAGCGTTAGCCTGAATATCTATGCTCTCGTCATCAACCAGATCAAGAATATCAAGCAGGCGCGTAGAGAGATCGGACAGCGACTGTGTGCCAGTGACGCACACATCATCGGCATTGCCGAAAATAGGGTCACAGGAAATCGATGTGTTGCTTAATTGATCGATTTCCGTTTCGATATCGCTAATCAGGTTTTCGTTTGCCTCATCGGTGAGAGTATCGATTGCTGAACCAGTGTCGCGCACTTCCGCCGACATACCGACGCGAAAATGTACTGTTTGCCCTGCGCGTTTCATCGCCATCATCGACGCCGGGTTTTCGAACGCGCCGTGAGCACCGTGACCGTTAGCAATAGCAGAACCTCCCAGCGCAAGGGCGCGGGCATCAGAAGCTACTGAAGGAGTTGCAACGGTGGCTACTGTGAGGGCTATCGCGGTTAGTTTGAATATCCGGTACATCTTTACAACCTCGCTGAGTGAGCTTGGGCCAGGCTCACTATTGAGTCCTGTGGAGCGCCAATTCAGATTTAGCGAAAAAACACTGCACGTACCATACCGTCAAACATACAACGGGGTTAATTGACGCTTGAGATGCCTGAGGCATCGCTCGAAGCCAGCGCAGTATTAATGATTGCGTGCCTGACTTGCTCGCTTATCAAAGTACGTGCTTCGCTCTCAACGTTTAATAGTGCTTCGGTGGCTGACAGGAGTTGCTCGTTACGAGATATGTAGGCAGATTCTTCGAGCTTGGCCACAAAGGCGTTGTGTAGATGCTTATCGTAAAGATCCATTGGGTTGCGCCCATGTGTTCTCGCCAATCTTGCGGCGCATAACTCGCACAGCCTGGCAAGATCACTGCTCAGAACACCGCCTTCGGGCGCACGCGCCAGTAATGCGGCGCATAGGTAGTCACGTTCCAGTGCAGGAATTACAACTTGTGCCAGGCGCATTAATGATACGGCTTCGAGTGAGCCCGCAGGCGCGCGTCGCCATCGATCTCCATCGTTAGTAAGCAGCCCGGCGTCTTTCAAACCTGATAGCGCCTGCTCAACCTGCTGATCTGTCACGTCTGTGGCAAGAAAGAGCTCTCCCTGCAAAAAGGGGAAGGTTAGATTGATTAAGGTTCTGAGTTCCTGATCGCTTTTGCTACGCCGGTTTGTGAAGGCGGCGGCAATGAGGGCAGGTAGGGTTAGCAGATGCAATATATTGTTTCTGAAATAAGTAAGTGGGGCTGCCTGGCCGGGTTTTAACTGAATTACCTGCCCCAGCTCATCTGTGTCAATTTCGATGAACTTAAGTCGAATTCCATGTTCTATCAACGCTTCGGGGTCTATGTCGGGTACAACGACGGTTGTATCTGCATGCGCAGCCTTGAGCAGACGCTGATAGATATCGATTTGCTGTAACAGCTCCTGTCGAGCAAGACACCCCTGTGGTGTGGCCAGCAGTGTGGTGGCTAGCAAGCTTATGGGTGTCACGCTGGCCGCTTCGTTGATATTGCGCATAATGCTATTGCCAAGATCATCGACAATGGGTTTCATCCAGTCCGGGCGTTGTTCTGCAACAGTCAGGCTGCGCCACTTTGGTTGATGTGAGTCCAGTAATGAATCCAAAGCGATGGGAGTGCCGAAATTGACGTACACGTGACCATAGTCTTCGCGTAACGTTCGCAGTGATTTCAGCAGGGCGAAGATGGTTTCTCGCTGTTTTTTGCCGCCTGCAAGTTCGCTGGTAAATGCGCGGCCTTCGAGCAGACGCTCATAACCAAAGTACACCGGGATAAACATCACTGGTGTTTTGGCTTCTCGCAGATAGGCGTGCACTGTCATTGCGAGCATGCCACCCTTTGGCGGCAGGAGTCGCCCTGTGCGGCTACGACCACCTTCAACAAAGTACTCCAATGCGTGACCACGCTGTAGTATTTCTTTTAGATAGGCGTTGAACACTGCTGCATACAAGGGATTGCCGGCGAAGGTTCTTCGCAGGAAAAATGCTCCGCCGCGCCTTAGCAATCCGCCAACTACTGGTAAATTGAGATTGACTCCAGCGGCGATATGCGGCAAAGAAAAGCCCTGCACATACAAAATGTAAGACAGGAGTAAATAATCTATGTGACTCCGGTGGCAAGGTACGTAAACCAGCTCATGTCCGTCTGCTACATGTTTTAATCGCTCAACGCCACTCAGCTCAACACCATCATAGAGTTCATTCCAGAGTCTTGTTAGAAGACCGTGTAAAAGACGAATGGTTGGATACGACACGTCTGCAGCAATCTCGTAGGCATAGGCAGCTGCCTTACGTTTGGCGCGCTCTTCAGATTTTCCCTCTGCTTCAGCCTTTATGGCCTGTTTTACGGATGCATCAGCCAATACATGGTCAACCAGCATGCGTCGATGGGACTGATCGGGTCCCAGACTTGCAATTCGGCGTTTGCGAAAGTGCACCCGCAGAATTCGTGCAAGCTTGCGCTGCAGAATCTCTGGCGACTCGCCCGAGCTTTTGAGTGTAGTGAATGAAAGCGGTTCGCTAATACTCAGCAGAGTGTGCCTGCCATGCAGCAACGTTGTCAGTAGTTTTCGGGTGCGTCCGGCAAACTGCCAGTTTTCAGTAAACCACAGACCCCAGAATGAGGATTGTTTGTCGGGTGCCCGCCCCCAGTACACGGATACAGGAACAACCTGAAGTTCTCCTGCCTCTGACTCGCAGCCGGCTTCCACCAGTCTGGCCAACGGCTCGGACATCACGTTGCGGTGCTTTCTGAAAACGGTGCCTTTACGACGCTGTAATACGACTACCGATGTATGTTCGCGTGCGTTACCGAAGACCAACTCGTCGGTGGGTGAGGGCAGGCCGCTTTGTCGGCAAATGATTCGCAGGGCTGTGCGATCTGCAATACCTCCCACTTCCAGCACATACAGAGTGGGTAAATTGCCATCGATCAAAGTGGCAGGGTCGGTGGGCAGAACATCGGGTTTTACCCACAGAGAAAGAATGCGGGACAGAATGTTCCTTATCAGGATTTGCAACGACTCAGGCATAATATAGTCCTTCCAACGTGTGGTGATCATACCGTGTCTCGACTCGCGACTCGTAATGAGTCTGAATTACAGCCAGAAACACTTGATGCGCTGGAACCTGTTCGCATGAAAGGCCGGTTGGCTGAAGTTTACCTTCAGTTTGCCAACAGCGAGCATGCGCTAAGGACCTATCTGCAGATGGAGTCCTGCCTGAGAGGCAGCTCTCTGGACAATCGAGAGCTTGAAGCTGTCAAGTTGTGGCTGAGCCAACAGACAGAGTGTGAATACTGCCTTTCAATTCATAGTTTTAAAGCGGCTCAGGCCGGCTTGGACGAGGCAGCTCAGCTGTCAATTCGTGCGGCTCGGAAAATCGGAGATCAACGGATCGATATGATTCTTGCCGTGGCCTCGGCCCTGTTCGGTACACCTGGAAAGCTTGACCAGGTGCTGCTTGACAACGCGCGGGCCGCAGGGCTAAGTGATGAAAATCTGGTAGATCTGACCATGGCCATGAGTACTATATTTTTTACCAATATCACCAATCACATTAATGATTCTCGCTCACCCTTACCACCGGCTCCCAGTGTAGGCTGAGTCTTAAATCAACTCTAACAAGGTTACACATGCCATGCAGGCGAAGAACATATTTGGTGAGGATCTGGTGCCTTGTGGTATGGATCCAATAACCGGTTTTTATCGGGATGGGTGTTGTGATACCGGGCCTGAAGATCGAGGGTCTCATACCGTTTGTGTTGCTGTCACCGATGAGTTTCTCTCTTATACACGCTCTGTTGGTAATGATTTATCTACGCCATTACCTGCGCATGGATTCCCGGGGCTCAAAGAGGGCGATCGGTGGTGTCTTTGTGCGAGCCGTTGGTTACAAGCTTACGAAGCGGGTAAAGCTCCTCGGGTGTATGTGCGATCTACCCATATTGCCGCCCTGAAAATTATCTCGATGAAATTACTCACATCTATGGCTGCCGATCTGAATTAGCTTCGCCCGAAAAAATGGATCTGATCTGTAATTAATCAGTTTTAAACCTTTTTCATCGTAATCTGTTCAGCAGTATCGTAGCCTCCTCACGTATAATATACGGCCGTCGGTCAAGTAGTGTGTTGTGCCAGCCCATGCGCGAATTACTGGAACTTCAAAGCGGCCAAGTCGCTTTCATCAGTGGGCTCATGTCCGGCTTTTCACTATCTATTGCGGCGCACGTACTGCGCTATGGGCTTCGTAGTCGTGTTGCTCAAATCGTTTTTCTGCTGTTTTTGATGTCATCGCTGATGTTTTTGCTGGCTTTATACGTCGATGTACGATTGAGTATTGAATTGGCTGGCCTGGACACTTTGCCTGAGAATCTACTCAATAGCGTCACGTCGGTCAGGAACGTCGGGACAAGCAGCGCCACCTTTGCGTTGTGCGTATTTATTGTTGCTACCGGTTTGCTGGGCTGGGTGGCTACGCCTGCAACCGGTGTTGTGAGCACTATGCTGGCACTGATAATTTTCTATTTGCTTTGGTATGTATGGGACGGCATTAACGCTATTAGTCTGCTGATCGGAAAACTCTAAATCTGATGCGAGTTGTTGACAAGCTACTCGACTTTTTCGAACAACGCATTGAGCCTTTTCCTGCTCAAGCGCCTGAACGCCCTCCAGGTAAATTGCTGCCGTTTTTATGGTATTTCGTAAGCGGTTCCTGGCCCTGGCTAATTTCTATGGCGCTGTTTTCAGCGATCATTTCGTTGCTGGAGATAAGCCTGTTCGGCTTTCTGGGAAATCTTGTTGACTGGCTGGGCAATAAGAACCCTGATACCTTCTTGCAAGAAGAAAAATCGCAGCTCATTTGGATGTCCCTGGTCATTCTGGTTTTTCTACCACTGGCAGGTTTCATTGGCTCATTGCTGCTGCATCAAGCGGTAATCGGCAATTTTGTCATGACTATCAGGTGGAAAGCGCACCGATGGATGCTGGGTCAGAGTTACTCGTTTTATCAGGATGAATTCGCTGGCCGCGTGGCTACCAAGGTCATGCAAACATCTCTGGCTGTTCGCGATGTTGTTCTCAAGGTGCTTGATGTCCTGGTTTACGTGGGAGTGTATTTTATTGGAGCGATGGTTCTGGTTGCTTCATTCAGCCTATGGATGATGTTGCCCTTTGTAATCTGGCTTACTCTTTATGTGTTGATGCTGCGCTACTACCTGCCGCGTTTGAAGCAAATTTCGCAAGAGCAGGCAGATGCTCGCTCGGAGATGACCGGGCGGGTTGTTGATAGCTACACCAATATCATGACGGTCAAACTGTTTGCCCATGCCGGTCATGAAGCGTCCTATGCAAAAAATAGTATGAAGGGTTTTCTGGCAACGGTACATCCGCAGATGCGAATGGTTACCGGTCTCAATGTCTGTCTGGATTTTCTGAATGCTTTTTTGTTGTTTTCTGTGGGGGCTGCCGGTATCGGCTTGTGGCTCAATGGACAGGTGGGTGTCGGAGCGCTTGCAGTGGGTATTGCTCTGGTTCTCAGACTACAAGGCATGTCCAACTGGATCATGTGGGAGCTATCGGGTCTTTTTGAAAGTGTCGGCGTGATCTATGATGGCATGAAGATGCTTGCCACTCGTCAGCAAATAGTCGACGCCGAGGATGCTATTGATCTTCCTGTGTCCGAGGGTCGGATTCAGTTTGAGGGCGTCCGCTTTCACTACGGTAAAGACAAGGGTGCCATAGAATCCCTGGATCTTGATATTCAAGGCGGCGAGAAGATTGGGCTGGTTGGCAGATCAGGCGCTGGCAAAACAACGCTGACTAACTTGTTGCTGCGTCTCTATGACGTTGAGTCTGGTGTTATTAAAATTGACAACACCGATATCACCACCGTTAAACAAGAGAGCTTGCGGCGTCATATAGGCGTTGTTACTCAAGACACCTCTCTGTTGCACAGGTCAGTGTTTGACAATATTGCATATGGCAAACGAGACGCCACCCAGGATGAGGTGATTACAGCTGCGCGTCGGGCCAATGCGCACGAGTTTATCTGCGATCTTGAAGATAGTGCTGGTCGTCGCTCATATGATGCGCAAGTGGGTGAAAGGGGCGTCAAGTTATCTGGCGGGCAGCGACAACGCATAGCCATAGCGCGAATGTTTCTAAAGGACGCCCCGATCCTGGTGCTCGATGAAGCTACTTCGGCACTGGACAGTGAGGTTGAGGCAGCTATTCAGGAAAATCTAAGCGCGCTAATGCATGGTAAAACAGTGATAGCGATTGCACATCGCCTCTCAACCATTGCAGCGATGGATCGCTTGTTTGTCATGGACGCTGGTGCCGTTGCAGAACAGGGTACGCACGCACAACTGGCGGCTGGCAACGGGCTTTACGCACAACTCTGGGCAAGGCAATCCGGTGGATTTATAGATCCCGATAAGGTCAACCCGGACAGTGCCGTGTAGCAGCATCAACTCTTTTGTGGTGAGTTGAATTGATAATGAAGCTATTGAAATGATAATTAAACTGTAGAACTTGTAGCTTTGCCTATACCAATGTTAGGCAGTTGCGTTAATCAGTGGTACCTTAGCGATTTATAATACGATTCCCATCAGCATGAATTGGTCATTCCAGCTATACAGCGCGCGCAATACATCCTTGGCGCAATCATTGGCAATAGTGTCCGAAGCTGGTTACACAAGTGTGGAAGCCTATCGCGACAATTTCGTTGATACGAGCGCTTTTAAACGAGCATTAGATGAGCATCAACTGTTAGTACCCTCGATGCACATCAACATCGAACCTCTGCGTAATGAGGTAGAGCAATGCATGCAGCGAGCTAGGGACTTTGGTAGTAAACACATTGTCTGTCCTTATCTTTTGCCTGCCGAACGTCCCATCGATACCAAGGGGTGGTCCGAATTGATTTCGGAATTGGCAGATCATGCTAAACGGTGGCAAGACGCCGGATTCACATTTGCCTGGCATAACCATGATTTTGAGTTCATTGTATTACCCGACGGTGCGATTCCAATGCAGTTAATATTGGAAAATGCGCCAGAGTTGCAATGGGAAATTGATGTTGCCTGGATTGTCAGGGCCAACGCCGATCCGCTGCCCTGGGTAAACAATTATGGCCCGCGCATATCAGCGGTACATCTGAAAGATGTAGCACCAAGCGGCGATTGTGCTGATGAGGATGGCTGGGCTGATTTAGGGTACGGGGTTGTACCGTGGGCCGCTGTTATGCCTGGCCTGGCTAAAGCGCCTGCCACTATTTATGCGATGGAACATGACAACCCATCGGATCTGAAGCGGTTTGCTACCCGTTCGATAGCCAGTGCAAATAAATTGATTTCAATGTAATTCTGTTTATAGCCATTATGGGAACACGTTGACTCTCTCTGGTACTTCGAGTCCCTGCAATGGTTGCTCATGCGGGTGCTCTATCGCATGAAGTATGGCTTTGGATAGAAAATCGCCAGCTTGCGTTACGTCCTCATCAACCGTTAGCACGCCTCGACGAAATCGTCCCAATAACGGAATGATTTCTCTTGTACACATATCTACATCGCGTCCAATTTCCAGCCCGAGCTTATCAATCGTTGCAATCGCCCCTAGTGCTGCAGTGGTTGAAGCACAAAGCACTGCATCTATCTTCGGGTTTTTTCGGAAATGTTCGCGCAGCGAAGCTTCGATCTTTTCCAATGGTGATTCGGCTGTCGTTTGCCTGGTAATGGTCAGATTCACCTTATGCTTGTCCGCGGTGTCTTGAGCACCGCTCATTAAGACACTGGAGTAATTTTGATGATGAGGCGGTGGTATCAATAGAATGCTCCGACGTTTGCGCTTAACAAATTCTTCAACTGTTATCTGGCCTAGACGATAGTGATCAAAATCAAAGTAGGCGTGTTCGTCGGCAAGCGCTGTTCGACCGTGAGTTACAAAAGGGAATCCTACGCGTCGCAGGTAGTGGACACGTGGGTCATCGGGCAGGGTGGCATTCATGATGATCCCATCAGCCGAACCGGACTCTACGATATAGCGCACAGGTGACATTGGATCGTCAGAAAACGATGGATTAACATTCAAGTGATAGTCTGTTCCGCGAAGACCTTTAGCGATTGAACCAATTAGCACCGCAGTCTGGTTCATGACGTCGTGATCGGTTGATAGCACCAAAGAAATCACTTGTGTTTTGCCGGTGCGCAAGCGAAGTCCCGCACGATTAGGACGATAGCCAATTTCTCTTGCGATAGCCTGTACACGCGCTTTAGTGCGCTCGCCGATATCCGGGGCGTTGCTCAGGGCGCGGCTCACCGTTGGCACGGCCAGGCCACTGAGCCGCGAAATGGTCTTGAGAGTTGGCCGCTCACCAGGTGCCAGGGATACTGGCTCGTCAGCACCGTCGACTGTCTGATCGGCTTTTGAACTATCTAATTCATCCATTCGAGCATATTTCTCAGATGGTCATGGCCACTGATGAACCGGCCTTGATTGCCTCTATTCAGGGGGTATGGATAACCCTGATTTTTACATGGGATTGTTAAATTCACGGGATTAATAAAAATACTAAATCGTTATAGACATCAAATCTAAATCGTTATAGTATTTTTTGCAAGTTAGTCCAATCCGAGGAGGAAACATGATGAAGTTCAATAAAAAGTACATCGGTAACACCTGCCTGGGCGCTTTAGCCATGGCTTTCGGCGGCGCAAGTCAGGCCGTCGACCTTGAAGTCACCCATTGGTGGACGTCAGGTGGTGAGGCTGCGGCAGTGTCAGAATTTGCTAAAGCCTTCAATGAAAACACCGAACACAATTGGGTGGACGGCGCTATTGCCGGTGGTGGTGGCACCGCGCGTCCAGTCATGATTAGCCGTATTATCGGCGGAGATCCCATGGGTGCCACTCAATTCAATCATGGGCGTCAGACTGAGGAGCTTATTGAAGCCGGGTTAATGCTAGACCTGACTGATGTAGCAGAAGCCGGTGGATGGAAAGATATCGTGCACCCCACATCGCTGCTCGATAGCTGCACCTATGAAGGTCGTATCTACTGTGTCCCGGTTAACATCCATTCATGGCAGTGGATCTGGCTGTCCCATAAAGCCTTCGCAGATGCTGGCGTCGATGTACCTAAGAACTGGGATGAATTCGTGGCGGCAGCCCCTGCATTAGAGAAGGCCGGCAAGGTACCACTGGCAATGGGTGGTCAACCCTGGCAGTCCAATGGTGCTTTTAATGTAATGGTTGTTGCAATCGCAGGCTTGGAAGCCTGGACAGAAGTTAATGCAAACAAAAACGCGGAAGTCGCCGCTGGTGATGCCTACAAAGCAGTGTTCGAAGCCGCCGCAGCCGCCAGAAAACTCTCAGCAAATACCAATGTACAGGATTGGAATCTGGCCACTAATATGGTCATAACCGGTGAAGCCGGTGGCCAGATCATGGGAGATTGGGCGCAGGGTGAATTTCAGGTGGCGGGTCAAACTGCCGGGGAAGATTACACTTGCCTGCCAGGCTTAGGTGTCAATGAAATAATCTCCACAGGTGGCGATGCGTTTTATTTTCCTAAGCAGGATGATGCTGAAGTAGAAGCCGCACAAAAAGAACTGGCTCAACTGATGCTTTCTAAAGAGGTACAAGTAAACTTCAACTTGAAAAAAGGATCGCTACCAGTACGTGGTGATGTAGATCTTGCTGCCGCAAACGATTGCATGAAGAAGGGTCTTCAAATCCTGGCAGATGGCAACATTCTGCCCGACAATAATCAGGTTCTATCCGCAGACACACAGGGCCAGCTTGAAGATTTAATGGTTGAATTCTGGTCTTCGGAAGATCTATCAGCTGCCGATGCCCAGGAGCGCTACGCAAGCATTATCTCCGACGCCGACTGATTAATCTGGCGTGATCTGGTGCAGGAACGGGTTGATTGGCGAGCCAGCTGCTTCGCTTGAGTGAGCCAATCAATCCGCTACTGCGACAAACTGCCCAAAGTCGGAAGTCACCTCTATGTCAATAAACAGGGCTGCCAATGAGTCGACCATTGAAACAGTGCCGCAGCGACGGCCGTTGAAATGGTTGAACTATCTACCGGCCAAAATTGCATCCATACCCATGATACTGACAGCACTGGTTGTGTTTGTCGGGGGCTCGGTCTGGACGGTTGTTCATTCTTTTACCAAGTCACGTCTATTGCCGAAGCTGGACTTCGTTGGCTTTCAACAGTATGAGCGTCTGTGGGGTACCAAGCGTTGGTTGGTATCGGTTGAGAATCTTGCGATTTTCGGAATCTGTTCATTGATATTTACGTTGGTAATAGCCTTTGTGTTGGCAGCTATGCTTGATCGTAAAATTCGTTATGAAGATGCGTTCCGAACGATTTTTTTGTATCCGTTTGCTTTGAGCTTTATCGTCACAGGGCTTATATGGCAATGGATTCTGAATCCCGAATTCGGGGTTGAGGGTATTGTGCGCAGTTTGGGTTGGGAAAGTTTTACCTTCGATCCGCTGTATAACCCGGATATAGTAATTTACGGGGTGCTGATTGCAGCCCTGTGGCAGGGCACTGGTTTGATTATGTGCATCTTGCTTGCGGGCTTACGTGGTATTGATGAAGATATCTGGAAGGCCACACGCATAGATGGCATTCCAACGTGGAAGACTTATGTGGTGGTTATCATACCAATGATGAAACCGGTGTTTATCACCTCGTTGGTGCTGATCGCTGCAGGTATTGTGAAGGTCTACGATCTAGTGGTCGCGCAAACATCAGGTGGGCCTGGGATAGCATCAGAAGTACCTGCCAAATATGTCTATGACAAGATGTTTCTTAGTCAGAATCTCGGTCAGGGATTCGCTGCCTCAACCATGATGCTTGTTATGGTGTTTATCATCCTGGTGCCCTATGCCTACCTGCAGTACGGAGGGCAATCTCGTGAATGAGTCTCGGTTAGAAGAGGGGCCGCGAGGCGCAAAACCCAAAAAGAGTTTTTCCCGAAACAACATCATTCTCTATGGAGTGCTGCTGTTGGTGGCTATGTATTATTTGCTGCCTCTTTATGTGATGGTCGTAACCTCCTTAAAGGGGATGCCGGAAATCCGGTTGGGCAATGTGTTCAGTCCTCCTGTCGAGGTTACGTTCCAGCCCTGGGTTAAGGCCTGGGCTGAAGCATGCACAGGTATCAACTGCGAAGGTTTATCCCGTGGTTTCTGGAACTCGGTGCGCATCCTCATTCCTTCAGTACTGTTGTCTATCTGCATTGCCTCGGTCAATGGCTATGCTCTCGCCAATTGGCGGTTCAAGGGTTCGGAGCTGTTCTTCAATATTTTGATCATTGGCGCTTTCATTCCCTACCAGGTCATGTTGTACCCCATCGTCATATTGCTTCGAGAAATCGGTTTATATGGCAGCCTTTGGGGACTGGTATTGGTACATACGATATTCGGAATGCCCATACTCACGCTGTTGTTTCGTAATTACTTTGCATCAGTGCCGGACGAGCTGTTCAAGGCAGCTCGAGTTGATGGCGCAGGCTTCTGGGGCATCTTTCTGCGCATCATGCTGCCGATGTCACTACCGATATTTGTTGTGGCGATCATTCTTCAGGTTACGGGTATTTGGAATGACTTCCTTTTCGGCGTGGTATTTACCAAACCGGATGTCTATCCAATGACTGTGCAATTGAACAACATCGTCAATTCCGTACAGGGTGTGAAGGAGTACAACGTCAATATGGCAGCTACACTGCTGACGGGGCTCGTCCCACTGATCATTTACTTTGCTTCGGGCAAGTTGTTTGTGCGTGGCATTGCTGCCGGCGCTGTAAAGGGGTAAACAATACATGCAAGACGTAAGTGTATCGGTCCGAAGTCTGGATCTGTCCTTTGGCGCTGTATCAGTACTGAAGCAACTTAATCTCGAAGTTAGCGATGGCGAGTTTCTGGTTTTACTGGGATCGTCAGGTTG
>JBGCEO010000102.1:0-17279 GCA_045106475.1 Granulosicoccus sp.
GCTGCATAATGAATGATTCGTAGCGTGCGCAAGGGTTCTATCAGGGCAATTTCGCGTTCATTAAATTCACGAAACTCGAAATAGCCGTCGAGTAAATCACCTAGCCGGGCCTGCGCATAGCGTCTGTCGCCGGATATGAACATCCACAGATCCTGCATAGCCGGACCGGTTGCGGTATCGTCGAAGTCAAGCAAGTGAGGTGTTTCATCGCTACCCCAAAGAATGTTACCGGGATGAAAGTCTCCATGCAGGCATATTTCTTCGTAGTCTACTGACTCCATACGGTCATGGACCTCGGGTAGTAAGTCATCAATAACGGATTCGTAAATATGTGCCTGATCACTGGGTAGAATCGATGAGCCTAGCAAATAGTCTGCTGACTCATCCCCAAGACGTTCAGTGTCGATGTACGGCCGATGCTCAAACTGATGAGAGTCAGCGACCAGATGTAATCTGCCGATGGTGCGCCCAATGACAGCTAGCTGCGCCGGGTTGTCCAGCTCTGGAGGCCGCCCGCCAGTTCGTGGGAACAAACTGAATCTGAACAGCCCGGCATGGTGCAGGCTCTTGCCTTGCTTGTCCTTGATGGGGGCAATAACCGGCAAGTCTCGCTCGATCAGCGCATCGCAAAAAGCGTGTTCTTCAATAATGGTTTCATCACTCCATCGACCAGGGCGATAGAACTTTGCGACCACGGAAGAGCCATCTTCAAGGCCAATCGAATAAACGCGGTTTTCGTAGCTGTTGAGTGCACTGACACGCCCATCCGTCTGCCAGCCTGCATTGTCAATTGCGTCAAGAATCTGGATGGGATCCAGCGTTCTGAAGGCCAGAGTGGCTTCGTTATCGTTGATGCGCGATTTTTCCTTTGCGTCGATAAATGTCGTCAATTGTCTGCAAATGATCCCGATTTGATGCTATCTTTCACTTTTGGCACTGACGATAGAAACGTACTTAGTAGACGTATTTTACCCTCAGATTATTCGCCATCACTGCATTTTTCTGCTGTTGTAGCCACTTTGGGAGTCGCGAAGTATGTCACAGGTGTTGGTGCTCAATGGCCCAAACCTCAATCTGCTGGGTCAGCGTGAGCCTGAAAAGTACGGTTCGCTAACGCTCTCAGACATAGAAAACAGTTTGAGCGAGCAGGCCGGCAAACTGGGTGTGGCGATCGATTTCTTTCAAAGTAACAGCGAAGGTGCACTGATCGGGCGAGTTCAGTCCACCGCTCAAGACGGTACCCAGATAGTCATCATCAACCCAGCTGGGTATAGCCACACCAGCATCGCCTTGCGCGATGCCTTTTTGGGGGTGGCGACACCCTTGATTGAAGTGCACATATCCAATATTCATCAACGAGAGCCTTTCCGGCACCACTCTTACTTTTCAGATATCGCTGTAGGTGTGCTGGCAGGCTTTGGCCCAGCCGGTTACAACATGGCACTGACAGCTGCTGTCGCTCATATCAATAAGCACGCCTAGGCGCGGCTTGTTATTTGTTCAATAAACAGGAACACACATGGACATTCGCAAGATCAAGAAGTTGATCGAGTTACTGGAAGATTCTGACGTCTCTGAAATAGAGATCGTCGAGGGTGAGGAATCAGTGCGAATAGCTCGATCTTCCGGGGTGAGCTATGCAGCCGCCCCGGCCGTTCAGCCTACGTACGCTGCATCAGCGCCTGCGCCGGCACCGGTGGCTGCGACACCTGCAGCGGCTACTGCAGCACCAGTGGATGCTGGCAACGATATGCTGCCACCAGGTACCATCATCGAATCACCTATGGTAGGTACTTTCTACGGTTCTTCATCGCCCACTGCCAAGCCATTTGTCGAGGTTGGTCAAAGCGTCAACAAGGGCGACACCATTTGTATTATAGAAGCCATGAAAATCATGAATCAGATCGAGGCCGAGACCAGCGGTACAGTCAGAGCGATTCTGGTAGAAGACGGTCAACCGGTTGAGTTCGGTGAGCCCTTGATCGTGATTGACTGATCGGACGCTTACGATGGTTAAACCAATAAAGAAAATACTAATTGCCAATCGTGGTGAGATAGCGCTTCGTATCATGCGTTGTTGCCGCGATCTTGGCATAAAAACGGTCGCTGTCTATTCGACTGCTGACAGAGACCTTAAACATGTGCGGCTGGCTGATGAAGCGGTTTGCATAGGTCCGCCACCTTCAGCAAAGAGCTATCTCAACGTACCGGCTATCATCAGCGCAGCAGAGATCACGCGATCCGAAGCCATTCACCCCGGCTACGGATTTCTTGCGGAGAATGCCGACTTCGCTGAACGTGTCGAATCCAGTGGTTTTAAGTTCATAGGGCCAACCTCTGAGGTCATCCGTCTGATGGGAGACAAGGTTAGCGCTATCGCGGAGATGAAGGCGGCGGGTGTACCTTGCGTGCCAGGTAGTGATGGTCCACTTAACGACGATGAAAATCGCAATCGCGAGTTGGCTAACGAAATCGGCTATCCAATCATTATCAAGGCCGCTGGCGGCGGTGGCGGTCGTGGCATGCGCGTTGTTCGTTCTGACGAAGATCTGGTTGAGTCAATCGCAATGACTCAGGCCGAGGCTGGTACGGCATTTGGCAACCCTGTTGTCTATAT
This sequence comes from Granulosicoccus sp., assembly GCA_045106475.1. Taxonomy (GTDB): domain Bacteria; phylum Pseudomonadota; class Gammaproteobacteria; order Granulosicoccales; family Granulosicoccaceae; genus Granulosicoccus. The sequence continues at coordinate 2,618 of JBGCEO010000102.1, forward strand.
GGAAAAGTATCTTGAACGACCACGACATATCGAATTTCAGGTTATTTGCGATGAATTAGGCAATGCCATTCATCTGGGCGAGCGTGATTGCTCAATGCAGCGACGGCATCAAAAAGTGGTCGAGGAAGCACCGGCTCCTGGTATTGATGAGGCCACCCGTGCCGATATGGGCAAGCGCTGTGTGGATGCCTGCAAAAGACTGGGTTATCGAGGTGCGGGTACGTTCGAGTTTTTGTACCAGGACGGCAGCTTTTACTTTATCGAAATGAATACCCGGGTACAGGTGGAGCACCCGGTTACAGAAATGATTACGGGTGTTGACATTATCAAAGAGCAGATTTTTGCTGCAGAGGGCAGGGAACTGCGTTGGAAGCAAGAGGATATCCGTATTAACGGGCATGCTTTCGAGTGTCGAATCAATGCTGAGGATCCTGTCAACTTCATGCCCTCACCGGGTACTATCCGCCAGTACCATCCCGCAGGCGGGCTGGGCGTGCGTGTGGAGACTCACATTTACAATGGCTATACAGTGCCACCGCACTATGATTCGATGATAGCCAAGCTCGTGGTGGCAGCCAATACGCGAGCCTCAGCGCTGGCGAGAATGCGTGGTGCTTTGAGCGAAGTGTTTATCGATGGCATAAAAACCAACATTCCGCTACACATCGATATATTCAGTGATACCAACTTTCAGGAAGGTGGCACCAATATTCATTATCTGGAAAAGAAACTTGGCATTGATTGATCGTCAATTCCTGATTGCGACGCAGGCGTGAGCAATGCCTGGCAGGAAGTCACCGTTCGTGCTGAGAAGAGCGACGTAGAACAACTTGAACAGTGGTTGTTTGAATCAGGGGCTTTGTCCGTCACTCTTCGTGATAGCCATGATGATGATGATCTGACGCATGCGGTGCTTGAACCTGTGCCCGGAGAGGTCAGATTGTGGGAGCAAGTTACACTAATTGGTCTGTTTGCGCGTGAAACGACACCCGAGGAATTGCAGAGTGCGTTGATGTTGAGCGCTGCTTTGCATGAACTCGCATTGCCTGAGTATCAGCTGGATGCACTGGCGGATCGTGAGTGGACGCGTACCTGGATGGACACGTTCAAACCGATGCGCTTTGGTGAGCGCTTCTGGATTTGCCCAACCCGGCAAGAGCCACCCGATGGAGATGCCATCAATCTCAGGCTTGATCCCGGGCTGGCGTTTGGTACAGGGACGCATGCAACAACTGCACAGTGTCTAGAATGGCTGGGTGCGCAGACCGCCAGCTCGCTGTCTCCGTTACGCTCTCGCACTGTCATTGATTACGGTTGTGGATCAGGTGTACTTGCGATTGCTGCGCTGTTATTGGGCGCATCGCAGGCCTGGGCGGTTGATATTGATGATCAAGCCCTGTTGTCTACTCGAGAAAATGCACTGCAAAATGGCGTTGCAGAACGCATTCACATTGGACAACCGGAATTGGTCGAGCATATTGTTGCTGATATCGTATTGGCCAATATTTTGTTCAAGCCGCTGATGGGGCTCTCCGAAGCTATGGCCTCAGCCGTTAAGCCAGGAGGTTGTTTGATCCTGTCTGGAATACTGGAAGATCAGATGGAAGCACTGCAGTTGCGTTATAATCGGCACTTCGAATTTGCGCCCGGGCAGGCTACAGATGGCTGGGCGCTGATGACTGCGACTCGACGCTGAAATGCTCCATGGGCAAACCCCGTAAAAAATCGCGACCCGGCTCGTTCAAGATGGCTGCTAATGCACAGGCCGGAAACACTAATTCTGACAAACAACAAGCTCAATCAAGTGACTCCCAAGAGTCCACTGAGCACGAGCATGCGCGGCAAATGCACGAGCAGTCCGAGTCAACAAGCACGGGTGGGTCCGCTGCTGCCAGTGACGAGCCGTGGCAGCCGCCCGAGCCCGACTATGGTTCAGAGAACCCGCAAACCTGTTGCTCTCATTGTCACACAATTTTCGAAGTATCGATCGAATTGTTGTCGTCTGCTGATACGCGAGTGCGCTGTGGTGAATGCCGCAGTATATTTGATGCATTAGCCAATCTGCGCGATGCTGAAACTGACGAAGAAGACATACTGGTTGATGCCGATGGCAACGTGATCGAAGCCAATGAGCCCATGTTACCTATCAAGCGACATGAGCAAGGCGACTCCGTTGACAACGATTCGTATCACGAAGTGTCGAGCCTGCCCAATGCTGGTGCTGCTGCGCTGGCAGGGCTAGCTAATGACACCAGTTCACTGGATGTAACGTATTCGGATTTCGATCTGTTTTCGGGAGATGCTGAATTGCCCGAAGTAGCCTACTTTGATCAGACTCGTGATACACAGAGTTTTGAATTCAGCGAAGTAGAAGACGCAGACGAAACCTTCAGCGATACCTTGTTTGTTGAGGATGATACGGTTGATGCCAGCTCTGGCACACTACGCGGAGGTGTTCACGGCCAAGACCTGCAGAATATCGCACTGACTAACGATGTCGACTTCATAGCTGATGCTGCGCCGCGCGAACCGCTAATATTTAACTACCGCGAGCGCGAAACCAAAACCTCTTCAAACGATACCTTAGCTGATAATTCACAATCGTTTGTAGATGGAAAAAATGGCACCACAGAGGCGCACTCTTCATTCAACCGGGGCACCTCCACTGGCACCGATCATAAACTCACGGTACCAGATGACAAAGGGAGTCCCTGGCTGTTTCGTGGCGGTATGTTTTTTCTGCTGCTCTCGCTTGCGGGTGGCTTGTATCTTTACCGAGAAAGAGATGCACTCTACGCCAATCAACATATAAGGCCCGCGTTAGAAACTGCTTGTTCGCTGTTAAATTGCGAACTGCCGGAACAGGTTGATCTATCAGCAATAAAAGTCTTGAAGCGAGCCGTGTTTTCTCATCCTTCGATAGATAACGCTTTGATAATTAATCTGGGTTTCGTTAATGAAGCAGCCTTCATGCAACGATACCCCGTACTTGAGATTCGTTTAACTGATCGCACAGGTCGTCTTGTTGTTAAAAATAATTTTTTTCCTGTTGACTATTCGGATTCATGGCAGGAAGGTGACAAGCTCGATGCCGGAAAACGACTGGATATCAGCCTGACAGTGGAAGATCCAGGCAATACAGCTACATCATTTGAACTGGATTTTAGATAGTTAGTATGTAGTTTTTTGCTAACTGCTGTTCCCTCATACGGTATTTTTAAATTTCTATCTGTATTAGGATACACGGCCGAGTTAAACAACCCACTGCCATGATCGAGATAGGAGCACATGTAGTAACAAACCCTGTGTTCCTTGCGCCGATGGCCGGTATCACTGATCGAGTCTTTAGAGACCTATGTGCGGAACAGGGTGCAGGTTATGCGGCCTCTGAAATGATTTCCAGTGATACGCTCTTGTATGCAACCGCAAAGACGCGTCATCGCATTGTTCCTGCCAACAATAATCTACCTCATGCTGTGCAGATCGCCGGGGCCGATCCTGAGGCAATGGCCGATGCTGCAGCACTGAATGTCGAGCACGGGGCACAGATTATCGATATCAACATGGGCTGTCCGGCTAAAAAAGTCTGTAACCGGTTGGCGGGGTCGGCATTGCTGGAGCACCCTGATCAGGTAAAAGCCATTTTACGTGCGGTGGTCAAACGCGTTGATGTACCTGTTACGTTAAAAATTCGTACGGGTCCGACACCGGAGTCTCGTAATGGAGTTGAGATAGCCAGGCTTGCCGAACAACAAGGCATAGCCTGCCTGGCCGTTCATGGGCGAACTCGCAGTGATCGATTCAAAGGTGTTGCAGAATACGACACCATTGCTGCCATTGTTGATACCGTATCAATACCTGTTATTGCCAACGGTGATATCACCACTGGCAATGATGCCTTGTGTGTACTTGCGCAAACCGGTGCGGCTGGTGTTATGTTGGGTAGAGCCGCACAAGGTAACCCTTGGGTATTTCGCGAAGTAACTGCTGCGTTGCAAGGAAAGGCAGTACCATCGCGCCCCGATACAGATGAGATCGGTGATACCCTTGTCAGGCACTTGCTTGGCTGTCACGAATTATACGGAGATTACCGGGGCGTTCGTATTGCACGTAAGCATATTGCCTGGTATTGCAAAGGACTCAAACATGCTGCTGCTTTTCGTGAAGCAGTCAATGTGGCGGAGTGTCCCTTACAACAAATAAAATTGGTGGAGTCGTATTTTGCGCAGCCAGCCCAGTTTTCGGCCGCTGCCTGATATGGCAATCGAATCAACAAAGAACATAAAAAATAAATCTGTGGTGCAAAAAAGTTCAACGGCGCGATTGCGCAAAGCAAAATCCGGTAGCTCTAAAACACAAACGACCAAAACCAGTCCCACGGCAATAGAGTGCTGTGTCAACGAAGAATTAGAACGTTACTTCGAAATGCTGGATGGGCAAGCACCTGCTGATCTTTACCGGATGGTGATTCGGCAGGCAGAATCAGCTTTGCTGAGATCCGTCATGAACGAGTGTGGTGGTAATCAGAGCAAAGCTGCTACCTGGCTTGGCATTAGTCGCGGTAATTTGCGCAATAAACTCGCCGATATGGAAATCCATTAGCCGTGGTAGACAAGGTTCAGTCCTTTGCGCTTCTGAGCGTATCTGACAAGCAAGGTGTTGTCCAAATAGCTCAGGCATTGATAGAGCGGGGTGTTCAGTTGCTCTCAACAGGCGGCACTGCCACTGCACTGCGAGAGGCTGGCCTGAGTGTTACGGATGTATCGGAGCACACCGGTGCCGCCGAGATGATGGCGGGTCGTGTCAAGACGCTTCATCCAACCATCCATGGTGGTATTTTGGGAAGGCGAGGGCTGGACAATGACATTATGGCTGAGCGAGGGATTGCAGCAATTGATTTCGTAATAGTTAACTTGTACCCGTTTGAGGCAACGGTTGCACGCGCTGATGTCAGCTTTGAAGATGCAATCGAGAACATAGACATTGGCGGCCCCGCCATGGTTCGCTCAGCGGCCAAGAATCATGCATCAGTCATGATCGTGACTGATCCGGCTGACTATGGTCGGGTGATTGATTCTCTGGATGCAACCGACGAGCAAAGAAAAAGCCTGCGCTATGATTTAGCCGTCAAGGCCTTTGAACATACCTCTCGATACGATGGCATGATTGCAGACTACTTTGGCAAGCGTGTCGGCGAAGGGTCAATAGATCGACCTGCTGATTTTCCAAGAACGCTTAATACCCAATTCCAACTAAGCGACACTTTACGCTATGGTGAAAATCCGCATCAGCGTGCCGCTTTCTATCGCTCGGCTAACGCTGGTACAGGTACCATTGCCGGTGCAAATCTGTTGCAAGGTAAAGCAATGTCATACAACAATGTGATGGATGCGGATGCCGCACTGTCATGTGTCAGACAATTTTCCGGCAGTGCCTGTGTGATCGTCAAACATGGAAATCCCTGCGGTGTTGCTCTTGCTGAATCTCCGTTGGAGGCTTACGAAAAGGCGTATCGTACCGACCCGACATCGGCGTTTGGCGGCATCATTGCGTTTAATCACAGCCTGGATGCCCAAACCAGCCGGCAAATTCTGGATCGGCAATTCGTTGAAGTCATCATTGCACCGGGTATCGATGCCGACGCACTCGCTTTGCTGGCAGCCAAACCCAATATTCGAGTATTGGATTGTGTAGCACTTGATGATACTGAGGCTTCTTCTGATAACTGGCAGTATCGCCCAGTCTCTGGCGGGTTGTTAGTGCAGGACGATGATCTTCTTAATGTAGTGCCAAGCGGCCTCAATGTGGTCAGCAAGCGTCAGCCTTCTGAAAAGGAGTTACAGGATCTGCTGTTTACCTGGCGGGTTGCCAAATTTGTAAAATCCAATGCAATAGTTTACGGCCGTGATGCTTCGACTGTGGGTGTGGGAGCAGGTCAGATGAGTCGTGTTTATTCTGCGAGAATTGCGGGCATCAAGGCTGCTGACGAAGGCCTGGACGTGAGCGGCGCGGTAATGGCTTCGGATGCATTCTTTCCATTTCGTGATGGCATTGACAATGCTGCCGACGTTGGTATTGCTGCTGTGATACAGCCGGGTGGTTCTGTAAATGATGATGAGGTTATAGCAGCGGCTGATGAGCATGGCATGGCCATGGTATTTACGGGCGTCAGACACTTTCGCCATTAATTCATTTTTTATGATGCTACGTACTAAACATCTGCGTTTAGCTGGCTGCAAACAACCATAGAAAGCCTGCGTTGTAACTCATGTGCAAAATGATGGGGGACACAATTGTATTGTGTCGATCACGAGCCCAGCCGAATACCAAAGAGGGTATGAACACAAGCGAAGACCAGAGTATCGACTGGTTCAACAGGTGAGCTACAGCAAACAGAGCCGAAGTGATGACATTGGCGATGCTAATGCCTGCTGCTGATCTCGCCAGTATCGGGCGAGTGCTGAGTGCTGGCTGTATACCGCCTCGAAATACGATTTCCTCAAGCAGCGGGTAGGCCACGACCAGATAAGCCATACTTTTAAGAGATGCAGGCGACTCTCGCAACGGTACCCCTACCCAAAACATGATCATCCAGCACAGTGGGCCTGCAACCAGGGCGGCCCAAAACAGTGGATCGCGCCAGTAGATGATCATTGGTCAGGTAGTTCAATAACCTCGATGCGATTATTTTTCTGCCGTCCTTCAGAAGTTGTGTTCGGGAAAGCTGGACGTGAACCGCCGAACGATCTCAGTTCCAATTGATTTCTTAACTGCGCTTTCGATAGTCCTTGTCTAAGAAGGTACTGTACGACCGTGCCCAGTCGCGCTCGAGTGATGTCGGACTGAGCAGCTTCACTGCCGGAATTATCGGTATACGCTGCCAATCTATAGCGGCTGTTGGGGTATTGATTTATGACTCTGGCAAGCTGATCCAGTTCAGGATTGTTGATTTTTGCAAGTTCGGCGCTACCACTAAAAAACTGAACGCTTTGCACGGTCCCATTGAATACGGGACAACCCGACTTATCAACCGCAAAGCCCGTTTTTGACTCGCATTGGTCAACTGCATCCAGGATGCCATCATTATCTGTATCAACAGCGGCCAATTCGATTGCCAGCGGTTCAATGTCAGAAGACTGCTCCGATGGCTCTGGCAGTAGTGTTGTATCAACCGCTATGTCTGTTGGCACCACGTTAGGTGCTGGCGTTGGCAGGATTACCGGTAAATCCTGTTGTTGCTTGACCGTATTTGCATCCGTGCTTGCTTCAGTCTCTGTGTTTTCGCTTAAAGGAACAGTTGGCGTTTCCTCTGCATCAGCCATGATCTCAACATTTGGAAAGTCGTTGTTAGTTATCGATTCGCTGCTCTCTCGTGTTGGCAGCGGCACAGTGGGTACAGAAGGCACCGTAAGCACAGGTGGCTCAATGGGTAAGATGGGGCCTGTATACACTTCGGGCAACTCTGGGCTTTCCACCGTCAGGTTAGTATCCACCGCAGTGTCTGTTTCGATACCAGCTTCTGGTTCATTCTGTGGTGAGCCAAGCTGCGTCAGATCCACCGGATCTCCGCCTGGCTCATCCTGCTCAAGCGTAGGTGCCGGGACCACTGGCTGCTCACGCAAGTCTGCTGTTTCAAGCTTAGGGGCTTGAGGGAATTGCGTTCGAGTGGGTAATGCTGGCGCTCTTGCACCACGGCCACCAAATCGACCCACTAGAGAGAGTGTCGCAGAACCTACATCGGTTTCATGATAGAGCGACTCAAGACGCAGCGCTAGATTGTTGCTTAGGTAGGTTTCGATACCAGCTCCGGCACCGAAGTAAACTTGTGAATCATTGTTTAGTGGTAGGTCGGAGTCGCGTTCTATAAAACCAAGACCGAAGCGTCCGTATAACGATGCACCAAAAACCTTGCCTGGTCGCGCTCTGTCTCTCGAGTCGTAGAAGCGATACAGCACCGATGCATCGGCTGCGTAGTAAGTAGCGATATCAGTCGGGCTGCTATCGAACATTGCTTCCCCCAGGGAATGGAGTTGCAATTGCCCACTGCTGCGCTCATCAAAATCGCGTCCTATGAAAAAGGTCGCAACCTGGCCTTGCTCCTCCTCGACATCGATGTTTCGGTCTATTGGGTTGGGCTGAAGTAGCGACGCACCCCCGCCCACACCCAGATACCACTGATCACCCAAGGCCAGGGCAGAAGCGGATATCAGGGTCAATACGCTGGCCACAGCGGCCTTGAGCATTAGTTTTCTGAACACGAATGGCTAAAAAAGGAATCAACTTGATGGTTCAATGATAGTTCGCTTTGTACTAATCAACCGGACTTGAGCCACGTAGCGACATCTTTAGCGTAGTAGGTGAGCACTGCATCACAGCCTGCACGGCGAAAAGCCATCATTGTTTCGAGTACGACCGGTTTTTCGTCTATCCAACCTTGTGCTGCGGCCGCTTTGAGCATCGCATACTCGCCACTGACGTGATAGGCATAGGTGGGCACGGCAAAGGTATCCTTGGCACGGCGCACAATATCCAGGTAGGGCAGACCTGGCTTCACCATGATCATATCGGCACCTTCTTGAAGGTCGGCAGCGATTTCATGCAGTGCTTCGTCGCTGTTGCAGGGATCCATCTGGTAGCTGCTTTTGTTGGATTTGCCCAGTGCTGCGGCAGCCCCCACGGCATCACGAAAAGGACCGTAGAAGTGCGATGCGTATTTCGCCGCATAGCTCAATATGCGCGTGTTCTGGTAATCAGCCGCTTCGAGCGCTTCGCGAATGGCGCCAATACGCCCATCCATCATGTCTGAGGGAGCAACGATTTCGGCACCCGCTTCTGCGTGAGACAGAGCCTGTCGTACGAGCGCATCAACCGTTTCATCGTTCATGATGTAGCCTGCGCTATTCATCAAGCCGTCGTGACCATGAGGAGAATAAGGGTCTAGAGCCACATCGGTAATCACGCCCAGATCCGGCACCGCCTCTTTTAATGCCCGAATGGCTCGCTGAACCAAGCCTTGTGGATCCCAGGCTCCAGCGCAATCATCGGTTTTCGCTGCATCGTCGGTGACCGGAAACAGAACAATCGCCGGAACGCCTAAATCGTGCAAAACCAGCGCTGATTCGATCAGTAAATCGATACTCAGACGATCCACACCGGGCATGGAAGGAATAGCTTGTCGCTGATTCTCCCCTTCAACAATAAAAAACGGTTGGATCAGCATATCTGCCGTGAAATGGTGCTCCTGCATCAGTTGCCTGCTGAATACATCACGACGCATGCGCCGAGGTCTGTTGCCGGGGAAAGGGGCGCGAATGCCAAAGATGGGTTGATTACTCACGGTTGCGGTGTCTCATGATGTCTAGGTGGCGCCGGAAGTCTGCATGACAGAACAGTGTAAAAGATCACAGAATATGGCAGTTGTGACGGAGTCGAGTTACCATCTATTGCTGGTCTGGAAGGGTCTCGCTTAAGTGTAGATCAGGAGACCTCTCTGAAGAAAGCACCTGTGCCGGGTACTTGTCAGTTTACCGCGCCTCGTAGCGTTCATCCCCTGTTTGGCAGATCTTTATGTTTTCACTTTTTAAGGTTATCTTTGCAGCAGTGCCATTGGTCCTGCTGCTGCTATGGGGCGTGAACCACTTTGCCTTCAAGAATAAAGATCTTCCTTTGGTTCTTGATGTTAAGTCTAGGCCTTACCTGCTTCATACCGAAGAGCCTACTGCGGAAATTGACGACATCGCAGATAAAGAGAATGTTGCCGTGGCTGCCGCTGGCTCTGATGATGAGGTTAAAATTGCGGCTGAAGCAAGCCCCGCTAAATTGCTCAATGACGAGGTAAGTTCCACGGTCTCAGAGCGCGCAGATTCTGAATCTGATGCCGATATTGATGCAGATGCTGATTTGATTGTAGAAGCTCAGCCAACGCAAGGATTGGAACTTGCTGCAGCTGTGCCGGTCGATGGCTCTGGGGATGCAACCACCACAGAAGCCCCTACTATCAAACCCAGCCTGGAGGCTCGACAACAGGCGATACGAGAGAGACTAGGTATCAGTAATACGTCAGCACCAGCGCCAACACCTGCGATCGATGTGCAATACCTCGTACCCCCAGGTTGCCAGGCTGGCGATGTGGCTCTGGCACCTGTGACAATCAGCTACCGTTTCAACTCCCCGGCCATCAAGGGCAGCAGTCTCAATGTGCTTGAAACAATTATTGCCGAATATCGACTTTGCGGCGGTGGTAGCTTTAAAATGAGCAGGAATCCATTGGCTGAAGCCGATGAATCTCCAGCACTGGGTCAACGACGTCTGGATGAGCTCAAGTACTTTTTTATTCAACATAGCGTGCCGAAATCGGCATTGGAATACCCTGAAGACTTATGATCAATCGTTACACGGTGATTGGCCAACCCATCGCGCATAGCTTGTCGCCAGTTGTGCATCAGCTCTTTGGTGAGCTGACTCAACGAAAAATACACTATACCCGCACAGAATCCACACCGGAAACCTTTGCAGATTTCGTTTTGCAATGGCAGAAATCGGGAGCGAAAGGCTGCAATGTTACTGCGCCATTCAAAGAGCTGGCTGCCGAAGTCTGCCAACGTTTGGTAGCCAATGCACAACGAGCCGGCTCTGTTAATACCATTCAAATGCACCGTGACGGCAGTCTTGTGGGTCACAACACCGACGGCTTGGGATTGGTCGCAGATATCGTGTCAAACAAGCGCTGTGCTTTGCAATCTCAGCGCATTTTACTACTGGGTGCCGGTGGGGCTGCTCGTGGGGTGATTGCTCCCTTGCTGGCAGCTGATCCCGGTATCGTGCATATAGCTAATCGAACAGCCTCAAAAGCGGCCCAACTGGTCGGGCTGTTTGATGATCTTGGACCGGTAACTGCCGGTGGATTTGATGATCTGAAAGATCAGGAGCGCTTCGATGTCATCATTAACGCAACCACGCTCAGCATGGATGGAGGTATGCCACCGTTGCCGGATAGTGTTCTGGATCACAAGACGCTTGCCTACGACATGACGTATGGTCAGCATGACACGGTATTCATGAGTTGGGCGAAGTCCAAGGGTGCTACTGCCAGTAATGGCCTGGGTATGCTGGTAGAACAGGCAGCGGAGTCTTTTCTAATATGGGAAGGGGTACGTCCCAAGACGCGCATGGCATTTCCTCGATTGCGTGAATTGTTGTCGTGATACGTGAATTGTTGTCGTGATAGGGTAGGGCTATGACTGGAAATAAACCCATGCCAACGGCTGTCCTGGCACTATGTGACGCGGCACTGCATCGACAAATAGCTTGGGTGTTGCTTCTACTATCGTGTTTGTGCGGTGTTCACAGTACCCAAGCCAAGGAAAACCACCCCGGCGCACAGCCTCAGTTACCTACCATCAAACTTCTGGTGGGTGGTCAGCCCATGGTTGTAGAGATAGCATCCTCGGCAAATCAGCGCTTTATGGGCCTGAGCTTTAGACGCTCCATGGCGGAGGATGCCGGTATGTTGTTTGTGTATCCGCAAGAGCAGGCATTGACGTTTACCATGCGCAACACACTGATCCCTCTTTCCATTGCGTTTATCTCGAAAGATCTGGTAGTCAATGAGATCCATGAAATGAACGTGGGGCCGGGGCAGCTATTTCCTGCCAGGCAAAAAGCGCAGTACGCGCTGGAAGTCAACCAGGGTTGGTTTGCTAAAAATGGCGTCAAACCAGGTGCTCAGTTGGTTATGCCCTGATCTGATGCGGTAGCATTGATACATCAACTTATTGGATACCACGTTTGTGCCTTCAGATAATACAATCCTGACCTTTCACGATGATCGTTGGCAGTCCGGTAGCGTGCCGGTTATGCGCTCTGCCGATCATGGTAGTTGGCTAGGTACACTGGTTTTTGACGGTGCGCGGCAGTTTGAGGGTGTATGCCCTGATCTGCAAGCCCACTGCGAAAGGGTTAATCAATCGGCTTTGAGCCTGGGTATGAACCCTACGCTTGAAACCGCTGCCATCGTTGAACGTGTGCACGAAGGGCTTGCGCAGTTTGATAAAGATGCCGCTGTGTACATCCGCCCCATGTACTGGTCTACCGGGTATGGTGATGGGTTTATCAGCGCTGATCCGGAGTCAACAGATTTTTGCCTGTGCCTGCAACAGATTCCTATGGCTGCGGCCGATGCCAGCGCCACCCTTACTACGACTCGGTTTCATCGTCCAACTTTAGATGTAGCCACCGTTAATGCAAAGGCTGCCTGCTTGTACCCCAACAATGCGCGCATGATGAGAGAAGCTGTTGCAAAAGGGTTTAGTAACGCTCTGGTTGCAGATAGCATGGGTAATGTTGCCGAGTCCGCTACCAGCAATGTCTTCATGGTAAGAGATGGCGAAGTGTTTACACCGATGCCCAATGGTTCGTTTCTTAATGGCATCACACGTCAACGCATTATTGGTCTGTTGAGAGAGTCCGGTGAAGTGGTTCATGAAGCGTGTTTGTCGTTTGATGACTTTCACAAGGCCGATGAGGTTTTCCTTACAGGTAACCTTGCCAAGGTAACATCGGTTTTGGCCTTTGATGATACGAGTTATCAAGCCGGACCTATTGCCAAACGAGCAAGAGCCGCATACATGGATTGGGCAAGAACATGAAGATGAACCAGTTGGGTCGCACTGAAACGCTTGTCAGTGAATTGTGCCTGGGGAGTATGACCTGGGGTACACAGAACACCTATGCGGAAGCTGCAGAGCAGATCGATTTTGCTATCGAGCATGGCGTTAACTTTATAGATACTGCGGAAATGTATCCTACGACACCAATGAGTGAAGCCACTCTTGGTGATACCGAAACCATCATTGGACAATGGGTTGCACAGTCCGGCAAGCGCAATGATGTGGTTATCGCTACCAAGGTTACCGGTAATGGCAAAGCCTGGATGTACGGGGGCCAAGACATCACTGCTGAGAAAATTCGTATATCGGTTGAACGCAGCCTTAAGCGTTTACAGACTGACTACATCGATCTGTATCAGCTGCATTGGCCTAATCGGGGTAGCTATCACTTTCGGCAAAATTGGACCTTTGATGCGACTAAGCAGGATTCGCAAAAGGCTTTGGATGGAATACACGATGTGTTGGGTGAACTGGGTGCACAGGTAAAAGCAGGTAACATTCGTCATGTTGGTTTATCCAATGAAAGTGCCTGGGGTACCGCGCAGTTTCTAAAGATTGCCGAGCAACACGATTTTCCAAGAGTAGTGAGTATTCAAAATGAATACAACCTGATGAACCGATTGTTCGACCTTGACTTGGGCGAGCTATCACACCATGAGGATGTTGGCCTGCTGGCTTTCTCGCCTCTGGGCGCAGGTATGCTCAGCGGTAAGTACTCTGATGGTAGTGTGCCCGAAGGCTCGCGACGTAGCATGAACGATCAGCTGAGTGGTCGCTATACTGACAAAAGCAAACCTGTGTGCGAAAGCTATGTTGCTCTAGCGCGCGAACACGGCGTTGATCCTGCACAGATGGCACTGGCTTTTTGTTTGTCTCGCCCGTTTATGACGTCAGCGATTATTGGCGCCACCAGTATGGAGCAGCTGCGTACCAACCTAGCTGCGGTGGATCTGGTATTAACAGAAGAGCTCAAAGAGGGCATACACGCGTTGTACAGACAATACCCGATACCGATGTAGCAGTGGCTTCGCAACGATTGCGTGAGAATTAACCAGAACAGACGCTGCTAAAGCATCATGTAAGACTCAACATGCCTCGGATCATGCCAACCAATCCCGTGCCGGTAAAAATACGCTGGTGAGCTCAGCTTCTGGCGAGCCGGGTTCAGGTTGATAGTTGTAGTGCCAGCTAACCTGCGGGGGTAAAGACATCAAAATAGATTCGGTACGACCTCCGGATTGCAGGCCGAACAAGGTACCTCGATCAAAGACCAGATTGAACTCAACATAGCGACCGCGTCGATAGAGCTGAAAGTCTCTTTCTCTCTGGGTATATGGCATATCACGACGCCGCTCAACTATCGGGGCGTAGGCTTCATGCAGCTTGTTTGCAACAGATTGCATAAGACCAAACGCATGATCGAACCCATCTCCGTTAAAGTCATCGTAAAAAAGTCCGCCGATCCCGCGTGGCTCATCTCGGTGTTTTAGGTAGAAATAATCATCACACCAGGTTTTGAATTTTTTGTGCAAGCCCTCTCCAAAGGGTTCTACCGCTGCGTATGCGGTTTGATGCCAATGGACACAGTCTTCTTCAAATCCGTAGTAGGGCGTTAGATCAAAGCCACCACCAAACCACCAGACTGGATCTTCTCCGTCTTTGTCAGCACGAAAAAAGCGTACGTTTGCGTGGGTAGTAGGTATGTAAGGGTTATGCGGATGTAAAACCAGCGATACGCCCATTGCTTCCCAGCCTCTTCCTGCAAGTTCTGGTCTATGAGCTGATGCAGAAGGGGGTAGGGTAGTACCGTTTACGCGAGAGAATGCGACGCCTGCTTTTTCAAACAGAGCTCCATCTGTCATTATGCGTGTAAGCCCACCACCGCCTTCTTCCCGTGTCCAGGCGTCATCAATGAACTTGGCTTTGCCGTCAAGCGCTTCGAGTTGTTGGCAAAACGTGTCGTGAAAGGAAGCTAGAAATGTCTGTACCGCGTT
>JBGCEO010000103.1:0-8120 GCA_045106475.1 Granulosicoccus sp.
AGAGCACGCATCATCGTTCAATCCAAAGAACGTATGCAGCCAGGTGACCTGCACTCTTACGCCGATCTGGCGAACCCGAATTGGGAAGGTAAGATCTGCACGCGAAGTGGCAAACATGTCTACATGTTAGGGCTGATCGCAGCACAAATCGCTAATCATGGTGAAGAAGCGGCACGTACGTGGCTGCAAGGCGTTAAACAGAACCTGGCCCGCAAGCCACAGGGTAATGACCGAGCACAAGTCAAAGCGATTTCTCAGGGTGAATGTGACATAGCTGTTATCAACTCGTACTACATGGGAAAGATGCAAACTGATGAAGAGCAATTCGCGTGGGCCAGTGCAGTTGATGTTGTATTTCCGGATCAAGATAGCTCTGGTACGCATATGAACATCAGTGGTGTAGCACTGACTAAATCATCTCCAAACAAGGAAAATGCGGTTAAGTTAATGGAGTTTCTAAGCAGTGAACTTGCGCAGAAAATGTATGCAGAACAGAATCACGAATATCCGGTAAACGCTAATGTTGAGCCTTCCGGCTTGGTCCAATCATGGGGATCGTTTTCTCACGACACCCTCCCCTTGTCACAGGTAGTTTTGGCTCGCACCGCTGCAAGCAAGATGGTTGATGTCGTTGACTACGACAACTAGGTAAGCACCATGAGCGAAAACAAATCACGGCGCTGCAGTTGTAGCGCCGACAACACGGATAACGCCATTCTCTGCCCCCGTGCGCTCATCATTGAAGCTGCAAAAGGCAACCGGCTAGGAGTAAGATCTCATCTCAATGCCGGTGGGCACCCTGACGCTACAGTCATTGGCAAACCCACAGCCTTGTGTTACGCGGCCTTGTCAAACGATATTGAGATGGCCTGGCTACTGATCAAGGCTGGCGCCCTGCTCGACTATCAGGACGGCACAGGTAACACCCCCATTATTTACGCGGTGCTTAGTGGGAGTGAGGAGGTTCTTGATTTGTTATTGACAACAGGTGCGAAGCTTACGATGTGCAACCAGCAAGGAAAGAGTGCCGCTGACTATGCTTTCTGCACACACCGAAACAATTTTCACATACAACAAGTTATACATAATCACAAACAATACGAAGGACTGGCTACACAAGCAGACTCTATGCAGATAACTTTGCATTGAGACAACACGTTTTCCTGATTGCTCGGAATTATGCTGATAAGGCGCGAAGCCCAGAGTTGGATAGGTTGAAAGGCTGAAGCGATAGAACAGGCTGTATTAACACTGCACTGAGTTATCTCACTTATACGCCAGCAATATCTCGATATCGCGACTTTTCAACGGTTTTACCGCTTCGAGTTCGTGCTTGTCGAGGAATTCCGGCCGGCTCATAAGCGCAAGAATCTCTCGCGCAATCTCCGACGTCGGCTCGTAATAACTCTGGGGGTTTTCACTCATCAACGTATCAAGACAGCGCTTCACAACGCTGTGTTGTCGCTGAGAAAGCGTCTGCTCATTCGCTTCGACGATCGGCTCATTGGACATTATGGCTATTTATTTCGCTATCGGATTTCAGTTGTTTGTTTACGAGAAAAGCACTGCCGGTAGATCCCTAAACTGCCCCAGTATGCTGGGGATGGCTACAGATCACCATCGCCTAATCCCCCTAAGTGACTGATCTAAAAGACTTTGCAATGATTTCACTGTGCTGTCCCCAGGTAACTGGGGCAGTTTGTGCCCACCAAGCGATCGCCTTCCTCCTCATACGAAGAGCTGCCTTTACATACATTTGATTCTCTATGACCCATAGATCATATTATTATATTATGATCCATGGATCATATTGTATTTTTATGATCCTTAAGTCATAATTCTTGCTTATGATTTACAAGTCATACATCGGCAACGAGGCAAAAATGAATTATCTAGCAAGAACACCGGCTGATGTTGGTCACGCGCTACGTCGCGCTCGAAAAAAAATGGTGTAACGCAAAAAGAACTCGCCTCAAAAAGTGGAGTCTGGCAAGAAACGATCTCGAAAATCGAAAACGGCTTGCCTGGAGCAAAGCTCGAAACAATTTTCGATATATGTGCTGCGTTGGATCTTGAGCTTCTGGTGACTAAAAGGAGTAAAGGCACGACAGAATTCCTGGAGGAATAAGATGGCCAGGAGACGCACCTATAACCCGCTCAACGTTTTCGTAAACTCTAGACAAGTAGGGGTACTAGAGCGAGAGAAATCAGGAGCCATCAATTTTATCTATGTCGACAGCTGGCTAGATTGGCACCCTGCATTTCCAATTTCAATCTCCCTGCCC
This sequence comes from Granulosicoccus sp., assembly GCA_045106475.1. GTDB lineage: Bacteria > Pseudomonadota > Gammaproteobacteria > Granulosicoccales > Granulosicoccaceae > Granulosicoccus. Next base: position 2,286 of record JBGCEO010000103.1, read on the forward strand.
CTGCGAGAAGATAGATACATCGGTGCAGAGGTAACGGCGGTTTTCGAAAACTTGTTGCCTGACTATGAACCCATACGAAAACGAGTCGCAGAACGAGTAGGCGCAAACGGGACAGATGCATTCAGCTTACTCACTGAGATCGGCCGGGATTGTATCGGAGCGTTACAGTTTATCCCTGATAGCGTTATGCCTCAGCCGTCAAATGAGCTCACTGGAAGAGAACTCTCTGACACAGACATTGGCAACATACTAAATCAACTTGATGTAACACCTCTTGGGATACGAAGAGAAAGCGAATTTCGAATCTCAATCGCAGGTGCACAAGATAAAACTGCATTGTTGTTTCACCAGGGACAATGGATTGAGCCCACCGGTGCTACACCCACTACCCACATCATCAAACCTCAAATCGGCAAGCTATCCAGCGGAATGGACCTGTCAAAAAGTGTTGAGAATGAATTCCTTTGCATGAAACTCATGGAATCCTTCGGCCTTAAAACGGCACATGTGGAAATAGCACAATTCGATAAACACAAGGCACTGATCATTGAACGTTTTGATCGTAAATGGAGCAGTAGCGGTCTTATAACTCGACTTCCACAGGAAGACTGCTGCCAGGCCTTATCCATTCCTCCAACACGCAAATATCAAAGTGAAGGCGGTCCAGGGATAGTTGAAATTATGAACATACTGGGTGGTAGCGATGAGCCCGGGAAAGATCGATACGACTTCTTTAAGGCTCAGATACTATTCTGGCTTATCGGCGCTACCGATGGCCACGCAAAAAACTTCAGCCTCGCTCTATCTTCTCAAGGCAGATTCCGAACCACCCCGCTTTACGATGTGCTGACACTTCAGCCTTCATACGACAAAAAACAGATACCTCGCAAAGACTTCAAGATGGCGATGCGAGTCGGGCGCTCAAATCAGTACAACGTTGAAAACATTGTTGGCAGACATTTCCAGGATACCGGTGTCCAATCTGGTTTGTCCCGGCAAACCATCAACGACATCTTTGAAGACATATCCACAAGCGCGGATTCTGCATTACAAAAGACTGCGGATTCTCTGCCTGATACATTTCCCAAAGTGATATTTAAATCAGTTAGCGAAGCGATTAAAAGCAGACTGCCAAAGCTTCATGCAAATTGAATCAATGGTGGCTGAAAAACACTTTGCCCGGTAAATACGGGAAGTTCAGTACCCACCTGCAGATAGGTCTGTGCGGCATAACATGCCCCACCGTGAACGCGGTTGTCTCCATCCGCCTGGCACCACAATGGGTGTGCAGAAGCCTTGACGCTATCAAGGTGTTCCAGCCAGGCACTCACCTACTTGAGCTATGCTAGTTCGTTCACAGCGCGAATCAATAGCATCAATACTGACAACACCGCGGGATTCGGTTTGGAATATGGCTTGAGCTAACAAGCAGTATCAAGGAGAGGAAGGAAACTACAAACCAGCCGGAGAGAACTCCGGCTGGCCACCAACAAGGATGCAGTAAGCTTTATAAATTTCTATTCAGCTTGCCGATGACAACACTGATCTAACGTACCGCTTCGCCCTAGCCTGGTCAGGATGGAATCAGATATGGCCCGATGGCCTTGCATACCTTTTATAAGGTAATGCACTGTTGACCGACACCTTTCCAGCTTTAAAACAGTCAATAAACCGAGTTTGTCAAAACGTCAAACACTATGCATTAACGACAACAGTGGTAGCGGCGGCAGTTTTATGTCACTAGCCTGGCTACATGTTTATCGAGATAGATTGAAGTCCTCTGCTGTGAGTGTGACCCTATTTTTACAGCACAAAGGCAGTTATTCGCAACACTTTTATTTACTTTTTTTCAGCTGTTTTGGCACAACGTCTGCTTTGCAGCACCGCTCTCAGAGGTGTGCATTTTTCAAAATAACTGTTGGCATAAGTTTTACGCACCGTATATTCGCGCCCCTTAACTCTTTGATCCAAACAACTTGGCAATAGCGAACCCCGCTTAACGGCGTATTCAAGCTGTCTGCATAGTTGTTTAGCGAGCGCACGAACAACAAGTATCTAAATGTTTCAAGCAAACACAACAATGTATTCACTGAAAAGGGTAAGGCGCAAGCTTTTTGGTATGCCTGTGAGCTGAACCTAATCTGACTCGTTTCAAGAGGATCCTGCCTCGGTCTATCAGCTTGTAACTGAATTTTAAAAAATGTTTAATCTTAAGCTCAGCCACGGAATCGTAACAAGTAAACAGTACGCTTAGCAGACAACAACTTGGCAAATTAGTTAGACAGCAACGAGCTAACGGAGGTATTCAGGCAAAGGCATTGCTAAAGTGTTTGATCAGATGCATTGTTGGCCGGGTGGCTCACTCAAGTGCATCTCACTCTAGTAATTATCAAGCTGAGTAGCACCGTCAGTTACATCGTAATAGTCACCTTTATCGGCGGCGTATATTTGTTTTCCAAGCTTGAATCCCGTTGGATGCTTAAGGCATCACGACACCAGCCGATATCATGCAGCCCCACGATGGTGGCTATATCGAAGTCAGATTTCTTCCGGTTTCACACGTCGGATGAAGGTTTGAATTTTTTAGTGATGAGGTTTGGAATGAGATTTGCCCATGTCATCCGTATATAGCTGGTTTGCTTTGATGATGTGATGGTTACCGCTGTTTATCATCAAGGCTATCCGTGGCAGGAATGCATCGATGGTAAAAAGCGCAATCTGCTTTTAACACTTGGCAGCCTTTAAACGTGATCTATCTTGCACTATCTATTTGTTTTTAGAGTCCTTTTTAGGTAACCTGAACTTTAGTATAAATCAGCCAAGATTCTGATGGGAAAGAGGTAGCCCTACAGCTATGGATAGAGATTTTCAGGACTATATAGAAGCATTATTTAATGCAACGGAATTTGACAGTGCATTTAAAGCCTTTGAGGATCAGGTGCATCAGATGGGATTTGATGGCGCTCTTTACACCTTTATTCCAAAAGTTCTCCTTGATTTTGAGTTCATCGTAGAACCTGTATATAAGGTATCCACCAGTTTTGATCAGGGTTATTTGGCTCATTATGCCCAGGCACGTTTCGACCGACATGACCCCCTGATCAAAGCGGTACAAGATGGTGTACCGGACCCTATCGATTGGTGGGGAGAACTCAGTGAGAGCTATAAAATGCAATCACCGCAAAGTAAGTTGGTGATCGATGAAGCTCGCAGTTACGGCATTCAAAATGGGCTTACCATACCGTTGATGTCCGGTCGTCAGGGAATTTCCGGGGCAAGTATTATCAGTCGGGAGGGGCAAGAGGCCTATGAACGATTAACTACTGAAAAGCTGCACAATCTGAAAATCACTACGCAGTTGTTTCACTCGCTTGTTACCAGCAATGCCACCTATTTGGGTAAATTTTCTCGCCCGATGTTAGAAGAACTAAACGATAAAGAACGTCGGTACCTGGCTGGATTAGCCGAAGGAAAATCTGCAAGCGAAATTGCCGACTCTCTTTGCACAACCAATAAATACTTAGAGCAGCTAATGCTGAAGATTAGGCGAAAGTTGTCGGGAGTGGGTCCTTTTGATCCTCCCACTATCAATCGCAATCAAGTTTTGTACTACGCGGGCCTGATGAATATCTTGGAGTATGGGGATAGCCGTGGCAAGCATTAGCAGTTAGAGACCATAAATTTGCTGGTTGTAGCTGAGAGTAAATACTCACCGGTGCTACAAACAGAGCTTGCATGCGATGCAATCATCTTCGAGTGGGCTTATGTGAAAACCACATCGTTCAGGTTATTGCTGAAGCCTGCCTACCAAAAACGCAAACGGATGTGGGTAGCTAACCGTTTTTCTTGTTTGAATCCAGTGTGGTAGCTCTGCGGCCAAGATAGTCGTTCAATTGTTGGTCATATCGACTAGTGGCACCTGCGTTTTCTGTCCGTGTAAAGGGCTCCCATTTTGGCGCTACCGCTGCTTCTGGTGTATCCCCCATGACGGTCACGCGTTGTATGATCCGTTGCTCATTAAAATCACTCAACACAAAATGCTGAGTGCAGCGGTTATCCCACATCGCAATGGTGCCTTTTCGCCAGCGATAGCGCACTGTAAAGCGCGGGTTTGCAATCCAGCGAATCAGATAATTGAGCAGCATATCGCTCTCTGTATGGCTTAATTCCACAATACGACGAGTGAAGTGTTCGTTGACGAAAAGCGATTTACGTTTCGTCACCGGATGAATGCGTACCACTGGGTGGACAGTGGAGATCTCGGGAGTACCGTGAGGTGCCGCATCGTGCAATGCGGTGAGACCTTCGCAAAGATCTTTCAGTGGCGCTGACAGCCCTTCATAGGCCGCGTAGGTACTGCTCCACATAGTATCCCCGCCAACGGCAGGACATTCGATCATATTCAGAATTGACATCACTGAAGGACTTGGACTGAATGAAATATCGCTGTGCCATTCATCAGCCAACCCACCATGGCTGGCAGCAAGTTCAAACAATTGCGGATGCTTGGTAAACGGATTGTCCAGATTCGGGTGTGAATCCAGCGGACCGAAATGATTTCCCAAAGCCACGTGCGCATCGACATTAAGAAATTGTTCGGGAAAAAACAAAACCAGATGTTCGTGCAACAGACCTTCTATTTCAGCCACGCCCTCTGCGCTGAGTTCTCGCAGATCGACGTTGCTGATTTCCGCGCCAAGTGACCCCGCAAGCCTGACAACACCGAGTTTGGTATTCATAGTTGATCTGATGACCCAGGTAAAACAGGCAACCAGAATATCATCTAAGCGAATTTAGGTGAAACCCATACTCAATCGTGAAAAGAACCAAACCAGCAATCCCCTCACCCATCAGATATAACTATTAAGATAGGAGCTTAGATGAATAAAGACTGCCGGTGTTTATCCCTAAATGCCTTACAATTCATAGAATGAAAAATCACGATTCCAAACCTGATTTAATTGATGCACTAATCATAGGTGCAGGATTTTCAGGGCTTTATCAGCTTTATTGCCTGCGAGAAAAACTTGGCTTGTCAGTCAAGGCTTTAGAAGCAGGCGGTGGGGTCGGTGGAACCTGGTACTGGAACCGCTATCCAGGTGCTCGCTGCGACTCTGAAAGTCATGTCTATTGTTATACGTTTTCTGAAGCCCTTACTAATGATTGGAATTGGTCCGAACGATATCCGGGGCCAGCAGAGATAGTCCAGTATCTGGAACACGTAGCTGATCGATTCGATTTATTGCGCAGCATTAAATTTAATACCCGTGTTGTTACAGCCCGGTTTGATGAGCAGGAACTGTGCTGGGAGCTTACAGATAATCACGGTGGGCGTTACCGTGCCCGCTTCCTCATAACTGCAGTCGGATGTTTATCCAGTGCAAATGTGCCTGATATTAACGGCCTGGATCAATTTAACGGTGAGTGGTACCACACAGGTCAATGGCCGCATGATGGTGTCGATTTCACAGGTAAGCGTGTAGGCCAGATAGGTACCGGGTCAACCGGTATTCAGGCGGCACCAGTGATTGCTGAAAGTGCATTGAAGCTATCGGTGTTTCAGCGCACTGCCAACTACAGCGTACCGGCACGCAATCATGCGTTAAGCAACGAAAACCGCAACACTCATAAACGCAATGCAAAGTCCACACGCGAGTTGACACGAAGCAACACCAATGGACATGCCTGGCGAATAAACGATCAGCAGGCTTTACACACATCACCCGAAGAGCGTGCTGCCCTTTACAGCAAAGCCAGGGAGGTCGGTGGGTTAAAATTTCGTGCGACCTTCGATGATTTGTTAAGTAGCAAAAGAGCTAATGATACTGCCGCCGA
>JBGCEO010000104.1:0-14188 GCA_045106475.1 Granulosicoccus sp.
TCTAGAAGGCGAACAGAGCCAAATAGCAACGGGGATTGCGCTGGTCACCACCAAAACCAAAGAGATCTGGGCTCAGCTGCAACAGAGCGTTTCTGCACTGGATGGCACCAGTCGTGTCATTATCGCCGCTGCGATGGCCCTACCAATATTGCTGATCGGTTTCTGGCTCACCCTTCGCGGTAAAGCGCGCGAACCTGAAGCGCAATACTTCGACCCTGCACAAAGAAACCCGTTAATCGATCGAGTGGGCCCTTCGCAGCAGCGAAGATCTCGAACGCATACAGAGCTCCGTGATGAGACAGAGCTTCGCGACGAGACAGTACTCCGTGATGCCGCAGTGCTCCGTGACGAAACAGTGCTTCGTGATGCGACGGTGCTCCGCGACGAGACAATGCTCCGTGATGCCACAGTGCTTCGTGATGCCACAGTGCTTCGTGACGAAACAGTACTCCGTGATACGTCAGTGCTTCGTGACGAAACAGTACTCCGTGATACGTCAGTGCTCCGTGACGAAACAGTACTCCGTGATGCGTCAGCGCTCCGTGACGAAACAGTACTTCGTGATGCCACAGCGCTCCGTGATGAGACAGCGCTTCGTAGACCAGCAAATTTTAATGAGCCTGTTGAACAGTCAGACCCACTTAACTTATCCCAGCAAGCCGATGATATGTTTGGTGAAATGCCTGACGCCACAGAGCTACAGCCAAAGGTCACGCTAGACCAGCTTAGCCCAACTGAAAAAGCAGGTTTTCTGGCCTGGCTTAATCAACAGCCGCAAGATAACCGCCTGAGCTTGGCCATAGAATTCCTGATCTATTGGATGGCCTATGGTGACGAACGCTATGAACCGGCAATGAAAGAAGCAATCTTTCAGAATCCGGATCCAGATGATCACGATAGAATAAAACGTTGGGTGCTGATGCAGGATGTCTATGCATTTTCAGACGTTGTCTATTGGCTGCAACACAACAGCAGCATCACTCAACGGGCGCAGGTTCTTGATCTATTGATGGCACTTCTGATCAATGAGAACGCATTAACGCCAGTTCAGAATACTATCTTACGATTTTTGGGTGATGTATTTGGCTTGGGACATGAACAACTCGAACAGCAGTACCAACAAGCCTTTGGGCATGCTATGCCGCCACTCCCGCGAGTTGACAAACCCCGATGGTGGGATGGCCAGGAAATTGAACAGCGAAAGCGCTGGGATGCCCGCACTGTCGCTGCGCAGAGCATGGAGCTGCAGTATCGCGTAAAGCTGGGCCTAAGCCTTCGTGGTGAGATAAATGACGAAGAGGTTATAGCAAGCTTTAATCGAGCAGCAGCAAGGTGCAATCCGCAGCGATTTGAACTGCTCGGAACGAGAGAGCAGTCACTAATGGAGCAGCAGCTTACGAAGTTCGAATATGCGAAAGAATCACTGCTGGAGGTGTCTGCATGAAAAATTATCTGGGCAGACTGGGGTTACTTCGCAAGGCAACCAATAGCGAAGTACGTGATGCTATCACCCATGCACTGGATGCTACCAATGACATCAAGTCGCTAGTGGATGCGCAAACGATACTCGATGATGTCGAAATGCGAACGCAATATGAACGCACCCACCTTCAGTATGAAGCCATCAATGCTGCTCTTCACTGTCTTGGCTTTCCGGAGGCGACCAATACCCATCGTTGGACAGATAGATTGGTCGAATTTGAAACTGTTCCGGAAGACCCAATCAATCAGTAGTGACAAGAGCTACTGTTCGAATGGAATAGGAATATGCTCATCGCAGTGCTTTTTCGCAGCTTGAGTGGAAAGTCTCGACCCTAATAGAGAAAATTGAATCTGGGCTGCAACTTGATCCGATGCTGCTTCGGCTGCAACGCCATCATCCTCAGCCAAATTTGAAGCTGCTTCAGGCGAATAGTCAAAATCCAAAAATACTCTGGAGCTGCGATCCAATAGGGCCAGCAATTCGGAATGAGTCTGTTGGTCGGAGTTTAAAGTGTATCTGACAGAAATATCCTCTATATCACGCAGAACAGGAAATTCGACCTGCTCCTCATCGATCTTTAGACTTAGCGCCACATCGACTTTTTCTATCTGGTCAACGAGGGCTGAATTCAGTGACAAGCTGATGATGGGCGTGCACTGAAATCTGGGTAAAAAGGACACAGCCAATGCTGCTCCTTCGGCACTACCTGCCATGGTTTTGGCCATGTATTCATTCAATACAGAACCGTCATTTAAAGTAGCCTGCATCAGGCTAGCATTCCAATCCTGAAATGTAGACTCTGACAGATTCGTAGGTTCCACATTCGCCTGCACGGAAACCGTCGACATGCAAATCAGCACCGACCCCAGGCAAACAGTGCAACAAGCATTCATAAAACTCTCGGTAGCGGTTGATACAAAAAGCCTATCCGCAAATCAACGGATTATCCAGAAATAGAGAAATTTGGCCCTGAGGGTAAAAGGTAACTGGATGTTCAAAACTAATCAACAACCGCATTAGATTCTCCGGCTCGGTCGTCCCGCACAGAAATTTCTTGAGTGTCATCAAGTTCATTTTTAAATAGGGCACTCATTTTGCTACCCAGTTCTCACTGCAAGCCGATTGCCTGGACAAAGCTCGATGAACCTCATTATTTTCAAATATTGCCTGCCTGCACTGCTGGGCTACACTCTGTACGTCGGAATAGCTGGTCGCCTGAACCCTTTCAGAAAGCCGCAGCACGCTGAAGAACGTCCATCCTGGCTGCTGGGTATCTGGACGGGTTTGACCGTCGGCATGGTACTGAGCATCGGGCTCCACATGGCGTACGGAATGTCACTCGAAGGGGCCAAATCCCTAATCAAACCTAGCATCTGGCTACTTTCAGGCGCGCTTCTTCCCGGTTTTATTGCCTATTTTTTCTATAAAAATCGCGTCAAAAACACGATTGCTAACAGCACAAAATCCAGCTTCGACTGGTCTTTGGAGTCAGAACATCTCGAGTTCGCCGATCTAAGCAAGGACGATGGGCTTGTCGACGAACACCCATTGGATCGCGGTCTCGAACCACATATTCTTGACGGCACCAACTTCTTTGATTCGGAAAGCACTGCTACACAAACATTGCTGACCTCGGCAGAAACAGATCATATTCACACGCAAGATCTCCCGGAAGCCGTTAACGACGCTACTGACGCCATGCCGGAATTGATCAAAGACGATTCAAACGAAACAGGCTTCCAGAGTGTCGAAGCGGAAGCCGAAGCCGAAGCCGAAGCCGAAGCCGAAGCCGAAGCCGAAGCCGAAGCCGAAGCCGAAGCCGAAGCCGAAGCCGAAGCCGAAGCCGAAGCCGAAGCCGAAGCCGAAGCCGTCATTGTCGAATCCTGTGTTGAAATGCAAGCGCAAATTTTTGATGATGCGCAACCTGCTTCAGGCTATACAGAACCGGAAGAGGCTGGTGGCAACACTAAAACCGTTATCGATTTGGCCCCACAGAGCAATGAAAAAGGTGAAGCTGAAATCGCTGAGATCGCTGAGATCGCTGAGATCGCTGAAATCGCTGAAATCGCTGAAATCGCTGAGATCGCTGAGATCGCTGAGATCGCTGAGATCGCTGAGATCGCTGAAGTCGCTGAAGTCGCTGAAGTCGCTGAAGTCGCTGAAACTAGTGAAGCCCATGCGATAGTCGAACTCCAGTCACTATTTGAGAGTGAACAAGCGCTTCGTAAAGAAACAGAAAAGCATCTGCGCATCACTCGCAAAGCGCTTGCAACCATGGAATCTGAAACCCGGCACTACGAAACCCGCAAGGCTGATGAGGTGATCAATCTTGAGGATAAACTCGCTGAAAACATCAAGGCACAATCTGCTTTAGAGGCAAAAGCCACGCGAGAAAAGACTAAACGCGTCACTATCGAAACGACAATTGTCAATTTAAAGCAGGACCTTGTTAAAGCCAAACAAGAAGTCCGGCGCAGCTTGGCCGCTCGTGCTAAGGCACTCAGTACTGCAAACAAATCGATAGCCTTCGCGCGACAGAATGTAGAGATAAGAGCAAGATTAGAAGCAGAAAGGAATGAACTGCAAGACACTCTTAAAAATCGTCAAACAACGATTAGCAGCTTGATACGGGCATTGGAAAAAGAGAAGAGACGCACCCAGGATGAGGTATCCGCCATGGCCAAGCAACTTGTGTTGCAAGAAAAACAAGTGAACGCAAGACGCAGCCTTGAAGAAGTGGCAAAAAGCGTGGAAATGAAACTTTCTTCTCGACTGGTCAAGAAGGTGGCTAAGGCCCGGCCCTTGATTTCAGACTCTTGATCTCAAGCCTGATAAAACCAAGCGGTTTTGCCTCAGGTGATCTGCAGATAGGGAACGGGCCAGCATTGCTGGCCCGTTTCGGTTCCTTTATCCACTGCCTTTAATGGTCAGTGGATCATTCAGACGCCTGCCCTTTCAGCGGTAGCAGTAGCAGCGTCATCAATCTGTCCGACATCAATCGTATGTACACGGTGCCTCAGGGGGGTTCGACTATCACGCCGCTGCCTAAGATCTTCCATGAAATCGAAATTCTCTCTGGCTTTTCGCTGCATGCTTAGCATGCACCAAACTGCCACCAAATACACGCCTATGAACGCCTGCAGAATATGGACTCCCTGCATGGTCAAAAACGTTACAACCCCCGCAAAAACAATCGTACAACACACGATGATTCCCATGACTTGGTATGGATTCATGGCATCACTCTTATTTTTAACAACAAACCAGAATATACTCGCGCTGCCCTAACATGGCAACCATGCAATATTAATGAATCCTAATCTTTAGTCTTATTCGCAATAGGATTGTGGGCACTATGTGCAGCGTCTGGTGGGCATGTAACCCCTGAGCCCAAAATCAGTCAAAAATTTGTATCTCAACTTACCCGGAATCTGAGTAGATAGATCCACTAGGAAAGCAGCAGCGACACAACCTGGCGATTTATGTATCGCTTTTCCTTTCCAATCCGTAACTCTTCTATCACGCCAATGTCCACAAGCTTTTGCATCCATGCGGAAGCGGTCTGACGCCGCGCCAAGCCAGTTTGCGCCAAATCAGCCAATCCAAAACTTGGGCGCGAGCAAGTCTCAATCAGAGCAGCGGAAGGTGCTTTAGGCAAGCAGCTGTTCATGGCAGCACCTAGCTCCAGCGAACTGTTCTGCCATTGGGCTAGCTGATCTATGGCATCGACGGAGGCCTCCTCCACAGCTGTCATAAAAAACTGAATCCAACTACCGTGATCTCCCATAACAACTGCGTTATGTAAATTTTGCCAATACTTTTCGGCATGTCTGCTGAAGTACAGCGCTAATGGTAAAACCGGAACAGGCTGCAGGCCCTCCTCAGTGAGCAACAGCGAGGTTAATAACTGACACAAAGAGATGTTGGCATGAGTAAACGGACGAAGCGCGATCCACTGTCCGTGCGCTGCGGCAGTCATCAACAACGGGTCGAGATCTGCCGAACTGTGTTGAACAAAACTCTGCCAGTCCTCCAGCAAGGCTTGCAATTTTTCAGCACCTTGAGGCAGCGGCAATTGACTGTAGGCGCGGTTCGTTGGTTCGGACTCCAGGCGTTGCCCATCACCGCGCCGCACCGATACAGGTTTTCCCTCTAAGTCGGAAGCTAGCTGCAATGCCATACTGCTGCCGACCGGCTCACTGGACAACCTGCTCTGCACTTTGTTTCTGGCATCAAGATGGCGTTGCAGCTCCGGTTGCGACCCGAGACGGTTATCTTGCAATGCGCTCAGCAAATCAACAGGCAGACCTTGCAGCTGAATAGCACCCACTGAATCAAGCAAGGCATATGAATCGGTAGCAATCGGCCGCAAGGCTGACTGCTTCAATGCCTGGGAAAAAGCTGCCAAAGCTGCTCGTGCAGGCAGACAGGATTTTAAAGCTGAAATAGTTTCAATTCTGGAAGCAACCGGCAACCTGGGTAGAGTGCGCGAAAAATTAGTGGCCGCTCTCGGAGTGTTGGCAGTGGATTCTGAAGACATGAATACAATGGTGCGAACAGATTAGGAGTTGCACTACTAGTTTACCCATTTAGACGACGTTCATGCGCCGCAGTCCCGGTACAGCAAACCCCATGACGCCATAAAGATAGTTAGCCAGCGGTTCATTACCGAAAAAATCATAGACCGCCAGAATATCGGCGCATATAGCTCCCCAGTACCGAACATCAATGGTGTCCGGGTCATCAATGCGCTCAGCGACGTATCCGCTATCGTTCTGGTAAAGACGAAAGCGTCGACGTATCCCCCCATCATGGTTAGCTGCAATGACATCAGCAAGGCATACACCCTGAAACTCAATGCACTCGTTCCGTGTCAATTTAACAGTCAATGTTTGCACCGCAGGTTTCACAAACCCAGAAGCCTTTGATAGGTGGCATGATCTATATTACTACCACAAGCAATAGCGGCCACTCGTTTACCTTTAAACCGGGATGACAGACAGGTGTTTAACGCAGCTAGTGAAGCTGCACACGCCGGTTCTACCGCTAACTTCATATCAGTAAACAACTGACGCATAGCGAATCGAAGATCGTCATCGGATACGCTTACCACTTCATCCACACACTGACGGACCAGGTTGAATGTCAAAGGCGCATGCATAGGTGCACCAAGGCTATCAGCTATGGTGTTAACGCTTACCGTGTCAGCTGGCTCTCCTGCCAAAAGAGATTGTTGCATTCCGCTCGCCCCTGTTGGCTCAATACCAATGACCTTACATTGAGGCTGCAATTGCTTCACTGCTGCTGCGATACCGGCAATTAAGCCACCGCCACCCACCGGCACAAGCACCGCATCCAGATCATCCAAATCGTTGCATAACTCCAGGCCAACCGTGGCGGTACCCTGAACTGTGTGCAAGCCTTCAAATGGATGAACAAGGTGGCGCCCCTCTTGTTCTTGAATCCGATGCACGATGGCCAACAAGTCACTTATAGTGTCTCCAAAAATAACTTCTGCGCCATAGGCCTTACAACGCTCAACACGAAATGCATTAGCCGTGCGTGGCATTACCACTTTGGCAGACACGCCGAGGGTACTCGCAGCATACGCAGTTGCAATGGCATGATTGCCTGCCGAAAAAGCGGTGACGCCCGGAAACGCATCGTCACTATGATGTGAACCGATCAAATTCATGATGGAGTTGATTGCACCCCGTGCTTTGAAACTGCCTGTTTGCTGCATCAATTCGAGTTTCATGTATAACTCGAAATCCGGACCACCGCCGATAGCAGGTACCGGCCAGCGAACGGTAGGCGTATGCATAACATAGGGAGAAATGGCTTGCGCTACTCTGTACACAGACTCCAGGTCCGGACTGATGCTCGATTCAGTTTCACTCGTCGACATTTAAGCTCCGGATCATTGGAAAAGATGAGAGACGTTCAATTGATACTAGCTTCTAACGGAGCCAGTTTGAATCGATGACTCACCACACTGCCGGTCAAAAACTCAATGGCCGGAAAACTATACAATATCGTATAGAGCCAGCCGTGCTTTACAGCTGTGACGGGCTAACCGAAAACAATGAGTCGTGAATCAAGCATAATCTATCGTTCAAAGCCTAATTCAGAGCAAAAAGCTGCCATATTGGTAACCAGTGCTCAAGTTTTTTGCGTTTAGGCCTTCCGATAAGACTTGTTTTTTCACTTACAGCAATCAAACTTGCCAGCTGTATTACTTGTTGCAGCCTACTGACCGGTCTAATCTACTGTTTTTCGTCGTAACACGGTGTAGTTTAGGCGTAATAACGCTTTCCACGTTGCAGTCGCATCACCAAAACATAATAGTCACTATGATAATACGCATCCTGCTTTGCATAGTTGCCCTGGTCGTCATTGGCGGAGGCCTGGGGTTTCTTAAGGTTAGTCAATTCAAGTACATGGGTGAAGTTGGCGCGACGATGCAACCCCCTCCAACCAGCATTACGGCTATTGATGTTGAGAGCGCGAGCTGGGAAACATCTCTTAAATCCATTGGTACTTTGGAAGCCGCACAAGGTGTGATGATCACAGCCGATATACCAGGCCGGGTTTCCAAGCTTTTTTTTGATGGTGGAGAAACGGTCTCCAAAGGCGATCTGCTCCTTGAACAGGAAACGAGCACCGAAACGGCGCAGCTCAACGCCGCAGAATCTGACCTGGTTCTAGCACAGAGTAATCTGGATCGGGTATCCCGGCTGTACCGCAGCAAAGTGGTATCTCGTTCAGAATTCGATGCCGCCCGATCGCAGGCTAGCGCTGCACAGGCACAGGTGGATAACATCACATCGAGTCTTGATAAAAAGCAAATTACGGCACCATTCGATGGCCGACTTGGGTTACGACTCGCTGACATTGGACAAGACCTCGGGCAGGGAGTACCCATCGTCTCATTGCAAGCCATCGATCCGATGCGTGTCAACTTCTCCCTTCCTCAGCAAGCGCTGGCAAATGTGGCCAATGGACTAACCGTTCGTTTAACAACTGATGCAGCACCAGGTAGCGTATTCGAGGGCCAGATAACAGCCATCAACACTGAAATAGATGCTGCGACTCGAACAGTTAGAACTCAGGCCACCTTGAATACCCAACCAGCTGATGGCAACGGCTCATCGACACTACTTCCCGGGATGTTTGCCAGCGTGGAAGTTGTCTTGCCGCAGGTAAAGGACGTGCTGATGATCCCGCTGACGGCGGTTAGTTTTGCAAGCTTTGGAGATTCGGTGTTTGTCGTTGAAAAAAACGATAACGGTCAACTCACTGCACGTCAGCAGTTTGTTCAACTAGGTGAACGACGTGGTGATTTTGTAGAGGTGATGCAAGGGCTTGAACAAGGGCAGTCAGTAGCAAATGATGGCGTGTTCAAACTGCGCAATGGAGCAACCGTAAAGGTGGTGGAAGGCGTCTCAGAGCCAAGCCTGACACCAGAACCAGACAATAGTTGAGACCACCATGCATTTCACCGACATATTTGTTAAGCGACCGGTTCTGGCAATAGTCGTAAGCCTGCTGATTCTAATCGCAGGTATTCAGGCCATAAGCAGCCTCAGCATCCGCCAATACCCTCGAAACGACAATGCAGAGGTTGCCATCACTACAGCCTACGTTGGCGCAAGCGCCGAATTGGTTAGAGGATTTATCACGACTCCACTTGAGCGGGCGGTATCAGGAGCTGATGGCGTTGATTATGTGTCTTCTTCCAGCACACAAGGGCTGTCAACAGTAAGAGTTCGGCTGGAGCTTAACTACGACCCGATAAAAGCCTTGTCTGAAATCAGTTCCAAGGTGAATCAGGTCAGAGGCGATTTACCACCGGAGGCAGAGATTCCGGTCATTAATGTCGAGTCCGCTGACAGTCAATTTGCATCAGCCTACCTGAGCTTTACCTCCGATATTCTCAAACCCAATCAGGTCACCGACTTCTTGACGCGAGTCGTGCAACCACGATTAGCTGCTCAAGATGGCGTGCAGAGAGCTGAGGTTTTGGGTGCGAGAAACTTTGCGATGCGAATCTGGCTCGACCCAACCTTGCTCGCGGCTCACAACATCACCCCGTTGCAAGTACGACAAGCCTTAGCAGCAAACAATTATCTGGCAGCGCTGGGAAAAACCAAAGGAGCTTTGGTAGAGGTCAACCTGGCAGCTAACACTGATTTGTCAACTGTCGAAGAATTTGAAAATCTGGTGCTGTTGTCCAAAGATGGGGCGGTTATTCGAGTTAAGGATGTAGGCGAGGTTGAACTTGGAGCTGATGCCTATGATGTCGAAGTTCGATATAGCGGTGAAGAAGCCATTTTTATGGGCATCTGGCCACTACCCAATGCCAACACTCTGGATGTAATCCAGGGCGTAAGAGCCGAACTTGATGAGATAAAACGCGAGCTACCCACAGGCATGACCGCAGCGGTGGCCTACGACGCATCCGAGTACATAGCAAGCTCGATTCGAGAAGTAGTTACCACACTGGTCGAAACACTGATCATTGTCATGCTCGTGATCTTTCTGTTCATGGGTTCACTACGCTCGGTAATTGTTCCCATCATGGCTATTCCGATTTCACTTATCGGTGCTGTGTTTTTGATGCAGGTGTTTGGTTTTAGCGTTAATTTACTAACGCTGCTGGCTGTTGTCCTATCAGTTGGCCTGGTTGTGGATGATGCCATCGTCGTTGTCGAAAACGTCGAACGACACATCAGTGAAGGTAAATCACGCATGCAGGCCGCGCTGCTAGGTGCGAGAGAGCTAATCGGGCCGGTTATAGCTATGACTGCCACTCTGGTCGCTGTTTACCTGCCTATTGGACTGCAAGGTGGACTGACAGGCTCTCTATTTAAAGAGTTTGCCTTCACGCTTGCTGGTGCTGTAACGATCTCGGGCATAGTCGCCCTCACCCTGTCGCCGATGATGTCTGCCCAGCTACTGCGTGAGGGCGATGGAGAAAAAGGCTTTCAGAAAAAAGTAAACAATGTTTTTAATAGCGTTAGAAGTGGTTACACCAAATTACTCAATGGGACCCTCAAGGCACGACCTGCCGTTTACATATTCTGGTTAGTGATATGTCTGTTTTGCGTGCCCATGTTTATTCTCTCGGCTAAGGAGCTTGCGCCTACTGAAGATCAGGGCATTATATTTGGTATTGTCGATGGCTCAGGTAACGCCACCATTGATAGCGCATCAAGGCACGCTGCTGATGCACAAGAAGCATTTAACAGTGTGGATGAAACGGCTTTTACTTTTCAGTTAACCTTCCCATCAGATGGCTTTGGCGGCATGGTGCTCGAAGAATGGGATAAGCGTGAGCGCAACGTTTTCGAAATCAAGCCGGAGATTGCACAAAAGCTGAACGAAATTCCGGGCATCAGCATGTTTCCAGTCACCCCACCAGCGCTTCCGGGGGGAGGACAGTTCCCTGTCGAATTTGTTTTAGCCTCCACTGCAGAGCCCAACGAAATCCTCGAGTTTGCCAGACAGATTCAGTTCAAGGCAATGCAATCCGGTCTTTTCGCCTTTCCACCGATCATTGATACAAAGATCGACAAAGCACAGTCTGAACTCATCTTTGATAGAGATAAGGTGGCAGATCTGGGCCTGACCATGCAACAAGTCGGCGCAGATGTCGGAACGCTGTTGGGCGGTGGTTTTGTCAATCGCTTCAATATCGAGGGGCGTAGTTATCGTGTTATTCCGCAGGCTTTACGCGCCGAACGTTTAAACCCCGATCAACTTGATGAGCTCTATGTGACCGGCCCCAATGGTGAGATGGTGCAATTAGGTTCAATTGCATCCATCGAAAACAGCACCGTACCGAGATCGCTTAATCGTTTTCAACAACTCAATGCGGTAAAACTTAGCGGCGTCACCATACGCACACTAGACGAAGCGCTGACGTTTCTCGAGCAGAGCGCAGAAGAAATTCTGCCTTCAGGCTATACGCTTGACTACACCGGAGAATCCAGGCAACTGCGCTTGGAAGGCAACAAGTTTCTGCCCGCGTTTGCACTGGCAGTGGTGCTGATCTATTTGACCCTGGCAGCTCAATTCAACAGCTTCAGAGATCCCTTTGTCATACTCGCAGGTTCAGTTCCTCTTGCGATGTTTGGCGCGCTGATTTTTACCTTCCTTAAAATGCCTAATCCTGAGCTTCCATACTGGACCAACAGTTTTACAACCACGCTTAATATCTATTCGCAGGTAGGGCTGGTGACACTTATAGGTCTTGTAGCAAAAAACGGTATTCTCGTTGTCGAGTTCGCCAAGCAAATGCAACAACAGGGTCTTCACAAGCTCGCAGCGATCAAAGCCGCTTCTGCGACGCGCTTCAGACCCATACTCATGACAACTTTTGCAACCGTAGCAGGCCACTTTCCACTAGTGCTGGTTAGCGGTCCTGGTGCCGAAGCCAGAAATTCTATCGGCCTGGTGCTGGTTGGCGGCATGGCGATCGGTACCTTGTTTACCCTGTTTATCATTCCATCGGTTTACATGCTGATAGCCAGGGATCTAGGTGGCACGCTGGATGAGTTGCCTGAGTCCGATGACTATATAGACGGGATAGATAACAGTATTCCTATCATCGACCAACCGGTCACCAAGCGTCAGCAACGCAGTCCAATGGCTCAGCCAATTCCAGCTAACGCCAAACTGAAGCCAAGGTAGATACACGGAACACAACGAAGGAAAGGAATCCTTCTCATAAACACAGTACCGCTTAATCTTCTTCTGACGAGCCTGTTGCGTGATAAGTTGCAGGGCATCTGAGCATCGAGTGGCAGAAGGCCGACAGCAGAGGCATGCCCTATCTCTGCGTAAAATCAAACAAGCCTGTGTAGTGTCCTTCTACTGTCTGCCCGTCACTGAGTAAAACACTAAAGTTGAGCTCAACATCAGGAATCGCGCCGGTAAATTCAATCGTACCGCCCACAACGGGCATTACTTCGGCGTCTTCGACCTCCCCGCTATTGTTTACATCCACACCGATAAATGCCTGTTCAAAAAAGGCTATGCCTGCCAGCGAATTTCGATCAGCGCCATCTAAAGCATAACTGTAAGTTTCGAAAGAGAAGCCTTCACCGGGACTGTACATTTCAGCGTGAAAGATTCCAGACGCGTTAGCCGGGGTGAGCAGGTTATGAATCACCCCATCTATGCTGGTTTCCATGATTGTAAATTTGCCATCGGTCAAGGTGAAGTTGACATTAAAATGTTCTCCACTTACTCCCCAGATATCCCCAATCGCAGCGCTAAGCGGATAACGGACGGACCCAAGCTCAAAACTACTATCACGTTCTGGCCCTTCATTGCCATCGACAAACGGAGCTTGATTGAGCTGACCATCATCAAGAGGTGAGATTGGTGGCGGAGAGACCAGCTCAGAGTCCTCGGGAACAACAGTGAATGTCGCCTCCTGCGAGTCAGCGGGCGAGTTGGAACAACCAACCAGCAATGCAAGCATCGACAGTGAGAAAAAACCGAAACCAGCAAAGCTACGACTCATGAAGGATTAAACCGGCGTGTTACAACAGATCATCAACTTAGCGGATCGCGCAGTATAAGACCACCCATTCCTACTTAAATAGCCTATACGCGTGACCCAAGTCTAATTATCTTAGCGTGCGGTAACCAAAAACCACGCGATTGGCGGCAGTTATCAGGCACACCACTGTAAAAATGCCGGCGAGCAACGGAAACAAGTCCGGGTAGGCGCACATGAGTGCAAAGAAAATAATGGTTTCCGTCCCTTCGGCGAATCCATTCAAATAGTACAAACCTTTATAGCCAAAATCAGGATTATTCAGGCCGCGTTTCTCTGCCAGGCTGGCAAATGCCAAAAAACTGGCACCGGTTCCGACAAAACTCGCTATCAACAGCGCGGCTGGCAGTGCATTCTGCGCCGGATCGGAGAACGCAAAGCCCAAGGGGAAAATTGCATAGAAAATAAAATCGAGAGTGATGTCCAAAAAACCCCCGGCATCGGTGGGTTTGCCCAATCTGGCAAGTTCGCCATCGAGACCATCAAGAAAGCGGTTTAGCAGAAGCAACACCATGGCAGTCAAGGGGAATCCCAGAGCATGTGCCGGGATCGTAGCCACTCCAAGGAAAAACCCGACAATAGTCAACGTGTCAGGGGATACTCCTCGGGCATGCAAAGGCACCGCAATGGCTCTGAGAGGAGGCTTTAATATGGGAACAATGTACTTGTCGAGCATGCGTGCCTCTAGGTGACACCCGGAGTTGGCACAGAGCATCCCGTAATCGTGCGATCGATTGTCATATTTTTGTTGGGCGTTCCGAAACTGCTTGAGCCTCGGTTTTTTGTTACTTAACCTGAAATTATAGCTGTCGTGTAAACCGATAGGACAATTTGGCTCAGCAGCTGGCAAATGGTTCCCGCGCAGGTACAAGCGAATGCCCTGGCTCTAAATCCGGATGGATGACGTAGCATGATTTATGCAGCAAGAGTGCTGCTAAACTAAAAAATCACCCTCCTGCCTAACGGGAACACTGACACCATGAGCACGCACGTAAAACTGCCCCACAACGGGCCCAAAACGGCCTTACGATCTGTCTTGCTGTTGGCAGGTTCAGCCCTGCTGCTTGGTGGCCTAAGCAGCGGCCAGATTTACGCTCAGCAAGAGGGTGTTACCAAGTCGTGGAGCATGGCCGAAT
>JBGCEO010000105.1:0-68696 GCA_045106475.1 Granulosicoccus sp.
TCCCAGGTCACTCGCATGCCCAGTACTTCCTTGCCGTTGTACTCGCCTTTGCAGACAATGCCAAAATCCGGCATCGCACCAGCGTCTGATCCGGCAGATGGTCCGGTAAGAGCAAAACAGGGTATTTCATCCCCGACGGCCAAACGAGGCAGATAGTGATTTTTTTGCTCTTCAGTTCCGTAATGCAACAACAACTCTGCTGGCCCCAGCGAATTGGGTACCATGACACTAACCGCACCGGTGACGCTGCGAGTGGCAAGTTTGAGCACCACCTCAGAATGCGCCATAGCGGAAAAACCAAGGCCACCGTACTCTTTGGGAATCACCATGCCCAGAAAACGACCTTCTTTGATGAATTGCCAAACATGTGGCGGTAAATCATTTAGCTCGTAGGTGATCTCCCAGTCGTCCATGATCGCGCAGAGCTCGTCGACAGGACCGTCGACAAAAGCCTGCTCTTCTTCAGTTAACACGGCCTCAGGGTAACTGTTCAACTTGTTCCAGTCGGGCGATCCTCTGAACAAATCAGCCTCCCACCAGACGGTACCCGCATCAATAGCCGCGCGCTCTGTATCGGACATCGGGGGTAATACGGCACGAACGTATTTAAGCAAGGGCAAACTGATCAGCCGATGGCGCAAGCTGCGCACATTGAATACCACCGCAACGCCGATAAAGGCGAGGGTTAGCAGAACGCCAAAAAAACCGGACAAGAAGCCGAGCATTGATGCCAACAAAAGAATGACAGCACCTGCAGCCGTGGCCACAGGTAGACTAAAACGCGTTCGCGAGACCGCAAACAGCGTCAAACCAAGGATTACTAACCAGAATAATATGCCCATGAGGCCCCTCTAGAATATGTAAACACCATGAAAGCTTAACGGATACCGGCTTTCCTTACTTCCATTCAAGCATCCGCCATGCCGAGTTTCGAGATCATTACGTAAAAATCAAGTACATAGACTGTGCCGCAGCCACAATACCAGGACAAAAGAAATCGGCTATAGTTTGCGCGCCCTTCTCTGGACTCCACTTTTACCTAGCCACCCTGTCATCAAACGTATATGGACACAATAAAGAACGCCTACACCAGCATTCTCGAATCAATAGGAGAAGATGTAAATCGGGAAGGATTGGTTGATACGCCAAAGCGGGCAGCCAAGGCTATGCAATACCTGACGCATGGTTACGCCCAAACTCTGGACGAGGTCGTCAACGGAGCGATTTTTGAGTCCGATAGTGACGAAATGGTGATTGTGCGCGATATTGAGCTCTATTCCCTCTGTGAGCATCATCTGCTGCCGTTTATCGGCAAATGCCACGTGGCCTACCTGCCAACGGGCAAGGTCATCGGATTGTCAAAAGTGGCACGCATTGTTGATATGTATGCAAGACGCTTGCAGATCCAGGAATCTCTGACCAAGCAAATTGCAACGGCCATCTTAGAGGTTACCGAAGGCCAAGGTGTTGGCGTCGTTATCGAGTCGCAGCACATGTGCATGATGATGAGAGGCGTTCAGAAGCAGAATTCATCGATGACAACCTCTGCGATGCTGGGCAGATTCAGACTCGATATAAACACACGCAATGAATTTTTATCGTTAATCCGCAACTGATCAGGATCAAGTGGAATGAAGACTGATCAAATGTCTACGCTGTCGTTTTCAGCGCCTAACTGCAGTTGCCATAAATCCGCGTAGAGGCCATCCTGCGCCAGCAGTGACTCATGGTTGCCCCGCTCAACTATCCTGCCGGCATCCAAAACTAATATCTGATCAGCATCCACAACGGTGGACAGTCGATGCGCTATGACCAAGGATGTGGCTCGTTGTGCCACGGCATTCATGCCTTCAAGAATTGCTTGTTCACTGCGCGTATCCAGGCTAGAGGTTGCCTCATCAAACACAATGATTGGCGGGTCCTTGATAACAACGCGAGCAATCGCCATGCGCTGCTTTTCACCACCGGATAGTTTGAGTCCACGTTCACCTACAATAGTATCGTAGCCCTGTGGTAGTTGAGTAATGAACTCTTCAAGGTTGGCTCGACTCGCAGCCTCAGCCACGCGCGCATCATCAGCTTCCGGGTGCGCATAAGCAAGGTTATAGCGAATCGAGTCATTAAACATTACCGTATCCTGGGGCACCACACCCAGGGCTTTTCGTAAACTATGTTGTGTGCAATCACGCACATCGACGCCGTCGATCTCCACCGCACCCTTATCAACATCATAGAAACGAAACAGCAAGCGCGATAACGTTGATTTACCGGCACCTGAGGGACCCACGATGGCCACTTTGCTGCCAGGCTCGACACTAAAGCTCAAGCCACGCAAAATAGGCCGCTCGGCCAGATAAGCAAACTCAACATCCTTGAATTCAATCCTCGCCTCCTTTACTTGAAGTTCTATTGCACCGGGTTTGTCCTGAATCTCTGGCGTGCGTTCCAGTAGACGCAAGACCAGATCCATGTCTGCCAGGGCGTATTGCAAACCACGGTAGACAACACCCAGCACATTCAATGGTACGAACAGTTGCAACATCATGGCGTTAATTAGCACGATATCACCAAGCGAAATAGCGTTGTTTGTGACATCGCGTACTGCCAGCATCATAATGGCCGTAACCCCGATAGCGACAATAGCAGCCTGACCAAAATTGAGTGTTGACATGGTGGCCTGACTGCGAACACCCGCATCGGCCCAATCTTCCATGTGCTCGTTGTAAGCACTTATTTCACGTGGTTCATTATTAAAATATTTAACGGTTTCATAGTTCAATAAACTGTCAACTGCACGTCCGTTTGATAAAGAATCCAAACGGTTCATTTCATGACGAAACTGCATGCGCCACCCAGAGAACATCAGCGTAAAAGCGATGTAGATCCCCACGGTAAGAAAAACAACCACGGTATACTGCCAACCGTAACCAGCCAACAGAATACCGGCCACCAGAAGAAATTCGGCAGCCGTCGGCACTATGTTGAACACCAACAGATTAACGATCGAACTCAGGCTGTTTGTACCCCGCGACAGATCTTTGGAAATACTCCCCGTTCGCCTTTCCAGATGAAACGACAACGACAACTCATGCAAGTGGGTTAACACACGGGTTGAAAGTTGATGCATAGCCCGATAACGAACACGAGCAAACAAGGCATCACGCAACTCTTTAAACAGCGAGCTACATAATCTAAGCAGGCCATAGGCCGCAACCAAACCTAGCCCCACCAACAATACATCGTTGCTAAACAGCGCATTGGTGTCGGGTAATCCCGACGCTGCCCCTGCATCGGCAGCGGAAATATCCGGTACATTTTCATCCAGCGTGTCGATGATCTGTTTGAGCACCAGTGGCACGGCAACAATCGCAAACTTGCTTATCATCAAGCAAGCCAGGGCCACCAAGACTCTGCCGCGATACTCCCAGAGGTAGGTGGAGATTTTTTTTAGATTTTCATAATCACGACGATTACTATGCGGTGCTTCGACTCGTCCGTGCATCAGGCGCTGCGCCTCGCTTCATCGCTCAAGTATGTCAATGCCTGATCAACCAGCTCGATTGCACTGCTGGACTTGCTGGCATGCTCACTAATGTGCCGACGCCAGAGACGCGCACCAGGAACCTCTTGAAACAAAGCAACTAGATGACGACTCATCGCACTGAGTCTGACCCCCTGTTCAATCCATGTCTGCATATACAGTGCGTAATCACGCGCCACGGATACCAGCGTTTCGTGATCAGCCACGTGTTGATAACCGCCACTCAACTGCCCAAACAAAGCTGTATCGGCTGATGCGAGAATAGCCGGATGGTAGTAGGCTGCACGCCCTATCATGACGCCATCCACATGCTCAAGATGATCAGCCGCAGATTCCAGATTTTCAATACCTCCGTTTATCGAAATATGTAATTGCGGAAAAGCCTGTTTTAGACGATATACATATTCATAACGCAAGGGTGGAACCGTACGATTTTCTTTGGGACTCAATCCATCAAGCCATGCCTTACGTGCGTGCACTATCAAGTGTGTGCAGCCGCTTTGAACCACGACCCGGGTAAAATCCAAAAGCGCTTCATAGCTATCGTCTCGATCAATACCCAAACGACATTTGACGCTGACTGGAATACTCACAGCATCGCGCATGGATGCCACCACATCGCGCACCAGATCGGGTTCGGCCATCAAGCACGCTCCAAACCTTCCAGCCTTGACTCGGTCACTCGGGCAGCCCACGTTCATATTGATTTCCTGATAGCCCCAGCTTTCACCGATGGCCGCCGCCTGTGCCATTTCGTCGCAATCAGAACCACCCAATTGCAGCACGACCGGGCCTTCGCAATCGTGTTTGCCAAGCAGGTACTCACGATCACCGTGTATTACTGCCTTACAAGTCAACATCTCTGTGTACAACAGGGTGTGACGTGTAAGCAAACGCGCAAGATAGCGGTAGTGTCGATCAGTTAGCTCCATCATCGGCGCAACGGCCAATCGACGGTGAGAAGCGATCAGATCTTGGTGCATGTGTGGATTCAAAAAAGTCGGAGCAAGACAAGGGTTAACGACGCTTATACGCGTCAAACGCTAAAAAGGGGCAAAACACTAGCTTCAAGAGCAGAAACAGCCCTGCTAAACAGTATACTAAAGACCCAGTCGATTAATGGGAGCGTTTCAAATTCTGCTGGGCATGAATGCGTTGGGCAAACTCCTCTGGTGTGCACTTTTCGCGCAAGGCAGCAAACATCAACGCTTGTTGAGACTCGGGCGCTAGCCCGCCAATGGGTGGTTCTAACTCAGTGTTGGCTGGAAACGGGTAAGCTTCTGCGCAAGCCGCCACGACCTGGGCCGTCTTGCGACTGTTCCAGTGGGATTGTTCACTCAGAGACTGCAGCTGTGCATACAACGCGATGCTCATTCGGCCCCGATCCACAAATTCCATCGCCCTACCGTATGCTGAGCTAATTTGCATCAGATTGGCGAATCGATGGGTGTCTTTTGTGTTGTTATCGCCTGCGGCATGCATTAATGCCGGGCTGAAAAACAGCATATCGCCCTTGTTCAGATCTAGTTGCACAAAGTGCTCTTGAAAGCACTCACGGCAATCTGCGCGACCGGAGGCAAGATAACCGGGTACGAAATTTTGCGAGAACGGCAGAAGCTGAGTGGGTCCGGTCTGAATCGGCATATCCGAATGTGCAATTGCGCCCTGCAGGGTAAGCATGGGAGACATGCGATGCACATGTGCCGGGTACTGATAAAGCAGTTCTTCCTGCTGGAACCCCATGTGGTAATCGCGATGACAGACTTGCGCTTTGCCACCAGGGTGAACGATGTTTGCCTGCGTGGTTATCTGATAGCCGGGGCCAAGCCAGGCCAGACTCATTAGACAAACCGTATCGTTCGCGTTATAGGCTGCAAACAATTCAGGTGTCTCGATTGCAAGCTTCTCGTGTGCATTCCATAAACGGGTGTTTGAGCCCGCGGCTGCAAAATGATCTGAGCTAACCTGATCAGATGATTCACGAGCAATAATCGTGTTCAACGCATCGGTTACTTGATCAAGCATGCCGAGATCGTCAATAGCATTTCTAACGACTACCGCTCCCGCACCAGTAAGAAGTGTGTTTGTCCATTCCTGCTGCAATGCACGTGCACGTTGTGGCGCATCTTCTTGTGCACTGGCTACTTGCCGAACAAGATCACCCTCATACACAGGTACTTCATGCACCAGTTCTGCAGCTAAGGGTAGAGCTGATTCGTCTGTCTTTCGCTTACACAGGGCATACAACTCAGCGACATCAGCGGCACCATCATCCAACCAGACAGCGGTGCTGGCTATGGATTTTACTGTCATTGTTTACTCACCTTTGCCCAGCCAGAACTTTCATAAGATGCCCATACTGCATCGATAACGCAGTTAACCTCCATGCCATCACGAAACGTCGGCCACTGCGATCTTTTGTTTTCTATGGCGCTTAGAAAATCTCGTGCCTCAATGATGAGTTGATCCTGATAGCCGGTGCCATGGCCGGGACCCAGGCAAAAATTGATATAGTCGGGATGGGATGGCCCGGTCAGTATCTTTCGAAATCCACGTTCAGCATCAGGACCATCCATTTTATAAAGCCACAAGGCATTTTGATCTTCCTGATCGAAACGAATGGCCCCTTTGCTACCGCTTATTTCGTAGGCATAACCCATCTTTCGACCCGTAGACACCCGGCTAAAATAAAGATGCCCCATCACGCCAGATTCAAATCGACACAGGCAGTGTGCATGATCATCATTGGTAACCGCTTCATTAGAACCAGTTCTCGTCGGCCTTGATTCATGCACCGTTGCAACGTCGGCACACAGGGATTCAATAGGACCTGCCAATGCCATGGCGGCGTTTATCATGTGTGAGGCCAAATCGCCCATCGTGCCATTGGCACGTCCACGAGTACGCCAGCTTGCCAACGCCTGAGGATCTGCATAGAAGTCTTCAGTATGCTCACCTCGAAACCAGCTAATATCGCCTATGACCCCCTCTTGTATGAGTTGTCGCGCATATTGGGTTGCCGGTGTGCGCACATAGTTAAAGCCCACCATATTGACAACGCCTGCGCGCTCTGCAGCTTCAGTCATTTCGATACTTTCTGCCACTGATGCCCCCATGGGCTTTTCACACAAGATGGGTTTGCCAGCCGCTATTGCGGCCAATGCAATGTCTCTATGAGTGGACTGGGGGGAGGCAATCACGATAGCGTCGACCGCAGGATCCTCGACCAGCTGACGCCAGTCGGAGGTTGATCGATTAAAACCATAGGCTTTGGCTTTTTCTGCAGCCCCTTTTTCGGTTGTGGCACATAACATCTCGCACACGGGTCGCAATGTTGTATTGAACACTGCACCGACAGATTGCATAGCAACACTATGCAACTTTCCCATGTAGCCTGCACCAATTACCCCTATTCCGATTTGCGTCACTTTGTGTACCCTAGATGTTTATATGCGTCGATGCCCTAGTTTACGTCCCTGACTCTGTGAATCTCCAGACTTGATTGTCCAAAATCGAGTTAAAACGGACTTTTATCGCACAACAGCCACAGTTCGACAGAGAGTGTGATCACGGGGTTTACTAAGAACTATCGCAGCAGCCTGTAAATCGCTATTATTAAACAATACCAACTGGAGAGTAACAATGAAAACACGTGCGGCAGTGGCCTTTGAAGCCGGTAAGCCATTGGAAATTGTAGAGGTCGATCTTGATGGCCCTAAAGCCGGCGAAGTGCTGGTGGAGATAAAGGCGACCGGCATCTGCCATACAGACGAATTCACTCGTTCAGGTGCTGACCCTGAAGGGGCCTTTCCAGCAATACTCGGGCATGAAGGTGCAGGTGTTGTTCTAGAAGTAGGAGCAGGGGTAACGAGTCTTGTCCCTGGGGACCATGTTATACCTTTGTACACCCCTGAGTGCCGCGAGTGCGAATACTGCCTGAACCCGAAGACTAATCTATGCCAGAAAGTTCGCTCCACTCAAGGACAGGGACTCATGCCGGATGGCACATCACGATTCTCTTATAAGGGCAAACCGATTCTGCACTACATGGGTTGTTCAACGTTCGCTAACCATACGGTATTACCCGAAATCGCACTGGCCAAGGTTCGTAAAGACGCCTCTTTCGAAAAAATATGTTACATCGGCTGTGGTGTAACGACCGGTGTTGGAGCTGTCATGTTCACTGCCAAGGTCGAACCTAATTCTACTGCGGTTGTATTCGGTTTGGGCGGCATCGGCCTTAATGTTATTCAAGGTCTGCGAATGGTAGGAGCAAGACAAATAGTTGGCGTTGATCTAAACCCTGCCAAAGAAGCGACTGGCAAAAAATTTGGCATGACGCATTTCGTTAACCCTGCTGATCATGGCGATAACCTGGTAGATCACTTGGTTGAACTCACCGGTGGCGGTGCTGATTACTCTTTCGAGTGCATTGGTAATGTAGAAGTTATGCGCGCCGCCCTTGAATGTTGTCACAAGGGATGGGGAGAGAGTGTCATTATCGGTGTTGCGGGCGCAGGCAAAGAGATAAACACACGCCCTTTTCAGTTGGTTACCGGCCGAGTATGGCGTGGCAGTGCCTTCGGTGGTGCCCGTGGGCGAACCGACGTACCAAAGATAGTCGATATGTATATGGACGGTCGCATAGACATAGACAGCCTTATTACTCATACCATGCCTTTGGAAGATATCAATAAGGGATTCGATCTGATGCATTCCGGTGAGAGCATCAGAAGCGTGGTGTTGTACTAACCAGTCACGCAACCATCCGCTATGGTTGCCTTATCCTGATGTTTACTAGCGAGTCGTACTAGCTGCAAAACGTTTCAAGCTGGTACGACTCCGACTAGTCGTCTATCACCGTTTATCTGAAATGGTTTAAGAACTGAATGAAAACAATCTCCAGTTGGAAGAGCTTCGGAGGCACACTGTCAGTACACGAACACGCCAGCAGTAGCTGCAAGTGTGCGATGCAATTTGCCGTCTTCTCACCTCCACAAGCAGAACAAGGACCGGTACCTGTCATATGGTATCTGTCAGGTCTTACCTGCAATTGGTCCAATGTCATGGAAAAGTCAGGACTACAACGTGTTGCTGCCGAATTAGGAGTCATGGTCATTGCACCGGACACCAGTCCGCGGGGCGAATCGGTCCCTAATGACGAAGCTTATGACCTGGGACAGGGTGCCGGTTTCTACCTCAATGCTACGCAGTCCCCCTGGGCAGAGCATTTTCATATGTACGATTACATTGTTAAGGAACTGCCGGAACTGGTTTTCGAGCATTTCTCTGCCGATAAAACGCGCCAGGGCATAACCGGTCATTCGATGGGCGGTCATGGTGCCTTGACTCTGCATCTGAAACACCCGCAAACCTATCAGTCGGTGTCGGCATTCTCGCCCATTGTTGCCCCCTCGCAAGTGCCTTGGGGTCAAAAAGCATTCACCACCTATCTGGGTACCGATGAATCACACTGGCAGCAGTATGATGCCTGCAAGCTTGTCGAGAAACAGCCCAGTGGCGCAGCTATGCTAATTGACACTGGTGACGCAGATCCTTTTTTTGATGAACATCTACAGCCCGATGGATTCATCAGCGCTTGCAAGAATGCCGGACAAGCTCTCGAATACCGAATTCAACCCGGATACGATCATTCCTACTGGTTTATTGCCAGCATGATAAAAGATCATCTTGAGCACCATGCACGCATTTTGAAGGCATAGTGTTTTTCATCGCTAGTGGGCTATCTTCATTAGCATGTCAAAGGCTAGTTGCTACACATTCAGGCTAAATCATGAGCGCTAGCGCCGACACCTTAACGATAAAATTCGACAATAGCTACGCGTCACTGGCACCGGAGTTCTATGAGCGACAGCATCCCTCTCCGGTGTCTAATCCGCAGGTAATTGTCGTCAACGATGCGCTGGCAGAAGTATTAAATATTGATGCCGCTGCACTACGCAGCGAGCAAGGCAGCGCTATCCTGTCAGGCAATTCACTTGCCCAAGGTTCCGATCCCATTGCCATGGCCTATGCAGGTCATCAGTTTGGTGGATGGGTACCGCAGTTAGGCGATGGTCGTGCCCTGCTTCTCGGCGAAGTTATAGATATAAACGGCACGAGACAGGATATACAGCTAAAGGGTGCTGGCAGAACTCCCTTCTCCCGAGGCGGCGATGGGCGTAACTGGTATGGTCCGGTTTTACGCGAGTATTTACTCAGCGAGGCAATGGCTGCCTTGGGAGTGCCAACTACGCGGGCACTAGCAGCAGTGAGTACAGGTGATCACATAATGCGCGAAAATGGCCCTGTACCAGGTGCCATTCTAACGCGAGTGGCACGTAGCCATATTCGCGTGGGAACCTTCCAGTTTTTCGCAGCACGACAAAATACAACGGCCATTGAGCAGCTAACACAGCATGTCATTGAACGTCATTACCCTCATCTGCTCGAACATGACAAGCCCGGACTTGCGCTGTTGCAGGCAGTGATCGATGCACAGGCTTCACTGGTTGCTCACTGGCAGTCGATTGGTTTCATTCATGGAGTAATGAACACCGATAACTCCTCTATCAGCGGCGATACAATTGACTATGGTCCCTGCGCCTTCATGGACAACTACCAGGCCGACAAGGTGTTTAGTTCCATTGACAGAGGTGCCCGCTATGCGTATCAGAATCAACCTCGCATGGCGCAATGGAACATGGCAAATCTTGCCCAATGTCTATTGCCTCTGATTGATCAGGACCAAGAACAGGCAGTGTCCCTGGCTCAGGAGGCCATCAACGAATTCGATGGTAAATTTGTCGAGCATTATTTACGACACATGCGTGCCAAGCTGGGCCTGATCTCCGAGCAAGACGATGACTTAGCACTGGCTACCGATCTGCTGGCGTTGATGGAGCGGGAAGAGCTCGACTTTACCATCACGTTCAGAGAGCTCGCTGTGAGAAAAGCGACTGATCACTTCGCCCCAGGCGGGAAACTGCAAGACTGGCACCTTCGCTGGCAGCAGCGTATCGATCTGCAAGATGGCGGCAAAGAGTCTGCGGTAAAACTAATGCTGTCGAGTAACCCTGCCATTATTCCGCGCAACCATCAGGTTGAAGCTATGATCGAATCAGCCGTATCTGATCAGGAGTTCAAGCCGTTCCACGATTTGCTGGACGCTATATCCACGCCCTTCGACACGGCAATGGATGATTCCCCCTATGCTCAGGCACCCGGTCCTGATGAGGTTGTTTGCCATACGTTTTGTGGCACCTGAGCAGATTCAAACATGTACCCGTTCTGTGGTACCTGAACAGATTCAAACAGGTACCCGTTCTGTGGGTACCAGAAAACTCTCAATCTTGTACTTGTCTTCTGAGCTCAGAATCTCTCAGTCAGGTATTAAGTAACGTGGGATCTTGTAGCGTTTCGTACAGAGTGCGACGAGCGTTTTCCATTGCAGAACTGATTGCCGCAGGTAATGCACTGATATCGACAGGCTCATTGTCAGTACCAGCCGCTGGATTGATCACGACACCACAGCAGGCATAAGCGATACGCAGCTCCGCCGCCAATGCTGCTTCAGGCATACCCGTCATGCCGACAATCGTGCATCCATCCTGTGCCATTCGCTTGATTTCAGCTGCGGTTTCCAGGCGTGGGCCTTGCGTTGCACCGTATGTCCCCTGTTCCACAACAGAAACATCCTTAGCCTCTTTAGCACCTTTTATAAGCGCTTTACGCAAGGTTTCATCGTAGGGATAGCTGAAATCGATATGTTCTACCGGATCCTCACCGCCATCGAAGAATGTACTTTCGCGTGCGTAGGTATAGTCAATGATCTGATCGGGTACAACGATGGCACCCACAGTGCAATCCTTAGTGATACCACCCACGGCACCTACCGCGATGATCTGCGTAATACCAACACTGTGCAGCGCCCAGATATTTGCGCAGTAGTTGACACGATGGGGCGGAATTCTGTGTGAACTACCATGGCGGGCAAGAAAGGCAACGCTCTGCCCACCCAGTTCTCCAAAGACTAAGGGACAGGATGGAGCGCCGTAAGGTGTCTTGACCATCTCCCGTCGTGTAACGGTCAGGCCCTCCATACGAGTTAGACCTGTACCGCCAATTATTGCAAGCTTTGTCATGTTGCATTTCCTCGAGTGTGTTCACTGGGTACGGAGATAACAGTCACTTAAGCTGCCTGATCCGAAACCAGAACTGATGCCATTGCGGCAATACCTTCCTCACGACCACAAAAACCAAGGCGCTCGGTTGTAGTTGCCTTCACGTTTATCCGATTGACATCCATTTGCAAGTCCATTGCCAGTGATTCAACCATGGCGTTAATAAATCCGGACATTTTGGGTGCTTGCGCAATAATAGTTGCATCGAGGCTCGTGCATTTCATGCCGCGAACACGCAACTGATCGACCACTTGACGCAACAAATCACGACTATCAGCATCTTTGTATGCATCATCGGTATCGGGAAAATGTCGACCGATATCGCCTAGACCGGCAGCGCCGAGCAAGGCATCGCTGATGGCATGCAATAGCACGTCTCCATCCGAATGTGCCAGGAATGCTTTGTGAAATGGTATGCGCACCCCACCAATCATCAAGTGATCACCCTCTGTGAAAGCGTGAACATCGAAGCCATTGCCAATTCTCATAATGCTTCTCTGGACAGGGTGATGATGGCTGCCGCAACCTGCAAATCACCCGGGCGCGTGATCTTGAAGTTAGGTTCCAAGGCTTCCACTAACAAAGGTTCATGCCCCAAACGTTCCATCGCAGAGGCCTCATCAGTTAATACGGATGAAGCCAAGTGCCCGCTTGTATTTGGTGCCTCGTGCTTGTCTTTTTGCCCATCAACGGGCAAATCAGCGGGAGAATCATCTACATGTCCATGTAACGTTTTATCATGCTGACCCTGAGACATTGGCTGAGTATCACCCTGCAAAACATCAACTGCGGGTAATAATGCCCGCTCAAGTGCATTGAGCAGCTCACCAGCTCTAAACATTTGCGGTGTTTGCGCCTGCCACAGGCTCTGCCGGTTAACCGTAGTGTCCACGCAACAATACTCATCTGCTCTTTTCAAGGTATCGTGAACAGGTGTAGCCAACAAACCTCCTACTGCACCACTGTTGTAGACCGCGCTAAACAGGCGTTGTATATCGCTCAAGCTGACCAGAGGTCGGGCTGCATCATGCACCATGACCCACGATGCATCAGGTGCCTGATTCAACACATATTGCAAGCCTGATACAACAGAATCAGCTCTGGTCTGACCGCCTTGTGTTGTATGAACCAGTGGGTCGTTACCAGCCGGTACGTCTAGCCAGTGGACATCATCAGGTGCCAACACCACTACAATACCGCTCAAATCAGGCACACTCAATAATCGAGACAAAGTACATTGCAGCATGCTCTGACCGGCTATATCAAGATACTGCTTCGGCGTCGACCCACCCATACGCTCACCGTAGCCAGCCGCGGGCACAACTATCCACAGTTGATCACTCACCATCGGTACCGTTAGAGGCATCCCTATCGGGTTGAGCCGGTACCTCCAAAGGTGAATTTTGCCGAGCGCCTCTTTCGAGCACAAACTGGTAGAAGGTTTCTCCCTCCTCAATCATGCCCAGGTCCGCGCGCGCCCTCTCCTCAATGGCATCCAGCCCGCTTTTCAAATCAGCAACCTCTGCAGCCAGTGCCTGATTGCGACTTATTAGCTGCGCCAGTTCGGTTCGCGCGCTTCTAACCTCTTCACGCAGACGCCACACTTCCTGAACACTGCCATCGCCAAACCAGAGGCGGTACTGCAGCGCAAGCAGTAATAGCACCAGAGCCCCGATTAATACCTTCATGGTTGCAGCGCAAACCGTCTAGCGCCATGACGCGCACAAAAGCGCAGCACAAGCGCCATCACATGCACATTAGGATTGCTTGGCGTCATCGTGGTGAGCGCTGCGACCATAAAAGAGAGGTAAGTCAAGCCGACTCGCTAGAGCGTCTGATTAAATGCTGATGCACCAGGATAAACAGCTCTGTCCCCCAGATATTCTTCAATCCGCAGAAGCTGATTGTATTTAGCAATACGATCGGAGCGAGACAATGAACCTGTCTTGATTTGCTTGGAGTTAGTAGCAACGGCCAGATCAGCAATCGTAGTGTCTTCGGTTTCTCCTGAACGATGTGAGGTAACTGTCGTATAACCGGCCTTATGCGCCATGCGAATGGTTTCCAGGGTTTCGCTCAAGGTACCAATCTGGTTAACTTTGATGAGTACCGAATTGGCGATACCCTGTTCTATGCCACGCGCAAGTATTGAGGGATTGGTTACGAAAAGATCGTCTCCAACCAGCTGGATCGTATCGTTAAGACGTTCTGACATGATTTTCCAGCCATCCCAATCAGCCTCATCCAGGCCATCCTCAATAGATATGATCGGGTAGCGATCCACCCAATCAGCCAGGTAATCAACAAAACCCGCTGCATCGAACTGACGATCCTCGGAGGCCAGATCGTATTTACCGTTTTTGTAGAATTCAGAACTGGCTACATCCAGCGCCAGGTACACATCCTTACCCGCTTCATAACCCGCTTTTTCGATCGCCACCAAAATGGTTTCGATTGCCTCTTCATTGGAGGACAGATTGGGCGCAAACCCGCCTTCGTCACCCACACTGGTGTTCAGGCCACGATCATTCAAAACCTTGCGCAGCGCATGAAAAATCTCTGCGCCGCAACGAAGTGCTTCGCGAAAGGAAGAAACGCCTACTGGCATGACCATAAATTCCTGCAGATCAACGCTATTGTCAGCATGGGACCCACCGTTGATGATATTCATCATCGGTACAGGGAGATTGACCGCCTCTTTACCACCCAGGTATTCGAATAACATGCTCCCGTTGTGAGCAGCAGCTGCGTGCGCGCCAGCCAGAGACACCGCCAATAGAGCATTCGCGCCTAATTTATCTTTATTCTCCGAGCCATCCAGCTCCAGCATCAGTTTGTCCAAAGCGCTCTGATCCGAAGCATCGGCACCTATCACCGCATCTCTGATGGCGGTGTTAACGTGCTCGACAGCCTTAAGCACGCCTTTGCCACCATAGCGTGATTTGTCACCATCGCGCAGCTCGAGTGCTTCCCGGGTTCCGGTGGAAGCACCGGAGGGAACCATGGCTCTGCCTGTGGCACCGGAAGCTAGAGTGATATCAGCTTCGATGGTGGGGTTTCCACGAGAATCCATTATCTCGCGGGCTTTGACTTCAGTTATTCGAGACGTCATTTGTGATCAAATTTTCCGTAAATTTTAAGTAAGCATTCTTAGCGTGCCTACCGACCTGCCGAGGACTGCAGAGTTCCAATCACTTGAAACAATGCGCTTGTTACTCACGCTTAAGTTGTGGTTGCGTTGGGATCATCAGATCTGGCGTGTAGCACGGTATCAGGGGGCACTCTGCGAGTTTTCTTGCTCAAGGGCCTTATTCTAGCCGTCCAGGCTAAGATTGCAGATAGGGCATCTCCGCAAGCTCACCAGACTTTACCGTGCCATCCAGCCTGATCAATGTTTCGAGTAAGGGCTGCAACTCACCCAGCGGCCAGGCATTGGGACCATCACTAAGCGCATTAGCAGGATCTGGATGAGTCTCCATAAACAAGCCGGAAACACCAGCTGCAACGGCTGCCCGAGCGAGTACAGGTACAAACTCCCGCTGCCCGCCCGATGAACTGCCTTGACCACCGGGTAGCTGCACCGAATGGGTTGCATCGAAAACCACCGGGCAGTTTGTATTTCGCATGATGGCCAAACCACGCATGTCTGACACTAGATTGTTGTAGCCAAAGGAGGCGCCACGTTCGCAAACCATGATTTGCTTGTTACCGGCTCTGTGTGCTTTTTCAACTACGTGCACCATATCTGCAGGAGCGAGAAACTGCCCTTTCTTGATATTGACAGGTTTACCGGTGCGGGCTACCCGCTGTATGAAATTGGTCTGCCGACACAGAAATGCAGGTGTCTGAAGCACATCAACCACATCAGCTACCTCGTCCATGGGTGTGTCCTCATGTACATCGGTTAACACCGGGACACCTACCTCATCGCGTACCTTGGCTAATATGCGGAGGCCGTCTTCGATACCTAAACCTCGAAAACTCAAATCCGAAGAGCGATTGGCCTTGTCGAATGATGACTTGTAGATAAACGGGATACCAAGCTCCGATGTCATCTTCTTCAGAATCGATGCGGTCTCCAGAGCCATATCTTCGCTCTCGATAGCACAGGGACCAGCAATGAGAAAAATCGGTTGATCCAAGCCGACTTCGATACCACAAAGTTGCATTATGTAGGTCTCTGTTTATTCTGCAGACACTTCAAGCGCAGGCACATTATCCGATTGCGTAGATGCACGTGTCGCCTGGAAGTCGAGGGCCGCTTGAATCAAACCGGTAAACAGCGGATGTCCATCTCTGGGGTTAGAGGTGTACTCGGGATGAAACTGACAACCAATAAACCAAGGGTGATCTGCAAACTCGATCATTTCAACCAGCCCTTCCGCATCAAACGAACGATGCGAGGAATAATCCGACCCTCGAGCACTTGATAGCACTTTATGCTCACCAGCGCTCGGACCGGACGATCGAGCCGAAATGATCAAACCGGCCTCGGTAAGCTGGTTCGCATAATTGTTGTTGAATTCAAATCGGTGCCTGTGACGCTCCACGATCTGTTCGGCACCGTAAACCTTGGCCGCCAAAGAGTCGGGCTGCATGACACAAACCTGACCACCCAATCGCATGGTGCCGCCCAAATCTGAGTCAGCACTGCGGACCACTGTTTGCCCCTGCTCGTTTTGCCATTCTGTGATCAGAGCAATGACAGGTTCAGGCCCCTCAAGATCAAACTCACTGCTATTGGCGCTTTCTATGCCCGCCACGTGTCTGGCATGCTCAATAACAGCGACTTGCATTCCCAGACAGATGCCAAGGTAAGGGATCTTGTTCTCTCGAGCATAACGTGCCGCGATGATCTTGCCCTCAACACCGCGGTTGCCAAAACCACCCGGTACCAGGATCGCATCGATTTCACTCAAAGCGCGAAGATCGCCCCGTTCAAGTTTCTCTGCATCCAGGTATCGAATCTTGACTCGACTATCCGTTTGAATGCCGGCATGGGTCAAAGCTTCGTTCAACGATTTGTAGGATTCGGTAAGCTCTGTGTACTTACCCACCATCCCTATGGTGACGGCTTTACCCGGATGCCGAATGCCATCTACAACTCGCTGCCATTCGCTCAAGTCTGCCACAGGCAAGTCCAGTTTGAATTGCTCTACAACAAGCTCATCCAGCTCTTGCGCATGCAGCATACGGGGGATGTCATAGATGGTGTCAGCATCCGTAGCAGCGATAACCGCCCGTTCTTGAACATTGGTAAAGAGTGCAATTTTGCGTCGCTCAGAGTCAGGCAGCGGCCGATCAGCCCTGCAGAGCAGGATATCGGGCTGGATACCGATTGATCGAAGCTCCTTGACAGAGTGCTGGGTAGGTTTGGTCTTGATTTCCCCGGCAGAGGCGATGTAGGGCACCAGCGTCAAATGCATGAACAGCGTTCGCTCGCGTCCTAACTCAACCGCCATCTGGCGAATGGCCTCAAGGAAAGGAAGCGATTCAATATCACCAACCGTGCCGCCAATTTCAACCATGGCGATATCCGCATCTGCCGCGCCCACGACAACTCGACGTTTAATTTCATCGGTAATATGCGGAATCACCTGCACCGTGGCGCCCAGGTAATCACCGCGGCGTTCGTTAGCGATGACTGTTTCGTAGACGCGACCTGTTGTGAAGTTATTGCTCTGACTGGTTTGAATACGGACGAAACGCTCGTAATGACCTAGATCCAGATCAGTCTCCGCACCGTCATGCGTGACGAACACCTCACCATGCTGATAAGGGCTCATGGTGCCGGGGTCGACGTTGATGTAGGGATCAAGCTTGAGCATGGTGACCTTAAGGCCACGCGCTTCGAGCAACGCAGCAAGAGAAGCTGCCGAAATGCCCTTGCCCAATGACGATACAACGCCACCGGTTACGAATATAAAACGCGTCATAGACTGTGTCTGTTGGAGCCGCGAGCACCTCAAAGTATGATCACTTTGCATGCCGGCGACGCGAATAAGCGTGACGCGGAACGTTCCTTATGAAGATCCCGCTTCGGGACAAAACAAACCACCCCGAACGGTCGTTAAGATTACCAGAACCGGCAGTACCAAACAATTGCAAAACACCTATCCGTAACCAGCATTTACATCTAAGCCTGGCTCTGGGCCAATCGATGTCGCTCGCCGGTGAAAGCGGGATTAAGCAGGCTCACTGTTTTGATCGGCACGCTGGCTGATGGCGAGGCCTGAATCTTCCTGCTGGCTGTTGGCATTTGCCGTAGGGCTGGTGTTTTTAAACTGAAAATCCACCGACACTACGACATTCCAGATTGCCGCCAAGCGCGCGTCGATATATAAAAGGGGAATGCTATCTCGTTGCCAGGGTGGGACAGAAGACTCCTGAAGGACTTTCTTAACCGCCTTGTGATAGGCAGGTTCCCCCAGCTTGATCAACTCGCCCCCCGCCCGGCTCTTGATCGTGATCGAACCACTAGCCGGCAAGACGATACCCTGGCGTTCACAAAGACTTCGACTTAGAGTGATGCCGGTTTCTGAAATAAACAGATCGTTGAAAGGTGCGCTCCATACATACCGAAAGGGTT
Source organism: Granulosicoccus sp. (assembly GCA_045106475.1). Lineage (GTDB taxonomy): Bacteria > Pseudomonadota > Gammaproteobacteria > Granulosicoccales > Granulosicoccaceae > Granulosicoccus. Next base: position 18,314 of record JBGCEO010000105.1, read on the forward strand.
TGGCCTCCACGTGAGGCATCAGTAGACACAGGCTATCCTTGAATCGACGAAATTCATAATCACGAACATTAACGATGCCGTTGGAATCATGTCGAGCATGAACCAGGTCGGACATCACTTGGGCCAGATCCTGCAATCGAGGCATACGGAAACCACGCTGACGAACCCACAGGCGCAACACCGCATAGACGCGCTCTCTAGGCAATTGTTTCAATTTAGACAGGCTCAAAAACGCACTGCCTTCAATGGTGGTTTTCTGCAGATCCTCCTTGGCCAGAGTGGTTAGAATCTGACTTGCCGCAGAACTTCTCAACGCAGATCTACCCAAGGTTTTTGCCACCGAAGGCCACCGGGCTTTAAGCAGAGGCATGACCTTATGTCGCAGATAGTTGCGATCATGATGCGTATCGAGATTAGAGGGATCTTCAATCCAGTCCAGGTGCCTGAGACGAGCCTCAACCAGCAGGGAGTCTTTGGTGCAGCCGAGCAGCGGGCGTCCCATGTAGCCTTGCGCAAACCGGCGTTTTCTGGGAATGGCAGACAGGCCATCGGGGCCACTTCCGCGAAGCGCTTGCAGCAGAAATGTTTCAGCCTGATCCTCGGCATGCTGGGCTAATAACAAGTGCTCGTTAGGATTGATGAAAGCAGAAAATTCGGCATAGCGGGCAATTCGCGCACTGGCTTCAAGCCCATCACCTTTGTCCAGCACTTCCACGCGCTTGACGGTTAGCGGAACGCGCAAACCTGAACAGATATCTTCCGCATGCTGGCTCCAGTGCGGACTGAACTCCTGTAATGAGTGATCGATATGAATTGCCCTGAGATTGATTGCGCTATCCGTATCGCGCAACTCAGTCATCAGTTCCAAAAGCACGTGTGAATCAACACCCGCGCTATAAGCAACGCAGTAGTTTCGGACATTCGGGTGCTGCGCCACGTAGTGCGCAACTGCCTCTAAGGGGCTCATTAGCTTTCTTTGAACTGTCCGTAGGCCCGCAGCTTATCCTGCCGGTTGGACAGCAAGGATTCCAGGGGCATGCTACTAAGCGTGGCCAGCTCCTCAATCAGCGCGCTTTGCATATTTTCAGCCATTTTCTGTGGGTCGCGATGAGCGCCACCCAAGGGCTCGTCTATCACCCGATCCACCAGACCCAAATCATGCAATCGCTCCGATGTAATACCCATGGCTTCTGCGGCATCAGATGCCTTATCCACACTCTTGTACAAAATAGAAGCACACCCCTCAGGGCTGATGACTGAATATACGCTGTACTGCAACATCATGACCCGATCACCAACACCGATAGCCAGCGCACCACCCGAGCCGCCCTCACCGATAACCGTGCAGATAATCGGCGTTTTCAACCCTGCCATCACGAACAGATTACGAGCAATTGCTTCACTCTGACCGCGCTCCTCTGCCCCGATTCCCGGATAGGCGCCCGGTGTATCGATAAAGGTAATGACCGGCAGTGAAAATCGCTCCGCCAGCTCCATTAAACGCTTGGCTTTTCGATAACCCTCTGGTCGTGGCATACCAAAGTTACGATGAATTTTTTCTTTGGTATCACGTCCCTTCTCATGTCCGATTACCACCACGGGTTTTCCATTTAACCGGGCTGTACCGCCGATAATCGCATAGTCATCTGCATACAGACGATCACCATGCAGCTCATCGAAATCGGTGAACACATTGTCAATGTAGAAACGCGTATAGGGTCGCTGTGGGTGCCGAGCCAATTGAGCCACTTGCCAGGAGCTTAACTTGGCAAAAATACTGCCCGTTAGCGTGTCGCATTTGGTTTTTAGCGTATCGATCTCTTCGCTAATATTGATGTCCGCGTCTTCGGTGGCAAATTGCAATTCGCGGATCTTGGCTTCCAGCTCCGCTATTGGTTGCTCGAAGTCGAGGAAGTTCGGATTCATTAGGTTAGCGGCTGTCTCTCGAGGAATTTCTACATTCTAGCAGCACACAACCTAGCAGCACACAACGATTTACAACAGACAACTCTGAGCTAATAGACCAGTTCGACATTTTCATCGCCTGTCAATTTCCCCAAATTGTCGATTAATTCGAGCTGTGGGGTCACAGCCCAACGGTTACCAGCGCGAATCCGAGCCTGAGCCTGTTCATTCTCGTAGCTAAAACAAACCGGCACAGTGCCGCTTTTGAAGTGAGATAAGGTGGAAATCAACTCATCCAGCGCGCCATTGCGCCATCGATCTCCGTTCAGACGAATCAACAACTGCCTGGCAAAACGGGCTCGCGCACTGTTCATGTCGTATATTTCACGAGCGCGAATCTTGAAGCCACCGTTGAATTCATCCGGGCTTACATCACCGTCAACAATCAAAACTTCATCCTTGACAATCAAGTGCGCACTGTTATCTATCTGTTCACCGCGTAAACCGACCTCCACTCGCCCGGTACCATCATCAAGCGTGACAAACAGCATCCGTCCCCCCTGCCCATCACGCTGGCGCATCCCCATTACCAGCCCGGCCGTGACCACAGGCACACCTTTCTGTCGATAAGATGGACCGGAATCAGCTGTTCCAGCCTTGGCACAAATAGCCTTCAATCGACCGTGAGTAAACTTGCCAAGCTCGGCAAGATACTCATTGATTGGGTGACCGCTCAAGTAGAGTCCCAACGTATCCTTCTCGCCCCGTAAACGCTCTCGATCAGTCCAATCGGGCAGGTTTTCCATCAATTCCGGTTCATCGGATTCAACCGGATCGCCGAGTCCGAACATATCATTTTGACCTGCGTCCCGATTTTTATGGAACTGATCTGCACCGCGCAATGCACTGGCAAGATGTCCCCAAAGAGAGGCGCGATTAGGGCCGAGCGCATCAACGGCACCCGCTTTGATCAGTGCTTCCAACACTCGCTTGTTGACGCTGCCCGGACTCGCTCTTCGGCACAGATCATCCAGAGAATCAAAGGCACCGGTTTCGCCCCGCGTTTCCAGGACATTGGATAATGCAGCCTCACCAACACCCTTTATTGCGCCAAGTCCATAGAGCACAGTGCTCACGTCAACGACAGAGAAGCGAACCGAGGAGCGATTGATATCAGGTGGTTGAACAGTCAGCCCCATCACTTTGCATTCATCGATCAAACCTACAACTTTTTCGGTGTTGTCCATATCCGCAGACATCACGGCTGACATAAACGCCGCAGGATGATGACACTTCAACCAGGCAGTCTGGTAGGACAGCAAGGCATAGGCGGCGGAGTGGGATTTATTAAAGCCATAGCCTGCAAACTTCTCGACAAGATCAAATATATTGCCAGCCAGATCAGCATCGATATTGTTAGCAACACAACCTTCGAGAAAGCCGACTCGTTGCTTAGCCATTTCCTCAGGCTTTTTCTTACCCATGGCACGACGCAGGATATCCGCTGTGCCGAGGGAAAATTTTGCCATCACCTGAGCGATGCCCATGACCTGCTCTTGATACAGGATGACACCATAGGTTGGTTCGAGTGTCGGACGCAGTGCCTCTAACTGATAGTCTTCATGAGGCCAGGCCATCTTTTTGCGACCGTGCTTACGATCGATAAAGTCGTCTACCATGCCCGACTGCAACGGACCCGGCCGGTATAGCGCAACCAGAGCGATGATGTCTTCAAAACTATCCGGGCGCAGGCGTTCAATCAAGCGCTTCATACCTGGAGACTCCAGCTGAAAGACAGCCGTGGTTTGAGCATCCTGAAGCAGCTTGTAGGTGGGTTCATCATCCAATGGCAACGCCAAAAGATCTAAGGGTTCGTCGGTATGCCGGTCTATCTCCTTGACTGCATTGTCGATGATAGTCAGGGTACGCAAACCAAGAAAATCGAATTTGACCAGACCCACCGCCTCGGCATCATCCTTGTCAAATTGTGTGACCAGACTTGAACCATCAGCTTCACAATACAGGGGAGCAAAATCGGTCAATGCCGTTGGTGCGATGACGACACCGCCGGCATGCTTGCCGCAGTTTCTCGATAGACCTTCGAGCGACAAAGCCATATCCAGAAGTGCAGTGACCTCTTCGTCTTCTTTGTAGGCGCGCGCAAGATCTTCGGATTCTGCCATTGCCTTTGTTAGAGTCATGCCCACCTCAAAGGGCACCATCTTGGCAATGGAATCAACAAAGCCGTAAGGGTGGCTCATCACCCGACCGACATCACGAACCACAGCTTTCGCTGCCATCGTGCCATAGGTAATGATCTGTGACACGCGGTGTGCACCGTATTTCTGAGCGACGTACTGGATGACTCGATCCCGCCCATCCATGCAGAAATCAATATCGAAATCCGGCATCGATACTCGTTCGGGATTAAGAAATCGCTCGAATAACAAATCATAAGCCAGTGGATCAAGATCGGTAATCATCAATACAAAAGCCACAAGCGAACCAGCACCCGAACCACGGCCTGGACCAACCGGAATACCATTGTCGCGAGACCATTTGATAAAATCGGCAACGATTAGAAAGTAACCGGGAAAACCCATTTCTGCGATTACATCAAGCTCACGAGTCAGACGCGCGTCATAGGGCTTACGAATCTCTGCAAAATCGGCGCTATCAATATCGAAGAGCTGTCCAAGTCTTACTTCAAGACCTTCACGAGCGGAAGCATAGAAAAATTCTGTTTCAGTCAGCCCGGCCGGAATAGGGAAATCGGGTAACACAGGCTTACCCAGATTCAGCATCAGGTTGCAGCGTTTAGCAATCTCGACCGAGTTCGCCAAGGCCACTGGAATATCGGCAAACAGCTCGGCCATTTGCGCCGGGGTTTTAAGATACTGTTCTTCGTTGACTGTCTTGGCTCGACGCGAGTCCGCAAGTACATATCCAGATTGAATACACAGCCGCGTTTCGTGTGCTTGATAGTCATCCTTGTGCAAGAATCGAACGTCGTTGCTCGCGACCACGGCAATACCGGTTTTAATGCCCACTGAACATGCACCGGCAATGTACTGTTCTTCAAAGTTCTTACCGGTTCGCGTCAACTCCAGGTAGTAGCGATCTCCAAACACAGCTTGCCAGCGCTGCGCGATTGCGAGGGCCTCCTCGTCGTTTCCACGCTGCAACGCTTGTCCCACATCACCTTCCAAACCACCGGAAAGTACGATCAAGCCTTCGTGAGCCTCGAACACCCAATCGATATCAACAACGGGACTACCATCGGATTGTCCTTCCTGATAACCACGCGAGACCAGATTTGTCAGATTGCGATAGCCGTCCTCGTTTTGTACGAGCAAGATGACACGCGTCAGCTCACCATCATCAGCAACTGCGCGAATGCGCAAATCAACACCGGCAATGGGCTTGATACCCACACCCAGGGCAGCACGGTAATACTTGACCAGGGCAAACATATTACTGCGGTCACAGACAGCAGCAGCCGGCATGCTCTGCGCCACATGTTTGACCAATGGTTTTATTCGAACCGTACTATCGATCAGAGAAAACTCTGTGTGCACATTTAGATGCACAAAACCCGGTACGTTTGCACAAGGCTGCTCCGCGGTCTGCCCTTGCGCGGTAACGCTAGACTGATCTGAGATGACAGCACTCATCGGACGCTTATTCTCCCGTACTTGTTATGCAAACTTAAATCACTGACGGACTGTGAAGACTGGCAGCTCATACGACCATGCTGATTACTGTTGTAAGCCGCTCACGATAAACAATAGCAATGCTCATGAAACAGCATCTGCCATAGATTCTTTAGTGAGCGCTGCCCGTTCCAGAGCTTCTCTTACGGGCTTGAATGAGCGCCGGTGCAGAACCGTTACGCCATGCTCAATAATAGCGCGGCGATGCTGCACCGTGGGATAACCTTTGTGTCGTGCAAAGCCGTATTCAGGGTATTGCTGATGCAGCTCTGTCATTAAACGATCTCGTGCTACCTTGGCGATGATGGACGCAGCACTTATGGACTTTACCCGCTGATCCCCTTTAACGACTGCCTGCACCGGGCAACTGACTGCCGGACAACGATTACCGTCGATCAATGCCAAATCCGGTTGGGATTCTAATCCCGCAACGGCGCGCTTCATGGCGAGCATACTGGCATGTAAGATATTGATTGTGTCAATCTCGTCCACACTGGCTTCGGCTATGTAATAGGCCAGGGCATGCTCACGAATTAGCACATCCAGCTCATCGCGGGTACATTCATCAAGGAGTTTGGAGTCCAGCAAGCCGTCAATGCGCCTGCCAGGATCAAGAATGACCGCAGCGGCCACCACTGGACCGGCCAGTGGGCCACGCCCAACCTCATCAACACCTGCTATCAAAAAAGGCTGATTCTCCATGCGTACAGGATACTGCCTTGAGGCCAAACTCCCAAGCCTTGTTCGCTACTTTCATCAGTATTATTTTTCATCTGCACGTTCGACTTAAAACCCCACAGACGGGTCCCAACCGACACCTGGCCTTAGCTCTGCGGTTTAATCAGGAGTGCTCAAAGATTGACCATTATGCGAGCCATTCAAAGACAGGAAAAACGGCGCAGCTTTCACGGCCCAGTCGACCGGGCCGTGATACCCCTGGGAGGCTTCACCAAACGCTACTCGTAGCATGTCGGTATCGATCACCCCCGGACTTACAGGCACTGCAGCCATCCCTGCCGGTAATTCTTCGGCCAGTGCTTTGGTCATGCCCTCTATCGCCCACTTCGATGCACAGTAAGGAGCTACCTCAGCGGCCACAGATCTACCCCAGCCACTACTCAAGTTCACGACTACTCCACACCTGGTTTCAATCATCGCTGGCAACAGATGTCGAATAACCGAAAATACACCAACAATATTGACATCCACCAGTTGCTGAAATTGATCTGCAGGTACTTTCCACAATGGCGCTGGCTCACAAATAACAGCAGCATTGTTGATCAATAAATCTGGCACGCCGAACGTGCTGATTAGTTGACCGGCCCACTGAGCTACAGCAGTATCATCGCTAACATCAAGCGTATGAAACTGATGTTGATCGCCGTAGCGCTGGCCAAGTTCAGCGATCTGCTCAGGAGAACGACTACAACCAGCAACTCGATGACCCGCTTGTACAAACTGATCGACCAGTGCCCTGCCCAATCCCCGGCTGCAGCCCGTCACCACAATGCGTCTTGCTTCCGACATGAAAAGATCCAGTGAACAGAGGTGACTTAAACCCTAACGGGTTAGCAGCTCGGTAGACAAGGGGTTTTTACATGGCTGAACGTTTTCGGTGACTTTGGCCTGTATAGCCTGCATAGTCCGCATGGCCCACTTAGCCCTCTTAGCCCTCTTAGCCCTCTTAGCCTGCATGGCCTGCATAGTCCGCACATCACGCACATCACGCACGCCCCCACGCCCCGCACGCCCCGCGTATCACGTTTACCCGGCTTACTCCCGACAAGCTAGTGCATTGGTGTATAAACCTATTAAACTGCCCCAGTATGCTGGGGATGGCTGCAGATCACCATCGCCTATTCTGCCTAAATAATTGATCTCAAAGGCTTTGTAATGATTTCGCTGTGCTGTCCCCAGTTAACTGGGGCAGTTAGTAAAGCTATTTGTCTATGCATCGCTGAGTACGTAGCCTAACGATCAGTACGCAGTGACATGCGCACTCAACCAAGCGACAGGAATTCTGGCCATGAACCAAAGCAGTGGAGTTCAAGTACCGACGCGCGGTTTCTCTAAAGTGGAGTTTACGAATCGCTGTGCTCGGGTACAGGCGATAATGAAGCAACGCGAAATCGACGTGCTTTGGTTGAGCACTGAAGCGGACATTCGTTACCTGACAGGTTTTCTGACGCAGTTCTGGCAAAGTCCAACGCGCCCCTGGTATTTACTGTTGCCGCAATCGGGTGAACCGGTCGCAGTAATACCTGCCATTGGTGCTATATGTATGCAACGCACATGGATCAACGACATTCGACTGTGGTCATCCCCTCATCCAACGGATGATGGCGTCAGCTTGTTAATCGACACTATCCACGAACTTGCTGGTCACAAGCCCAGCATCGGCGTACCGATGGGTGCTGAAACTTACGTGCGCAGTCCATGGAACGACATCGAACGTATTCGCAAGTTGACAGCCGGTGCGCAGTGGGTCGATGCCACTGATGCCATGCGCTGTGTGCGCCAAATCAAATCATCTGCGGAAATTGAGAAACTGGATTACATCTGCACCGTGGCCTCTAACGCATTTGCTGATGTTCCACAGATTATCAGCGCAGGAATGACACAAGTCGATGCATTTCGCGCCTTTCGAATTGCCTGTCTCCAACATGGCGCAGATGATCCTGCCTATGTTGTCGGCGCAGCCTCTGCCAATGGCTATGAAGATATTATCTCGCCACCGTCCGAAGAATCCCTGAAAACAGGCGATATTCTAATCCTGGATACCGGCTGCACATTTGACGGTTACTATGCAGACTTCGATAGAAACTTTGCACTGCAACAAGTAGACAAAGCTACAGCAGAAGCTCATCAGCGAGCATGGGACGCAACAGAAGCCGGTATCGAGCTGATTAAACCCGGTGTAACCTGCGCCGAACTCTTTGCAGCCATGCAAGTCGTTATGTCTCCGATGCAGATAGATGGGCAACCATCATCACCGCATGACCCGAAAGGTTCAGACATGGGCAAGCTCGGCAAAGCAGCTGTCCCACAAAGAGCACAAGCAGCACGAGGAGATGTTGGCAGACTTGGTCATGGGCTAGGTATCCAGCTCACGGAAACGCCGTCGATTACTGCTTTTGATCACACACCTATGGTGCCTGGAATGGTCATGACGTTGGAACCAGGTTACAGCTATGCACCTGGTAAAATGATGGTGCACGAAGAAAATTTGCTAGTCACTGAAACGGGAGCGCGCCTACTTTCAAGGCGAGCGCCACGCGACATTCCAATAATTAAATAGCATGGTCGTGACAGTGGATTAGTTTTAGCATGGCGCTAAACTGAATTGTTAAGCACTAATTGTTAGTGCGATTACAAGCCATGACTTCGATCATAGGCATTTATGGACTGACTCTGAAAATCGCGCAACACAGCATCGTCAGGCTTCATAATGTCGATATGCAAGGGATAGCAGGGTGTACTGTCATCCGAATGACTACTGCCGCAATCCCCACCTGGGCAGCTTGACAAGGCACCTAGTAAATCGATATCTGCAATGAACTCTATAAAGTCCCCTGGTCGTACGGGACTCGCCTTCATAAAATACTGATGCGTATCAAGCGTAAAGCCTGTGCACATAAAGACGTTCAGCACATCATGTACATGCGGTTCTACTACCTCTATTGGTTGATCTAACTTTTTCGCTAATGCGCGCGACAAATTAGAATGGCAGCAGTAGTGATAATCGGTACCTTTCAACAGCTTGTTGGTATAAGGATCACAACGTGTGCCGATGACATCATGTACGCCCCCTCCGTCACTATCCCAGCCATACCACTCCAATGTGTCGTGAGTAACCGTTGCCATCGAACGCATACCCGGCAAGCTACTCCAAAGCCTGTCACCACGTGTTATGTGAGTGGCATGTAATTGCCGCGTTTTACCACTAAAAAAGCGCTCGTTAATATCAGTTCTATTCCATAAATTTAAATCACCAACCTGCGCCCCATCCACACTGACAATGCGAAAACCGTGACCCGCTGGCACCTCAAAGGTTGCCGCATCACGAGGCGGCACAACAACGGTATCAACTACTTGTAGTGTCTCGCGCCAGGCCTTTATAAACACCTCATCATGATTGGGAACAGCCTTGACGTCGTAACAAACTAGCGCAGGCTTGGCTCGACGCTCGGCAGCATCCGTAGGTTGATCATGGGACATGGGCACTACACTCCAGCACTAACAAACGTGGCTATGAATCCTAATAATATACTCATTAATCGTTCTATTTTGGATTGAAAGTGGAACGATTCTACTCTGGCTCTTTGCTACCAGGACATAATCCACCTGTCGCTCGGCCTGGTTTCAGGTAATGCGTACAAAGCAGCAATAGACTGGCGGGCTTTTTCAAGCCAACAATTCACGTTCTAGATCGATCAGACTCGCTAAATTATGTGCACTGCAATAGCAATCAGTGAACGGCACAACAGGATCCATGTAGGGATTAGCCTCACCAGGCTCGAATCGGCCCAGCAGCGGGTTAACCCATACTAATTTTTTCGATCGCCGTTGAATGCTGGCTACAGCCGCAGCTAAACGTTCAGGTGATGTGGTATCACAGCCATCGCTAAAAATCAGGACAGTTGTTTGATTGTCCACTCGCCGCAATAAGTGCTCGTCATTGAATCGTTCCAGCGATTGAGCTATTCGGGTGCCACCTAACCAACCTTTTCCACGCTGATTAAGAACTTCTTCAAAATCCTTCTCTTCAAGACGTGCATGACCACGGGGTAGTTCGCTTAAATCCGTGTTGAAAACAAACGCATCGGATCGTTGGAATACCGTCATCAATATTTTTGAGAAACGTAAAAAAAGTCGTGCATAAACATCCATTGATTGACTGATATCCAGTAACAACACATAGCGATGCAAACGTTGTCGCTTGCGTTTGTAGCGAAGCTCTATCGGGCACCCGCTATATCGCAGCGATAGCTTCATCGACTTACGCAGATCAATAGTGCTGCCGCGGGATACACTGATCTGACGACGGGTAAATCGTTTCCGTGCTCGCCTGGCAATTCGTTCTACCAGTAGTTCTATAGCCCGCATTTGCACCGGGTCGAAGACAAAACGAAAATCCGCCAGCGACAGTGCCTTGAAATCCCCTGCTCCAAAAAATTCCTCTTCCTGTCGCTGCTTTTCTGACGTGCCTGCCAGGCCCAACAGTTTCTGTTGACCTGCCAGAGTCAAACGCTGTTCATCAGCCTGCTCTGATGCTGTTTCATCAGATACTAATGCGCCATCATTAGCTTGCCAGAATGTATCAAACAACGCATCAAACCGCTGCCAGTCACGAGGGCGCCTACAGGTGCAGCTGCGAATACAACGCTTTAGTTGTAAGCGAGATTCAACATATCCGATCGATGCCAGGTGCTGCATATCGACGACTGTGCCAGGATCAATCGTTAGTTCATTCGCACGCAGGAATTCAGCAAAGTCGACGATGCGGGATGTCAGGTCCAGGTTGGCATTCATACAATCTACATTAAACCTTGCTGCATGATTTGACTGGTATCAAGACGCAACGCCGTCCTGATCATTTTTATTGGCCTCGTTTGTCTCCATGGCCAATAGATGTTTTAGACCGTGCTCCTCCTGCCTGATAAGCGCAAGATCTTCGCGCGTCTTTATAAGACTTGACAAGCTCTGCTCTACCTTATCGAGTGAACTGTTCAAATCATTCACTTCCAATTGCATCAAAGACGCTGCCCAATCAAGCGTTTCTGCAATACCCGGTGCTTTTCGCATTGATGAGGCGCGCAGTGTTTGTACCAGTGATACAAGCTGTTGTGTAAGCTGCCTATCGATTTCGGGCAGGCGCGCTCTGACTATGGCGCGCTCACGTTCCGCATCGGGGTAATCCATGTAGTGATACAAACAACGTCTGCGCAGTGCGTCGCTGAGCTCCCGAACCCCATTGGATGTGAGGATCACGCGTGGACGTTTTGTGGCTGTGTAAGTACCCAGCTCCGGAATACTGAGCTGGAAGTCGGATAACACCTCCAAAAGCAGCGCTTCAAACTCCTCATCAGCGCGATCGACCTCATCAATAAGAAGTACGACTGGAAGATCGCTCGCAATGGCTTGTAGCAGTGGCCTCTTGATCAGAAAGTCATCGCTATACAGGGTTTTTTTTAGTACGGCAGGATCTGCGCTGCCAGCCATCTGGATCGCGAGCAATTGCCTCTGATAATCCCAGTCATATATTGCATGCTGTGCATCCAAACCTTCATAGCATTGTAAACGGATCAACTGCGCTCCCAATACATTCGACAGACATTTGGCCACCTCCGTTTTACCGACACCCGCCTCGCCCTCAATCAACAAAGGCTTACCCAATACATCAGACAGATGCAATGCGGCTATCAGAGAGTCATCAGAAATGTAGGCATGCCTGGCAAACTCTTTACTCAAATCGTCGGGAGTGATCGCTTCAGTAGAAGATTGCTTCTTGGTCAATGAATCTGATTGTTCTATCACACGCTCATCTTTCCAATTCACTGAAGGCGGCGAATTGCCAGTGCCTGATAGCTAATATCATACTGGCTCCACGCCGCTGATCACCAGGGAAGATATGGTCCTCTCGGGCCAGATCATCAAACAATTGCCCGACAGAATGCAGCCGATGGCTGAGCTGTTCGAATGTGGACGCCGATATGTCTCCACTTTTTACCAGGCGAAGGGCATCAGAGTCGTTGAAGTTACTATCAAAAAATTGACCCTGAACTTCACGGCTAAAGAACTGTTCAATAGGGCCATTAGGTTGCCAGCGAAAATTCAGCGATATCAAAGGACGAATTCGGTTGCCCGGCAACAGTTCTGCAAGGCGCATTCGATCAAGCTCTGCAAGTTTCTGAATACACATGCTCTCGCTGATATCGTAGCGCTTGATAATATCGTCGAAGGCCCATTGATTAACGACACAATAGCTTACGAGCAGCAACACTGGATCACTGATTAAGCGCTCCTCTTGCTCAATGGTCAGCTCCTCGATAGCTGTGTTCTGAACACTCGCTTTTTGCGCTAACTCAAGAAAGTCCATCTCGAGTATTTCACAGAGTCTATCGAGCCGCTTGAGGGAAAAATTACTGTTCGCGAACATCTGCTTCACTGCAGATTCGGATAATTCGAGCAAACAAGCAAGGTCTCGATAGGAAATCTGCCGCGTTTTGAGCTCTTGCTTGATGACACCAATCAGGTGTTGAGTTTGCTTCACGAGTATAAAGTATCGTATTTTTGTACTTGTAGTTCAATAATAGTACACTTTTAGTATAAAGTTTTATTTTTCAACCTCATTAGCCGACACTCCCGCCAATGCAAACTTTTGCTGTCAACCGGAGTAGCGTAAAAATGAACCTGTTTACTCGTATCACTGCCACCCTGGGCGCGACCGCCGATCAGGCCGTCAGCCGTTTTGAAAATCACGAAGCAATTGCCGAGACCGCGTTTAAGGCTGCCCGCCAGGCTGTTGTTAAAGCACGCATTCAGCATACGCGGGTAACGCGCGATAGCAATGAGCTACGTGCCCGCGTTGATGAACTGAAAAAGGATGAGATCGCGTGGACGCGCCGCGCAAAAGAAATCGCTTTGGAAGATGAAGCAAAAGCTCTGGAGTGCCTATCTCAACGTCATCGCTGCCGGGAATTGCTGGCTCAGACACAGGCCAGGCTAACCAAGCACGAGCAAGTCGAACTGGAAGTTTGTAAGAGAGTTCAAGAAATGGAACATCGACTCGAACAGATAAACCTGCAGCGTAATCAAATGCGCTCGCGTGAGTCTGTTGCAAAAGCTATCGACGTGATGAGTCGGATTGAATCTGACGGCCAAGACAGTGTCGACGCTGTGTTTGATCGATGGGAAATCAGCATTGGAGAAACCGAGATGCGCGGTGAGGTATATCAAGCGATGGCAGGGAACAAAGAATCACTGCAGCGCGAATATGAATCCAAAGAGCATGCTGATGAGCTTAAGAGTGAACTCGATGCATTACTCAACGAGGATTCGGAGAACTTGCATGAATAGCGTAGCGTTTGATTTCGTCGGACCACCCAGGCCCATCGAATTGAGCGACGATGCCAAAGAAACTATGCATAACTGCATCGACTCTGCCATCGAAAGTTCATTAGAAAATTCGGCAGAATCATCAGGTTCTTTTCTTTCGAACACCCTCGAAAATATTCAGAAGGCCAGCTCAATCGCAGGGATGCTGCGTATGTTTGGAGCCGGCTTACTGGTTTTTTCTCTATCGTTATTTCTCATACAAGGCATAGATACCACGACAGACTTACAAAGGTATTTTCTACTACTTGGGCAAACCAGCCTGCTGACGCTTGCAGGATTTGCGGTTGGGTACCTTCTTAAAGAGCCACGCGGGGCACGTGTATTTTTTGGCTTAGGGCTGATTAGTATTCCTGCCAACTTCGCCGTACTGGGAGCAATGATCTACTCCATAGTGCCTCTGGATTCGATCGTTACCAGTTACCCTGATTACGCTAGCTGGCAATCCAGTAGCGTAGCCGAATTGTTCACTGCCGGGATAGCCGGCACTGTGGTGCTCGTTCCCATGTCCATTTTTTGTTTTGCCGTGCTAGCTCGCAACGAAAAATCATGGCTCAGCATCGCCTATCTACTCTCGTCAGCCAGTTTGTTAGTGCCGATGCGCGACATGTTTAGTATGACCATACTCAGCAGCGTTACTGTGATCGGCATAATTATAATGTTGAGTAGGTATCGAGACACCAAGAGCAACCTATCTACCAGTGAAAGACGATTTGCACATGCGCTTCTGTTTGCGCCACCTCTGCTGATACTCGCCCGATCGACCATGTTGTACAGTGTAGATTTTCACTTTACATTGGCGTTGATTATTAGTTGCTACTATCTGTTGCGCTGTGCCGTGATACGCCAAACAGTCGGCTCACCTTGGATCATGGCTTTACAGTTTGGTACCCTTACAACCGTTGTTGTTCTGGCAAGTATGATGACGTCTTTGCTTGGCGCTTACTTAGCGATTTTCAATTCAACGCTTGTGTACGGGCTGATACTGGCTGCATTGCTGGTGGAGCTATCACGCCATATCACAAACGTCCGAATGTTAAGTTATATGCAAGGGGTATGGTCGCTGACTATCGTCGCCAGCTTGTTTTTAGACTATGTGTTCTGGAATGGTCCTGCGAGTATCGTGACCAGCTTGATTATTGCTACTGTCATCATCGCTAGCGGTGTTTTATTTCGACATCTTTTTAGCACACTAATCGGAATATTGGCCTTTGCTGGTCATCTGTTCCTAAATGGCAGCGAGCTAGTGGCTGCACTCCTATCCAGCGGTTGGTTGGGCATGGCTATCGCCGGGGCAAGTACCATCGTGCTTGGATCAGTAATTGAGCGCTATTGGCCGGTAGTCCAATTGCGTTTCATCAAGGATAAAGTGAGCAGCGCCAGCATGGATTGCGAGCTTGCGGAAGCCACTTATGAATCAAATGACGGATATCAACCATTCGCCCAAGCATCCCACCAGAGCAAAGCAAAGGCTGCCTAAGAGAACCTTGAAGCTACTTTTGATTGCAACCACTAATCAGAAGTAGCTTCCTGGCTCGCCAATGGTTCTTAACTGGATCAAAGCTTGCTGTTAGTCGATTAGAAAAAGCGTGGCCACGCTAAAGGATAAGAGAGCTATACGAGTAGATATGATCGGCATCGAGTCTAAAACCCGAGCTCTGCCATGCTAAGGCTTATCTCAACCGTCGAATCACTAACACAAGCTGCCGATGCTCTCGATATCGATGCTCCAAGCGAGGATTTTGTATCTACCGTTGTAGAACGGGGTTATTTCAGACCGTCGGAAAATGAAGCTATTGGATATTGGTTTGCACGCTTCCTAACGGTGAGAGATGCCCTCTGGGATACGATCAGGGAGGTCCTCAAACGCAGCCAAAAGGGTATTTCAAAGATTGAAACGGACGAAGACTGGCGATTGTTTCTGGTCGGTTATGCCGCTGCCTGCATTCTGATTCGGTTGGATCGGCTGTTACTTTTTAGAGTTGCAGACCATTCAGTCATTCAACGCAAACTCAATGAGGAGTTTCAAGAGTATCGAATACCACGTAAGCAATTCACTCGAATATTCTCTGCGTTCATTGATCACAATCATGCTTTGCTGATTTATGACGCGATGCATTTGGCGAGAACGCATCGTCAAAAACTTGAAGCACTCAAGCTGGATGAACATATCGGATCAATAGCGAAAAATCTGGATCACTATGAATCCTGGTTGGATAGTAGCCGGAGAAACTACCTGAAACGGACGCTTTCCTACCTCAGCCATAAATGGCGCAGACGTAGCGTCGTCGCAATGAATAAATCGCTGGCACATCTAATGGAGAGCGCTGGCCGAACTGCTTCAGGCGTTGGTGGTCGCGAAAGAAAAAAGATAACAGCGCAGATACGCGCCGAGCTGGCGCAGATATTGGAACCTGGAGATGTGCTAATCACCCGGCATGATCGTGTTCTAACCAATTTGTTTCTGCCCGGGTACTGGCCACATGCTGCGCTCTACATCGGCACACCTGATCAGCGAGATGCAATGGATATCGACATTGATGCCGATAAGCACAATCGCTGGTGCGCTGATCGTTGCGTTCTGGAGGCACTAAAGGACGGCGTTAGGTTCCGCCCTCTCTCTGAGACTTTAAACGTAGATCATGTCGTTGTGCTAAGACCAGCAATCAGTAACGATGCTATCAAGCAGGGGATCGAACGGGTGGTCTGTCATGAGGGCAAACCGTATAACTTCGATTTTGACTTTTTCAGTTCGGAAAAACTGGTGTGTACCGAAGTGATCTACCGGGCTTTCGACGGTTTGGAGAATCTTCATTTCCCGCTCACACAACGCAGCGGCAGACAAACCCTCTCCGCCGAAGACATCCTCAACTACGCCCACACCTCCCAAAAACTCTACCGGGTCGGACCACAGTAAGTCATTGAATACCACCTATTCAGAGGGTTAACGATTCCAAATATCTCCGTTTAAGACCTGAAACCAGTTAGAATTTTGCAGCTAGTGCTTTTTAAACAATTACTTACCATGGTTCGACCCGCGCGGAGCATGAGGGGGCAGGATGGGTGTGTTAGAACAGGTGTTGGATAGGGTCGATGAACAGATGCCGCAGGCGTTGGAGCGACTGTTTGAATTATTGAGGATCGAAAGCATATCGACAGATAAGGCTTATAAGGCGGCATGTTTGAAGGCGGCCAATTGGCTAGTTGAGGATCTTCGTTCCATTGGATTCGACACCCAACGTCATGACACCCCAGGTCACCCGATGGTGGTCGGCCATCAGGCAGGCAACAACAACGGCCCTCACCTGCTGTTTTACGGCCACTACGATGTACAACCTGTCGATCCACTCGAATTGTGGAATCGCCCCCCATTCGAACCAGCTATAGAAGACACCCCTAATGGCAAAGTAATACGCGCACGAGGTGCAGCCGACGACAAAGGACAGCTAATGACCTTTGTTGAGGCCTGCCGGGTCTGGAAACAGGTGAGCGGCAGTCTACCTACTCAAGTCAGCATCTTTTTTGAAGGTGAGGAAGAAAGCGGCTCGCCGTCTTTGATCCCGTTCATGGAACAAAACAAAGAGATGTTAAAAGCAGATCTGGCGCTGGTTTGCGACACCGGCATGTGGGATAGCCAAACGCCTACCATCTCAACCATGCTGCGCGGCATGGTCGGCGAGCAGGTTACTATCACAGGGCCTTCTCTGGATTTACATTCAGGCATGTATGGTGGTCCGGCCATCAACCCCATTCGAGTACTTACCCGCATACTGTCCGAATTGCACGATGATCAAGGGCGCATCACCCTGCCCGGCTTTTATGACGGTGTTGCCGAGCTGTCAGATGCACAGCGTGAACAATGGGATTCACTTAAACACGATGATGACGGGTTTTTAAAGGGTGTTGGCCTATCAACACCGGCAGGCGAATCGGGGTACTCGGTTCTCGAGCAAATCTGGGCAAGACCCAGTTGTGATATCAATGGCATTAATGGGGGCTACACTGGCGAAGGATTCAAAACCGTACTGCCCTCCATCGCCACTGCGAAGATCAGTTTTCGTCTGGTAGGAGATCAAGATCCTGATTTAATCAGACAGGCTTTCTATGATCATGTAAATGATCGCCTGCCACCTGATTGCAGTGCTGAGTTTGCCTCCAAGGATGGCTCGAAGGCAACCGTCATGCCGGTCGATGCACCCGCCTTCCGGCAAGCACAGCGAGCCCTAAGCGATGAATGGCAAAAAGAAGCTATCTATGCTGGCTGCGGCGGCTCCATTCCCGTGGTTGGGCACATCAAAGAGATCCTGCACATGGATAGCCTGCTTGTTGGTTTTATGCTCGACGACGATGCAATTCACTCACCCAACGAAAAGTACTCACTCAACAGCTACCACAAAGGCATAAGAAGCTGGGTGCGAATACTGGATTCTCTGTCAAGAGGTGCATCCTGATCGCTCGCTTCAGACATATTGAGCCAAGGCACGTCGTGTTGGTTCTACATACGAATGCCCAAATTTGATCGCATGAACAATCAGTGGTGCTAATTGATGTAATGCGACTCTCTCCTGCCAGCCCGCACTAAGGGGGTAACTATTAGCGTAAGCGCTATGGCAAGCCTCACTAAACCCTCCAAACAAACGCATCATTGCCAAGTCAAATTCACGATGCCCACCATGACTGGCGGGATCTATCAGCCAGCTTTGTCCGGCTGTATCAATCAAACGATTACCAGCCCAAAGATCACCATGCAGGCGTGATGGTCTCTCATCAGCAGGTACCCAGTTATCCAGCTGCTGTGCGAGCGTTTCGATATCGCGACAAAGATCTTTGTTCAAGGCTTGTCGATCGTAAGCAATCTTAACCAATGGCATGAGCCGTTCAGAGGCATAAAACTGCGCCCAGACATCAGTTGGTTTATTCGGTAGGCCGAGACTGCCTGTCGTACGCTCATCATCGCGTCCAAATCGTTCACAGGGGCTGCGATGTAATTCAGCCAGCTCGTGGCCAAACTGCTCTTCTGCCATTGAGCTAGCGCCTCCTTCCTCAACCCATTGCAAAGCCAGGTATGGCGTTTCATCACTGACACCCAACACAGTAGGAACACGCACTGCGGCTGAATCAGCTAACCATGCCAGTCCCATTGCTTCGGTAGTAAAATGTCGGGGTGGTGGATTTTGATGTGATTTCACAAACAGCTTAGTGCCGACCTCAGGCCTTGCCGTCTCTTTGGAACCAGTCAGCCACGCGCCGATGCAATCATGCTTATCAGCCAGAGGAGCTCGCTCATTGTTGGATGACACCGCCTTCACTGTTGATTGCCAACTCTGAGCGAAGTCACCACCGCTCAAACTACGCCAATCTCCCAGATGGACACCCATCTCCTGTTCGGCCACTTCACGCCAGTCATGCTCATTCATCATTCCAACATACCATTCGCCGCAAAATATCGCTGCATACGTTACCCTAACACTCTCTTTAAACGAGCCACATTTTATGCTTCTGCACATAGTGCGACACGGTCAGACCAGCTGGAACGCTGAGCGACGCATACAAGGACAATTAGAATCAGAACTGGATGAAACAGGCATCAGGCAAGCACAGAATCGTGGCGTCGATTTCGCCTCTATGAAGCTGCATGCGATCTATTCCAGTAGCAGCGTACGCACAAGACAAACAACGGCCAACATTCTAGGCTCGCGTGATGAGCTAGTGACCTTCAGAGACGATCTAAGAGAGGTCAAGTTGGGCATATGGCAAGGCCAGCTATGGGAGGATATCGAAAAAGCCTACCCGGAAATGGTTGAAGCCCATTGGAAAGCACTACCTTCTTTCAACGTGGAAGGCGCTGAGAATTTTCGGGAAGTGCAAGGCCGTGGTGTTGCAGCGATTGAATCGATCATCAAGGCCCACAGCAACGCCAAACCTACGGATAACATTCTGGTTGTTAGTCATGGTGCGATTATGAAAAGTATTCTCTGCCACTATGCCGCGATTGCCTTGACAGACATGCACATGCTACCTCCACTGCCCAACTGCGCGCACTGCATTGTGGAATCTGATGGCGACAAGCGTACTATCACTCAAATAGCCGGTGAACAGTTTGCCAATACTGAATGGGCCAAGGCTGCTCAAAGTGCATCATGAATTGCCAATACACATAACGTTAGAATTTTTTGGTCGTTCGTACTACAGAACCTATAAAGGAATTGATGAATAACAAACGCTCTCCGTTAGCAGGTATCAAGGTTGTTGAACTTGCCCGAATTCTGGCAGGCCCCTGGATTGGCCAGACGTTATCCGATCTAGGTGCCGATGTCATAAAGGTGGAAAGTTTTGCTGGTGATGACACACGCCAATGGGGCCCGCCCTGGGTTGAAACGAACGGCGAGAGCTGTTCGGCTTACTTTCATGCCTGCAATCGAGGCAAGCACTCCATCACTTTGGATCTTAAAAGCGAAGAAGGTAGGTCGAAAGTACTTGAGCTTCTTGATGATGCCGACGTGTTTATTGAAAACTTCAAAGTCGGAGGGCTCGTGCAATATGGTCTTGATGCGCAAACCCTAACGGACTTGTTTCCACGATTGATTTACTGCTCAGTAACAGGTTTCGGGCAAGACGGTCCCTACGCTCATCGAGCAGGCTACGATTTCATGATTCAAGGCATGAGCGGCATCATGGATTTGACCGGTGAGCCAGATGGACAACCGCAAAAAATGGGTGTGGCTTTCGCCGATGTCTTTACGGGTCTTTATGGTGTTATCGCGATCCAATCTGCCCTGTTGCAACGCAACCATAGTGACAGCGGACAACATATCGATCTTTCCCTGTTTGATAGCATGACAGGCGTTCTTGCCAACCAATCGATGAACTACTTAGCGAGTGGCAAGACACCCACCAGAATGGGCAACAAGCATCCGAATATTGCGCCTTATCAAACCTTTGAAGTGAGTGACGGGCACTTGATTGTCGCTGTAGGTAACGACGCGCAGTTTACTCGATTGTGCACGGTGCTCGAACTAGATGAGCTACCGCTTGATCAGCGATTCAACAGCAATGCGGCGAGGGTTAAAAACCGAGAAGCACTCGAGAAACTTCTATGTGAAAAAATCCTTCAATGGTCACGCGATGATTTATTGAGCGCACTGGAAACTGCGGTTGTACCTGCAGGTCCGATCAATACCGTTGAAGATGTTTTCAATGATCCGCAGTTCATTGCCCGCGGCATGCAAATCGAACCCGATGGCATACCAGGTGTTAGAACACCCATTCGGTTCAGCAAAAGCGAGCTATCGGTAGAACGGAGGGCACCGGGTCTGGGTGAGCACAATGATAAGTACTAGTACATCTGGATACCAAACAGGAGCTAAGAAGCACTAAACTGTAAAAGCCGGTTGCAGACGTGGCAGGCAGTGTACGATCTCATCTGAACCTGTACTTCCGCTAAGTGCCTTGAGTTCAACCGGTCAAAACTTGAAATACTCAATTCTTCTTTTTTCACGGTACACTTTTGTTACTGGACTTGACACAGACTTTGTTCTGAACAAAATCACACGAGAGGTGAATGGCAGTGACAGCACACCTAAAAATAACCGATGAAAATGCCAAATCCATCGGTAGACCTATATTCGATAAAATTATTCAATCATTTTTAAATGAAGATCGTGAAGAATTTATTCAACACTTTCCGTATTTGGAGGAATGGATGACAGTGGATATTTTTGACGAAGCGGTAGAAGTTTTGAATCGCTTAGGTGAATTGCTTTCAAGCGAATATTCAACCCATTCTGTAGAAAATGGTAACCATTTACTGGTCTGGAAGGTTCAATATCAAAACGATGAAAACAAAGTACGTTGGAAATTGCATCTCGACGATACTCAAGAAGGGATAAAGGTGAAGGGCTTTGGATTTGACCGGTAACCGTTCCTATATGGATTGTTAAGTTGTTCGCATGAGAATGAAAAAACGTGCGAGCAAGGCCAGCTTACCGAGTGAGCAGTCTATTCTTTCTGCTACTAATGTTGTGGATTTAAAAGGTTATCAAACACGGATTCGCGGATCAATCCCACCTAACCCGTCACTTTCATTCTAACTATGGTGTGACACCACAGCGGTAAAAGACTTTAGTCTCACAACCTTTCGAATGACAGCAAAGGGCCGATATCAGCATATCGTTTAAATCAGAATTTGTGGGTTTATCAAATGCCAGTTATCGCAAAGTCCAGAGCAGCAAGAACCTGTGACCGGCAATGCTCCAGCGTGCCAATGGGTTTTGATAACAAGCGATCAGGTACCGCAGAAATCTGCGGTGTCATCAACACGAAGTGATGCTCGTCAAACAGAACTTCAGGCATCAAAACATCCATTACGGCACCATTAACTGAATCCTTGTTACTCAGCGGGATAACTATTCTGGTGGCCAACGTTGATAGAACAGAATGCTGAACATCGACTAAAAGCGGATACTGTTTTCTAGTTGATCTGTTTGTGTTTTGGTAAACATCAAACTGTGCCATCAAAAGTCTCGAGTCGAATCGCTGAAGCAACCCTGTTCGTCAACCATATTGTTGTAAGCCACGATAGCCAATTTGTTTCTTGCCTGCCAATTTTCGTTTTCTGCCTGCGCCAGTTTTTCAGTAAGTGCAGCCTCGAGAAGTGCAGACAGGTTGATCTGCAATTTCCTGGATTTTGCCAATAGATCGCTATTGATACTGAGGTTAGTCGGCTTTTTCTGTGCGTCTTTTTTGTACAGCGCGCCCATGGTTAGCTACCATTTGATGACTTATGCGCATGATAATGCGCATTCAGCAAAAAATCAATGCGTGATTAACAGATGGTCCAGCGCTGGTGAAGCCACCTGACCTTTCCTATGCCCGCTTCTGGTCGAAAGTCCCCGGTTACATGACTGTATAGTGAACCGCTGGAGAGTGCCCAGTGCAGAAGTAGATGAGAACAAACAATCTTGCCAATTCATGAGCCTGACTGAAACGACAATACTAGTACGGGCGGTTCTCCAATCTCAATTCGCCGATAATTAACGAATGAAGAGCATTCGACAATAGCGTCGTAAAGCTCTCGATCTCTAGCGCGAAAGTCTTTAACATTTATCAGGGCTATCGTGAAAACACTCCCTGCAGCGCAGTGTACGGAAGTCATTCCATCTTCAGGTGTATCGATCGATGTCATGCAGTCAATCCAGGCATCCATATTTCGACCATAGAATTCTGGAAACCCTAACTGATTAGTAAAGACATCATGAAACGTTTTCCAGTTTCGGATCTCGTTGCAATCAATCGTAATCATCTCATTCATCGCAATTTAATAAACTTTCCTAGTGACTGGTTGTGACCGATCTGAGACAGTCGGGTTTCGACCAATTCTGAAACTGTCTGTAAGGTCAAGTCTAAGTTTTTACAACTAAAATCTAATCCAACTCTTCAAGATATCGATCGTTCAGATGCGCAAGAAGGTGCTTCGCAGAGCTGCCCTCACCCGTAGCAAGCTGCATTAGCTCTTGAGACTCATACTCACAGCCATGCTGCCAGATATGCGCACCCAACCAGTCACGCACAAAGGAAATATCACCCTGCGCGAAGTCTTGTTGCCAATCAGCATGATCACGCTTGATACTGGCGCTGATTTGCGCCGCGTTAACCGCCCCCATGGTGTAGGAAGGAAAATAGCCGAACGCACCATCGGTCCAGTGAATGTCCTGCAAACAACCTTTTGCATGATCTCCATTAATCGACAAGCCTAAATAGGCGCGCATCGATTCTTCCCATACATCTGGTATGACATCTGGCTCAATGTCGCCATTGATTAGTGCACTCTCGATATCGTAGCGCAGCATGACGTGCAAGGGATAAGTAACCTCGTCCGCCTCTACCCTTATAAAACTCGGTCTGACTCGCGTTTGCGAATACCAGATATCATCACTGCTGAACGTCGAAGTGGCCGGCAAATGCTCATGCACCGCTGCCATCAATGATTTTCCAAATGCCCGCGACAGAAAAACCTGTTTTTCAAACATCAGGCTCTGACTTTCATGAATGCACATGTTTCGGGCACGGCCCAGCGGAAAGGACTGCAAATCATCAGGTAGACCAGCCTCATAACTGGCGTGGCCGGTCTCATGGGCTGTTGCTTGCAAAGCATCGGCAAAATCAGTTTCGCGATAGCGTGTGGTTATTCGTTGGTCCCCTTTCACACCCGTACTAAATGGATGCGCACTTACATCAAGCCTGCCAGCATCAAAGTCAAACCCAAGCATGGTCATTAAGTGTTCACTTAAGGCCTGCTGATGCTTGACCGGATACTGCCCACGTAATTCAACGGTGCTCTGGCCTGCCTGTTTGTCCATGACCTTGTGCAGAAGCTCAGGCAATGCAGATTTTAATTCTGCAAAAACGCCACCAATCAGCTCTTGACTATCACCCGTACAATGCAGATCAAGTAAGGCATCGTAAGGAGTTGCAAAGCGCTCGGGAGCCTGCGCCTGTCGACATTGAGCCTCTTCACGAGACAATGCAACCACCTCTCTAAAATTAAGCAAAAAACCAGACCAGTCGTTTTCCTTTCGCTGCGTGCGCCAGCCGTGCTCACACTTTGATCCTGCCAGCACCTGTGCATGAACCAGCGACGCAGGCAGTGCCATTGCCTGCTGCCAGCTGCGCTGCATCTCACGAATGTGCGTAGCCTTACTCTCCGCTATGGAACCCGATTGCAAGCCCTGCTGTGCATCAGCCAACCAGTCAGCCATAGCACTGTCTGTCAATAGCTCATGTCTTAAAGTGGCAAGCTCAGCCATTGCCTGAGAGCGCGGCGTCATTCCAGCATTCGGCATCATGACCATTTGATCCCAGCCCAGAAAGGTGGCTGCATGATCTAACTGCACAATGCGATGAAACTGTTTTTCAAGACGCTCGAGAGATGAACTCATGTTTGAAGAACTCATGCGATTACTTAAAGGGGCTTAGAGAACAGCAGCACTACCAACCATAGTCGTGCAGCAACTCTTCGCCCGGTTCTACATCCCGCAATACCATGACATCCAGGTCAGAGTAAGCAGCGTTAGGATCACTATCGTGATTAATGTACTTAAAGTCGTTGGTTAGCTCCAAACCCAAATCATCAGTAATCCACAGTACATAGATACCATCATCAACGGACGGCATACCGTGCAATCGACCTAAAACGGTATTGGCTTTTATACGCTTTGCGGCAAACAGACCTTTGCCATGCACCGGACTTGTTGCCACAAAAACCTTGTCCGAAACGTCACTGATGCGGGCATCCTTAAAGCCTGCCATGACATTTTTCTTTTTTTTCTTGGAAGGTGCACTTACCACGTTCTTTGCAGCTCTTTTTTTGGGTGAAGACTTTTTCGCCTTGCTACCTGAGCTCTTTGCTTGCTGGCCCTTATTGCAAGACTCAGCAATGCTACGCGCTCTTTCGGAGCGCGTATTAAAGGCTGTTTTACTTGCTTGATCTTTCTTCTTGCCCGGTATCATGTTCTACCCACATTACTAAAAGCGTGTAGGTTACCGGAGCGAGCAGAATCTCTCTACTAATCAATTGATGCAGATCGATTACATCGTCTGAGTCGGACGCTCACCTTGCAAAGCAGCGGCCAGATGCTGTTCGATATTGGATTTGGTATCGCCGTTATCCCCTTCCGAGAATTGCACACCAATACCCGGCGCTTTGTTGCCTTGAGCACCTGCGGGAGTGACCCAAACAACAGATCCCCTGACAGGCACGACACTGTGGTCATCCATCAGTTTAAGTAACATAAAGACTTTGTCGCCCATCTCGTAATTACGAGTGGTAGGGACAAATACACCACCATTCTGCACGAATGACATGTACGAAGAGTACAGTGCACCGCGATCGGTGATCGAGAAAGAGATTATTCCTTTACGTGTTTCAGCAGTCATAACAGAACGTTCAGCCGTTGGTCATAAGACGGATATCGGCAAAAAGTCCCTCTAGCACAGTCTGAGTCTTGAAACTGGCGCTATCTGAACGGTGTAATTTCAACAAACGATCATGAAGTGTGAACCACTGCTCGTTTCGAAGCCGTTCACGGGTCTCCGATATAGCCTGTTCTACGGCAGGATTTGCGCCAATCGGGACGTTAACATGACATTTACTGGCAGCAAGACTCCAACTACTGAACGTTGCCAGAGCTTGAGAGGTATCAATAGCACCCAAAGAATCGGCAATCCGACCCACGCTACCTTTGTGTTGAAACAGATCTAACCAGGCCTTTAAAAGCAGTGCGCGGACTGCCTGTTGCTCATCTGTTTCGTTGCGCAACGCGGCAAAAGGACCTCCACCAGCGTCTTTTAGCGCAGACTCCGGGTCTGCCACGTGCCCGGCTAACCATTCAATGGCCGCCGATCTGTCTCCCATCTTCAACGTCGTTTTCTGGCACCTGCTTCGAATGGTTGCTGGCAGGGCACCTATATGCGTGGCTGTAAGGATTAGAACCGCATGATCTGCAGGCTCTTCAAGGGTCTTTAGCAAACTATTGGCTGCATTGCGATTTAAGGTGTCTGCATCCTCGATCAATGCAACTCGATAGCTACCCTGACCTGCCGTCAGTTGAAGCCACTGGACCAAAGCCCGTACGCTGTCTACCTTGATGGACACATTGGCACCCTCAGGAACCAGCTTGCGGTAGTCCGGGTGTGAATCGGCCAGCAGCTGACGACAGGATTCACAACGTTGACAAGCACCCTTTTCCGTTAGATCACGACACAGCAGCGATTCGGCAAGCCATTGTCCGAAAGCGCGTTTACCAATCCCATCAATGCCCGTTATCAACAAGGCATGTGGAAGACGGCTTTGAGCTGCACGAGACAACAGTGCCGCGCCATCACGCTCAAGCCAGGGTGGACAATCGCTTAGTGAATCCATGACAGTCGCTTAAGCGTGCGTAAGCAACAAGGGAGTGAGTGCTTCTTGCACTGATTCCTGCACTCGTTCCAACGGAAGTGACGCATCGATGACCTTGACACGCTCCGGAGCCATCTCAGCCCTTTGAAGGTAAGCGGCTCGCGCACGTTCGAAAAACGCCAGAGCTTCTCGTTCTATTCTATCGGGCTTACCTCGCGCTGCCATCCGCTTAAGTCCATCCTCGACAGGCATATCAAGCAATAATGTCAGATCAGGCTCGATTGAGACGCCCATCATCTCATGCAACGCGGCCACTCGGGCGGTGCCTAATTCCCGGCCGGCGCCCTGATAAGCAACACTGGCATCCAGAAAACGATCACACAACACCCAATTACCCTGGCTTAAGGCGGGTTCGATAACCTGTGCCACATGTTCTACTCGCGACGCAGCCATTAGTAGAAGTTCTGTTTCGGCCTGCATTGATTCGCGACCATGTAAAACCAGATCACGCAATTGTTCGCCTATCGGCGTACCGCCAGGTTCTCGAGTGCCTGTAAATGCGATACCGGCGCTTTGCAGAATAGACTCTATAAAATTTCGATTAGTCGTTTTACCGACGCCTTCAAGCCCTTCGAGTGTGATGAATTTGCCACGCGGCAAGCCAGGAGTACTCACCGTTTTAACTGATATTTTCGCACTGCCGCATTGTGCTGTTCGAGGGTGTCGGAAAACTGATGACTGCCATCTCCACGTGCTACAAAATATAGAGCGGTGGTTGACTCCGGATTAAGCACTGCATTGATAGCTTCGCGACCCACCATCGAAATGGGACTGGGAGGAAGACCTGCTCGCGTATAAGTGTTGTAAGGAGTATCGGTTGTTAAATCTTTGCGCCTGATATTGCCATCAAAATCATCACCCATGCCGTAGATAACAGTGGGATCTGTTTGCAGTCGCATTTTTTTGTTGATTCTGGATAAAAACACTCCGGCTATTTGAGGACGTTCGGATGCCAGGGCCGTTTCTTTTTCAACGATAGATGCCAGTATCAAAGCCTCATAGGGGGTTTTGAGCGGTATATTATCGGCACGGTTTTCCCACTCCTCCTTCAAGACCTTGTCCATAGTTTGCTTGGCACGAATCAGGTACTCGACATCAGTGCTTCCTTTGGGAAATGAATAAGTATCAGAAAAGAACTGCCCCTCAGGGTGGAGGTCAGGAAAACCAATAGCCTCCATCAGGATTTGTTCATCCAGAGAAGCCACGTCGCCCAAGGTGTGTTTCAAATCAGCAGATGCTGCAACACGCGCGATGGTTTGTTTCCAGTTTGATCCTTCAATAATGCTGTGCGAGTACTGTCGAGTCTGGCCTTTCAGGAAAGTATCGAATAGTTCGGGAACGGTCAGTTTGCCCTGCAGCACAAATTCACCGGATTTTATTCCACCAGCCTTCTCGCTTAATCGAACATAAAGATCAAACCAGTATCGTTTGTCTATGATTCCCTGGTTTTCCAGTTCCAGGGATACGCGTTTTGCAGACCAGCCTCGCTCTATCGTAAAGCTGCTGCTATCACCATCAAGCGTAACCGGCTTGTTTAGATAGTTGTTGTAATCTGTCCAACCGAACCAGGCGGCTGCCGACGCACATACAACAATCAATACCAGCAGAAAACGAATCACACGCTGTCAGCTGAGAACACCAAAGTACCGTTGGTTCCGCCAAAGCCAAAGGAATTTGACATCGAAACCTTCAAAGGTGCTTCACGTTTTACATGGGCCACATAATCAAGATCGCAGCCTTCGCCCGGGTTATCCAGGTTTATAGTGGGAGGGGCAATCTGATCGCGTAAGGCCAGTATTGAAAACACCGCTTCGATACCTCCCGCAGCACCCAGTAAGTGTCCCGTCATGCTTTTGGTGGAACTGACCAACAAGGATTGACTGTGACTGCCAAAAGCGCTCTTGATAGCATCAGTCTCAGCCACATCTCCAGCCGAAGTTGAGGTGCCATGCGCATTAACATAGTCGATATCCGAAGGTTCCAGGCCTGCATTTTTTAAGGCCGACAGCATGCAACGCGCTGCGCCTTCGCCATTGGCCGATGGCAATGTCATATGATGAGCATCGCCGCTCATGCCATATCCGGCAAGCTCACAATAGATCCTTGCCCCGCGTGCCTTGGCGTGTTCGTACTCCTCTAGAACCATGACGCCTGCACCGTCTCCCAGAACAAAACCATCTCTGTCTCTATCCCAGGGACGACTTGCGGCCGCTGGATCATCATTGCGAGTAGACAGGGCGCGAGCAGCTCCAAAACCTGCAAGCCCCAAAGGACAGGTAGCCATTTCGGCACCTCCTGCAATCATGATGTCTGCATCGCCGTATTCAATAAAACGAGAAGCATCACCGATGTTGTGGGTTCCAGTGGTGCAAGCCGTGACCGTACAGACATTAGGCCCCTTGTAACCGAACTTGATACTCAGGTTGCCGCTGATCATATTGATAATCGTGGATGGCACGAAGAACGGAGAGACCTTCCGCGGTCCGCCATCAAGCAGGGCCTTGTGCTGTGTTTCGATATTGGGTAAACCACCGATACCTGATCCGATCGATACGCCAACGCGCTCTAGATCAATACCGTCTGCATTATCAAGCTTTGCATCAGTTATGGCCTGCATGCCAGCAGCAATGCCATAGTGCACGAAGACGTCCATCTTGCGGGCTTCTTTCCGGCTGAAGTACGCTTCGGTATCAAAGTCTTTAACTGAGGCGCTGAACTTAGTACTGAAATCAGACACATCAAAATCATTAATACTGGCCGCACCAGAAACACCGGCAACAATATTCCGCCAGCTCTGTTCAACGTCTCCGCCAACGGGAGTTACTAAGCCCAGCCCGGTTACCGCTACTCGTCTACGCGTCAAACTCGTTAAGCTCCGATAACGACAATCGCCCTCATGCCTGAGAGCAAAAACAAGAGAGCCGCGACGCTGACGACATTCCTCGCTTGTGTTTGCGAAGAATGCATCCAGAGCGGCCCTCTCACCTATCCAACTACTGCATTAAAAACTCAAACAAGTCTGAAGATCCACAACTACAGAATGAAAAACTCAGTGGTTATAGCGAATGCTTCAGACTAGTGAGGGGCCAGCTGCTCAAGCATCTATGTGGGCGTTGACGTAGTCTACAGCCTGCTGAACAGTTGTAATTTTCTCTGCTTCTTCATCAGGGATTTCGCACTCGAACTCTTCCTCAAGTGCCATAACCAGCTCGACGGTATCGAGAGAATCTGCGCCTAGATCTTCGACAAATGAAGCTTTGTTCGTGACTTCTTCGTCTTTCACGCCCAGCTGTTCGATGACAATCTTCTTGACGCGTTCTTCAATACTACTCATTGTGGGATAAACCTCCGAAAAAAATAAGCGGCCTCAGCCGTGCTGACATTGTAGAGAGTTCCACGATAACGTGCCAACTCTTCCGCAATTTCTTGTTGTGATTGTGGGGACTTACTGTACGGATACCAACTACAAGTTTAAATAAAAAGGGATGTTTTCTCTGCCAAAATCCTGACCATAAGGCTAGGTCATCACCATTCCACCATTGACGCTGATGGTCTGGCCGGTAATGTAGGAGGCAGCTGGAGAGGCCAAAAACAAGCATGTTTGCGCTATGTCGTCAGGACTACCCAACCTGCCCAAAGCTATTTCGCCCTTCAAACGCTCCTTTTGCGCCTCAGGCAGCGCATCTGTCATATCAGACTCAATAAAGCCCGGTGCAACCGCATTGATAGTGATCGAACGAGCACCAAGCTCTCGTGCCAATGATTTCGTCATGCCAAGCAACCCCGCTTTTGCTGCAGAATAATTCACTTGACCCGCATTTCCGGTTATACCAACGACTGAACTGATGTTTATGATCCGCCCGCTACGAGCCTTGACCATCGGCTTTACCACCAGACGGCACATTCGATACACGCTGGTCAGATTGGTTGAAATGACATCTTCCCATTCCGCATCCTTCATCCGCATAAACAAATTGTCGCGGGTGATACCTGCATTATTGACCAGTATCGAAATCGCCCCGAATTCTTCTCCGATTCGAGCCACAACACTTTCAGCATCGGCACTATCGGTCACATTCAACCGCATGCCGGTACCTTTTATTCCAGCTTCTGTAAATCGTGCGGAAATAGCATCCGCTCCACTCTCGGAAGTGGCCGTGCCTATAACCGTGGCTCCGTGCTGACCAAGCAACTGCGCTATAGCCGCACCAATCCCGCGACTCGCGCCGGTTACGAGTGCGACCTGAGCGTTAAGGGTGTTTTCGTTCATGTTCAGTCCATTGCGTTGGTGACAGAGTCAATCGCTGCATCGAGTGTTGCAGGAGCGTCGACTGCCAGAGTGGGTAGTGCACGATCTATCCGCTTGCCAAGACCGGTCAACACTTTTCCGGGCCCAGCTTCAATAACGCTGGTAACGCCATAGTTATCGCGCAAAGCCTCAATTGTTTTTGTCCAGTAAACGGGGTTGTAGACGTGCGCCTTCAGATGATCAAGCAAGGTGTTCAAATCAGCAGGGGCAGCAGCTGTAGCATTTTGTACAAGTGGTGCTTTGGGAAACGACCAGTTAAGCGTATCAATCGTTTTGGCAAGCTCAGCACCTGCCGGTCGCATAAGAGAGGAATGGTTAGGTACGCTGACCGGTAACATGAGAGCTTTCCTGACACCCATTTCACGAGCCTTTTCTATAGTCTTCTCAAGAGCATCCAGATGACCCGAGATGGCCACTTGACCAGGTGCATTAAAGTTAACGGCCTCCGTTACCCGTTCGCCGCTAATTGATTTGCAGAGCTCGTCCACTGCGTTATCGTCCATACCGATTAGTGCAGCCATGCCTCCCTGCCCTTCGGGCACAGCCTCTGCCATCAAGTTTGCGCGCTGCTTTACCAACGCAACGCCATCTGCGAAAGGCAGGGCTTCA
This sequence comes from Granulosicoccus sp., assembly GCA_045106475.1. Classification (GTDB taxonomy): domain Bacteria; phylum Pseudomonadota; class Gammaproteobacteria; order Granulosicoccales; family Granulosicoccaceae; genus Granulosicoccus. Next base: position 49,923 of record JBGCEO010000105.1, read on the forward strand.
GATGCTACAAGAGCTGCAAACTCACCCAGGCTATGGCCTGCAAAAGCCACTGGCATGGGCAGGCCTGATGCCTGCATCACTCGCCAGACTGCAACGCCTGCAGTAAACATCAGAGGTTGCGTATTTCGGGTATCACCCAGTGCCTCCTTGGTGCCTTCTTGAGCCAAGGCCCACAGATCTTGTCCAACAATGTCTGATGCTTCACCAAAGGTTGCCTTAACTTGCGAATACTCGCCTGCAAGCTCGGCCAGCATGCCTACGCTCTGTGAACCCTGTCCTGGAAATACTACTGCGAAAGCCACCGCGCTCTCTCCCTGATCCGTTAACGATAAATTCATGTCAGCATTGCGCTCGCTGACTCTAATTGTTTATACCCAGCACATGAGTCATGTCGTAGAGCCCTGCAGGCTGGTCAGCCAGCCAGATCGCCGAACGTACTGCACCTCTTGCAAACGTCATCCTATCTGTAGCTTTGTGCGTGACCTCGATACGTTCACCGTTACCCGCAAACAAAACGGTGTGATCGCCAATGATGTCACCTGCTCTTATTGTCTCGAAACCTATGGTTTTAGTCTTTCGCTCACCTGTTATACCTTGCCTGCCATAAATGGCACACTCTTCAAGATCACGACCTAGTGCTTGCGCTACGACTTCACCCATCTTGATGGCAGTACCGGAGGGTGCATCAACCTTGTGTCGATGATGAGCCTCAATAACTTCAACGTCGTAATCATCGCCTAATGCCTTGGCTGCTTGTTGTAACAAAGCCAATGTCACCGTAACGCCGATGCTGTAGTTGGGTGCGAATACAATGGGTCTGCTGGCTGCATGTTGATGCAACCGCTCAATCTGCTCGCTGGTAAAACCAGTAGTGCCTATGACCACTCGCGTGTCACTTTGGCCCAGGGCATCGAGTAACGCCAGAGAAACTGCTGGCGCTGTAAAATCGATAATGACGTCGCTCTGCGCCGCAGCCTTTTCCATCTGATCAGTAACAAGCACGCCATTGGGCTGTCCACCGGACAACAAACTGGCATCAAGACCAATACATGACTGGCCCGGAGCATCGGAAGCGGCACTCAAACGCGCATCATCGCGTTCAGCGATAGCTGCAAGCAGTTGCCGCCCCATACGGCCGGCAGCACCATTTACGGCAAGATTGACCAACATATTCAAAGCCCAAACCTGCCCTGAAGCAGCATTTTCAAATTAGCGCGCGAGAATAACACAGCCTCTGCAAAGTACCAGACTGATCAGGAATCCGGCATGCCGATTATTTGTAGCAAATCGTCCTCATTCAACACCTGTACACCTAATGATTCTGCCTTGGTAACCTTGGAACCGGGGGATCCACCTGCGAACACAGCCGTGGTTTTCTTCGAAACGCTACCCGTTACTTTCGCGCCCAACTGCTGCAGTTTTTGCTTGGCCTGATCTCTTGTGAAAACTGTCAAAGTGCCCGTTAATACGTAGGTGTTGCCACTTAGAGAGTTGTTTGTTTGCACGGCATCATGGCTAGGCAATTCGATACCCGAAGCCAGTAAAGCATCAACAACCGCACGATTATCCGGATTGGAAAAAAACGTTTTCACACTGCTGGCAGCAATGGGACCTATGTCATCGATGCTGGTCAAGGCATCTTCGTCTGCATCGATCACTGCCTGCAAAGAGCCGAAATGACTGGCCAGCAGCGCACCCCCGGATTCACCAATATCACGTATGCCCAAGGCAAAGATAAACCGTGCCAGTGTCGTCTGACGAGAAACATCAATGGCATTGACCAGGTTGCTGGCTGATTTTTCGCCCATACGTGGCAGGCTCTGCAATTGTTCAGCGTTCAAGGTGTACAAATCTGCAACCGATTCGATCAACCCTTCATCACAGAGTTGTTCTACAAGCTTGTCACCCAGACCATCTATATCCATGGCCCTGCGCGATGCAAAATGTTTTATCGCTTCGCGGCGCTGAGCGGCACATTGCAATCCACCCGTACAACGTGCTTTAACTTCAGCTTCTGTATGAGCAACGGCAGAACCACAAACAGGACAGGCTTCGGGTAAGGTTATAGCCTGAGAATCAGCTGGTCGCTTTTCAGGTATTGATCGAACCACCTCTGGAATCACATCACCGGCGCGCCTTACAACAACCGTGTCCCCAACGCGCACGTCTTTGCGCATTATCTCGTCCATATTATGCACGGTTGCATTGCTGACAGTTACACCACCAACAAAAACTGGTTGTAGTCTTGCAACGGGGGTTAAGGCACCCGTTCGTCCCACTTGGAATTCAACCCCTTCCAATACTGTCAAGGCTTCTTCTGCCGGAAACTTCTGGGCGATTGCCCAACGCGGCGCACGCGATACGAATCCTAACTCCCGTTGCTCGGCCAGAGAATCAACCTTGAACACAACGCCATCAATCTCGTAACCCAGGTCGGCACGTCGTTGCTGCAGAGCCTCATAGAATTCATAACAGGCATCAATGCCTTCGCAGCGGATTGTTTCTGCATTGACCGGAAATCCAAAGGTGGCAAGCAGTTGTAAGGCATCCAGCTGAGAGTCGGGCTGCTCAATGCCCTGTAATTCACCCAAGCCATACAGGTTGATGGAGAGTTTACGTTCGGCTGTTTTTCGTGAATCCAGCTGACGCAAACTGCCTGCTGCGGCATTGCGAGGGTTAACGAAAGCTGCCTTGTCTGCAGCCTCCATTGCCTGATTAAGCGACTCGAATGCTGAATGCGTCATGAATACTTCGCCTCTAGCCTCTAACACCGCTGGTGGATTCTCTGCGCGCAATTTCAGCGGAATCATCTCGATAGTGCGAAGGTTTTCGGTGACATTTTCGCCGGTTTGACCGTCACCTCGAGTCGCTCCTTGAACAAATATGCCATTTTCATATCGCAAACTAATTGCCAGCCCATCCAATTTGGGCTCGGCGACATAGACTACCTTTGCCTGGTCATGCTCAAGCCTTTCGCGCACACGTCGATCAAAATCATTCAGCTCATCGCGTGAAAAAGCATTGCCCAGAGACAACATGGGTACGGCGTGATCGACTGTTTGAAAACCATCAAGCGGTGGTGCGCCTACCCGCTGTGTGGGTGAATCGACGCTACAAAGTTCAGGATACTGTTCTTCAATGGCCAGCAACTCACCAAACAACGCATCGTACTCGGCATCACTGATCGACGGGTTGTCCAGCACATGGTATCGATGTGAATGATCATGCAGCAAAGCGTGTAGTTCTGCTACACGCGCAACGGGCTTTTTCACATCAGGAAGGCACACTTCCAAAATACTTCTGGCGATGCATGTACTCGTATATGCCCTCTCGCATATGCTGCAAAGTCTGTTTGCTTAGTGTACTGCGATCACCATCCAGTACCGTTGCACCCAACTCATTGGCCATCTCAAACGCTTCGCTGATCAACACTTCAAACGATACATCGGCAGGTACTGGCCCTGGCAATTGTAAAAACAGCGTGATACCCGGTGTTTCAAAACTCTGCATGTCGTTAACATCAAAGTAACCCGGTTCGACCATCTTGGCGATGGAAAACACCGTCGTGCCATTGTGCATGGAATGAAAAATATTCATATCGCCAAAGTGATAGCCACGACGCTCAAACACATCGAGCAGTTGATCGCCCGCTATCACGGTATTGGGTTGAGCGACTACATGCAGAGTAATGATCTTGCTGGCAAATGCAGGATCAGCTTCTTTGGCATCATCTACCTCATCCGGTTCAGACTCTGCGATACGCTGGCGTCTTTTGGGGGATAAGCGCTCGCTAAATGCTTCAATTTTCTGAGTAATACTGCTAAATCCAGAGCTGGGCTGATCACTCTTGTCAGCGGGGGCGGTGGCTAGCTCTTCGTAGTCATAGTCACGGGCGGCGCCCCTCGCCCCAGGGCGGATGAAGTCGTCTGGATCGACTTCATTGAAATTTGAATAGTTATCACTGAGGGATTCATCTCCCAGCAGCGGATCCACATCAAGATCATTTGAGCCAGCGCCGTTAGCAAATGATTTACCGCCTGCATTTTTCTGCCGGGCACTGCGTTTGTTTGCCTTGCCTGGACGACCGGAAAAGTAGAGCAGAACCAGAATCGCAACACCTGCAAATATCAGGATCCAGCGAAGATTTTCCATGGGCATGACCTCTTGGATACAAGTAATCGTTAATACAGATCGTGCAACGTCTGCTTACACACCTGCCAGTTCTACAGCTTCGTGTACATCTACAGCTACAAGGCGCGAAACACCCGGCTCGTTCATAGTAACGCCCATTAACTGCTGCGCCATTTCCATGGTTACTTTGTTGTGCGTTATAAATATAAATTGTACACGCTCTGACATTTCTTTGACCAGCTCGCAGAAGCGCCCGACATTAGCGTCATCAAGCGGTGCATCAACTTCATCGAGCATACAAAAGGGTGATGGATTAAGTTCGAAGAAAGCAAACACCAGAGCGACCGCTGTTAGTGCTTTCTCACCGCCCGATAACAGCTGTATATTGCTGACCCGCTTACCAGGCGGTTGCGCGTTAACGCTTACACCCGTACTCAACAGATCATCACCGGTCATTTGTAATGAACCATGGCCACCACCAAACAGGCGCGGAAAGAACTCTTCGACCTTGGCGTTAACCTTTTCAAACGTATCCTTGAATCGCGATCGAGTCTCACGATCAATCTTGGCGATGGCTCTTTCGAGTGTCGCTAGCGCTTCGGTCACATCCAGGTGTTGTTCATCCAGATATTCTTTGCGTTGCGATTGTTCGGCCAGTTCGTCAATGGCTGCCAGGTTAATGGGCCCTAATCGCTGCACTTGACGCTCGAGTTTTTCCAACTCTTCTGCCCAGGTATCAACATTGGCGTCCTCACTCAGCGATTCAATGATCTCCTCAACCTTATAGTCATGCTCCGCCAGTTGCTCATCAAGTGTTTTAAGCCGCACTAGAACTTCTTGAGCAGCCATTTTTTCACTCTGAACTTTTTCGCGAACCGATTGAGCCCGCACATCATGGCGTTGACGCGCCTGTTCGTGTTCGCGGAGACGATTTTCGATGGCATCAAGCTGCTCTCTGGCTGCGCGAAGCGCATTGTCACTGCTTAGTTTTGCTTCCAGATGCTGTTGGAGTCCGGCTTCCAGAGCCACCAGGGGATCTTCATCTTCGCTAGCCAGCATGGTATTGAGCGCACTTTGACGCTCCTTGAGCTGGGTAATGCGTGCCTGCATTCGGGTGAGATTCTGCTCAGTAGCGGCCCGCGTACTGCGCATTGATTCCACACGAATCGCGAGTTCCTGACCAGCATCCCGATCAGCATCGCGCTGTTCCCGCGCCTTTTGCAGGCTGTCACGCAGGCTTTGCTGCTCCTCGCTGATGCGAGCCTTTTCCTGCTCAAGAGTCTCGAGTTGCTCAACCGCTTCGAGTTTTCTTGCAGATGCATCTTCGAGCTGCAGTTGCTCCTGCTGACGTTGTTGCTCTATTTCGGTTATTTCTTCATTCAGAACTTTGGCACGGCGCTCGCCCTGATCAAGGCGCTGCCTGTTTGCCGCAACATCCGAGCGAACCTGCGACAGGTTTCGTACTGCGTCGTTAAATGCATGGAGCTGGGTTTCGCGACGGGTTTCCAATTCATCCTGCTGCTGATTCAACTCGGCCAGCTGAGCGGAATATTTTTCTACCTGTTGATCCAGTTCTGCCAATTGTAATTTGAGATCGCTAATTTCGGTTTCGCGCAAAAGTACGCTGTCCTGGGCATCAGCACGCGCCACTCTGAGCCAAGATTGCCCCATCCACAGACCATCACGAGTGACAACCGACTCACCATCGTTGAGTTGCGATCTGATTCGTAAAGCTTCTGCAAGATCGTTGGCGATATGGATACCACTAAGCAGCTCACCGAGTGGCAACTTGCTGTCTATCTTGCTGGCCAACGACGTTGCTGGTGATGTTGCTCCATTGGCATTGGCTCGTATCAAGGTGAGCTGAGCAGCAGGCATGTCATTCAAACAGCGATCTATGACGGCTTCGCTATCAACGCACACCGCTTCGAGATGCGGGCCCAATACAAGCTCGACAGCTGTCTCCCAGCCCGGTTGTGCGGTGATGGATTGCGCCAGGCGCGGCTTGTCATCCAGCTCATTCATGTGCAGCCAGCTGTCTGCAACGCTACTATCAGGTTCAAGCGCTGCCTGCTGTAAAGCCTCCAAAGAGGCTAACCTGCCAAGGCCGCTCTGCAAACGAGATCGTGCCTGATTGAGCTCTTCTGTGAGTTGGCGAATAGATTCTTTCTGTAACTGCTGTTTTTCGCTTGCCAGTGTCAGAGCCTGCTGCAATCGCTGCTCCTCGTCGGCTGCTTCGACATCCAACGCCAGCGAAAGCTCAATCGACTCCATTATCGGGCTGAGATCAAGTCCGGTGTTTTCATCACGCAGGCGTACAAGGCGCGTCTCGGCGTTTACCATGCTACGTTCGAACTGCTCGATACGGGAACGCTCAACCTGAGCAACCTGCGATACCTCAGAAAAGCGTCGATTGAACGCATCGTTACGCGACTGCCAGGCCTGTAGGTCGGATTCGGCTCGAAGTAGAAGTTCAGCTGAGTGCTTTTGGCTATCTTGCAACAGATCAAATGCCGGTTGATCCGTTTCAATCGACTCAGTGATCTGAGATATCCGCGCCGTGTCATCTCGCAAGTGAGCCTGAGACTCCGCCAGCGATTTATCGACTTCTGCCAACTCGCGACTTTGCTGATGACGCGTGTCGCGTGTGTGCTCGATGGTTTGTTCGATGCGGGCGACTTCCCCGCCAATCCGATAGAACTCCGCTTGTATCGCACTAAAGCTGTCTGAGGACTCAGTTTGCTGACCACGAGCCAGCTCGATAGCACTTTCGGCCGAACGTAACTCAGCCATGACACCTTCGAGTTCAGATTCTAATTCGGCTGTTTTTCGAGCCTGTTCGTCACGCGAATGTTCAAAATCACGCCTGCGCAGCACCAGTAGCTCACCGCGTTTTTGTCGATCTTCCGCTTTTAGACGCTGGTAGCGCTCTGCAGTGCTCGCCTGCCGCTTTAAGTGGGCGAGTTGCTTGTCGACTTCTTCACGCAAGTCATCCAGCCGATCGAGGTTATCGCGGGTATGCCGGATACGATTTTCTGTCTCCTTGCGACGCTCCTTGTACTTTGAAATGCCAGCAGCTTCCTCCAGGTACACGCGCAAGTCTTCTGGTTTTGCCTCGATCAGCCGCGAGATCATGCCCTGTTCAATAATGGCATAGCTGCGTGGCCCAAGGCCTGTACCCAGGAAGATGTCACGGATATCGCGCCGGCGACAGCGAACGTTGTTTAACGCATATTTGCTTTGGCCATCACGAGCAACTTCGCGCCGGATGGATATCTCGGCATATTGGGCATACTCGCCACCCAAAGAGCCGTCTGAGTTATCAAATACAAGCTCAACTGACGCCTGCCCCACCGGTTTGCGAGTACTAGAGCCCACAAAGATGACATCGTCCATCGATTCGCCGCGCAAATGCTTCGCAGAGGACTCTCCCATAACCCAGCGAACGGCATCGATGGTATTGGATTTGCCGCAACCATTAGGCCCGACAATTCCAACCAGGGAACTGGGTAGTTTCAGATCGGTAGGATCGACAAAGGACTTGAATCCGGCAATCTTTATACGGCTCAGACGCATAGATATAAAAGCGTTTCAGGCAAGTGCCGAAGGTTATTCATGAAAGCGCACATTCACATGCGCCAGCGGGTGCCCTATTGTACTGTCTTTTATCGTTCACACCAGTCTTGCAAGTGAGTCTATGATTGTTGTATGACAAGTCCTGGTTTTACATCCTCGTTAGGATACATCGCTGTCGGATGGCGACTGGTGCGCACCAAAGGGTTACGCCGATTCGTCTGGATGCCCCTGCTGATAAACATACTGGTTTTCGGTCTGCTGGGATGGTGGTTGAACACACTCGCGACGCAGTGGCTGGCATCCTGGTCACTGTTCTCGAGCCTGGGTGACTGGTGGATCTTCAGAGCCTTGGAAACCCTGCTGCGCTGGCTTTTCACACTAGTAATGCTGTTCTCACTGGCCTATCTCTTCACCTTACTGGCAAACCTGATTGGCGCGCCCTTTAACGGGCTGCTTTCTGAGAGAGTTGAGGCACATCTGCGTGGTCACGTTCGTGAAACAACGCCCTCCTGGCTCAGCCTTGTCAAGTCGGTACCGCGGGTCATGATGTCGGAGCTGTCCAAGCTGTTTTACCTGGTCCTTTGTCTGACGCCTCTGATAATTTTACAATTTGTGCCACTTATCAACATTATTGCTCCCGCACTATTATTCTTGTTTGGAGCCTGGATGTTCGCATTGGAGTACATGGATTATCCGATGGGTAACCATGGCCTGCTTTTTAAAGATGTTCGCAAACGCATGCGGCGCAATCGCCGGGTTGCTTATGGCTTTGGTTCCGGTGTGGCTCTGCTCAGTACGATTCCTGTCATCAATCTGTTCATCATGCCAGTGGCGGTTGCAGGCGCTACTGCCTTGTACGTCGACTATCTGGGCGATACCGATGCCACTCACACGGCCCAAACTCAGGGAGTTTAATGCTGACATGAAGCTAAAAGTACCCAACGAGTACCTCGACGCTAAATCTGATCATTGCTTTTTCAAAGAGGCTCGAAAAATCATAAACAGCTTGCTAGCTCCTGCTCTAGTTTGTGCTTGCGTATACGCCGGCTCCTCATTCCAGCTGGTCAACGCACAAAGCAAAGAACCTTTATTCGAATCCTCAGCCGTACCCGGCGGCATTGCCGTCATCGATCTGGGTGCAGAGGATCAGCAATTCTCCAAAGTACGTTGGAAAAAAAGAACCGTAGCAGTTGTCATCAACAACGGGCGCGCGGAGGCTGTAGTCGGTATCCCCTTGTCAACAGAAGCAGGACAGCACATTCTCGACGTCACAAAAACGTCGGGCGAAAAAAGCCAAATTCCCTTCCAGGTGAAGCCTTTTCAATACGAAGAACAACGTTTAACCATTACCAACAAACGTAAAGTTAACCCTGCCCCGATTGATATGGAACGTATCAACCGCGAAAACAAGCGATTGAAAACGGTAAAAAGCACTCGTGCAGATCGGCTACTGGCAGAATCATTTGAATGGCCCCTGGCAGGACCGATCTCAAGTCCCTTTGGTTTACGACGCTTTTACAACGATCAGCCAAGACGTCCTCATGGCGGGATAGACATTGCCGCGCCAGAGGGTACGCCGATTCTTGCTCCGGCCGATGGTCTCGTTATTGAAACAGGAGATTATTTCTTCAATGGCAATTGCGTGTTCATTGAGCATGGACTGGGCCTGCAGACATTCTATGCACACATGAGTCGAATCGACGTAAAGGAAGGCGACAGGGTTTCACAGGGACAAATCATAGGCGCTGTGGGTGCAACCGGCAGAGTAACGGGGCCACACCTGCATTGGTCAGTGGGCCTGAACGGCACTTGGGTCAACCCCCTGCTCGTGCTTCGAACCGACTCGCCCTAGCTGGTTTTCTTTGATCGACGAGTTGATTTTTTTGCCACGGCCTTACCGCCTGTAGCCCCGGTTCGTTTTCTCGAACGCTGCTTTTTAGCTTGCGGTTGCCCGCTACCGTCAGATTGTTCTGCGGCTCGGCCGGGAGCTTTTTTTTGTTTTTTCCGATCTGAGCCAGCAACCCGTTTAGTGGATGCTTTTACTCGAGCAGGTTTGACTCGTTTTTGCTCCTGATAGGGATTATCGTCTTGCCTGAATTCGATACGCAAAGGTGTGCCGAATAGCCTAAGCACCTTGATGAAATGATTCATCAGATAGCGTTGATAGCTTTGAGGCACCTTCAATGCCTGTTTACCATGAATAACGATAACCGGTGGATTCTGACCTCCCTGATGCGCATAGCGTAGCTTGATGCGTCTTCCGTTAACCATGGGTGGCTGATGCTGCGTGGTTACGACGTCCAGCATGCGTGTCAGGCGTGGTGTAGACAGATCAACAAAAGCAGACGTGTAAGCCTTGTTTATCGATTTGAAGACATCGCCGACACCGGAACCGTGCAGAGCACTAATGAAATGAATACGCGTAAATTTAAGAAATTCGACACGTCGTTCCAGATCTTCTCGAACCGCCTCGCGTTGTTCTGAGTCTAGAGAATCCCATTTGTTAACCGCAACAATCAATGCGCGACCCTTCTCGATTATATAACCGAGTAACGACAGATCCTGCTCGGTTATGCTATCCGATCCGTCGAGCAACATGACGCAAACATTACTCTTGTCGATTGCCTGAAGCGTCTTGATGACACTGAATATTTCTACTTTTTCGCTGACTTTTCCACGCCGCCTCACGCCAGCTGTATCAATCAGGGTGTACTCCTTACCAGCCCTTACAAACGGAACAGACACAGCATCTCGCGTGGTCCCGGGCTGGTCGTAGGCAATCACTCGATCCTCTCCCAACAGACGATTGATCAGAGTAGATTTGCCGACATTGGGACGCCCGACAAACGTGATACGAATATCGTCCGGTGTGCTGGATTGATAAGGGTTTTCGGGACTCGGGTTATGTTCAGCATCGGCATCGCCACGGTTTTTATTGCGCTTAGGCCGCCGCTTTCGCGATTGCTCTACACGCTGATCCTGAGGTATCTCAAAATAATCGGCTAACTCATCAATCAGCTGATGCACACCACGATTGTGAGAAGCTGCGATCGCAACCATGTGCTCAATACCCAGCTGATGAAATTCAAGCTGTGCTTTATCTTCGCCTATACCATCTATCTTGTTAACACACAGCACCACATGCTTAGCCTGGCGGCGAAGTATATCGGCAATTTCTTCATCGACGGATACCAGACCGGATCGGCCATCAACCAGAAATACGACAAGGTCGGCCTCGCAAACAGCCGCAAGAGTCTGATCGGCCATAGCGGCATCGAGCGAATCAGGTGCACCGCTAAGCCCACCCGTGTCTACCAATAAATAAGGCCAGCCACCCACCTTGCCATCGCCATATTGGCGATCCCGGGTAAGACCGGGCATGTCAGCAACCAGCGCATCCTGGGTGCGAGTCAGCTTGTTGAACAGTGTGGACTTACCCACATTGGGTCGACCCACCAGGGCTATGGTGGGTTTCATGATTGGTTAACGTGCAAACCGATAGGCCGCAACAAGACCATCTGTAGCCTGTACATAAACCGTGTCTTCAGCTTGATAGGGACGAGCGCTGATCGGCTCGTCTGTTAAACGTGTTCGACCTACCGAAGCGCCAGAGCTTGCACTCAGCACATGAACATACCCGCCTACATCGCCGAGAATGACATCACCCTGCGAGGTGAAGGCCGGCGGACTGAGCCTGCGCCCCGGCATGGTGTCGTTTGTCCAGATGGTCTGGCCAGTCTGCTTATTCAGCAGATGCACAGTATCCGCATCATCAACAATGACCAGATGCTTCTCGTTGAGTGCCATACCCGATCCCGCACTCAACGGAATCGACCAGACTATCTGACCCTGTGCCGGTTCGAGCCGAGCAGCCTTACCCTGATAATTGGCCACGTAAATACCTTCATCGTCGATGACTATATCCGCATCAATATCAACCAGGCGTTCAACCTCAGAACGACCCGAAGGTACGCTTAGCACCGCCTCCCAGATCAACTTGCCTGAATCAATATTCAGGGCTAACAGCCGTCCATCGTCCAGACCAACCAGCACGCCTCCATCGAGCAATAACGGCCGGCTATAACCATTGAGTGTTAGAGCGGGCGGTGTATTGGAGACCGTCCAGCGCTCGCTGCCATCCGCAGGTTCCAAAGCGGCGATTCGACCGTCTGTGCTTCTGACAATGGCCACTCCATAGCCAGCTGCGACAGGCACCAGAATCTCAGAAGATCCAGCGCTCTGCCACACAACACTGCCATCGCCAGGGTTCAGCGCATGCACCATTCCATTGGTATCACTGACATAGATCTGTTCCGCCGAACCGCCTACTCCACTGGTAAGGCGCACATCCAGCTCAGAGCTCCATTGCCGCATACCATTGTCGCGCGCAAGGCTCGTCAATTTGCCGCGGCGGTTAGCCACCACGAGCTGATTGTCACCAACCCACGGTTCAAATCGACCTCGTCCAGCATCGCCAGTCTTTGCCGACCAGAGTCTAACCAAGGTGACCTCGGAGGTGGTCGGAACCAGCTCAGCAGGAGGAACCGGTGGTGGCTCAGATGCGCAGGATGCCAGTATGCATAGCAGCGAGCCCGACAGCAGTGCCTTTACAGTGCCAGCGATCACCTTAGCTGGAACTCTCGGCGGCTTCTGTCTCTGCTGCTGGCAATGCCAGCTCATTGAGCTTCATGGTCAACCCATCACGATTGGCAACAAATTGGCTAGCCTGCGCCGCTTCATAAGCGGAGCGGGCACCGTCCTCATCGCCAGATTGGATTAGCAGATCACCGCGAGCTTCTTCAACCAGGCCCGTGAATGCCTCTGGAAACGATTTGGGCAAACTGGCCAGTCCGGCGCTGGAATCCCCTGCAGCCCCTTTAACACGAGCCAACCTCACCTTTGCAATTAGCACTACGTCATCCTGAGGTGCATTTTTGGCGACCCACTCAAGCCTGCTCGCAGCATCGGCCAGGTCGCCTTGCTCAACTGCAGCTCTGGCAGCAGCCATGTTGGAGTAAGCACTGTAAAGAGCACTGGGTTGGTCATCTTGCAGCTCATCAGCAAGTTTAATGGCCTCATCCGTATTGCTGGCGTTGATCGCTTCAAGCGTCCGGCTAAACGCATCGCTGGCCGCCACTGCCTGCGATTCCTGACGGTTTTCCCAGAATTTCCAACCACCGATAACGGCACCACCCAGCACCACACCGGTAATCACCGCACGGCCGTTTTCAGCCCACCACTCTTTCAGAGCTTCGACTTGTTGTTCTTCTGTTTCGTATTCCACGTTAATTCTCCGCGCCGGTAGCGCTTGCTTGCTGAGTTACCCCAGCGCTCACATTAGTGTTCTATCAAGTTGCCAACAGGCGCGTTAGCGTCTGGGCCAGCTGTTGTCTGGGCACGGTTGTCTGCTCACCTTTATCCAGAAGTGGTTTGATGGTTACCAAGCCCTTGCTTAATTCTTCAGCGCCAATTATGACAGCCAAAGAAGCTCCACATTTGTCTGCTTTGCGAAACTGACTCTTTAACGATCCTGCGGCTGTATTGTGCAACACAGAAGATCCCGGCATCAGTTCGCGCACAGTTTCTGCCAGTGCCAGGGAATCTGCCGCTGCGACATCATCCGTGCCCATAACGAAAAGATCAGGAGCATCAGCAACCGGCGAACACTCTAGTTTTTCCATCAGGGCGATTACCCTCTCCATGCCGAAGGCCCAACCTACTCCGGGAATATCCTTGGCACCCAGCTGGGTAAGCAAACCATCGTAGCGCCCTCCAGCACAGACCGCCGATTGCGACCCCAATTGATCAGTTGTCCATTCGAAAACAGTATGACTGTAGTAGTCAAGGCCACGAACCAATCTTGGATTTTCTACAGCCTCCACCCCGCTGATTGCCAGCAACTCCCGCAGCTCTTCAAAATGCGCCAACGATGCCTCGCTCAGGCTATCTCTCAGCGTGGGAGCGGATTCAATAAGCTTTTGCATTGCCGGATTCTTGCTGTCAAGAATGCGTAAAGGATTTTTGTCCAGCCTTCGAAGACTATCCTCATCCAGCTGGTCCTTGTGCTCGGTGAAGTAGGCGACGAGTTTTTCTCGAAAAAGTGCTCTATCGTCGGTATCTCCGAGCGTATTGAATTCAAGCTTTAGCGCTCCGGCAATACCCAGCTCGCGCCATAAACGTGCACTGAGCAGTATTAACTCGGCTTCAATCGCCGGGCCCGCCAGACCGTACACCTCTGCACCGACTTGAAAAAACTGACGTTGCCGACCCAGTTGGGGACGTTCGTAACGAAACATCGGACCGGTGTACCAGATGCGATTGACGCTACCCGGTTGCAACAATCCGTTTTCAATAGCGGCCCTCACACAACCTGCGGTATTTTCGGGACGCAAAGACATCGACTCGCCTTTTCGATCGTCAAACGTATACATTTCTTTTTCAACGATATCGGTGGCTTCGCCAATCGATCTCTTAAAAAGACTCGTTCGCTCAATGATCGGAGTACGCATCTCGCCATATCCGTATGCGCGCATGGCATGACGAACGGCTGATTCCAGCCGTTGCCATGGAGCTATGGTTGCCGGTAGCAAATCCGGCATACCACGCAAGCGCGTAAATTGAGTTTTCATGAACAGTTATACAAGCGTTGTATTGGCAGTCACGCGTTAACGGATTGGGCGCGATAAGTATTCACCCGCTTCGCGGGAGGCTGGAAATTGATTGAGCAAGCGACTAGCGTATTTTTCGGCTGACGCTAACTGCCCGGCATCACGGCTGATTTTTAATCCAAGCCACAGACTCTCAGCCGTTTCAGCTCCATAGGCATTGTAGCGCTGAAAATAGGCATCAGCGACACTAAGGCGCTGACTTCGATGCATCAGATCGGCCATGTGCAGATAGGCGTTGGCAAATTGCGGGTTGACCCTGAGCGCTTCTCGCAAATACGATTCAGCGTCTGGCAGTCTATTCGCATCAAGCATGCATAGCCCGGCATTATCCAGTGCATATTCGGGCGTGCGATAGTAAGGATTATCCGCAGCCGCTCGAAATTGTTTCCTGGCGTCGTCGAATTTTTCGACTTCGCACAGATAGATGCCATAGCTATTGCGATGCTCTGCCTCATCCGGCTCTAGCTCTAACGCGCGTTTGAAATGTACATCCGCTTTGGCCGGTCTGGACACCCTTGACTGAAGCTTTGCATACGTTACATGGGCCAGTGCATTTTGATCGTCCTGATCCAGCGCTTTGAGCAGCTTCTCACGCGCCTGGTCCAGCTCACCACGCTGCAAGTACTGAGCGGCCAGTTGCGCATTATATTGCGCCGCATCCTGCTTCTTTTTGGGGCTGAGTTCTCCCGTGGAACTGCATGCCTGAATCAATCCAAGCGACAGCGCCAGGATCACTGCCCGTATGCTCAATCTAGTCATCGAAGTTGTTCTCCAAATCGTGGCTCCATGAACTTCACGTGCCGTTTGCTGCGATCGTCAATATCACCAGCCAACTGTCCACAAGCCGCGTCGATATCGTCACCCCTGGTTGTGCGTTTGAGGGTAAGGATGCCTGCGTCGTTCAAAACTCGAGCAAAACGTTCTACAGCATTGCGCGACGAGCGTTTATAACCGGATTGTGGAAACGGGTTAAACGGGATCAAATTGACCTTTCCAGGGAAGCCACGCAACAGTTCTGCCAATTCATGCGCCTGTTCGACCTTATCGTTGACACCTGACAGCATGACGTATTCGAAAAGCACGTGCTTTTTGCGCTGGGACACTGCCTCCTCACCCTCTACATACCGCCAACAGGCCTCCATTAATTGCTTGATCGGGTACTTTCGATTTATCGGCACCAGTTCATCGCGCAATTCATCGTTAGGAGCATGCAATGAGACTGCGAGAGAAATATCGACATCGCTGGTCAATTTATCCATGGCCGGGATAACCCCCGAGGTGCTGACCGTCACGCGCCGCTTGCTCAGGCCATAGGCAAGATCGTCCATCATCAGATTCAGAGAGACGACCAACTGGCGATAATTGAGTAGCGGCTCTCCCATACCCATCATGACGATATTGCTTATACGCTGCTCAGCCGTCGCGGGCTCTTGTGCCAGCAAATTGGTGGCCAGCCAAACCTGACCAATGATTTCTGACACGCTCAGGTTTCGATTAAAGCCCTGGCGCCCGGTAGAGCAAAAAGAGCAATCAAGCGCACAACCCACCTGCGATGACACACACAGTGTGCCGCGATCGTTCTCCGGTATATACACCGTCTCTATGCAGTTGCCATCATGCAGCTCAAACAGCCATTTGGCCGTGCCATCACGACTAAGCTGGGATTCCTGCACAGTAGGCAAAACCGTAGTCGCACAAGAGCTAAGTAGCGCCCGGGTTGTTTTAGAAACATCTGTCATCGCGTCTATATCGCGCACATTGTGCTGATATAGCCACTTGAGTATCTGTTTGGCACGAAACGGCTTCTCGCCTTTACTCACCAGAAACTCGGTGAGCGCATTGCGATCAAGATCGAATAGATTAATCTGAGCCGTATCAGTCATGAACAATTAGCGTGTGTCAGCCAGTTTAGCCAGACAGCCTGCAAGCTGGAACACAAGCAGGCCGACTGTCACTGGCGAAACCGGAACTTGCCGTTAGCGAGTTCGAGCGCAAACGCCGTCATCACCAAAGAAAAAGGCAATTTCAACGGCTGCAGTTTCTGTTGCATCGGATCCGTGCACAGCATTTTCGTCGATTGAGGAGGCAAAACGCTTACGAATAGTACCCTCTGCTGCCTCAGCAGGATTGGTAGCCCCCATGACATCGCGGTGTGCGAGCACAGCATTTTCACCTTCCAGTACCTGGACAATTACCGGTCCTGAGGTCATGAAACTGACCAGATCATTGTAGAAAGGGCGCTCGGCATGCACAGCGTAGAACTCACCAGCCTGTTCTTTGCTGAGATGCATCATGCGGGCAGCGACTATGTTGAGTCCGGCCTTTTCAAACGTGCTGTAAATTTCACCAATAACATTTTTGGCGACAGCATCAGGTTTGATAATGGAAAGGGTTCGTTCGACGGCCATCTGGCGCTCCTAGAGGGTTTGAAGTAGAAATGAGTCAACCCACCATTGTAGCGGATTTGATCCGGTTACAGGCCGTCAGGATTGCTTAACTTGATCGTTTTCATGGTTAAGGGCAGCTGGGACGAGGTATCGAAGGCAGCTCCTGCTTCTGCGCCTGCTCGCGCGATGTCTTTTGCACTCTTGTAACGGTCGTAGACTGCATGCATAGCGCCTAAAGCGTAACAAGCGCCGGAACCTACAGCCCAGTATCGTGTGTATTCGTAAACCTCGCGCAGGGAGAACATGGCGAAGATGCCGTTACTGTTGATGAAGACTGAGTCAATCTGACTGGTTTCGTAAGGATCTTCTTCCGCATCCTTGGCATTAAGAAAGTAGTTTTCCTTGAGTACCGGGTGCAGTCGGATCAGCGTATCAAAAGTGGAATCGCGGGTCGAAAAGTCTGCGTTGACGTCTTTATCGTTAAAAGCACGCTCAGCGACCAGCGTATGCGCAGCGCTGCCCACGATGCCCATATGCGTCTTGCCAAAGGTCTGAATTTTAGAATGATGACAATCCAGAGCACTTTCCAGCCTGATATCACCAAAGGTGGTCAGAGTATCGGCAGCAATACAGGCTGTACGGCCCTTTCGGGCGACGACAATAGTGGACAATGTAGTGGTCTCTTGTTTGTATTCGGGCTTAAATTCTGCCCTCATTGTGGCAGCTTGCAGCCCCGGTCGCCTATGATTCAGTCGGCATTCGGCAGAAGAGACAACTGGTTCGCGGCAGCCTTGGGGTCTGGCGCGCTTTCCAGAGTATCGATCGCTTCACGAAATGCGGCCGCATCCTCAAACTGACGATAAACCGAGGCAAAACGGATATACGCAACCTCGTCGAGCTGTTTGAGCTCCTCCATCACCCATTCGCCCAGTCGCAGGGCCGCAATTTCGCGCTCCCCGGCAACCAGACAACGGTGTTTGACGCGGGCAACTGCCGCGTCAATCAGCTCGACACTGACGGGTCTCTTTTCCAGTGATTTCTGGAATCCAGCCTGCAATTTTGCATCCGAAAAAGGCTCACGATTGCCTCGTGACTTCACAATTCTGGGCAAGTTGAGTTCGGCGGATTCGTAGGTCGTAAAACGCTCTTCGCACTCGGTGCATTCACGCCTACGTCTCACCTGATCACTATCACCCACTAGACGGGAATCTACGACCCGAGTATCGATAGCGCCACAAAATGGGCAGCGCATCAGTGCATTCTCCTGCAAACTATAACCGCCGGAGGTTAACACAGCGCCTGTGGTAACATGCGGCGCGTCTGATTGTGGCGATTTGACGCCGTTCTGGTGCTCAGACTCAACACATGCATGAACATTCGCCGCTAACGATTGCGAATCCATCGAATTTTCTTATAAGGATGCTCAACCATGACCCAACCAAAGCGCGTTGCCATTACCGGTGCAGCCGGACAGATTTGCTATTCCATGCTGTTCAGAATCGCAGCTGGCGACATCTACGGACCTGATCAGCCCGTTAGCCTTCATTTGCTGGAAATCACCCCGGCTCTGGGCTTGCTTGAAGCAGTCAAAATGGAGCTGGACGACTGCGCTTTCCCGCTGCTAAACGACATCATCGTCACAGACGACCCCAAAGTAGCACTTAACAATGTCGACGCTGCCTTGTTTGTAGGTGCCAAGCCACGCGGGCCCGGCATGGAGCGTAGTGATCTGATCACTGACAATGGCAAGATCTTCAGCGCACTGGGCGCTATCCTGAATGAAGTGGGCTCACCCGATTGCAAGGTATGCGTTGTGGGTAACCCAGCCAATACCAATGCCTACATTCTCAAGGCCAACGCACCCAACATTGATCCGCGCAATATCACAGCCCTGACTCGCCTTGATCACAACCGCGCACTCTCTCAATTAGCCAGCAAAACCGGTTCACGGGTTGCTGAAATCTATCTTATGGTCATCTGGGGAAATCACTCCACTACCCAGGTGCCTGACA
>JBGCEO010000106.1:0-12410 GCA_045106475.1 Granulosicoccus sp.
CCGTAAATAGCGCCAACGTACATGCAAATCAATACCAATATGGCCGTATCGCGCTCTAGTGTGTAAGTAAGAGTTGTTAGTAGCGCCACACCCATCGTTGCGGTAAGACCGGGCAAACTACCCACAAATATACCAAGCAAGGTTGCCCAAGCGACATGGAACAATGACATGGGCGTAATCAGCATGACTAGCGCATCGAAAAGTGAATTTATTGCCTGCATTACGGCAATCTCACTAAAAAGGCATAACGAAACAATAGCGAGATACCCGTTGCGAACACCACGGCATAAACAGCACAAAGAGAAATGACGCGAATTTTAGATTGGGCGCCTTCTTTATTTTCCGGCCATAGAAAGTAGACTGAAAACACGAAAATAAATATCGCGGTTGCTACAACAAATGAAATGTTGCCAACAAGTCCGGCAGCATAGGCGACGCTTAGGAATGCGGTGACTATCAGGTTTTTATAGGAGCCTTGGGTGCCTGTTGATTTTTTCTCGACAAAGGTGTCGTGAGTGTCTGTTGTCGGATGATGTCGAGTAGAAACTATTAGTAACACTGCGCAAATTATCATGGCGATGCCTAACCCCATAGGCAACAACCCGGGAATGCTCGCTGGGTGAATTTGACGAATCTCCAAACGATCCATCACGAAACCACCCACTAACATAGAAATACCCAGTGTTAGAAATATCAATCCGCTTATGCGATCAGCTATTGAGCTGTCAAGACGCATAGGTGACCTATTGAGTTAAGTTAAATAGAGTTAGGATCAATTAGGCAGGCAGAAATGTTCTGCCTGCCTTACGCCTGAGAGTTAGTCGACTGACTAAACACAGGCAACGATAAGCATTGATGACTAAATGCCTAATTACTCTGCTGGGCAATCAATGCCGATTTCGGATGGATCTACGATGGCTTCGCCTCGAGTGACTCGAGCACAAGCTTCTGCTATAACAACCGGCATTGCCACCTCTAGTGCTTCTGCTCCAAAACTTGGCGCAAATACAGCGCCACGGTCAGACGCGTATTTGATGAGCTCAGGCGATGTCATTACATGGTCTTGCCAAACTTTAGCAACAGTGTCGTATACCTCTTGGGGTGCACCCACCGGAACAAACACACCAAAATAATCTGCAGCGATAGGCATGTCTTTTAGCCAATTTGTAATAGGTGGGATTGGGTCCAAACCTTCAACAATTAATGGCTGATCTGATATCACGGCAAGTGCACGCAATTTGCCGGCGCGAATCATTTCAGTTTGCTCCGTCGCAAGTTGTGTCGTTGCTACCACTTCTCCACTGGCAGCTGCCAACACCGCAGGGTTACCACCATCATAGGTAACCATTCGCGCACCAATATCACCCTCAACTTCCTCTTTAATCGCCGCAAGCGCCATACCGCCTGATGAATTTACTCCGGCTGTTCCAACGGTGACGTTATTGCCCTTCATTGCTTCGAGCAATGCACCGAAGTCGGCATAGGGTGAGTCAGCATTTACACTAACGACTGGCACATTGGCAATGTGCAAGTAGATTTCGTAATCTTCAATTGATGTGTTATCAATAAGGCCGGTAATAGCGTAGGTAGCATTATTTGCTATGGCGTTTGCTGTCCATGTGTAGCCATCACGAGGCGCATCTAATGCTGCTTTGGTGCCGATGGAGCCTGAAGCGCCCGACTGATTAACCACGACAATCTTTGTATTGAGGCCTTTTTCCAGTAGTGGCGCAACTACACGGGTAACTTGATCAGTTGATCCGCCTGCCGACCACGGCACTATGATGTTAATCGGCTTATCTGGCTTCCAATCAGCTAAAACGGGTGTTGCACTTAGGATTACACCTAGTGTTAGGAATGTTGCTGTTACAGACTGGCTTAGCTTCATTTACGTCTCCTCCAAAAATACGATGGAATAAGAATCAATAAAAAGAAGGGATCAAAAAACTTCTTCGTGCTGACAATATATTCAATGCATTTCTGAGCGTCAAGAGATTTGTTAACTATTCAGTTAACAAAAAATTGAATGATTGACCGATATTGCATAAAACAGCATAAATAACTGTCGTGATGCTCCACGAAAAAGAGATTGTTATCCAATTAGTTACATATTTTCCGCATTCGTCACGCTGATATGCGCACCAATAATGGTGGGCAACACTCAGGGGGGGGGCTAGCGTTGTTCGTTCTGTTTTTTGGGCTATGCCTGAATAAGATAGCCAAGAACAACATCGGTCATATGCGACAGCCGATCTGCGCGCGCGCGCTGGGATAGTAAATCTCGATTAAAAATGGTGGATAGTGTGTATCTATTAGATAAATAGAAATAAGCAAGGCCGGCAATAGTGATGTAGAGCTGCACTGGATCCGCGTCGCTTCTAAACACTCCTTCCTGCCGACCGCGCTCTAAAACTTCTTCTAACATTACGACAAAGGGGGAATGTAAGGATTGAATTTTTGCGGACTTTTTTAAATGAGCCGCTTTATGTAAGTTTTCACTGTTTAATAAAGGGATGAATTCTGGATTATTTAGATAATAGTTCCATGTAAACGATACCAGCCTTCTAATCGCTTCTACGGGTTCTACTTCTGTCAAGCTAAGTTTTTGTTCTTCATCACGAATTTTTTCGTACGTACGTTCGAGTACGGCTAAAAACAAATCGTCTTTCTGGCCAAAATAGTAGTAAAGCATCCGCTTGTTGACACCAGCGCGCTCCGCTATTTGGTCGACGCGGGCGCCTTGCAATCCTCTTTCAGCAAACTCTTCGGTAGCGGCGACAAGGATAGTCTCCATGCTGGAGTCTCGATCACGCGATGTTGATTGACGCAAAGCGGGCTTAGGCTTAGAAGACTTAGATTTAGGCTCAAGTGTGGACAAGTTCGGCTCGATTTAATGGTGTTTACTTGTGGCCAAAGCCGGAGTGCGCCCGAATCGAACCTTCGATAAGAGGTGCGGTTATTTGATCTGATTGTAGCAATAAAAATAAATTAAGTTAACTAAACAGTTAACAATGATGTAAATTATGGAGGGCTGATCGCTGTTTTTCTAGCTTAACCGCAGCTCAACGGATTGGCTCAAGTGTAGTGTTTTGGACTGCAGTTAGATAAAAACCATGGAGAACTTACATGAGTGCAGCGCTTCGATTTGCAGCAGTGGGGCTGGATCATCGCCATATTTACGGTATGGCGCAGGGTATGTTAGACACGGGGGCCGAGTTCGCTGGATGGTGGACTGAAGGAGATCCTGTGACATTGCCAGGATTTATTAAAAGATTCCCCGATACGCCTCGTGTTCAGTTGCGTCAACAACTGCTGGATGATGAAAGTATATCGTTAGTACTGATTGCAGCACCTCCGTCTGAGCGCGCCGCATTGGCTATTGAAGCAATGAGTCATGGTAAAGACGTTATGTTAGATAAACCAGGTTGTATAACTAGCGACGAATTATTGCGAATCAAAAAAATAGTAGCGGATACTGGCCGCATTTGGTCAGTTAACTTCTCCGAACGCTTTGAGGTGCCATCCGTCACTCGTGCCTACGAGTTGGTTCAGCAAGGGCAAATTGGGCAGCTAGTGCAAACGGTTAGTCTCGCTCCTCATCGGTTGAACTTAGCAACTCGGCCAGATTGGTTTTTTGATTCACAGCAATACGGCGGTATTCTTGCTGATATCGGTACGCATCAGATCGACCAGTTTTTGCATTTTTCCGGTGCTGAAACGGCCACCGTCGAGCATAGTGCAATAGGAAACTTTGCAAATCCTGAACTGCCAATGTTTCAAGACTTCGGTGAAATCAATTTCACAGCCGGGAATATGCAGGGTTACACGAGACTTGACTGGTACACAGCAGATGCTTTGCCAAACTGGGGCGATGGCAGATTGTTCCTATTAGGCACAGAAGGCAGTATTGAGTTGCGAAAGTATGTGGATGTCGCAGGCTTGGAAGGCACAGATCATCTATATTTGGTTAACAAGACTCGGTGCGAGCATATTGATTGTAAGGACGCACCACTCCCCTATTTTAACGATCTAGCAGCTGATGTCGGTAATAGGACAGAAACTGCTTGCACGCAGAGACATACCTTTAATGTTACTGAACTTGCATTGTTGGCACAGTCGATTGCGCAAAAACGTGGAAATCTACTGACATCGGATAATTGATGTGAACTATAGGTTGAGATTCTGTACTGTTCCGTTATCTGCAGAGCGCATAGTGGCATCAATCAGATTGTGGGCAGCGAGTGCGTCCTCACCACTCACGTATGGTATTTGTTCACCATTCAAATTTGCCACGAAATTTTCTATAACCTCCTGATGCCAAGCATGGGTAAATGCCATGGGATCTGCACCTCCGCCGGTACTAGATTCCTCACCATACGTATCAATTGTACCGTCGCGCCACGTTACCTGAAGTTCCCCTGCTTCTAGATGCAAACTTGCTCGTTCGAAATGTAGCGTGATGGATTCGGGTTTACCCGGAAAACTCGCTGTGCTTGCAACCATAGAGCCGGCAGCACCGTTTGCAAACTGAAGGCCAGCAACAACAAAATCTTCGGATTCCATTTTATGGAAATTGGACGTTTTGGCCATGGCTATGACCGAACTAACAGGCCCTGTGAGGCTAAGGCCCAAGTCAATCGAATGAATGGCTTGGCTAATCAACACACCACCACCGTCTCGGGCATAGGTGCCGCGGCCCGGCTCGTCGTAGTAACTCTGCTCCCGCCACCAAGGAATGTTGAATTCAGCGAGGCCTAACGCACCTAGTTCACCTGTTTTTACCATCGATGATGCTTTTATTGAAGCAAGTCGCACTCGATGCTGAAACACAACGCCAAGAATTATCTCCGAGTCCTTGCACATCTTAACGATATCTTGCGCCTCCATAAGCGTACGACCTATGGGTTTTTCTAGAAGTATGTGTTTACCGGCCTTTACCAACGGTTCTATGATGTCACAACGTACGTTAGGCGGAGTTGCAACGATAGCGAAATCAATTTCTGGGTCAGAGGCGATTTGTTCGATGGATTCAAATGCTACGACGGGTTCTGTGGTTTTTTCGGATGCAATTGCCGCCAGTGATTGGGCGCTCTCTTTGCCTTTCGATAAAATGCCTTTGAGTCGTAGGCTTTTACCCGCATCTGCACACGCAGCAACATGTGTCCCGGCAACCATTCCTGCTCCTATAAGAGCGCCTACCTTTCTATTCGACGAAGCCATGCTCATACTTATGCAAAAATTAAGTAGCTATTAATGTCACACAGGCACGGTGGTTGTCAATAGTATGCGGGCGATGATAAAACTGATCGATTGAGTTTAAAAGTAATACTCAATGCCCTGCTTGCTCGCCATCCCAAACTATATTCTCGGATACTGGGATAGTCTGGCAAGTTAACACAAAGCCTGCGTTCACTTGATCGTCTTCTAGTGCATGAATGGCAAGCATCTCAACCTCGCCTTTTAGTACTTTAGCTTTGCACGTAGCGCAAACACCTGCTTTGCAAGCAAAAGGTGCATCAATGTTATTGGCCACAGATGCTTCGAGTAGCTAAACCAGCGTGTGCTAGTGGGTTTGCAGACTTGAAAGCGCTTGAAAATAGACGGTGAAACAACGCACAATGTATCAGTAGCGATATACCCTACTGATTCATATAGCAAGAAAGAGCCACTATGCAATACCACATTAACGACTATGTCATTGGCGACCCGGCTGTACAACCGCCGCTAGATAATGTGGAACTCAATGTTAAGAAGTTACCGAACCTATGTGACGTGCTGATCGTAGGTTGCGGACCGGCGGGCCTGACTGCAGCAGCACAGCTGGCCGCATTTCCGGAAATCAATACCTGCATAATTGAACAAAAATCAGGACCACTAAAACAGGGGCAAGCTGACGGTGTTGCTTGTCGTACTATGGAAATGTTCCAGGCATTCGGATTTGCACATAAAGTTACCCGCGAGGCTTGCTGGGTGAATGAAACAACATTTTGGCGAACCAGCGAAGATCCTGCAAAAGGTATCTACAGAAGTGGTCGAGTTCAGGATACCGAAGACGGCTTATCGGAGTTTCCACACACGATTCTCAATCAAGCGCGCGTGCACCATCACTATCTTGATTTAATGCGAAACTCACCGCATAGAAGTTCACCATTTTACAACCGAACGTTAAACTCTTTGAGCATAAATGATGCGTCGGAATATCCCGTCACTGCGCTGATCGATCACAAAGATGAACATGGAAATCTCAATCGTGAAACAGTAAAAGCAAAATACCTGATCGGTGGTGATGGAGCACGCAGCCGAGTGCGAGCAGAACTTGGATTAGAGCTACTGGGGGATTCAAGTAGCCAGGCATGGGGAGTGATGGATGTGCTTGCAGTAACAGACTTTCCTGATGTGCGCTGCAAATCGATCATCAATGCTGCAGGGGGTGGTAGCGTGGTATTGATTCCCAGAGAGGGTGGCTTTCTATTTAGAATTTATGTAGAAATGGATAAACTCACTGAAGGGGAACGAGTGCGCTCCCGTGAATTTGACTCGCAAGACGTTATTGATGCGGCCAACAAGGTTCTTCACCCCTTCCCATTGGATGTTCGCCACGTAGCCTGGTGGTCGGTATACGAAATCGGCCAACGTATGACAACCCGCTTCGACAATCTATCCGATTCTAAAAATAATACGACGACGCCACGCATTTTTATCGCTGGAGATGCTTGTCACACGCACAGCCCTAAAGCGGGTCAAGGCATGAACGTCTCAATGCAGGATGCATTTAATCTTGGTTGGAAATTAGCAGCCGTTCTTCGCAAGGTCGCGCCTGCCACACTATTGCACACTTATTCAGAAGAACGGCACGCGGTGGCAAAAGAACTAATCGACTTTGATCGCGAGTGGGCTGAGCTGTTGCATGAGGCATCCAAAGACAACAGCAAGGTAAGTGCTGAAGAAGTGCAGTCTTACTTTGTCAGAAGTGGACAATATACAGCGGGCACTGCGACATGCTATAGCCCTTCCCTACTAACAGGAACCAATCAAAACCAGTCTGTCGCATCTGGTTTAGAAATAGGCAAACGCTTCCACTCAGCAGAGCTTGTTCGCCTTGCAGACGCCAAACCGATGCAGCTTGGACATGTGATTGAAGCAGATGGCCGTTTCAGGCTATTTGTATTCGCCCCACTCGGTAGCGGTGTGGAGGATTCCATAAAAGCGCTGGCTGGTGTATGCAGCTATTTGGAGAACGACTCAGACTCGCCTGTGGGTCGCTTTACGCCCACCAATAGTGAACTTGATAGCCTGATCGATGTGCGCGCCATACTCCCGTACCATTTTCGAGATATTGACCTTACGGCGCTTCCGCAATTTTTGTTCCCTAGGAAGGGTAAATATCAGCTGCGTGATTATGAGAAAGTATTTTGCTTCGGCGGTAAAAACGTTGATATTTATACTGCTAGAGGCATAGATAAGACTCAGGGTTGTTTAGTGATCGTCAGGCCGGATCAATACATAGCACATGTATTACCTCTTCATGCTACAGACCAGCTAACCACCTATTTTGAACGCGTTTTTATCGTGCCTGGTAAGGACGGAGATTAATCAAATAGTCCAAGTGGGCAAGAGCACCACAGGACCTCCCAATCCTGCAGATGCGCAGGCTTATTCTTTTTATAGCGGAACTTGATCGATCTGTATTAACTTGATAATGACGCTAATAGCTCACGGGCTATTGCCTGATCAGCAGGACAATCACCTTCATCAATACTGTTATGTATCGGTTCTAGCAGGGCAATCGCTTCAACAACCTTATCTTGTTCCTGCCACAATTTCGCAAGATCAATGGATGCGCGAAGCTCCCACAGTTTTGCCTTCTGTTGGCGAGCAACCTCAAGCGCTTTGAGTAATTGATCTTCTGCGGTGCTTGGATCAGATTTGTTCATCGATATGCGGGCTTGCAGTTGATAGAGATACGACAGGCACCATCGTTCGCCCGTCTCGTCCATGAGTGTTTTGGATTTGATTGTCATTGCGTGGGCTTCATCAATCAGACCCGAATCAAATGCAGCTTGTGCAGCAAATACCCGATAAAGAGTTATTCCGATTTTTGAGCCTGTTGCCAGGAAATTGGCTTCATACAATTTGTAGGAATCCAGCCCGGATAGATCTTCTTGTTGAAGCATGGACAAACCTGAACTCATGCCAGAGAAACCCTGCATCAGCTTTAAACCATGCTCAGATGCCAATTCAAATCCCGCTTTTGAGTGCCTCGCTAATTCATGCGCATTACCTGTTATAAAAGAATGAGCATCGCCAACCATATGTGCATAGCATTTCGACATGACACTGTCACAGGCGTCACTGTAATATTCACACGACTCTAGATGCTCTTGAGCCGCCTGAGTTTTTCCACGAAATAACAAATTCCAGGTAATGAGTCCATGAGTTCCCACGCCCAGATCCTGTCCGAATTGGTTAGCCATATTTTTGTGCTCTTCGGGATCAAACAACTCAACAGCACGATCGAAATACGGTTGGGCGCGCTCAACATCTCCTGTTAATAGTAGAGCTGCAGCAAATGATCGGTTGGCTACAACTGCGGGCGCTGTGCTTGGCGCAGCTTCGGCCAGATCGACAAAGGCTTGTCCATGGCGGACTGCTTCGTCTGGTTCGCCACGACCATATCTTATAAGCATCAAGCCATAAAGAATGGAGAATCGCAATGGTGTATCGCCCACCTTGTCTGCGAGAGTCAGCGCAGTCTGATAAGCATCTTTTGACTCTTCTGCGCCCCACCCTTTGCTGGATAGGTAAACAACACTGAGTTGTACCTGTAACGTCAATGCCTTGGAGAGTGCTTCAGCATCGTTATTCTCAACGCGAGGTCCGAGCAGAGCCATTGCACGTCCAATGTGCGAAATAGCTTCCGCAAAGGCGGGCCGTGCTATAGCTGCCTTGCTTGCCGCTTCCCATAGATCAATCGCACGATCGTTAAGGTTTGCCGCTTCTGCGTGAACTGCTAGAACTTCAGATGCTATGTTTAGATCTGCTTCTAGTGCGGCTAGGATACGTGTATGTACGGCTCGTCTTTTTTCTTTAAGCAGGCTTTCATAGGCAGCGTCGCGAACCAATGCATGTTTAAACAGATAAGTTGCATCAGGCGGCACACCGCGTCGATAGATAAGCTCTGCTTCGATCAGTCCATTCAATGCCAAGTCCAGCTCTGTTTCTGGTAACAGGGCGACTTTCGTCAGCAATTGATGATCAAATTCCCGTCCGATGCACGAAGCCGTTTGAGCAACTTCTTTGATCGGTTGTAGCCTGTCAAGTCGTGCCATAAGGCTATCGTGTAGTGTGTTGGGTATCGCAATGGCACTCAGTGGACCATCAAGAACAAATCGATCGTTTTCTTCTTTGAGTGCACCAGATTCAAGAATCGTTTTAGTTAGCTCCTCTACAAACAGGGGTACTCCATCCGTGCGCTGTCTGATGATTTCCACGATCTCATCCGGTAAGGATTTGCCACCGGTGAGTTTGGCGGTAATAGCCGCAATCTGCTCTCGGCCCAAGCGGTTTAACGTAAAACGCGTCACGATAGGATGACCTCCGAACCCATACTCGAAAGTTGGGCGGGCGGTAGCCAATATCATGATTCGCTCACCGGTTATTGCATCGAGCAGGGTTTCCAACAATTCAAGTGATGTTGGATCAATCCAGTGAAGGTCTTCATATATTAGTAGTACGGGTTTTTGTGCAGCTTGCTCTACCAACAAACGGGTAAACATCTGCATCGTTTGTTCGCGTTGTTGCGTAGGGTTCAGTTCAAGTTTGCCGTAGCGGGTGTTCCCATCGAGCCCCAGCATGGAAGCCATAAGCTTAAGATCATCGTGATTGTCGCCTAGCAGGGCTTCTAACTTGTCTAGCCTGTTATCGGGACTGTCCTGGGGGGCGAACCTTGCTGCAAATGATATTTGTTGAATGACCGGATAAAACGCGCTTTCAGCATGGTAAGGAGAGCACTGATAAGTCATGCGGATATGATCGTCGTGCGAAGCCTCATCAATCGCCGCTTTTGCAATTCGAGATTTACCGATACCCGCCTCACCGCTGACGATTATGGTTTGTCCTTTGCCTGATTTTGCCTGTGCCCAGCATTCATTCAGACGCTGGAGTTCCTGCTCACGGCCAACGATAGGAGTGAGTGTTCCGCTTTGACGGGCGGCAAATCGACTTTCGCTGGTGTTCTCACCAATCACAGCGAATGCATCTACAGGTTTAGTAATACCTTTGAGGCTATGGGCGCCTATTGGCTTTAATTCAAAAATATCACCCAGCAGGTTTTGAGTTTCTTTTGGCAACACCAACTGGTTGGGTTGGGCCAACCCCTGCAATCGGGCTGCTAGA
The DNA here is from genome assembly GCA_045106475.1 of Granulosicoccus sp. Taxonomy (GTDB): domain Bacteria; phylum Pseudomonadota; class Gammaproteobacteria; order Granulosicoccales; family Granulosicoccaceae; genus Granulosicoccus. Next base: position 10,396 of record JBGCEO010000106.1, read on the forward strand.
TTAGGTGTTTCGCCAACAACGGCAGCTTCCTGGGCCGCTCCACTGCCGATCATGTCGCCAACCACGACTACGCCGGTTGCGATGCCTACACGGGTAGAAAGGGCTGTGCCATTTGGATCTGAATCGTGACTAACCGCTTCAATCATGGCAAGGCCCGCTCGTACAGCACGCTCTGCATCATCCTCATTGGCTCGAGGCCATCCGAAATAACACAGCACACCATCGCCCATGAATTTTGCGACAAACCCCTCGAAACGAGAGACGATCCCGGCCACGGTGTTCTGGTAGCCAGTGATGACATCACGCATGTCTTCAGGGTCCATCCTGGTGGCCATTTCGGTGGAGCCCACAAGATCGACGAACATCACTGTCAGGTGACGACGTTCGGCATCGGATTGTGTTGTTGGTGCTGAGACATCAGACGGAGCTATATGTGTAGTGGCCATTTTATCGGACGTGGGTTGGGTAACTCCAAGTCGTTGGATTGCCCCCCACACTCTGCGGCGTGGACCCAGCGGTAGACCCAGTTCCTTTAGATCCTCCTCAGCAAGGTCGGGCAGCGTCTCATAATTGATCTCAGCTTCTGCGAAAGCCCGGCTGTATTTGTCCAGGCCCAGTTCTGAAAGCCAACTACTGATATCTGGCAAAAGTATCTCCCAAACCGCTAGTGAAAAGTCTTGATTAGAACTTTTCTGCATCTATAAATAGCAAGATAATAGCTTAAATAACGATCCGAATAGGGTAAATATCCTCCGCTAAATGAACACATAATTCAAAAACATGAAGATGTTTTTAACGCCCACCAAACTGGTAATGATGAGGTAATGCAAGACTAATACACTGCTATTACAACACCTGAGCAGTGCACTATGCGGGAAAGATGGTATTTACATCTGCGAAACGTTTTTCCTCAGCCATCTCTGCCATCTCAACGTTGTTTGGCAACTCCAGTGGTCACTAGCTGGAAGCTATGGAAGCATGGTTATTGGCCTTTTAAATACAAAGCACCAAAATTCCAAACGCACTCTTACCGTGAATTACCGCTCATTGGAAATGAATTTTGTAAGCGCCAGCAATTCTAGATTGTGATTTACTTTACAGAGATATATGCGAGCGTTATTCGATATAGCTTTCCCCAAAACGTATTCGTCTAATTGTTTTATTTTTTGGAAATCCAGGCCCGGGACCAGCAGTGATCTTACGCGGGTCTATGGTCTCCATTGTATTGGCATCGACGACGGCGGGATGAACACGTTCTCCCGACTCTATATTGTATAGGCGGATAGGCTCTTTACCTTGTTTAAAGTGCCACTTCTCACCAAACTCCATCATCGCGATGAGCACTTTGATTGCATCAAATCCTTTGTCAGTCAAGCGATACTCATAACGTTCTGGAGAGAATTGATAGGCCTTTTTTTCTAACAGACCTTCCTCGATTAACTGTTTTAGTCGCCGGGTCAACATATTGCGCCCAATACCAAGCATCTGCTGGAAATCGTCAAAGCGGTGCACACCGTATGTGCATTCGCGCAGAATCAATGGATTCCACCAATCTCCCAATACATCCAGAGATCTTGCTATCTGGCAGGGGCTGCCTGCAAATGTCTTTCTTTTCATAATAGACAATACTAGACAGTTGCATTATGAAACGCAAAGGTGAGTTTATGAGCTTCAGGCCCGTCAGCAGTTAAAGGTATTTACGCTAAAGCGATGGTGGCATACAAAGACTGTCCAGTCTTTTACTATTTTGAGGAGGCTTGCCGAATCGCTGCTTGCATTGTAACCATCGCTAATCCAGAGTTTGCTACACGGTTGAAAGCCACTGCCTGCAATGCAACTCGCACAGCAGGCAGTATCCTTGGTGACAAATCTGGATTGACTTCAATAGGTGAGCATACCACCCACCGTTGATATCCCGACACCGTCTGCTGGCGTCCAGCTTCGATTCTGCGACAAGTACGAACGCCCGTCTAACTCAATTAATCCTAATACAGTCTCTGCCACTATCCGTGCTC
>JBGCEO010000107.1:0-6008 GCA_045106475.1 Granulosicoccus sp.
GTTCATACTGCTCGCATTCGCCTGACACTTCAGGCTTGCCTCGTCCCCACCACGGTGCGCTGGGGTGGATATCAAACTCGTCTAAGCGTGATTGGAGTGCCACAACGTCATCGGCCTCGCGTTCGCTGTCGGGATGGAAAAAGCTGCGGCTGCCATCCAGCACCGCCGGTTCCCCGTTGAGCAATCTTGACCAGGACTGATCTCTCACCCTTGCTGCGCAAACAGTATTAAAAATAATGCTGCGACTGGCTGAGAGCCACAAACTCCTCTGCTGTCGGGACGCTCTTTTTTTGGGCTGCCGAAACCATTGCCGGGCACGGACTAAATTCTGTCCGCCAAAACCAAACCGTTGAGGGCCAATGTAGTTGGGGAAGCCTAACGCTCGAATCTGCTGTATTCGCTGGTCGACCGCAAACCTGCCTGACTCCGTGAGGGGCAAGTCAAGTTTGGCTTTACCGGCACCGGCACCGGCATCTGCATCTGCATCTGCATCTGCATCTGCACCTGCACCTGCACCTGCACCTGCACCTGTGGAAAAATTCTCAGGCAAAGCACAGACATTTCGCAGTGTAATTACAAAGCGATTGCCACGATGTGCACCTCGACGCAGCTTTCTGGAGTGTCTCGCACTACTGATCAATTTAAGGTGTTTACGCACAATGAGCGTTTCATCATTCTGCAAATTTACGGGTTCCTGATTCTGCGCTCTCCGATCACCCTCCCTACTTTCAAAAGAGTCAGGCTGCTGATTCTCGTTGAACTGTCGAAAAACAGACTCGATTTCAGCAGCTCCAGCAGTCGTTCGCACGCTCACCCACTGAGTGGTAACTGCATGACGATCCTTGAGCCCGGCGATCCCGACATCGGTTGATGCCACAGAACACTCCTTTTCGAGTAGCGAGACCAGCTCGTCGGTATTCATCGCAGTTTTTTCTACCTGCAAATAGAGATGCTCACCAGCTTGGTCAAACTCTATTTCCAGCAACTCCGACACCAAAAAATCGGCCGGCTGCTGTTTGAAGCCGGCACGAAACAGCGGATCACCGTTTGCAGCAGGGGTATCGTCGATACGAAAGCTCATGAAGCAGTACAATACTCAGTAACAGAAACACTAAAGAAGTAGACGAATGCCGCAATACTCCCGCATATCAGCCGATGACGCTCTGCAACTGATACTTGATCGGCCGGTAAATGTAGTCGATATACGCGATGAAGAAAGCTACAAAGCTGGTCACATCACCGATTCCACCCACTTGGACAACACAGCAGTACAAGGGTTTATCAATGATGCCGATCAGCAGATCCCTCTCATTGTATGCTGCTATCACGGCAATATGAGTCAAAGTGCGGGCGCGTTTCTCGCCGAGCGAGGATTTGATGAGGTGTATAGCCTGGACGGTGGCTATGCTGAGTGGTCAGCGAAGTTTCCGGATGATTGTGAGCCGAGCTAATTCGAGTCGCTGCACCAAAATCTGTTTGAGCGCTCGAGTGCCATGACCAGAGAGCAGGCCAAAAGAGTGATGGTGGTTTGTGGCACACGGCCGGAAGCCATCAAGATGGCACCCTTGGTTAAGCGGCTTAAACTGTGTACAGAGCTTGAGACTGTGCTTTGTTCAACCGGTCAGCACAAACAAATGCTGGACCAAGTCATGTCAGTATTTGGGTTAAAGCCCGATATTGATCTGGGCATCATGCGCTCGGGCCAGGATCTGATCGATGTGACCACTGGCGTCATGCAGGGCCTGAGAGATACATTTAATCAACAGAAACCCGATGTTGTGCTTGTCCATGGAGACACTAATACAACCTTTGCCACCACGCTGACGGCCTACTACCACCAGGTCACGGTTCATCACGTTGAAGCAGGTTTACGTACCGGAAATCTCTACTCTCCGTGGCCGGAGGAAGGCAACAGGAAGCTGACAGGCGCTCTGGCGGCCCACCACTACGCGCCAACAAAATCGTCCCGTGCAAACCTGATCGCTGAAGGCATCCATGAAGACTCGATAACTATTACCGGCAACACAGTCATCGATGCACTACTCGACGCTTGCGCTCAGCTGGAGGCCGACTCAAACTTACAGGCGACCATTGCCAAGCAACTGCCCACGCTTGATTCAGCGAAAAAACTCATACTGGTCACAGGGCATAGGCGCGAGAATTTTGGCAGCGGCTTTGAAAACATCTGTAAAGCTATAGCAACACTTGCACAACGAGATGACGTTCAAATCATCTACCCGGTTCATTTGAATCCCAATGTTCAGGAACCAGTCAAGCGACTACTCAGCGATTGTGAGAATGTATTCTTGATCCCTACACAAGGGTATTTGGAATTTACCTTCCTCATGCAACAAAGCTACGTAATCCTTACCGATAGCGGTGGCATCCAGGAAGAGGCACCGGCGCTTGGCAAGCCGGTTCTTGTGATGCGCGATACCACCGAACGCCCTGAAGCCATTCAAGCGGGAACCGTCAAACTTGTCGGCACTGAACACGATCACATTGTGTCTGCAACCACGCAACTGCTGGACTCACCCGCACTGTGGGATTCGATGAGCCAATCAATTAACCCCTATGGCGATGGCACGGCAAGCACGCAAATCATAGACAGGCTACTTTCGCTGACATAAACAACTTGCTTTATTGCCAATGTGAAAGCAAAGCGGCTCAGTCAAAACTCCCCAACATTAGCCACTTCGGTATTATCAGATAGTGTCTTGGAAACCGGACCCATCGAGCCTTGCACTACGTTGTAAGTGCTTGCAGTCTCATTCAATTGGCACCATACCCCCTGATATCGCTTGGTCTGTCACACTATGAATAACTGCAATGAAGCAATAGGACCTTCAAAACCTTGAATTTGCATGTTTTGTGGGTGGTGTTTACTGATCTTCGATTGAATTTCAGGTCTCATCAGCGAACTAACTCACACTTTAATCATAGCCAGTCACTCCGTGGGCTCTAGCCAACATTCAGATCGCGGCGCGATTTTGTCAACAATTGTTACTCGGATATTGAGTAGGCTGATCCCTGCCTGCATCATTCTGGCTCTGATGATCAGCAGCGGACCTGCCCTAGCAGCCACTCAGTTGGTCGTAACAGGTATCGATGAAGCCTTAGAGGAAAATGTGCGTCTGCTGGTCGGTGCCCCGCCACCAGCGCAAGAGCGACGAAATCTTCGTCGCTATATCGCAGGCTTACCCGAGCAAACCAAAGCCGCCATGAGTGCCCTTGGTTACTTCAACCCCAGCGTTCGTGTTACACGCAATGTGCAAGGTGAAAACACCGTCGTCACCATTAGCGTTCAGGCAAACGATCCAGTGCTCGTCAACGAACTTACACTCACCATCGAAGGGGATGCTAACGATGATCCGGCTTTTAATCGAGTGCTCGCCGAACTACCCCTGTTAGAAGGAAGCATCTTTATTTCAGATGACTACGAAGCCAGCAAAGCTGCGCTGATTGATCAGGCACAAGATCTGGGTTACTTCGAATTCGCCTTTAGTAAAAACGAAGTTCGAGTCAGCCGACGACGCTTAACGGCTGATGTCAATTTAGTTGCGCAATCCGGACCCCGCTATACGTTTGGCGATATATTGTTTGATCAAAGCGTTTTCACCGATACCTTCCTCAATCGCTGGGTTCCATTCGAACCAGGTGCACCTTATGAATCAGGCTTAATTGGCGAGCTTACGCAGAACCTGCAAAACAGTGGCTATTTCCAGAGTGTTAGAGTGTTGCCGCTACAGGATCGGCGTTATGGCAAAACGATACCTGTCAAAGTCGATCTAACTCGCAAAGACAACAATCAAGTGGGCATTGGCGTTGGCTTCGCCACCGATACCCTCTTTCGTACAAAGTTCACCTGGGGCAGACCGCTCATCAACAGGCGCGGTCATTCCGCCGAGGCAGGCATTGGATTTTCCCGAGATACACAAAACGCCAGTATTGCCTATCGCATACCCAGGCGTAATGAACCTCTGTACAACTACTGGGGTATCGAATATGGCCTGAAAAACGATCAAGAGGGCGATACCGAAAGCTTTTTGAGCACACTCAACTTCCAACGGGTGAGCCGCACGACGAGCCAATGGACCGAATCTTTGTTTCTGCGATGGGAAAGAGAACGATTTACAGCCGGTGGACTCGAAGAGACAACTGATTTGATTCTACCCGGTGTGAGTTACTCAAGAAGTCGCAGCAGGGGATCACCCTTTCCAGTTTGGGGGCAAGCGATAAGCTTTCAGTTGATGGGAGGTTCGTCGCGAGTTCTGTCAACGATCGACTTCTTGAAAACAGTCGGTACATTTCGTTACTTGCGTGCATTGTCGGACAGAAATACAGTTATTGGTGCAGTGCAATACGGCGCTATACAATCCAATGACTACCCAAGGGTTCCGGTATCGCAGCGCTTTTTTGCAGGCGGAGACAGAAGTGTTCGTGGCTTTAGTTTCAAGGATCTGTCGCCCCGAGATACCGATGGTGAAGCAATTGGAGGCCGTTATCTGGAAGTGTTAAACCTGGAATACAACTATCGTTTTCTGGATCGTTGGAGTGGCGCTTTGTTTGTTGATGCAGGTCGTGCGTTTAACTCGTTTGATACCGGCTACAGCGTTGGCGCAGGATTTGGTGTGCGCTGGCAATCCCCGGTTGGTCCTTTTCGCATAGACTTCGCTACACCTATCAGCGATAACGATGGTGATGGCGTGCGCGTGCATCTGTCACTTGGGCCTGATCTGTGATGAAACGAGTATTCAAATGGTCGGGCTTCCTGCTGCTCGCCATTCTGATTTTGTTCTTGCTAGTTCTTGCTTTGGTTTTTGGTCTGGCAGGCACTGATGCCGGTTTCAAACAAGTTACACAAGCCGTATCAGAACGCGTTGACGGACTGGATCTGGGTACCATTAACGGCAATCTCACATCAGGAATAGAAACAAATAACTTAAGCTTTGAAAACGAAGGCTTGGCAATCAACGCCAATGGTGTGCAAAGCGCATGGCGGCTGGGCTGTTTGATGCAGCGCAGGTTCTGCCTGGACAAGGTTGAAATCGATGAGTTAGCAATAGCAACCTTCCCAACAGATGCGCCACCGCCCACGTCAAGCGATCCTATAGAGTTGCCCACCATCAACTTGCCACTGGACGTGACCGTTGATCAGGTTTTAGTTAAGAAGCTGATCTTCCAACCACCAGGCGATGCAGCAGAACTGGTGCTGGAAAACTTAAGCCTAAGCGCAAAGACTGAAGACAACACCCTCTACCTTGATAACGCCTCGCTGCAATATCAAAACTATGATGCCGTAGCCACGGGCAGTATCAATGTCGTAGACGACTACCCGCTTGATCTTTCCATTGAGCTAAATGCAGATGACATCCTCCCGGATACCGTTCCGGAAGGCGATGGTGCACAGCCTGCCAAGGTTTTAGTAAAGCTGGGAAACACGCTCAAACAGCTTGATGTCAACACGCAAGTAACCGGTGCAGCAAATGTATCTATCCTCGGCACGGTTCAACCGCTCGACAAAGATTTGCCGCTGCAGATGAGCGTATCAGCAAAGCAGCTGGGCTGGCCCATCACCTCTCAGAATCAAATCAGGGCTTTAGACACGTTAATCGAACTTGATGGCTCACTTAAAGACTACCAACTTAAACTATTCACCCAACTCGAAGGCGAACAGGTTCCCGATACCACGATTGACATCGACGGGCTGGTAAACACCGAGCGCCTGTCACTGCCGGCCATAGCTATTAAAACCTTAGGTGGTACAGCTAGTGGTAGTACATCCCTATCATGGCTAGAGACAATCGAGTGGGCAAGCGCATGGACGCTGAATAATTTGAATCCTGGTATTCAATTACCTGATCTAGACGGCAATCTGAACGGCATGATCAACGCAACCGGCCTGGTCAAGGATGGACAGTGGACGCTCGACTTGCCGCAACTACAAATCACCGGCGAACTGCGTGAACTACCCTTTGATCTGGACGTGGCCTTAGCCAAGGATACTG
>JBGCEO010000108.1:0-11716 GCA_045106475.1 Granulosicoccus sp.
CGTGGTACCGACAAACCCAAGCGCGTAGTGATGAAGAGGACGGCGGCGATTCTTGTAATGTGCAGCCATAAATTCTGCTTTGTATGCTGCAATATCCACTTGTGTGGGGCATTCGTGCTTGCAGGCCTTACACGACAAACAATGCTCTAAGGAATCCGCGATGTCCTGATTTTGCCAACCATCTTCCAGTACTTCGCCGCGAACCAGCTCATGAAGTAGATGAGCACGCCCTCTGGTTGAGTAGCGCTCTTCACCACTGGCTTGATAGCTTGGACACATAGCGCCTGACTGGGCACGGCACTTACCCATACCGATGCATCGTTCTGATGATCGAGCAAAACCGCCGACGTCTTCGACAAACTGCAGGGATGTGTTTACTACGGGGCGCTGGTAGTCCGGACCAAAGCGGAGATTTTCGTCCATTTTGTAGGCATCAATCAATTTGCCTGGATTCATCCGGCCCTGCGGGTCCCATACTGTTTTGAATCGTTTGAATGCCTGCATGAGTTCATCACCAAACATGATGGGCAGAAATTCTGCTTTGGCCTGTCCATCGCCATGCTCTCCTGACAGTGAGCCTCCAAACTTGACTACTAGTTGAGCAATTTCCTGGCTAAACTTTCTCCATTGTTTGACACCTTGTTCTGTGCGGGTATCAAAGGTTATACGCGCATGAATGCAACCATCGCCAAAGTGTCCGTATAAACTGGTTGTATAGCCATAACGATCAACAAGAGCCTGAAACTCACGCAAGTAATCGCCGAGCTGCATCGGATCAACTGCCGTATCTTCCCAACCTACTGCCGGATCAGGATCTTCTGGATTTAAGCTCATTGATGTGGCTGACGCACCTTGCTCACGGATACTCCAGATGGCTGTGACTTGCTCGGGATCGGTCACTTGAATGATTGACTGCACTTTGGATGAGCTATGCATTGCCTCGGAAAATGCTTCACAGCATTGATCAAGTGACGTTTGGCTTTCGGCCGCCAGTTCTACCAGTAACCAGGCGCGTCCTTCTGGAAGCAACGAGACTTCTTTCTGTTTAAGATTTCGATCGTTAAGACCGCCTATGATATTCCAGTCTAGCCCTTCCATCGCGATGGGTTTGAATGGCATTAGTTCTGGAACACTATCACCGGCTGTATAGATATCCTGAAAACCCAGGACTACCAAGCGTTTATAGCGAGGGTTTTCAATCAGCTTTACGCGGGCTTGCAATATACTAATGCAAGTACCTTCCGAACCCACAAGCGAACGCGCTACGTTAAAACCGTTTTCCGGTAGCAGTTGATCGAGGTTGTATCCGGAGACACGTCGTTTAATAGTAGGATAACGCGATCTGATTTGTTCCGCGTATTCGTCTCTTATGGCTTTGAGTTCTGCATAGATAGCTGACTGCCGATCTCCTTTGGCGATAATCGATTCAAGCTGCTCATCGCTTGTGGGCCCAACCCAGAATTGATCTCCCTCACTGGTTAGAACCTCTAGCTCAATCACATTCTCAACGGTTTTACCTGCCAGCATCGAGTGTGGTCCACAGGAGTTATTGCCAATCATCCCACCCAATGTACAGCGACTATGAGTGGCGGGATCGGGACCAAAAGTCAAACCAGATTGTTCCGCTTTTGCTTTGAGAGCATCACAGATAACGCCGGGCTCGATCAGGGCTGTGCGATCTTGTGTATTGATCGATAGCACGCGGTTCATGTAGCGGGAACAATCCAGTATGACTGCAACATTCACGCACTGGCCGTTTTGCGACGTTCCACCACCTCGCATCAGAACAGGCAGACCATGCTCCCGGCATAGGGTCGTCGTAACCTTAACGTCTTCACTGTTTTTGGGATAAACAACGCCCAGCGGTATTTGCCGGTAATTAGATGCATCGCTCGTGTAGAGCGCAACCCCCGCTGCAGAGAAATCACAGTCTCCCGTTAATTCGTGAGCCAATGTTCTGACAAAAGCAGCCAGGTGATCGTGATAGACACTAGAATGTCGCATAAACCGTTGTTACAAATGTGTATTTGATTGGTTGTTGAACTAAAGCACTTAATTCAATTGTCGCACTGATCCAATTGGAATAGGCTGCCAACTTCAAGTTGATATTTCGTCGGTGACCCTTTTGTCCATTGCTCTACTCAAAACCCTGATCGCCATCTCGGATCGAGGCAGTTTTAGTGCTGCAGCAGAGTCGATTAACGTGACGCAAGCAGCAGTTGGTCAGCAGATGAAGCGCCTGGAGGTGTCTTTAAACAGCACTCTGTTTGATCGCTCCACCCACACGCCACAGTTGAATTCGCTGGCAAAGGCTCTTGTGCCCAAAGCTCGAGAGCTAGTGCACGCCTACGATACCCTGATGGATGATCTAACAGGCGATGCACAAATATATGGTGAGTTAACCCTGGGAGCTGTGCCCTCTACGATTCGCGCGCTGGTGCCACAATCGGTAAAGGAATTGATCAGAGTGTATCCTCAGTTACACATCCGAGTGGTACCCGGTTTATCCAGTGACATGCAGGAACAAGTCGAACGTGGAGCTGTCGACTCAGCGATTCTGAGTCAGCCATCGAATTTAGGTTCCAACGTGGTTTGGGAACCTTTTGTTCAAGAGGAGTTGATTCTGCTCACATCCCCGGAGGAAACCGGCGATGATCCTGTAAAAATATTAGAAGACAGGCCTTACATTCGCCACACCCGAAGAGCGGCGGTAGGATTGCTGGCTGAGCAGTGGCTACTTGAGCATCAGGTGCCTATACGCCCCTCGATGGAAATGGAATCTATTGAATCGTTAACCAGCATGGTGTCACATAATCTGGGAGTGTCTATTGTTCCCGATGTTTGCGTACCTGATGCGATATTCGCGACTTTGCGTAAAATCAAACTGCCTGAGCCCCGTCGCTCGAGAGTCCTGGGCGTACTTTCCAGAGCAGATTGTGGCAAACGGCGACTCGTGGATCGCCTGGTGCAGCAGCTGCAAAAGACTGTGACCGTTCATCAACGTGGAGCGGCCAACGAAGGTAAAAAATAATTTTATACAAACTTAAATAAATATTATTTGAGTTAAGAATAATTTTAGTTCAAACTCGGAGAATTCTCGCCAGCCCTGGAGTGTATAAGTGTCTGTCAACGACAAGATTGTTGCTGATTTTGTTAACAACAAAGTCGATTTTGTAACTACCGTACCCTGTAAACAATTGGCCGGTGTGATCGATAAGTTGGAAGAACACAACGATATCTACCATATCCCTGCCAATAAGGAAGATGAGGGTATGGGTTTGTGTGCCGGTGCCTTCATGGGGGGCAAACGACCAGCCATCATCATGCAAAACACGGCCATTGGCGTAACCATTAATACGCTCGTTACGCTAACCCAGTATTACCGCATGCCACTACCCATGCTGATCAGTTATCGTGGTGAGCTGGGTGAACCCGTTGCTTGTCAGGTAGAAATGGCTGTGCACACCAAAGCACTGCTGGCTCAGCTCAATATTCCGACTTATCATTTTCACCAGGAAAGTGATGTGGAGGAGTTTGATGCCATCCTCAAACATACCTTCATGTGTAATAAACCGGTAGCAATCCTTACCGATGCAACTTTTTGGAATGGGTACTAACCATGATACGTTCTGAAATACTAAAGCAATTGATTCCAGTAATTTCTGATCAGTTTGTCGTGTGCAACATCGGCCTACCAAGCCAGGAGATGCACATGCTGGATGATCAGCCCACTAATTTTTATATGCTCGGTACGATGGGGCTTGCTTCGTCCATCGGCTTGGGACTGGCGCTTGCTCAAAAGCAAAAGGTCATTTCCATCGACGGTGACGGATCAGTGTTAACTAACCTGGGTACACTTCCCACCATTGCAAACAATGTGGCAGACAACTTCATTTTGCTCATTATTGACAATGGCAGCTATGGTTCGACGGGTGATCAACCTACCTATGCAGGTAAAAAGACATCACTGACTGCTGTTGCTAAGGCATGTGGGTGCGACAATGTTATAGAGTGCTCTGCCGAAGATACCGTTCAGGTCGTCACCGATGCAATCGCCGGTGACAAGATGACCATCATCGTGTCTAAATGCGAATCGGGCAACGTCAAGGTGCCTGTTATAACGATGGATCCGGTCGTAATAAAAGACCGATTCATGACAGCCCTAAAAGCGCGAAATGCATAGAATTGCCTGACAAGCGCTTGGGTTTTTATCACCACTACGAGGAATACCATGAAAAAATTATCGTTGTTTAAATCTGTGCTAAGCACAGTGGTGTTGTCGCTAAGCTCACTGAGCGTCAACGCTGAGTTGAGTGGCCCTGTCAACTACATCATCCCGTTTGGACCGGGTGGTGAGTCTGATATTTCAGCCCGTTTTCAACAGCCGTTTTTTAAAGAAAAATTTGGTCAGGATCTTGTTATCTCCTATCAACCTGGCGGTGGCGGCGCCGTGGGTTGGGCATCCTTGAATGGATTGTCTGATGATGGTCAAACCATTATGGGCGTTAACCTTCCGCATATCATTATCAAGCCAGCGCAAAAAGATGTAGGTTTCACGACTGAAGGCATCAATAGCTTTTATATGTTCCACTTCACACCTGATGCCATCGTGGTTGAAGCAGACAGTCCCTACATGAGCTTGCAAGATTTGGTTGATGACGCTACTGCTAACCCCGCCCAGGTCACAATGTCAGGTTCTGGCAAAGCTTCTGCCAATCATCTTGCGCAAATCAAGTTCGACAAAATGGCCAATATCAAGACTACCTATGTTCCATTCAAAGGTACTGGAGCCGCAGTCACGGCATTGCTGGGCAAACAGGTTAAAGCTGAGTGGGGCTATTCTACGGTTGGTGCAAAGCAGGGTGATGCAGTAAGAATGCTGGCTGTTGCCATGGAAGAGCGGCATCCACTTTTCCCGGATGTGCCCACGTTCAAAGAACTGGGTTATGACATGGTTGGCGGAGCCTACCGTGGGATTGCATTGCCTGAGTCTGCCAGTGCCGAGACCACGCAACTATGGTCGGACATGATTGCCGAAATTAACGGTGATGAGGCATTTCAGCAACAAATGCTGGATGGCGGTTTTGCCATGCTTGATGTTGATGCAGCTGGTATGGATGCTTTCATGAAAGATCGCGTAGCAGAGTACCTGGCTGATGCAAAAGCTGCTGGTCTGATTGACTAAAAGCTACGTAATTGGTGTCCGGATACAGCAATGGATGCAGGTAACTTTTTAGCGGCATTAACACCGCTTAATATAGCCTTTGCATTGTTTGGCGTCGTTGCGGGCACAATCATCGGTTCGATTCCTGGACTAACAGCCACCATGGCGGTGGCTGTTCTCGTCCCGATAACCTTTAGTATGGAGCCGGCGTCGGCCTTAATCCTACTTGGTGCAATCTATACCGGAGCCATATACGGTGGTGCCTATGCCGCTATCTTGCTCAATACACCGGGAACACCCTCTGCCATTGCTACCACTTTTGACGGCTATCCGATGGCAAAAAAAGGGCAAGGCGATCTAGCGGTAGCCATTGCTTGTTTTGCCTCTGTGTTTGGAGGCTTTGTCGGGGCGCTTGCTCTGTTGTTTCTGGCTCCTCCTTTGTCTCAGGTTGCTCTTGCATTTGGCCCTGTGGAGTATTTCTGGCTAGCTATTTTCGGCCTATCGCTGATTGCGTCGCTCTCTAACGGTAACCTTCTCAAAGGCCTGGCCGGTGGGGCATTTGGCTTGATTCTATCAACGGTGGGTGTTGCTGAAATTTCAGCAGATATTCGCCTTACTTTTGGTTCGCAAACCATGATCGGCGGGTTTGGTGTAGTCGGCGCTTTAATTGGTCTTTACTGCATACCTGTACTGATCGATCTTGCAGCAGTACCAGAGCGTCATCTAGCCGTCAAAGAGGGTGTCAAGTCGGTTCGCGTAGGTGATGCCGCTCGCATTGCTCTAAAGTCAAAATTCAATCTGATCAGATCATCGGTGATAGGAACATTGGTCGGCATACTACCCGGTGCAGGTGGCTCGGTTGCCGGTTTGGTCGCCTATTCTGAAGCAAAACGAAATGCCAGACCCGAGCAAAAGTTCGGTGAGGGAGAGGCAGATGGCATAATAGCGACTGAGTCTGCCAACAATGCAACTGTGGGGGGAGGCTTTATCCCAACCTTAGTGCTTGGTATACCCGGTACACCGCCCGATGCAGTGATATTGGGAGCCTTGCTGGTGCAAGGTGTTCGAACTGGTCCGGGGTTGTTCCAATCAGGTGGTGGGTCCATTGCCTACACATTTATCTATGGTTTGATCATCGCGACCTTATTGATGTTACCGGTGGGTTTGTTGATAGGTCGATATGCCTATAAGTCCATCGTGACCATACCCAAAGCCGTATTAGTTCCTACGGTTGGGTTCATGACCATTATTGGCACATTTGCAATTCGCAACAGCGTATCCGATGTCGTACTGATGATTGGTCTGGGTGTGTTCGGGTGGATTGTAGGCCGTTTTGGCTTTGCCGCTTCGCCGATAGTATTGGGGTTGATCCTGGGCCCTATTGCTGAACAGGGATTTGTACAAACCTGGATAATCGGTTCCGCCACCAATAATCTCTCCGGGATGTTTTTTGGTCGTCCGATTTCGCAGGCAATCGTTGTATTTACGCTACTGTCACTGTTTTATCCCCTCATTGTCGGTAGGCGCAAGCGTTTAGCGCTAGAGAGGTCTGAACAATGACAGGTGAGTTGGATACAAAGCGGGATGTAGGTGCGTTGCTCATAGCTGCTCTGTTTATAGTGGCAGGCTTTGTCACCTTATATGACACCAGCAGTTATAGCGATATCGATTCGAAGGTATTCCCCAGAGCTGCGGCCATCGTACTTATTGTTTGCTCGATGCTGTCAATAGTCAGTGGAATACTAAAACCTTCAAAGGAGGAGGGGTTTGGAGTAGGGAGTTGGTGGCGACGTGTGCTACTGGTTGCATCCATGTTGATTGCATGCCTGTTAATGCCGCGTATAGGATTTCTACCAGCAGGAATACTCGCCTTTGCAGGATGCCTGATTGCGTCTATGCATCAAACCTGGTCGGTTCCAAAAATCACGCTATATGCCGCTTCTGGTTTGTTGATTATGATCGGATTCTATTCCCTGTTTCGTTATGCCTTGCACGTGCCTCTTCCCTGATATCGATGGCCACTATTCAGACCAGTAGCGATGCACGAGAGATTGCTCGGAAACGGCTGCCTTGGATGGTGTTTGATTACATCGATGGTGCGGCCGGTGATGGCTATGGTGAAGCGTTCAATCGTGATCGTATTCAGTCGATTCGTCTGCAACCCCGAGTGCTGAACAATGTAGAGCATCGCACTATCGGTGTCGATTTGTTTGATGAAAGTGTAGAGCTACCTTTCGGTATCAGCCCTATGGGTATGTGTAAGCTATCACATCCTCGTGCAGACGAATGGCTTGCAAAACTTGCAGCGGCGCATCGGATACCGGTTGGCGTCTCCACGGCAGCTTCCACGTCGCTAGAAGAGATGATCACAATGGCAGAGGGCCATGCCTGGTTTCAGTTGTACTTCAGTGGCAACGAAGATGCGTCGAATGCTTTGATAGATCGAGCCAGAAGCTCCGGCTATAAGACGTTGGTTCTAACTGTTGATGTTCCCGAGGTCGGCAGGCGGCCAAGGGAGTTACGGCGTGGTTTCAAAATGCCTTTCAAAATGGGGCCTGCTCAATTGCTGGATTTCGCGATGCACCCTAGATGGTCGCTCAATACGTTCTTCAGTGGAAAGCCTGAATTGGCTAATTTTGGTGGAAAATTTGGTGTGTTTGAACGCACCGCCAGTCGCGCCGGCGCTGATTGGACTTTGTTGGAAAAGATCCGTGATTCCTGGCAAGGTAAACTGGTCGTCAAAGGGGTTCTCAGTGTGCCCGATGCACTCAGAATGAAAGCTATGGGTGTCGATGCCGTTCAGGTTTCCAGCCATGGCGGCCGGCAGCTGGAAAGTGCCCCTGCCGCTATAGATTGTCTGGCCAGCATTAGGGCTGAAATAGGTGAGGACTACCCATTGTTCTTCGACACTGGTTTGCGGACCGGGGAAGATGTCGTAAAGGCTTATGCGATGGGTGCCAATTATGTTTTCTTAGCGCGTCCATTGTTGTTTGCCATGGCGGCAAACGGGCAGGCAGGACTACAACAACTCACCGAGGTCCTCTCTCAAGAGACCAGCATCGCGCTGGCACAACTGGGAATTTGCTCGATGGGTGAGATCAATAGCTCTGTGATCCACTCTTAGACCAAGCGAATTTACCTGTAACACTAACCGTACAAGTGTCAGGTGTCGTATCATAAACCTCTGTCGTTTAGCCATAGAGGGAAAACCCAGTGACCTATAAGCCAGCTGAAGATCGTTACAGCAAGATGGTGTACCGCCGTTGTGGAAAGTCCGGGCTTAAACTACCGGCGATATCGCTTGGGCTTTGGCACAATTTTGGTCATGATTTTTCATTTGGTTTGCAGCGGGCAATATGCCAGACAGCCTTTGACAACGGCATCACTCATTTTGATCTTGCAAACAACTATGGCCCTCCGGCAGGTTCTGCCGAAGAGGTTTTTGGAAAAATTCTCCGAACTGATTTCGCCGGCTACAGAGATGAACTGATCATCTCATCAAAGGCTGGATACCACATGTGGCCCGGCCCTTACGGCGAGTGGGGTAGTCGAAAATATCTCATAGCTTCTTGCGATCAAAGTCTGAAGCGTATGGGTTTGGACTACGTAGATATATTCTACTCCCATCGTTTCGACCCAGATACGCCACTGGAAGAAACTATGGGTGCACTGGATCACATCGTACGCTCGGGTAGAGCACTTTATGTGGGGATTTCGTCATATAACTCTGAGAAGACCAAAGAGGCTGCTTCTATCTTGAAAGAGTTGGGCACGCCTTGCGTTATCCATCAGCCAAGCTACAACATTATCAATCGTTGGGTTGAGCGTGATGGGTTGAAGGAAACTCTTCAGGACTTGGGAATGGGCTCAATAGCGTTCACTCCGTTAGCTCAGGGGATGTTAACGGATAAATACCTCAATGGAATCCCGGATGGTAGTCGAGCTACTCAAAGTAAATCTTTAAAGCCAAATTTTGTATCAGATCGGGCTATTGAAAGTATCCGTGCGCTAAACGGTATTGCCGAAAAACGAGGTCAATCACTGGCACAGATGGCCATAGCCTGGGTGCTTCGAAATGGAGGAATTACTACAGCCCTGATCGGTGCGTCGAAGACAGAGCAGGTGGAGCAGTGTGTGGCAGCAGTTAATAATCTGGAGTTTACCGCCGCTGAATTAGAAGCAATCGATGCCAGTGCCAGTGAAGAGGATATCAATCTGTGGGCTAAGTCCTCCGAGTAGTGATGGCTGTGGTGGGGTATTTTGATCTTTTAGGAGGACTGTGACAATGGCAGGTGGTTGGTCCAGAGACGGTGCGGTGCAAGATCAGATTGACGCGAGCGTAGAGGATGCTGTTACTCGTGCAAGGCAGATGATGCCTGAAGGGCAGAGTCTACATGAGTGTGAAGAGTGTGAGCAGACTATTCCTGAGGCTCGCCGACAGGCTGTCAAAGGTGTTCGCTTGTGTATAAAGTGTCAGGAAGAGCTTGATCGTGAAATGAATGAATCCATTGGCATAAACCGACGAGCTAGCAAGGATAGTCAGTTAAGATAGTTTTTATCAGTATCAGTATCAGTATCAGTGCCTTCTCTGGATCAAAGTTACAGCTAGTTTCCAGGAAAACCGGCTGCGACCTTGCCTAATATTTGCGATAACAGATTCAATTCTTTTTCACTCATTCGTGTTGAAAGAAATTCCTTTGATAACTGCTCCAGCGTTTTTTCTGCATTTTTTAGAAGTTTTGACCCAGCTGCTGTTAGTACCACGTAGGCAAGACTAAATTCGGTGAAATGCAGTTAATGGCGACATACAGTAGATGAAGAATTCTGTGCTTGTAGCGCTGGCTCCTTTGGTGTTTTTGCTGTTGTGGTCTGGAGGTTTCACCGTTGCAAAGATTGGTATCAATGATGCCGATCCCCTGACTTTGCTTGCGTTGCGATACGGATGTGTCGTGTTGTTGCTGGCTCCATTGTGGCTAGTGTTTCGTCCGGCCTTGCCAGAGAATCGATCTCAATGGATCAATCTTGTTGTTGTCGGGTTTTTGATACAGGTTGTTTACTTTGGCACAGCGTGGCTAGCTTTTTCAAAAGGTGGTACTGCCGGTACGGTGGCATTGATTACCTCCTTACAGCCTATTTTGGTTGCGGTAGTTATGCCGATGGTTTCGAGGGAAACAGTATCGCGTAAACGCTGGTTAGGTTTGTTTCTAGGCTTGGCAGGTGCTTATCTAGTACTGATTGGAAATGCCGATATCCAGATAACATCGAGCACGATCATTCTGTTTTCTACTGCTGCTCTCCTTGCTTTCACATTGGCAACAGTTTGGGAAAAGCGTTTTGGCATTTCCCATCATCCCTTGACTTCAAACCTTGTTCAGTATTCGGTCGGTGTCATTGGCACCTTACCCCTGGCAATTTACTTCGAACCTATGCAAATAGACGTTACAGGTTCGTTTGTCTTTGCCTTGGCGTATCTTGTTTTAGCTAATTCACTGCTGGCTATCAGTTTGCTGTTGATGATGATCAGAAACGGAGAAGCCACACGGGTGTCAGCCTTGTTTTTTCTGGTGCCTCCAACATCGGCCTTGATAGCGTGGCTGGTTCTTGACGAACGAATGGCGTCACTGGCCTGGTTGGGTATGGCCATAGCGGCCATCGGCGTCTGGTTAGCAACACGTCGCTAATCGGAGATTGCCAGCTCTTTTAAGCTCAAGCGTAACCAATAACGGCTACGCTTGCTTGCCTGGTGTGAAAATCAACGTGGCTGTCCAACAACAACCGTCCAATACGAAACGTAATCGCTATTTTGATTGACTACGCAAGCTGCACCCATTTCGACGATTTGTTGATTCATTATGTTAGCGCAGTGACCAGGGCTATTAATCCAGCCATTTTGAACCTCACCAACTGAACGTTGTCCTGCAGCGATATTTTCTCCAATGTATCGATACTGATAGCCCTCAGCAATAGAGCGATCCCAAACTTGCAGACCATTTGAACCTGAATGGCTGAAAAAATTGTTATTCGCCATGTCTTCAGAATGTGCCTGTGCTGCCTGCGCAAGCGCATCATTCCAAACTAGTGCGGGAGCTGCAGAAAAAGCATTCGTTCCACAGGACCTGGGCTGTGACCGAGACTCATTGGTTGTTTGCAAGATAGCAGCCTTCAGATCAGCAGCTGAAGCATCGCAAGATATTGAAGCTGTGATTATCTCTGTCTCTGCATCTGTCTGTGTCTGTGTCTGTGTCTCTGTCTCTGTCTCTGTCTCTGTCTGTGTCTGTGTCTGTGTCTGTGTCTGTGTTTCTGTCTCTGTCTCTGTTTCTGTTTCTGTCTCTGTCTCTGTCTCTGTCTCTGTTTCTATTTCTATGGTTTCTTCATTTGCGACCGGATCTGCACTGATGCTGTCAGGTTCAGGTTGCTCTTCGCCATCCAGTAGTAATGCTTGTTCGTCGCTCTGTTCTGAATCATTGTTAAAAGCGATCGCTGCATTCTCATCGGCAAAAATATGGACAAGATCCGAGTTGGAATCGCAGGTGTTTGCTGAAGTTGCGGTAT
>JBGCEO010000109.1:0-54512 GCA_045106475.1 Granulosicoccus sp.
GAGCCGACAATTAGCTTGTAACCAGTCTAGAGGTGCCAAAAGATGCCGGCCTACACCCCACCGCTTCAAGATATGAAATTTGCGCTCCGTGACGTTTTGCGTTTCGATGAGCACTATGCCGCACTACCGGGGGCCGAAGACGCCACGCCCGACACGGTGGATGCGATTCTGGAAGAAGGCGCTAAGTTCGCCCGTGATGTTTTGAGTCCATTAAACGCTGTTGGCGACGCCGAAGGCTGCACCTGGACTGATGGCGTCGTAAAAACACCCACCGGATTTCGTGAGGCCTATCAGCAGTACGTGGATGGCGGTTGGCCCTCCATGTGTCAGCCCGAAGAGTTGGGCGGGCAAGGCCTGCCAGAATCGCTTGGCACTATCCTCTCAGAGATGAGCGGCACGGCTAATTGGTCCTGGGCGATGTACCCGGGGCTTTCACATGGTGCGATGAACACGCTGGCGGCACACGGAACCAACGAACAACAGCAGGCGTATTTGACCAAGCTGGTATCCGGGGAGTGGACAGGCACCATGTGTCTGACTGAATCTCACTGCGGGACCGATTTAGGGCTTTTGAAAACCAAAGCAGAACCCAATGAAGATGGCAGTTACGCCATCACTGGCCAGAAAATTTTTATATCAGCTGGCGAGCATGACATGGCCGATAACATTGTGCATATCGTATTGGCCAGGCTGCCGGGCGCACCGGCTGGTACTCGCGGTATTTCTTTGTTCATCGTACCGAAGTACTCGCTGAATGAAGACAATGAAATGGGTGATCGTAATCAGGTGAGCTGTGGCAGCATCGAGCACAAAATGGGTATCCACGGCAACGCCACCTGTGTATTGAATTTCGATGGTGCGCGAGGGTATCTGATCGGACCTCCCAATCGGGGTCTTAACTGCATGTTCACCTTTATGAACACGGCGCGCATCGGTACAGCCACACAGGGACTTGCCCATGCGGAGTTGGCCTTTCAAGGATCTCTGGCCTACGCGCGGGATCGATTGCAGATGCGTTCACTCTCTGGTGCTGCATTTCCTGACAAGGCTGCAGATCCGATCATTGTTCATCCTGATGTGCGGCGAATGCTGTTGACGCAAAAGGCTCTGGCTGAAGGCGGGCGCATGTTTTTATACCGTTGTGCGCAACTGGTTGACATTGCTCATCAGGCTGCGACTGATGAGGCCAAAGCCTTGGCTGAACAAGAGCTAGCCTTACTGACACCCATCGCCAAAGCCTTCTTGACAGAGACTGGCTATGAGGCCGCCAACCTGGGGTTGCAGGTATTTGGTGGTCACGGTTACATCAATGAGTGGGGTATGGAGCAGAACGTTCGTGATGCGCGTATCTCTATGATCTATGAGGGAACAACAGGCATTCAGGCGATTGATTTACTGGGGCGCAAAGTGTTGGGCTCACAAGGTGCTCTGCTTAAGGGATACGCCAAGCAGATTGATGCTTTTTGTAAGGAACACGACGATGAGCCACGTCTCAGTCGCTACCTGCGCCCTTTGAGCCAACTCAATGCAGAGTGGGCTGATCTTACTCGTCGTATAGGCATGGCTGCTCT
The DNA here is from genome assembly GCA_045106475.1 of Granulosicoccus sp. Taxonomy (GTDB): domain Bacteria; phylum Pseudomonadota; class Gammaproteobacteria; order Granulosicoccales; family Granulosicoccaceae; genus Granulosicoccus. The sequence goes on from JBGCEO010000109.1 coordinate 1,572, forward strand.
GCAGGATAAGGAAGAGGCAGGTGCAGCGTCGGTGGATTACCTGATGTATTCAGGGTATATCGTGATGGGTTTTTTCTGGGCAAAAGCGGCTGTCGCAGCTCATCAGCAGTTAGAAGCGGGTGAGGGTGATGCCACTTTTCTGCGTGCCAAACTCTTTACTGCACGTTTCTACATGGAAAGGCTGCTGCCTAGAACCAAATCACTTGCCACGACGATGCTTTCGGGCGCAGACAATTTAATGGACCTTGATGAAGCGCATTTCGCGTTTTAACTGCACTACTAAATTTCAAACAAGTAAATATCTAACAAGCAAGTCAATCAAGCTGTCTCACCCCTGCAGTGAGACAAAGAGGGCGGATAGCGTAGTATGCCCTCTACTAATTTCTGTTAACGCAACCTGTGGGAGCTAACGCTCATGCTTTTTTCCGGCACTGCCTTTAAGTTGACGCGAGACAATGACATTCTCCAGCTCTGTTTTGATAGTCAAAACGAGAAGGTTAATGTGTTCAATGCCAGCGCGCTTAAAGAATTCGGCGAGGTTTTGTCGGTTATCGAAAATGAGGCCGATGTTCAGGGTCTGGTGTTAAGTAGTGGCAAGTCTGTGTTTATCGCCGGGGCCGACATTACAGAATTCCTCGGTTACTTTTCTCAGCCTGATGAAGTGCTTAACACCATGCTGGATGAGGTCAATGCGCTCTTCAATCGATTTGAAGATCTGCCGTTTCCAACCGTTGCAGCTATCAATGGCGAAGCGCAAGGCGGTGGTTTTGAGATATGTCTGGCCAGTGATTTTAGAGTGGCATCGGCAACGGCAAGAATGGGACTGCCGGAGGTCAAGCTTGGCATAATGCCGGGTTGGGGTGGATCGGTGCGGCTACCAAGACTGATCGGGGTGGACAACGCGGTTGAGTGGATGTGCACCGGCTCATCCAAGAAAGCCAGCGCTGCCCTTAAAGATGGGGCCATAGATGCAGTCATCAAGGATGGCAACGTGGTTGCCGCAGCTATGAGTATTATCGAGCAAGTACGCGCCGGTAAGATTGATGTTGCAGCTCGTCGAGCGATAAAAACCGGTCCGTTAAGTTTGTCCGATATGGAAAGAACCATGGCTATCGAGTCTGCCAAAGGCGTGGTTGGCGCTAAGGCTGGTCCGCATTATCCATCTCCGATGACCATTATTACTACCATTGCCAAGCATGGCACCAAATCTCGTGATCAGGCCTTGCCGTTTGAGACTGCAAGCTTTGTCAAGCTTGCCAAAACTGATGTTGCAGAGAGTCTTGTCGGTATTTTTCTAAACGACCAAATATTGAAACGCATCGCGCGGCAGTACAGTCGTGATGCCGTGCCTGTCGAACAAACGGCCGTGCTGGGTGCAGGCATCATGGGAGGCGGTGTTGCGTATCAGTCGGCCTCTAATGGTGTTCCGATCATCATGAAAGATATTCGTGACGAAGCGCTGGATGCAGGTTTGGAAGAGGCTGGCAAATTACTTAAAAAACAAATAATGCGCGGCAAGCTCAAGCCAGAAGGTATGGCTGATGTGCTTAATGCCATTCAACCGGCATTGAGCTACGGTGAATTTGACGGGGTCGATCTGGTTGTAGAGGCAGTGGTTGAAAATCCCAAGATCAAGATGTCGGTTCTCTCTGAGGTCGAGGGAGAGGTGAGCGATGACACGATAATAACCACGAATACATCCACCATCTCTGTTGATCTTTTAGCCACTGCATTAAAGCGGCCGGAAAATTTTTGTGGCATGCATTTTTTCAATCCAGTGCATAGAATGCCGCTGGTTGAAGTCATTCGCGCCAAGACCTCTTCAGACAAAGCCATTGCAACAACGGTTGCCTATGCGCAGGCTATGCGAAAGACGCCTATCGTGGTCAACGATTGTCCGGGCTTTTTGGTTAACCGCATTTTGTTTGCCTACTTTGGTGGCTTTAACAAGCTTGTGGCAGACGGTGGCAATATCGTGGCTATAGACAAAGCGCTTGAACGGTTTGGCTGGCCCATGGGGCCTGCCTATTTACTTGATGTTGTGGGTATGGATACCGGTAAACATGCAGCAGGGGTGATGGCGGAAGGTTTTCCTGATCGTATGGCCAGTGAAAATAAAACAGTTATTGATGCCCTGTTTGAAGCTGATCGCCTGGGTCAAAAGAATGGTAAGGGATTTTACAAATATGAGATGGACCGAAAAGGTAAACCTCAGAAGCTTATCGATACAGACGCAGATATTGTGGTGAGTAGTGTTCAGGCTAAGGCTGCTGACATCGATCCCCAGGAGATGGTTGACAGGTTAATGATTCCGATGTGTATCGAGTCTGCGCGTTGCCTTGAAGATAACATTGTAAGTTCTGCATCCGAGGTCGATATGGGCCTGGTCTATGGCGTTGGCTTTCCTCCGTTTCGCGGAGGTGCTTTACACCATGTCGATAAGATGGGCTTGGCAGCGTTTTGCGCTCGCGCTGATGAGTTTGCTCATCTGGGACCCTTATATGAGCCAACCGAAACCATGCGTGCCATGGCTGAGAACAATCAGACTTTTCACGCAAAAAGTGATGATAAAACAGGAGCAGCAGCATGAGCTATCAAGCCCGTGATGTAGTAATCGTGGATGGTGTCCGTTCTCCCATGGCACGCTCCAAAGGCGGTGGTTTTACCAATGTGCGAGCAGAGAATCTATCAGCATCGCTGGTTGATGCCTTGTTCAAGCGTAACCCGGCTGTTGATAGAGCTGATGTTGAAGACATCGTCTGGGGTTGCGTTAATCAGACACTAGAACAAGGCTTTAATGTGGCTCGTAGTGTGGGCTTGCTGGCTGGTTTACCAAAGCAGGTGGCTGCACAAACCGTTAGCCGGCTGTGTGGTTCTTCCATGAGTGCCTTGCACATCGCCGCACAAGGCATCATGACGGACTACGGTGATGTGTTCGTTGTGGGCGGTGTCGAGCATATGCAGCACGTGCCGATGCTGCACGGTATAGATATAAACCCCTCGGTCAGTCGCTATGCCGCCAAGGCTTCGATGATGATGGGTGTAACCGCTGAAATGCTTGGCCAGATGCACGGCATCTCCCGTGAAGATCAGGATCAGTTTGCATTGCGTTCTCATCTGCGTGCTCATGCCGCTTCTGAGGAAGGACGTTTTGACAATGAGATCGTGCCCATCGCCGGTCATGATGAAAACGGTGCGTACACTGTGATAGAGAAAGATGAAGTTATTCGAGCAGATGCCTCGCTTGATGCACTGGCATCGTTACGACCAGCGTTTGTGCCTAAGACCGGTACGGTTACCGCTGGTAGCTCCTCTGCTATCGCTGATGGTGCATCTGCGATGCTGCTCATGTCAGGTGAGAAAGCCATGAGTCTGGGTTTAAGCCCTATCGCGCGAATCCGCAGTATGGCGGTTAGTGGCTGTGATCCTGCCATCATGGGCTACGGTCCTGTGCCTGCCTCCAAGAAAGCACTGAAACGCGCCGGTATGTCTATCGAAGATATTGACTATGTAGAGCTTAATGAAGCCTTTGCAGCGCAATCTCTTCCAGTCATGAAAGATCTGGGGCTGATCAACGACATGGACAAGAAGGTAAATCTGAACGGTGGGGCCATAGCGCTGGGTCACCCGTTAGGCTGCTCGGGTACTCGCATTTCCACGACTCTGCTCAATGTCATGCAACAAAATGATGGTGAGCTAGGACTGGCGACCATGTGTATTGGTATGGGCCAAGGCATAGCAACTGTTTTCGAGCGCCTTAAATAGACGCGCCAACTGTTGATTGATAGTGAGCGGCTGCCTGCGATTTGCTTAAGCGCTGGATCCGGGCAGCCAGCTTACATCGACAACACGCCATCGCGGTCCGCCCTTTGGTACATCGGCGTGATAGGTCAATCGCGTTAGTGAGACGTTGCCGATATCGAAACTAACACTGTTGAGCATTGGCAGATCCAGCGCAATCTGTAACGCTGCGAGAATGCTTCCTCGGTGCGCAACACAGACGACATCCTTGCCATGATGCTGGTCGACTATCCGGCTGACGAAAGAATCAACACGATCCCTTAGCATCGCAAAACTCTCGCCCCCCGGTGCCTGCTGTTCGGGCGGCAGAGGCCAGAATCCAAGATAGGCATCGCTTCGCATCGCAAACAGCTCTTCGTGTGTCATACCGTTGAGTTCACCGAAATCCTGTTCGGCTATATCGGCATCTGTTGCCCGGGTTCCTGCTTGTGCACCTGCCTTGATCAGTGCATCTGCCGTCTGTTGCGTTCGCTTGAGCGGACTGGTAACCCATAGGGCGTCTTTGGGAAGCTGCGCTGCAATGCCTTCGAACAGGGCAGTATCTGTGGTATCACAGTCCACATCCAGACTGCCGTACATGCGATGGCCCACCTCCGGAACACGTGCGTGTCTGATCCACCAAAAGCGCGTGGCATGGGAGCGCTGAGGCAACAGAGCGCGAAAGGTATCATTCATGATGACTGACTTTGAATTGATTGAGCATACTAAGGCTATCTATTGACCCATATTCCAGGCGACATGGTAACGGTTTATATCGAGGTGGATAGTACCCTTGTTGTTCACCACGTCATTTGCTCTATCCACAATCGGTGCCTGTGTTCTTACGAAAGTGCACCTGACTTCTGATACATTGAATGGCCTTATGCTTTTGAAATGCATAAGCTGGATACAATAATGTTGAGGGCAAGCCTGTTGTCGAACCAAAATAACACGATGCTGACGTCTGTTCCATGAGTCTTGCTATGCAACCATTGTCATCGCTTGATCTGCGAATCTCAGATTCACGAGATCAATTGGTAGAGCTGACGCAGCAGCTGATCAGGGTGCCCACAATCAATCCTCCCGGTCAGGATTACTTGGCCATATGCGACTTTCTTGAACAGTATTTAAAGCCATTCGGGTTTTCGATCCAGCGTATCAGGGCAAAAGGTGCTTTAGGAGACAGTGACAAATTTCCGCGCTGGAATCTGATTGCCAGGCACGAAGGCAGAGATTCTGGCGATTGTGTTCATTTCAACTCACATACCGACGTTGTCGCAACGGGCGAAGGCTGGACGCTTGATCCGTTTGCCGGGGTGGTTTTGAATGAGCGCGTTTACGGGCGAGGCGCTTGCGATATGAAGGGCGGGCTTGCCGCATCGATAATCGCTGCTGTCTGTTTTATAGCCGAGCACGCCGAGTACGCGGGTGCAATAGAAATATCGGGCACCTGCGATGAAGAGTCAGGTGGGTTTGGTGGTGTTGCCTATCTGGCCGAAAAGGGCTGGTTTGATCCAGCTCGTGTGCAGCATGTCATCATCCCGGAACCGCTCAACAAAGAGCGCATCTGTCTGGGCCATCGAGGCGTTTGGTGGGCTGAAATCGAGACCAAAGGTCACATTGCTCATGGTTCGATGCCGTTTCTGGGTGATTGCGCGGTGCGGCATATGGGAGCCGTGATCGAGGCCTTTGAAGACACCTTGTTGCCACGCTTGCAGACAAGGCGCACTGCCATGCCAGTTGTACCGGATGGGGCTAGGCAGTCCACGCTCAACATCAACTCGATTCATGGCGGGCTGGATGAGCCGGAAAGCGATTACACAGGAATGCCTTCGGCCTTGGTGCCCGATCGTTGTCGAATGGTCATCGATAGGCGATTCCTTATTGAGGAGGAATTGGCAGACGTGAAATCGGAGCTGCATGATATTCTGGAGTCCATCAAGTCTGATCGAAGTAAATTTGACTACGAGGTCAAGGAGCTGTTTTCGGTATTGCCAACCATGACAAAGCGTGAAGCACCGGTGGTCATGGCGGTGGCAGATGCCATTAGGGATCGGCTGGGGGCAGAACCCGAATATGTGGTGTCACCGGGAACTTATGACCAAAAGCATATTGATAGGATCGGCCGATTGCAAAATTGTATTGCGTATGGCCCGGGAATTCTCGATCTTGCGCACCAGCCTGATGAGTACGTCGGAATACAGGATATGATTGACGCAGCGCAAGTCATGGGGCGATCCCTGCAAGCACTGTTGTTGAAAAACACGGACTGAGGAAACTATGTTGAAAACACACTATTGGGTACCCGCATTGGTTTTGATGGCGGGCATGGCTGGTAATGCACTGGCCGCAAAATCTGAAATTACCATTGGCATGCAGCTTGAGCCACCCAACCTCGACCCGACTGGCGGCGCTGCTGCCGCGATCGATGAAGTGGTCTATGCCAATATTTATGAAGGCCTGACCCGTTTCGGCTCGGACGGCAGCGTTGGTCCTGCCTTGGCATCGAGCTGGGAAATTGAAAATGAGGGAGCGCGTTATGTGTTCTCTTTGCAAACCGGTGTTAAGTTTCACGACGGTGCTGAATTCAGCGCTGATGATGTGAAATTTTCAATCGAACGTGCTCAAGCAGAAGATTCCACCAATGCGCAAAAGCAGCTGTTTGATAATATCGAGAGCGTAGAGGTAGTCGACGCCAATACCATCGCCATTAATCTTGCCAAGCCCGATGGCAGTTTGCTGTTTAATCTGGCCTGGGGTGATGCAGTCATCGTAGATGAAGCATCAGTTGCCGATGCGGCAACGCAGCCTGTGGGCACCGGTCCGTTTGTTTTCGATAAATGGGTGCAGGGTGATCGCATCGAGATCGTCAAGAACTCAGACTACTGGGGTGAGGCTGCAAAACTTGACAGGGCTGTTTTCAAATTTATTAGTGAACCTACTGCTGCCTACTCAGCGATTCTTGCAGGTGATCTTGATGCCTTTCCGAATTATCCAGCCCCGGAGAATTTGGCGCAGCTGGATGCTGATCCACGTTATTCAGTGGTGTTGGGATCCACCGAAGGCGAAACCATTTTATCTACCAACAATGCCAAACCACCATTTGATGATGTCAGGGTAAGACAGGCATTGGCTCATGCGATAGATCGCGCAGAGATTATCGACGGTGCCATGTATGGTTATGGAACACCCATCGGCACTCACTTTGCGCCGCATAATCCAGCGTATGTTGATCTCGTCGCCCAATCGTCACACGATCCTGAAAAAGCCAAGGCCTTGTTAAAAGAGGCAGGGCATGAATCGGGTCTGACGGTGTCATTGAAACTGCCTCCTCCTGCTTATGCCCGGCGCGGTGGTGAAATCATTGCCGCACAGCTTCGAGATGTCGGTATCACGGCTGAGATTGAGAATCTTGAGTGGGCGCAGTGGCTTGAGCAGGTTTTCAAGGGTAAGGATTTCAACCTGACGATCGTATCTCACACTGAGCCTATGGATATTGGTATCTACGCTAATCCTGAATACTACTTTCAGTACGACAACCCGGAACTACAAGCACTGATGACGTCATTCTCGTCAGAGACTGATCAGGATAAACGTACCGAAATGCTGCAACAGGCTCAGCAGATGATTTCAGATGACTACGTTAATGGTTATCTTTTTCAGCTGGCGAAAACGGGTGTAGCCAATAGCAAGATAAAAGGTCTATGGGAGAACTCGCCCACACAGGCCAATGATCTAACTGCCGTCTATTGGGAAGACTGATAGCGGTAGTGTGTACCCGGCAAGCAACCTTTTACCATGATGCCAGTGCTGTGAGCTCAGCATCATGGTTAAAGGGTTTAGCTGCCAACACAAAAACCCCATGCTTGCAGACATGACTTTCAAGAATCCGCCTGCCTTGTGAGCAGCTGAACTAATCATGCTGCGCTACCTGGTTAAAAGGTTGGGGTCCTTGCTGGCTACCTTGCTGGTGGCTAGTCTGGTGATATTCCTTGTGATCGAAGTTGTCCCGGGTGATCCTGCCTCTTACATGCTTGGCATGAATGCCCAGGCAGATACCGTTGCCGCACTTCGTAGTGAACTCGGTCTTGATCAGTCCAAGCCACGTCGATACCTGAGTTGGGTGGGTGGCATGCTACAGGGAGATTTTGGTCAGTCGTACACCTACCGTAGCCCGGTGGCCGATATGGTGGCAGATCGGTTATGGATCTCATTGCCTCTGGCTTTGTATGCACTACTACTCTCTACACTCATAGCGTTTCCGGCAGGTATCTGGGCGGCTAGTCGTCGTGGCGGTGCTGCAGATACCACCGTCATGGGTTTTACACAGCTGGGCATTGCAGTTCCCAATTTCTGGTTTGCATTGATACTGGTGTTGTTTTTCGCGGTTAAGCTGGGTTGGTTTTCAGCCGGGGGATTTGCTGGTTGGGAGTATGGATTCTGGGCTGGTATTAAATCTCTGACTTTACCTGCGATAGCCCTTGCCTTGCCACAGGCTTCAATTTTGACCCGGGTCATGCGTTCATCACTGCTCGATGTACTGGGTGAAGATTTCATGCGCACGGCGCGCGCCAAGGGTTTAAGCGAACGGCAGGCGCTGATAAATCATGCGCTGCGAAATGCCATGATTCCTGTGCTGACTATCATTGGTTTGCAGTTCTCGTTTCTTATCGCTGGTGCAATCATTATTGAAAACGTCTTCTTTCTGCCGGGCCTTGGCCGATTGATTTTTCAAAGTATTGCGCAGCGTGATCTGATTGTTGTCGAGAGCGTAGTGATGCTGCTTGTTTTTGCGGTTGTTGTCGTGACCTTTCTGGTCGACCTGGCTTATGCCTGGGTTGATCCGCGTCTGCGGCAGGGACGCTAAAGCATATGAACCTGAGAAGCATTGTACCTGGCGCATTACTGGTCACTCTGATTGCGGTTGGGGCCGCCTTGAGTTTTGTCTGGACACCGTTTGATGTAACCACGCTGGATATTCGTAATAAACTCGAAACCCCGAATGCTGTTAACTGGTTAGGCACTGATCATCTTGGGCGCGATATCTTATCCATGTTGATGGTCGGTGCGCGAACCTCTATTGCTGTGGCTATGGTGGCTGTAGGCATCGGTATGGGAGTGGGTGTGCCACTGGGGCTGCTTGCCGCTGCAAAGCGACATTCCTGGGTTGATGAGTTGGTGATGCGAAGCAATGATCTGGTGTTTGCATTTCCGGCGTTGCTGATTGCCATCATGATTACCGCGGTATTTGGCCCGGGTGCCATTAACGCGATCATCGCCATCGGTATATTTAATATTCCAGTGTTTGCCCGGTTGACTCGGGGTGCGGCGCTGAGTCTTTGGACGCGTGAATTTGTTCTGGCCGCGCGCGTGGCGGGTAAGAACGCGTTTAGAATTTCTCTGGAGCATTTGCTGCCAAACATCACTAACCTGCTTATCGTGCAAGGCACTATTCAATTCTCATTGGGGATTCTTGCAGAAGCAGGCTTGTCGTATGTTGGTCTGGGAGCACAGCCACCGATACCCAGCTGGGGACGCATGCTCGCTGACAGTCAGACTCTGATCACCTTGGCTCCTCATCTTGCACTGTTTCCCGGTCTGGCCATTGTCTTTACTGTGCTTGGCCTGAATCTATTAGGTGATGGATTGCGAGATTGGCTTGATCCGAGGTTACGTCGTGAACGCTAACCACCCAAAGAGCCAAAGTTTACTGCGCGTTGATGGTGTTCAGTTGTCTATTCATGGATCGCCAATCCTCAGTGATATTTCATTCGAACTGGAAGCAGGAAAAACGCTTGGCATAATAGGCGAGAGCGGATCGGGTAAATCCATGACTGCTCTGTCTATCATGCAATTGTTACCGCGAGGCTCGACGCTTACCGGTTCCATTCATTTCGCTGATCAGAATCTCTTGAATGTGTCCGAAGAATCATTGTGCGAGCTTCGTGGTAGCGATATCGGTATGATTTTTCAGGAACCCATGACAGCATTGAACCCTGTCAAGACGATAGGTAATCAAGTTAGCGAAAGTATTCGGCTGCATCGTTCGGTGAGTCGTGCACAGGCAGACGCGCTGACTGCCGCAACGCTTGAACGCGTTGGCTTACCTAATGACGAGTTTCCGTTAACCCGTTTTCCACATGAGTTATCGGGTGGCCAGCGACAGCGCGTTGTGATTGCAATAGCGGTAGCCTGTCAACCCAAGTTATTAATTGCCGATGAGCCGACAACGGCACTGGATGTAACCACTCAGGCCGGTATTCTGGAGTTGCTAAAAACCCTGCAACGAGACGAGGGTCTTGCGTTGTTGTTGATCACGCACGATCTGGCTGTCGTATCAATGATGGCTGATGATGTGCTAGTGATGAACAGCGGTAAAATAGTGGAGAAAGGAAATCTTCGAACCGTTTTTGGCCAGCCGTCGCATGACTACACGAAGATGCTGTTTGAAGCATCAGCACTGACTCAGATAACTCGTCAATCATCCGTGCAGCAGCGATCCGAGTCAAAGCTTATCGACGCCAATGCCAATGCCGATTCAACAAGCACCATAGCGGGCCATGCAAACGAGTCGGCAAAGCCACTGTTAAGGGTTAAGCAATTAATCTGTGAATATCCAATGGCACGCAAGGGTTTGTTTAAACCCGCTATAACATTTCGTGCGGTGGATGATGTCTCGTTCGACATTTTTCATGGAGAAAGCGTGGGCCTGGTGGGCGAGAGTGGTTGCGGTAAATCCACGCTGACTCGTGCTTTGCTTGGCCTTATGCCTGTTCACAGTGGGACGATTGATTTACTCGGTGAATCAGTCAGTACTAAAAACATCGTGTCCAGAGCGGCACGCCAACAACTGCAGGTCGTGTTTCAAGACCCCTATGGGTCATTTAACCCGCGACATAAAGTGCGTCGTCTGGTTGCAGAGCCATTGCATCTGCTCGATGTTTCGCCAACTGCGGATGAGCTCATGGACCGGGTTAGCCGGGTTCTGGAGAGTGTCGGTATGAGTGCTGGCGATAGCGATAAATATATCCATGAATTCTCTGGAGGGCAACGACAACGCATTGCCATCGCCAGAGCGTTGATCGTAAAACCAAAGTTGATCATTCTTGATGAAGCCGTGTCGGCACTTGACGTATCAGTTCGTGCCCAGGTGCTTGCATTGCTCGATGAGTTGGCGAGCCAGCAGGGAATAGCCTATTTGTTCATCTCACATGATTTATCGGTTGTGCAAAGGGTGAGCGATCGTGTGTTGGTCATGCAGGATGGCAAGGTCGTGGAGCGTGGTGAGACAAATTCGGTTTTTACATCACCCCAACAGCCTTACACTCAGCAGTTGATAGCGGCTGCTCCAAAGCTTCAGCTATAGAATCAGGTTGATGAGGACACTGGAAAAAACATGATGGAAAATGCTGACGATCAGCGCTGGGCCAGCGGTGAACGTAATCTTATTAGCGATGTTCCCGGCTTGTTGGTTGGGAATGCGCATGATAAGACGCTTAAGTCGGGAGTAACGGTTCTGAGTGCAAAAGAGCCTTTCATCGCATGCGTTGATGTTATGGGTGGCGCTCCCGGTACTCGAGAAACCGACTGTTTAGCGCCTGACAAATTGGTAGAACAAGTCGATGCACTTGTGCTGTCTGGAGGTTCGGCATTTGGGTTGGATGCAGCGTCCGGTGTATGTGATGCGCTCCGATCACAAAGCCGGGGATTTGCTGTTGGGCCAGTTCAGGTGCCCATAGTGCCCGCGGCCATTATTTTTGATCTGCTCAACGGTGGGGAATCGAACTGGAAAAAAAATCCTTATTCTGATCTGGGTAGAGAGGCCTTTGATTCGGCCAGCACAGTTTTTGATCTAGGTAGTTTTGGAGCAGGTGCAGGCGCTACAACAGCGACTCTTAAAGGTGGGCTGGGATCAGCATCGCTACGGTTGCCTAATGGCATAGTCGTTGGCGCTTTAGTCGTGGTTAATCCTCATGGGAGCGCCGTCGTGCCCGGTGGCAAGCATTTCTGGGCAGCACCGTTTGAGCTAGAAGCAGAATTTGGTGGATTTGGATTGCCCAGTTCCTTCGATCCCTATCGCCTGCCAAAAAACGAGAAGCTACGCGCCTTTCAAGCGCTTCATGATCTACCCGATGATCCCGGGCATTCACCTGCTGGCATGAATACCACCATTGCGATTGTCGCAACTAACGCAAGCTTGAACAAATCCCAGCTTAAACGCCTTGCTGTGTCAGCTCAGGATGGGATGGCAAGGGCAATTGTTCCATCACATACGCCGTTTGATGGTGACTTGGTCTTTACGGTGTCTGTAGGCGATGACAGTTTGAGCAATTCTGTTATCGAGAGTATGCATCTGGGTCATGCGGCTGCTGTGTGTTTGTCCAGAGCCATTGCGCGTGGTGTTTACCATGCTAAAGCCGAAGAGGGCGACGCTTTGCCGACATGGGAGTCGGTCTATGGTTAATGTTGCTTTAGCTTCCTTGGAAGCTAGCGCTATGGGATCACGCTATTCTTTACCATGGAATTTTCGCCGTTGGCCAAGGCTTCTAAAACGACGGATAAAAAAGCGTCAGGCTGTTCCCAGTGAAGCGCATGCGCTGCATTGGCTATCAGGTGTACCCTCACCTGCAAGTGCTCCGCTTCAAACCGGTTAAGCATATCAGGTGTCATTAACACATCATTGTTACCGGTGATCATCGTGACCGGGCAAACTACTCTGGATAAATCCAGTTCTGGCAGAAAGCTCCTGAGGCCATTCACTTGCTCTGCAAATGCCTCTTTACTTTGTTTATACGTATAGGCTTGTGATGCTGCGACCGTGGCTTTGACTACATTGGAATTGGAGAAAAACTCAGGACTGAATAGAAATTGATACAGCAACTCAAACCAATGTGCTTCAGTATTGTTGTCGCGCAACGCAGACAAAGAGTTGAATAGGGAAATGCGGGCAGGTATCACGGATGGCAGTGCGGAGGCGGCTATCAGTCTGCCAACACGCTCGGGAGCCTGTGCCGCGATCGCCCAACCCAGCATGCCGCCCATCGAATGACCCAGTATATTAACTCGTTCGATATCCAGCGCATCCAGCAAAGCAAGCGTATCGTCAACCATCAGAGAGCGGCTGGTTTCCACCGGAATGGGCCGTGTTCTTCCCGAGCAGCGATTATCGGGAATGATCATTTCGTGACTCTCCCTAAGACCTGCAACAATCGGTTGCCAACTTGCGCTGTCACTGGCCATACCGGCCAGTAAAAGCAGAGGGCTTGCATCAGCGCAGCCTGGGTGCGGGGGTTTAAAATGCTCGTAGTGCAACTGCAGCTTATTGATCGACAGAATGGGCATGGGTATTTCAGATGGTCGGGTGGTCAGATAGTCAGATGGACATTATGGTTGTATGCAGCAGGATAAGTTTCACAATACGTTGCTCATTAGAATGTTCCGGTTTGTGCAACTTTAAACAGCATTGAATAATCCCATGGTCAAGTTATGATAAATGCACTGATACCTGGATAGATACATGGTGGAAACGCTCGATAGTTTTGGCTCCTTGACTACCGGCCCCAAAGAAGCGCTGGCTGGGATCAACGATTTTGCCGAAGGCTTTGTGGCCTACCATCCTCGCGCTGCCAATATTCTGGAAACGGCTGAAGCCTGCCCGGATAGTGCCTTGGCAAACATTTACGCAGGTATGCTCTGGATGTTTCTGGAGCGCCCGGAAGCACCATCAAAATCAAAGCCCTTTAGCGATCGCGCACAGCAGACTGTGGGCATGAATGTGCGCGAGCAGGGCCTGTTGGCATTGCTTATTGCCTGGCAGCAGCATGACTATCAGCGGGTGTTGCGTGTGGGTGAAGCCTTGTCAAAAAGTTTCCCTGAGGATCTCCCTCTATTAAAAGTTATGCAGTATCACGCATTTAACGCAGCAGATGCTCCCATGATGCTGCGTATGGCGCTTGCTGCTAAAGCGGCTAATGCCGATCGAGCCCCTATACACAGCATGATTGCGTTTGGTCACGAGCAGTTAAACGACATTGATGAGGCAGAGCGTGCCGCCTGCAAGGCGTTGGAAATTGATGCTGCCGAACCCTGGGCGCATCATGCATTGGCGCATGTACACCTGAGTCGCGGCACCATCAATGAGGGATTAACAATTCTGAAGCAGAGCTCACCCAGTTGGACCGGGCTAAACTCTTTTATGTTCACGCACAATTGGTGGCATATCGCTTTGTTTGACCTGGCCAATGGTGATACGAACTCGGCACTGGAAATTTACGATCAGCGCTGCTGGGGAATTGAACCTGATTATAGCCAGGATCAGATAGGCGCCGTATCCCTGCTGGCACGGTTGGAGTTGTCAGGCGTTGATGTGGGTGAGCGATGGCAGCAGCTTTGTGGCTACCTTGAGACTCGGGTAGATGATGTCATTCAGCCCTTTCTGACGCTGCAGTATTTGTATGGCCTGGCCAGGAGTCACTCACCACGGGCTGAAGATTTATTGACACTGATAGAGAGCCAGTCTGATGCTGCGATTGTCACTCGTGATCAAGAGCTCTGGCGATCCGTTGGCATTCCGGCGGCTAGGGGTCTTGTCGCTCACGCACGTGAAAATTATGATGTCGCAGCAGAAAAACTAGCTTCGGTCAGACGATTATTGTGGCGAGTGGGTGGAAGCCACGCGCAACGTGATCTATTCGAACAGATTTTGCTGGATGCTCGTCTGCGAGCAGGGCAGTGGGAAGCTGCGCGCCAAATGTTGGAGCAACGTCGGCAGTGGGAACCGGATAGCCCGATCCTGGAGAAGCGTCTTGAGCAGGTTTACACCCGTTTAAAATCCAGCTAGTCGGCACAACTGAGCGGATTGCTGCTATCTGATCGGATCTCGCTGGATCCTGATGGGGTAGAAACGAATGCCTGCCAGATCCAGGGACGGCGCGCCTGGAAAGCCTCGACTGGCGGCTAATGAGTACCATCGCGCGGCATCGCTCAAGGCATCATTTGCTGCCGCTGGAGCGAACGAGAGCAGGGTCGCCTCTTTAGCGAAATCTGCACCCAGTACAACTTGAGCCGCTCGCTCACCTTGGTCGGCTTTTTCCTGCAATTGGTCGCGATCAAGTTGCTCCAGTGCTTCTTGCTCCTGTGAGACCTCACGACGAAGATCATCCTGGCTGTTGATTTGTACGACCTCGTTAACCTGCGCAGGTCTCAGGCTCAGCGTTGTGACACCTGGTTTTCCCGGTATTTGATTGATGACAGGCGGCAAAGGGCGATCCAGTACGCCTTCAGAGGTGTCCGCTGGGAGCAGGTTTTGAGCGAATGCCGGTATTGAGGCGCAGGCAATCGCGATGAAAAATAACGTAGAGCGCATGTGGAGCAAATTCCCTATAGAACGCGAATTATCGCCTAAATCACGTCAAACGTTGCCGCTAACCATCACATCATCAGGCAAAACTGAGAAAAATATCGATCTCGTCACGAAAATTGTACGGAAATTGCAAATGTTCGAAACAACAACGAGTCCGTGCGACAAGCGGATTGAACATGAGAAGAGATTATCTTGATGGTTAATAAGTTCCTCTTGTGGTGCGGAAACGCGCTGTTAGCAAGCATTTTGGTCGCCTCGGTAACCGCCAATCCAGTTTGGGCGCAACAGACCGGCGGTGATAGCAACGATACTCCGGATGCTACCGGCTCAGGGCGCATAAGCGTGCCTCTGTCAGGGACCGCGACGGTAAGCCGCTCCGGCGCTTTAACGGTGACCCCCAGCAGTGTGGAGACTGGTTTGATCGATGTGGGTTCATCGACCTCGCAAACGGTAGTGATCACACATACTGGCGCCTTGAATTCTCCTGCCGTGGTGATCAAGGATGCAGAGTTGTTTGGTAAAAGCGCAACGGAATTTTCATCAAGCTTCAATGGTTTTGAAACGCTTTATGGAGGTGACACGATTGATGTAACCATGACCTTCACACCCCTGAGCCCGGGTGACAAAGCAGCTGGATTGCGTTTGAGCATAGAGGGCGAAACATCACCGTATGTGATTATCTTTACTGGCACTGCCCGATATCCATTGACCTCTGACTTGGGTAGCTCTGATGCTAAAGTGGTTTTTGGTCAATCTGTACTCAACGCTAACAACCAGAAGAATTTTATTCTGACTAATCAAGGCGAGCAGGATGCGCCTGCTATCAATGTCTCAGCTATACAGCTTAGTGGTATCAATGCGGGTGATTTTAATGTGATCTTTACTCCCCAGGCATTGCTACCCGGCCAACAGCTGGATATCAAAGTAGACATGGAAACAGATAGCGTAGGAATCAAGTCTGCGAAGGCTGAGATTTTCCACGATGGTAACAATGGTTCTCTGGAGATTGATTTCGAAGGCAGTGTTGTCACACCTCAAGCGATTCCAGTAAATTTTACAACCAGCACACTTAATGCGAATCAGCAGATCAACAGGGGGACATCCTTGCAATTTGGTCCAGACGATCTACTGTATGTTGCCGAGATGGATGGTTTGATAAAGGTCTTTGACGTTAATCGAAACGGTGCAAACAATTATACGGCGACGCTGCAGGGCACCATTGATCTGATCAAAAATGTACCTAATCATAATGATGACGGTACGCCTGATTTTTCGGGTAAGCGTTTGCTGACAGGCATACATGTGGCAGGAACGGCCGGTTCGCCTGTTATTTATGCGGCCTCAAGTGATCCGCGTCAAGCAGCCGGGCCTTCGGGAAATGATTCTAACCTGGACACTAATTCAGGCATCTTGCACAAGTTGACCAAGAGTGGTGGCAACTGGAGTAAACAGGATCTGGTTCGTGGCCTTCCACGTTCCGAAGAAAACCATGTGTCAAATGGTCTTGTTTTGTCCGGAAACACTATTTATCTCAACGTTGGCGGCCACACCAATCAAGGTGCACCATCAAACAACTTTGCAGAGCTTCCAGAATACGCTCTCTCGGCAGCAACACTTGAAATTGATCTGGGCGCTATCGGAAATTCCACCTACGATTTGCCTACTCTGGATGGTCCTGCGGATCAGCATGATCCTTTTGGCGGTCATGATGGCTTGAATCAAGCGAAGCTTGTACAAAATGGCCCGGTGCAGATTTTCGCTTCAGGTTTAAGAAACGCCTACGACATTGTTCTGACTGAGTCGGGTCGGTTTTATGTGTGGGACAACGGCCCTAACACTGGGTGGGGTGGGCTACCGGGCAACAATTGTTCGGATGCGATTTCGAACGCGGGCAGCAAGCATCAGGATGGGCTGCATTTGATATCCAAGGGTTACTATGCGGGTCATCCTAACCCGACCCGTGGTAGCAAAAACAATACATTCGGTGGTCAGACTCCGATTGAAGGTCCTGCAGATCCCGATCAGTGTGTGTACAAGACACCGGGACAGAATGATGGATCATTGACAACCAATAACCCATCGACCAATGGGCTTGATGAATACTCGGCCACTAATTTCGGTGGCGCAATGCAAGGAGACTTGCTAGCTGTCGCCTTCGACAAGTCGCTATACCGGGTGCAACTCAATGGCAGTGGTACGACCGTGACGTCGAAGTCGGAGCTGCTTACGGATAACGGTCAAGCACCTCTGGACGTTACCACCCAGGGTGACGCGGACGCTTTCCCGGGCACCATCTGGATTCTGGACAACATTGTGAAAACCATCACGGTAATGGAACCTGCCGACTACTAGAGCAATCGAGCACTTTGGCTACGCCTCCGTGCTTGGAGTGTGCTGAATTGCTATCTAAGGGATCACACAGTGAACTGGGCCACGCTCGTGGCTAAACCCTTTCGCCGATTGGGCCGTTACACACTGTAGAGATGGCGAAGGGGTGTTGATGCATCGTAGTCATCGATGTGTAGATTTTTGTTGTGACAACGATGGGTCGGTAGCCAGGCGCTTGAGATGAATATGAAAGGGAAGATAAAAGCTGTGGAATCCTTGCGTAGCGTAGTGCTGCTCTTTTCTCTAGCGGCGTTGTCTGCATGCAGTGATGGCGGAAGCGGTGGAGGTGCGACCGGCAATGGCAATGTTAACCAGATACCTTTGCCTGTATCGCGCGGATTACTTCCAGATATCGCTCTGGCTGATGCTTCTTTTAACGCAGATCATCATGCCGGGAGTGCTCAATGTACCTCTTGTCACAACGATCCTTCAATGAGTGTGGCAACACCCATCAAAGATGTTTTTCGGGATGTATCGATTGGCAATGCCTGGGAAACCAGCATGATGGCAAACTCGACTCGTGATCCCTACTGGCATGCCGTTGTCGCGGCAGAGCTGGACAATTTTCCGAACCTTGAAGACGACATTAACGATAAGTGCACGGTGTGCCATGCGCCTATGGCTAACGACATGGCTAAAAAGGAAGGCTTGGATTTTCGGATGTTCGACAAAGGGTCGATCGAGACCGGTGATTTTGTACAAGGCTTTTATTCAATGAATGATGGTGATGAGCTGTTTAACCATGCCATGGATGGAGTCAGTTGTTCTTTATGCCATCAGATGGATGCGGGAAATCTGGGTACGGAAGAGAGTATGACCGGGGGTTATGTCATCGTAGGTTCGACTACAGGTGATAAGAAGGACCGACCAGCCTATGGGCAATACACCGATCCCGGTGTCATCTATATGCAGACACAATCTTCATTTACTCCTCAGCACGGGGCGCATTTAAGTACCTCTGAAAGTTGTGCAACTTGTCATAACCTCAATATAGAACCTGTGGATCCGCAGGGGCAGAAGCTTGTTGGTGCAGCACATTTTGCCGAACAGGCTACTTATACAGAATGGCTGCTAAGCGACTACGCAGTCGGCGGCTCGAAAGAAGCTAATTGCCAAAGTTGCCACATGCCAAAAGCAAGTGAAGATGTATTTATTGCTGAAGGTGCTGACAACAAGCGTCCTGATTTTGCCGAGCATACCTTCCTGGGTGCGAATACGGTTATGCAAGATATGCTGATGAATTTTGGTGATGAACTGGGTGTTGATTTAAGCGATGAAAACGGTTTGAGTCACGAAGAGAAGTTCACGCAATCGATCGAACGCAATCGCGAATTTATGACCACCGCCGCATCTGTATCAATCTCCCAAGGCTCGATTCAGGATGGCAAGTTGAACATCAATGTGGTGGTGCAAAACAACACTGGTCACAAGCTGCCTTCCGGTTACCATTCGCGGCGCGTATACCTGCATTTGCAAGTCATTGATCAGGATGGTCAGCTGGTTTTTGAAAGCGGCAAGATCAATCCTGATGGAAGTATTGTTGGCGTGTCTGAAGATGTTAATCCTGCTACCTGGGAGCCCCATTACGATAGAATTGATAATGAAACACAGGTGCAGGTGTATCAATCCATCGTGGGTAACTCTGACAACGTTAGAACGCATTCTCTACTCGATGGAAGCTTCTATTTGAAAGACAACCGCCTGACGCCTTCAGGTTTTGACAAAGACGCTGTCAATGCCGATACGACGCTTCCGGACAGCTTTGGTGTTTTTGGTGCTGCTGCATTGGATAACGATTTCAACAATGGCACGGACACAGTGAGTTACGAGGTGTCTGTGGCTGATGGAGGCATTTATACGGTATCTGCTGCGCTGCGTTATCAACCTTTCAGCTATGGTCATTTGGCTAAACTATGGACCCAGGGTGACCGTGTTGATCAGGTGGACATGTTCCGGACGATTTATGAGAGCACCACACTGCGTGATGAGTTCATCGACTCGGCCACAGCAATGATGCAATAGGCCCTTCCTGGCCGCTCAAGAACCTTGAGCTTGGGGTCACTGACTGGCAGAGATGTGTCAGGCTTCTGTCGTAAAAATGAGTAGTCGGTTCACTCAGGGCTGTTTGTGGCTTGGAACAGGTCCCACTTACTAGTAGCATCGATCGGCTATACTTCGGCTTTTGAAGCATTGAGTGATCACTGGAGATATTCAGTTTCCGGCAGATCGCGCACTATCAGGAGCCCTATTCCATGCCATCTACACGCATCTTGTCGTCTCGCGTAGCACTGTTCGCCGGCGCTTTGCTGTCGTTTCTGATGTTGTTGTCCAGTTTTGCTCATGCTCAATCGGCCACCGGCCTCGAGTATCGGATCGGACCAGAGGATGTTTTACACATATCTGTCTGGAAAGAGGAAGATCTGGATCGAAAGGTGTTGGTGCGTCCAGATGGGGGTGTGTCCTTCCCGCTAGCCGGTGATATCCAAGTCTCAGGTCGGACGCCCCTGGAAGTACAAGATGAAATTCGTTCTCGCCTGCAACGCTATGTGCCCGATGCTGAGGTAACAGTGTCGGTTGACAAAATTTCCGGATACACGATCTTTGTGCTGGGAGAAGTGGAAGAGCCTGGGCAGTTCACGCTGGGGCGCTACGTTGATGTAGTACAAGCGTTAACACTGGCTGGTGGATTTACGCCCTATGCCAACAACCGCGACATTCAGGTGTTGCGACGGCAGGATGGTCGAGAGGTAACGTTTGCATTTGATTTTCGGTCAATTTCTCGCGGACGAAATCTGGAACAGAACATAATCCTGCAAAGCGGCGATGTAGTGCTCGTACCATAAACTGAGGTTCGAACCATGCAAGCCATGAAAACGGCCGGATGTCTGCTGGCTTTTGGACTTTGCTGCGCTGTGCATCTCAACTCAGCCAAGGCTGATGTATGGGTGTTTGAGCCTTCAATCGCTCTGGATCAGCGTTTTGATGATAACTACTATTTAATACCTGCCGGTGATGGCGATCTCAGTGCCACCCGACTGGTCGGTGAACTGGGCTTGAGCAGTGAGTCTCAGTCATCTGTTCTGCGCGGCTTGGTTCGTGTTGATGGTTTGTTAACCACGACCAATGACAATGGCGACGAGGGTCTGGATTCAAATCAGATCGCGGCATTTGAAGCAAAGTTGCGCTCTGCTCGCAGTCGCTACGGCTTTATTGTCAGTTTCAAGCAAGACACACCCAGTCGTGATATCGCGGCAGACTTGAGTGACCAGGATGCGCTGGCAACGGACACAGGCTTGAATATTTCTCAAGCAAGCAATGTTGCACGTCGTGAGGTAGAGCTAACGCCTAATTTTCAATACGACATGACACGTCGACTCCTGTTTGATTCCAAAGCGACGTTTACGATGGTTGATCATGATTTGCCAAGTCCGCAGGATGCGATATACCGGCGATATCTGGATACCTTTCCGCGTTTACCCGATGGTAGTTTTGATGGAGTGCCCCTGTCCTTTAACGAGGTAACGCTGGATGATGTGGGTGGTGTGTTTACCCCTTCCGGCGAGTTAGACAATTTTGTTGAAGGTGAGATCGAATTCGGGTTGCGATACAAATACTCGCGGATAGAGACTGTGTCGTTAACGGCTGGATACAGCCAGTTCGAGGCGGAAGTCGAGCCGGATCCGTTTGCCATTATTCCTTTTGAAGATTTGGAACCGGATTCAGAGGTCAGACAGATAGTTCGTAAGCCACGTCGTGATTCCATCTCCACCACCACCTCGGTCAAACTGGGGTACGAACGGCTACTTACACCCACTATCACCCTGGGTGTGGAAGGGGGCGTCTATACCAATACAACAGACATGACGGATACTTTGCGCGCGTCTGATCGACCGGGAGAAGAGATCCCGGCCGAGCGACTTGCTGTACTGGAAACCTCGACAGATGGCTGGATTGCAAGTATCAGCGTGACGCGAGATGCAGGACTAACCCGCTATGTAGGGAAATTTTCGGTTGACGTAGAACCCAGTAGCTCAGGTGCACAGGTAGAAACCAATGAGCTCACGGGTGATGTTTTTCATATCCTGTCACCCAGGCTCAGGTTTGCATTGCGGGCCAGAGCCTTTGAGCCAGATCGCCTGGGTGCCAATCGAGAAGATCGATTTGCCCGACGATTTATCAGTTTTGAACCCAAACTCGAGTGGGAATACTCGCGAAACTGGACTGTTTCAGGAGCGTATCGCTACCGACGGCAAAAGGCGCAGATTGACCCGGTTGCCGCTGAAAGTAATGCGCTACTGTTTTCCATTAAATACACGCCACCGTCAGAGATTCGAGATGCGGCCAGAGCAAACGGCCTGTAACTGTAGCGAGAGTTAGCGCGCCTGCAGAGTTGCGCTATTGTGCTTCACCATCGGCTACTTCCAGTTCTGCCTCTGGTTGAGCCTTCGAGTCATATGTAACGAAATCCAGGATGCGTAATTCTCTCGGATCAAAGATAGCAATGCCGTTGTCATAACGCGCTTTAAACTTGTAGAGCTCGACGTTGTCTGTGGCGAGCGATAGCTTGGCAAGCGCTTGATCAATGGCTTCAGATGCGCCGGCGTTCTCAACCTCAGCCGGTGTCAATGCGTGTTTGCGCATGGACTCACGGTGCGCAGCTAGTGGCACAAACTGATCGCTTCGCTCATTTGGACCCGGGTAACCATTGAATATTTCTTCCAGGTACACACCATAGTTTTCGGGTTCGGGCGTCAGTAGCAGTGGAAGCTTCAGCAGACTGGTCTCAGGTAGCGGCTTTGGTTGTACATTTAATGCGAGTAGTTCCTGATCTGCTTCTTTGTTTGCTTGAGCAGAAAGTGTGCTGAACGTTTTCTCGGAAAAAACAATGGCAACGGTACGCTGCTGATAGGTTGCAAAGAATCCAAACCCTAATGCAGCAATCTGGAATGCTGCAATGAGTGACATGTCCAGTACCAGCTTGGGCTTACCCGGTTTGTAGAGCAAAAGTGTTAAAGCCGGCCCCAATACCAGATCGACCATCGCGACCAGTTTTAATCCTTGCCAGCCACCGTCAATGAAAAAAAGCTCACCTGGAAACCAGTAGAGCGCCATCATGAATACGAGCGTTGAAAATATCAGAAGGCTGAGGGTTAAATGAATAGCAAATGCTACGCCTTTTGATGGGCGCATAGACAGCCAGGAAAGGGCGCTGCTCATCGTAATGTTCTCCGATCAGGGTCTGTGTTTAACCCTTTATCAAAGCAATCAATACGCCAGTACTACCTCAAACCCTGGAGCACCATTCTATAAATGAGAGCCGCTTCATATCATAGCCAGCTGTTGCCGTCAGAGCCCGGAACCGGGCTCAGCGTTGGCCAACTAACACCAGGTTCAAATCACTGTGTAAGCAGGAATTCCAAAAGCGCTTTCTGCGCATGCAATCTATTGCCAGCCTCCTCCCAAACCACACTTTGCTCGCCATCGATGACTTCGGCTGACACTTCTTCTCCTCTGTGTGCTGGCAAACAATGCATGAATAAGGCATCGGCGTTTGCCAAGGACATCAGTTCGCTGTTGATTTCATAGCCCTCAAATGCAACTTCACGAGCCTTCTGTTCTTCTTCCTGGCCCATGCTTGCCCATACGTCGGTGACGATAAGATCTGCCGCGGTGCAGGCGTCCCGCGGGGAACTTGCTCTTTTGGCATTCGAGCCGGCTCTCGACAAGACATCGGCATCAGGCTCATAACCATCCGGGCACGCAAAACTTAACTCGAAATCCAGTAATTTGGCGGTGTTGATGTAGGAATTGCACATATTGTTGCCATCGCCAACCCAGGCCACGCGTTTGCCTTGAATATCGCCGCGATGATCAAGATAAGTCTGCATGTCGGCAAGCAGTTGGCAAGGATGCAAAAGATCGGTCAGGGCGTTGATGACCGGTACAGTACTAAATTGGCTGAAATGCTCGAGCGCTTCATGTGAGAACGTACGCACTGTAATAGCGTCAACCATTTGCGACAACACGCGAGCGGTATCGGCTAACGGTTCTCCTCGACCCAGGTGAGTGTCATTGGGTGAGAGGTAGATCGCATGACCACCCAGCTGGGCCATGCCTGCCTCGAAAGAGACGCGTGTACGAGTTGACGATTTTTCGAAAATCATACCCAGAACCCGGTTGGGCAATGAACGTTCGCAGCTGCTCGTTTCCCAGTGTTTTCGCAACTCGCTGCCACGCTGCAGAATGCTTCGAAACTCGTCGGCGGTCAGATCCAGCTCAGAAAGAAAATGTCTCATGTTCAGGCGTTTGCGACTTTGGTTTGATCAGTCTGTTGTAGAAATTCAATAATCAGATCGCTTATACGGCGCACCAGATCATCCGCTTCCTCATCGCTTAGTACATAAGGCGGCAGGAGTCTTATTACATTGCCAGCTGTGACGTTGAGCAAGATACCAGCCTCTAGCGCTATGCCTACCAGCTCGGTGCAGGGGGTGTTGAGTTCGATTCCCATCATCATGCCCTTACCGCGAATGTCGCTTATTCCAGGCTGGTTATGCAGAGCGTTCTTGAAGCCGTCGCGCATGCGGTTTCCAAGTTCTCCTGCACGCTCAACCAGATTGCGCCGTTCAAGCTCTTGCACCACCGTGAGCCCTGCGCGACAGGCAATGGGATTGCCACCAAATGTAGTGCCATGGCTACCGGGTTGTATGAGTTCTGCAGCGTCTCCACGGGCCAGGCATGCGCCTATGGGCATGCCATTGCCCAGAGCCTTGGCAATGGACATGACATCAGGCTGAATCCCATCATGTTCATGGGCAAACCACTTACCCGTTCTACCCATTCCGGATTGGATTTCATCGCAGATCAGCAGCCATCCCTGTTTGTCGCAGATGTCTCTCAGTTGCTTTAGATAGCCATCATCGGGCACGTTGATTCCGCCTTCGCCCTGAATCGGTTCAACCATCACCGCCACGATATCCTGGCGTTTTGTTGCAACATCGGCTACAGCTTCTGCATCATTGAACGGCACCACTGCAAAGCCTTCGAGCATCGGTCCAAATCCGGCTTTGATCTTGTCGTTGCCCGTGGCGGAGATCGTTGCCATGGTCCGGCCATGGAAGGCGGTCTCGCTGACAATGATGGTCGGGGTTTCTATGCCTTTTTTGTGACCATGCAAGCGCGCTATCTTGATGCAGGCTTCGTTAGCTTCTGCGCCTGAATTGCAGAAAAAGGCTTTGTCCATTTTGGCAATGCGACACAGTTCAGCCCCAAGCGCTTCCTGCTGCGGAATCTGATACAGATTGCTGACATGCAATAGCTCGCGTGATTGCTCAGCGATAGCCTCGCTGATGACGGGATCGGCATGGCCCAATGCACAAACCGCTATGCCGCTTAGTGCGTCCATGTATTCGCGACCGCGATCATCCCACAAGCGCGGACCTGCGCCGCGTGTCATGGTGACCGGGAGACGACCATAGGCGGCCATTAGTGAAGCCATTTGCGAGGCCTTTTTAAGTGAACAAGCACTCGATACTATTACAAGAAAGCTGCGTAGCCAAGCCGATTGGTACTGTTTTCGTGCGCTACGCTCTTTGATCGCCGCTATTGATCGCCCGGTTTCGCTATATCCCGTTTGTCGATAACTGACGATAGCTGTCCCCCAGCCTTGCCAAGGAAGAACCGGCGATGAGAAAATGAACGACCCGTAAAGCGGCGGCATTCCCTCTTGCTGCCAGGTTTATTGACGGCCTTTTCGGGGCGTCACTGCCAACGGCTAAACTTTTCCAGGAGCTTTTATGTCTTTTTCATTTCCAGATTTGCCGTACGACTACACCGCGCTTGAGCCGCATGTAGATGCCCAGACTATGGAGATTCACTACGATCGTCATCACCGTACCTACTTCAACAACTTCACAGGTGCTGTGGCTGATTCGCCTATGGCAGATAAGTCACTGGAAGAGGTGATGGCGCAGGTTGACGCAAGTACGTCCCCGGCTATTCGCAACAACGGTGGCGGATACTACAACCATATCCTCTACTGGAATTCCATGTGTGACGGCGGTAGTGCCCCCAGCGCAGAGCTAGCCAGCGCAATAGATGGCGCTTTTGGTTCTATGGATGAGCTGAAGGGTGGCCTGAAGCAAGCTGGAATAACCCGCTTTGGATCGGGTTTCGCTTGGTTGATCGTCAAAGACGGCAAGCTGGCTGTTACCTCCACACCTAACCAGGATAACCCCTTGATGCCAGTGGCGGATATGCAAGGTACGCCTGTTCTCGCTCTCGACGTATGGGAGCATGCTTACTACCTGAAGTATCAAAACAAACGCCCCGATTACATCGACGGCTGGCTGGAAGTGGTTGATTGGGCAAAGGCATCCGAACGTTTCGCAGCAGCAATCGCCGCTTAAGAACTTCCTATCAAGGCCTTGGGGTTTGCCAGTTCATTGGCAGCCCTTACTCAATGGCATGCAGTTCGCCGGATACTCAATAGGAGATCTGGCGATCGCATGTAACGCCAAGAGATTTTTCCATCAGCTTGAGGGTGCCGCTGGCGCCAGGCTCGACGTACAAATTTCTTGTTGGGCCTTGTTGTTTTGCAGGCTGTACCCCAGATTTACTGCTTGTAAGTACTATAAAACCGGGCTAGGAGTACACTCAGCTGTATCGTTAGCCAACCATTGAACCAACCGTGAAGCGCCATGACTGATCAAGCCTCTGATGTTCGAACGCGTATTGAACAGCAAATCAACGAAAATCCTGTCATCCTGTACATGAAGGGCACGCCGCAATTACCTATGTGCGGGTTTTCTATGCGAACAGTTGAAGCGCTAAAACAGTGCAATCAGGAATTCGCCTTCGTCAATATTATCGCCGACCCGGCAATTCGTGAAACGTTGCCACAGGTGTCAGATTGGCCTACTTTTCCTCAACTTTACATTGAGGGAGAACTGGTGGGCGGATGTGATATCGCCATGGAGCTATCCGAAAGTGGCGAGTTGAAAAAAATGATAGATAACGCGGCCAACAAACCCGCCTAGGATCATTCCGGATCTATCTTGCCTCGGCTGGCTTTTAATCTGGAGTGTTTGGTTTTGCTATCGAGTCGCTGTCGCACAGAACTTCGACTCGGTCGCGTAGCTCGCCTGGCTTTGGGCACAACCAAGGCCTTCTGAATAAGGTCAGCCAGTCGAGCAAGCGCTGCATCATGATTCTGATCTTGTCTGCGATGTTGCTGTGCCTTGATAACAATAACGCCCTCTTTTGTCAGGCGTTTATCCTTAATGGCTAATAGTCTCGCTTTGGCAGGCTCTGGCAAGGAAGAGGCGCGGATATCGAATCTCAAATGCACCGCTGAGGCAACCTTGTTTACATTCTGTCCACCTGCACCTTGAGAGCGCACGGCCTGCCAGTCTATTTCTTCCAGCGGTATCGATAGGGAGTGATTGATCTTGAGCATGGGGATATGCGGCTTTTGCCTGTTCAGATACTAGCGGACCAGCACACCCGATCTTAACGTGGAATGAAGGAGCCATCTGCAATGGGCGCGTCGATGTTCTCGTGAAGCTCCTCCCATCGGTTGACAACCTTGCAGAACAACTCAGCGGTCATTCGGGTGTCGTAGATGGCGGAATGGGCCTCTGAGGTATCCCAATCCATGCCCGCGGCTACTGCCGAACGCGCCAATACGGTTTGGCCATAAGCCAGGCCACACAGTGATACTGTGTCAAAACAGCTGAACGGGTGAAAGGGATTCTTTTTGATACCAGTGCGATCTGCGGCTGCATTAACGAACTTAAGATCAAAAAAAGCGTTGTGCCCGACCAGAATTGCGCGAGTACAATCCGCCGCCGATACTGCCTCTCTCACCGGGGAGAATATGTGAGACAGCGCTTCGCGTTCTTCTCTTGCGGCGCGCAGAGGGTGGAAAGGATCGATTCCATTCACTTCCAGAGATTTCGGCTCGATATTGCTTCCATCGAAGGGCACAACATGGGTGGTATAACTCTTGGCTGGGTACAACTTGCCCTGCTCATCGAAATCAAGTATCACGGCTGCAATCTCAAGCAGCGCGTCTGTTCGTTCGTTAAACCCGCCCGTTTCTACATCCACCACGACGGGTAGATAGCCTCGAAAGCGTTCATTGAGCCGGTAGGCTCTTCCAGGTTGGTACATAAAGGATAAAGCGCTCGCGTCAGGGTGAATGTCTGTGGTTGGCCCACTGTCTTCATGAATGATACACGGGGGCTCAGGTGATACCATCAGCTACGATTAAATAGCAGCACCTTTTTGCCTGTGCGAGAACTAATTCGACAATACTTTGATATTGCGTTTCTGATGGGTAAGCCTCAGGACTTGCCTGCTGGCGATGCGCAGATGCGTGTGGGTATCGCCCTGGCTTTGATCACGTACATTCTTGCGCTGGCGGTACCCTATGGTGTGGGGCGCTCGCTAATGCAGGCTCTGATAGATTTGGCCTGTAGCGGGTGTGTCATGTGGCTTGCATTGCATTTAGTCGGTCGAAAAGAGAGGTTCGAGCAGGCTTTTGGTGGTCTGTGTGGTGCTTCCATGTTTATCAATCTGGCGGCCTTACCGTTGTACAGCATGCGACCTGCAGTAAATGCTGAGTCCAATGCGTCGATGGCTGGTTTGGCAGATTTCGTGTTGCTTGTTTGGGGGTTGTCTTTGTTAGCACACGTTGTGCGACACACCTTTGAAGTGAAGTTACCCATCAGTATCTTGATCTCGTTTATCTATTTCATCTTGCTATCCTCAATCATCGCAGCCTTGATGCCTGCACCTGCGACTACAGATGTATTGCAACCAGTGTCCATGTTTATTGGCGAACCGTTATCAATCATTGCAACTCTATGGCTCTTGGCGTGAGAATGTTATGATCCCGTTCGTCTTACATCTGCTTTTGGCCTTAAAACTTATTTGTGTCTGCAACAGTTCGATATGGAGCCACTGCTTCTGCCAGACTCGCGCGCCGAGCGATAGCAGGTAATGAGACTCGCCCAAGAAAAAGTGCACCCAATGAGACGCCAGTGAAATCGTTGGGGCAGCAATCTTCTGATGGCCGGCAGTCTTCGCATGAAGATAGCTTGCAAGATGACCCCGCCAGAGCATCTGCCAGCACTGGCAAAAAGCCCGCCGGAAAATTGGCGGCTACGCCGGCGCCTTCGTTAAAGCCGCTGGATATTACTGTTCCCGGTGAGATCGATCGCTACACAATTGGCAAGCGTATTGGTTCGGGCACATGCGGTGTTGTGCATCAGGCATTAGACAACTTGCTCGGGCGAGATGTAGCTATCAAGTTGTCTCCGATCGGCGAGGCG
Source organism: Granulosicoccus sp. (assembly GCA_045106475.1). Classification (GTDB taxonomy): domain Bacteria; phylum Pseudomonadota; class Gammaproteobacteria; order Granulosicoccales; family Granulosicoccaceae; genus Granulosicoccus. The sequence goes on from JBGCEO010000109.1 coordinate 30,438, forward strand.
CATATTTCAACCGGTAAGGTGCCGGGAGCGCAGCGGGCGTATCAAACAGAAATAGTAGCGGCTGGCCGATTGACGCATCCGAATATTGTGACCGTTTTTGATGCCGGTCAATTCGAAGACCTGAACTATATCGTCATGGAAGTCGTTGAAGGCAAATCACTAAAGGAATATGGAAAAGGCAAAACTCCTTTGCCCGTGCATGAGGCTTTACGCGTTATTAGTGAGTGTTGCCGGGCTCTGGATTATTCTCATCAGCAGGGTATTTTGCACCGCGATATAAAACCGGCGAACATCATGTTAGGCGAAAACGGTAGCGTCAAACTGTTGGATTTTGGTATTGCAGTCGGTTTGCGCGAGGGCGGTGGTTTGAAGAGGCAAGGCCCCACGCTCGGCACTCCCAATTACATGTCCCCTGAGCAAATACTGGGTAGAGAGCTTGTGGCTACCAGCGACTTCTATTCGCTGGCTACGGTGTTGTTCGAGCTACTCACCGGTCGTCAATTGTTCAAAGCGAAAAAGGTCAAAGATCTTTTCAGAACGGTAGTACATCAGGTTGCCCCGCGATTGCATTTCATTCGCCGTGATTTGCCAGAGGGTTTGTCTGATGTCATTGCCAAAGCGCTTGAGAAAAAGCCGCATCTGCGGTTTCAATCGGGCCGTGAAATGGCGGAAGCTCTTCAGCCCTATATTGATGATTATCGAATCGTAGAACAACGACCGGTTGCTCAACAAAGACTCATCCGGCAGCTGCAAAAGCACACCTTTTTTCTGTCCTTTTCCGATGTGGAGATCGCCCGCTTGTTGGAGCGGGTCAAGGTTCGCACGTTTTCTCCCAACGATGTTCTCATCAACAACAACAGCAACGACAGACGGCTGCTTATCATTACCGATGGCTTGGTGCGAGCAGAGCAATCCGGTTCTTTTGTTGCGCTAATCGGAGAAGGGGAGTGTCTTGGTGAGGCAGGATTTATCAATGGCACGCCAGAAGATCATCGCATGCTGGCTTTGACACCGGTAAACGCGTTGGAGTTGTCTGCCGATGTATTGGCTGAGTTGCCGCCCAAAGTGCATTTACATTATTACCGACACATCTCGAACATATTGGTGGCTCGTGCATCGAGCGGCTATGCCGTAACTCTTGATTGCGAACTCTGAGTTCAGCCGGCTTAGTCAATTTAAGAGCGGCGCCGGCCTAATCATTACTTGTTGCGCTTACATTGACTTAGTTTGCGGGCTTGTTATGTTGTCGTTCGAGCAAGGTTCGCTCCCAGGCTAGAGATGTCTTGACGATGGTGTCGAGATCGTCAAACTGGGGCGTCCAGTCAAGTGTCTGATGGATCTTGTCAACGGCTGCCACCAATGAGGGAGGGTCGCCTGCGCGTCTGGGTTTTTCAATCACTTTCAATGGCGATCCGTTTACTCGTTCAACAGCATCGATCACTTCGCGCACACTAAAGCCGTGGCCATAGCCGCAGTTAAGCAGGGTGGAGGCGCCACCGTCACGCAAGTAGTCCAGCGCAGCTAGATGTGCGCTGCCGAGATCGCTGACATGGATGTAATCTCGCACACCAGTGCCATCAGCCGTTGGGTAGTCTGTTCCAAACATGTACAACTGTTCGCGTTTACCCACGGCTACTTCAGCTGCCACTTTTATTAACAATGTTGCTTTGGGCGTGGATTGTCCAATGCGACCGTCGGGGTCTGAACCCGCTACGTTGAAGTAACGAAGCACAACATGTTTCAAATCTGTTGCAGTGCTTAAGTCGCGTAACATGGCTTCGGACATTAACTTTGACGTGCCATATGCATTTATAGGAGCGGTGGGAAGTTCCTCATGGCAGGCGCCGATGCTTTCATCTGGTTCGCCATAGGTTGCAGCCGTAGACGAGAAAATGAAATGGCTCACCTGATTATCCTGGCAGGCCTGCAACAGGTTGCGGGTGCTGCACGTGTTGTTTGCATAGTATTTCAGAGGGTTCTCGACGCTCTCGGGTACGATGGTATGAGCGGCAAAGTGCATGACCGTGTCTATACCTTTATCCGCTATCAGTTTTGACACCAGCTCTGTATCGCCGGTTTTACCAACGACCAGTTCGCCGTATAAAACTGCGTCGGCGTTGCCAGTGGACAGATCATCGAGCACAACGACGGATTCGCCGCGTTCACCCAGCAGCTTGACCACATGGCTACCAATATAGCCGGCACCTCCGGTCACCAGAATAGGTTTGTGTTGCATGGCATTGTCCTTTGTCTGAATAGCTTTATTGTATACAGGCGAGTCCAACAAAACAGGTCATTATTTACACGTCTGTGATTTCTACGACTGTTGATCGTTAGCGTGTAAAATGCCATCACAACCACATAGACTGCAGGACGAGCCTTTTAGTGAAGGATTGGAGCGAGCAAATCGCTAATGGTGCGGTATTGCTTACGGTCAATCAGCGATTGGCAAGGCACCATAGTGCGAACTACCAGCGTTGGCAGCTTTTACAAGGTAAAAAGTGGTGGGATACCCCTGCTATCCTGCCACTGCGCTCGTGGTTGGTTTCCATGCATTCAGAAGCATTGTCTGTCGGTATTTCCTCATCGACGCTGATGCCGGAGCTCTTGCAGCAAAGAGCCTGGAGACGTTGTATAGAGCGCGATGACTCGGTTTCTCTACTGGACACCGATGCCGCTGCCCAGTTGGCTCGTCAGTCGTGGGAACTATCCTGTGCCTGGCAGTGTTTTAATAATGAAAGTGATTACCTGTCGCAAGATCAATTTACCTGGCAACGCTGGCGCCAATCGTATCTTGCGATACTAGATAAGCAGGCGAGCATTGATGACTCACTGCTGCCTGAGCATATTGCATCACTCGTACCTGGCATGCATAGCGCTCAACTGTTGCCCTCGCATATGATCTGGGATGGCTATGTTCAACTACCGCCGCAATTGCAATTACTCAAAGAGGCTTTAATAAGTTCAGGTGTAAGCGTTGAGCTGGTGAAGCGAGATTCCAATGCCCGGGTTCATCATATTCAGTATCAGGATGATGATCAGGAATTACTGTCCATAGCAACGCACATGCGTGAGGAGTTAGAGTTCGATCCCAATCAATCACTGGGACTGGTTGTATCTGATTTGCAACAGCGTAGGGCATCGGTTCTTCGAGCGTTTGATCGGGTCTTCTTTCCAGCGCATTCACCTGAAGACATTCGATCAAAAGGCAGGCCCTATGACATATCCCTTGGTCAGCCATTAAGCGATACCTCTGTGGTTAAAACAGCATTGCTTAGTCTGAAATTGTGTTTTTCAACAATAGAGGGCGCTGATATACCAGCGTGGTTGTTATCGCCTTATCTATTAGCATCGAATAGTGAATCCAGGCGCCGGGAACTGATGGATCGACGACTGCGAGATGATCGCATTCGCGCACTGGACATCAGCGTTTTGCTGAATGAGCTTTATCCGGGTAGCAAGCTTGCAACAGCTGGCCGGCGTTTAATAAAAAAGCGCCGCATCTCTAGAGCACCGCTGTCAGAATGGGCTGCGCGATTCAGTGATTGGTTGAAAATACTGGGTTGGCCGGGTGATGCAATAGGCAGTGACGAGTATCAGGCAGTATCTGCCTGGATGGAATGCTTGGATGATATGCAACTGCTGGATGATCAGGTCGGGATCACAGTTAGCGCCGCTTACACGCAGTTACAGCGGCTAGCGCGTGAACGTATCTTTCAACTTGATACGCCCGCTACTCCCATACAGATAATGGGTCGACTTGAAAGCCACGGAATCGGTTTTGATTGTCTGTGGGTAGCAGGTCTCGATACAGAGCAATGGCCGCCAGTTGGTTCACCCAATCCTTTTTTATCGATAAGCAGTCAAAAGTCACAAGGTGTTCCCGATGCATCTGCCGCTGCACGATTAGCCTTGGCTGAACGCGAATTTAAAATGTGGTGTTCTCAAGCTCCGCTGCTCATTGCAAGTCATGCAACACTAAGAGAAGGTAAGCAACTGACTGGCGCTGCTGTTCCTGCAACCGAGGCCTCCTCCGATAACCTCTCAATAGCCAGGGAACGTTTGGATCGGCTCAGCGATACACTGGCACTGCGAGATCCAATGCGAGAAATTCAGGAAGCGCTTGTTCTTGAATCTATTACGGATGACTATGGTCCGGCCTTGCCTGGAGGTAGTGAGGTGCACGGTGGTGCCCGGTTATTTGAAGATCAGGCATTGTGTCCCTTTCGCGCATTTGCGCTGCATCGTTTGCGTATTCGCCCTTTAGAGGAAGCGGGTCTGGGTCTTGATCCACGGCAGCACGGTACCTTATTGCATCTGGCGCTGGAGATGTTCTGGGCCGATGTGAAAACCCACGCTGCTTTGAGTGCCTTTGACGAGGAGAGTCTTGCAGAAAAAGTGGATCACGTTGTCGCACTTGCGATTGAGGAATTAAAAGTCCCTGAAGCACTACGAGCGTTGGAGCAGGTCAGGCTTTGCACTCTGATTTGTGAGTGGCTTACCCAATGTGAAATACCTCGAGAGGCTTTTGAAGTAGTTGCTATGGAACAACGGCAAAGCATCGAACACGGCGGTGTTGTCATGAACGTAATGCTTGATCGGATAGATCGCGTGGGCGATGCGCTCGTGGTTGTGGATTACAAAACCGGAGTGTCAAACAAGGTCAATACCTGGGCAGATGAACGAATTGTTAATCCGCAGCTACCGTTGTATGTATTAACTAACGAAGAGATAGAGGCAGTCAGTTTTGCTCAGGTAGCCAAAAATCAATGTGGATTCAAGGGTGTTGCCAGTGATGAATCCTTACTTCCAAAGGTTAAGACCACTGTTAACAGGAGCCGTGGTGGCGATGTAAACGAAAAGGAGCTTGCGCAATGGCCTCAATGGCGAGCACATTGGCGCGAGTCCCTGGATACGGTTGCAGCAGAGGTTCGTCAAGGGCTTGCCACAATCACACCCATGAAAACGGCCTGCGTATTTTGTGAGTTAAAGTCACTGTGCCGTATCAATACAAGCTCGCTGGAGTCAGATGACTCTGCAGCAGATCAGCCTAGTGTGTCGACATCCATGCATCGAGCTGGAGAAACACTGTGAGCGCGCCCATTGATGCCGATATCAGGCAACGTGCTCTTGATCCAACTACCTCTTTTATCGTTCAAGCACCGGCTGGATCGGGTAAAACCGAACTTCTGACCCGGCGTGTTCTGACCTTGCTTGCGACAGTTAACGAGCCGGAAGAAATTCTCGCCATTACTTTCACACGAAAGGCTGCTAGCGAAATGCGTCAGCGAGTTATCGAAACGCTAGAGCGTGCAAATAGTGAAGAGGCAGCAGTCAGCCCCTATGAGGCAGAAGGGATAGTCCTGGCCAAGGCGGTATTGAAGCGAGACGCCGAGCGTGACTGGCAGCTGATCAGAAATCCCCAGCGATTAAACCTTCGCACTATTGATGCTTTGGCAGCGCAGCTGGCACATCGTCTACCAGTCACATCTCAACTAGGTGCACCGACTGGTGTTATTGAAGATGCGCGATCGCTCTACAAGGACGTTGCCGGTCGATTCATAGCGGAGCATTTGCCGGGTATGGATCTGGTGTTGTTGCAGCTAGGTAACAAGCTGGACAAAGCACAAATTCTGCTTGCTAATCTCCTGGCCAATCGGGATCAGTGGAAACGGCATGTCTATGATGTTGGAAACCGTCACGATGAATTGCGCATTGTTTTAGAAGGTATGTTGGCAGAGCTCATCGAGTCTCGATTGGCTAACCTTTGCGCAACTGTACCCGACACTTTGCAGCACAGCTTGCCTCCTCGTTTGCGTATGGCCTGTGGCTTTTTGCTCGAAGATGCAGAGGGTGATCTTCAGGAACTACCGTTTGATATGCAAGCCTGGCTTGAGATGCAAGAACTACCGGGTGCACAGCTTGATGATCTGAATGGTTGGTGCAGTGTTGCAGCTGCATTGTTGACTTCCAAACCTGACTTGAGAAAGAGGCTAACGAAAAAAGAAGGATTCCCTGCCAAGGGAGATGCCAAGAAGCGCGGTGTGGACAGCGCCGTTCTAGAGTCGCATAAGCAGAGTATGCTGGATATTCTTGAGCAGGTACGAGAGGCACCGGAATTTGTAGCGGCCTTGATAGAGGTGAGCTCATTACCTTATCCAAGGTATACCGATGAGCAGTGGGCATTGCTCTCGCAGTTGTTGGGGTTGTTGCCGGATTTGCTCATAGAGCTGCAGATAATGTTTGCTGAGCGTGGCGAGATTGATTTTGCCGAGATGGCTGAGCGAGCACAACGGGCTTTGGGCACCGATGAATCACCGACTGATCTCGCCTTATCGATGGACTTATCGCTTACGCACATACTGGTTGATGAGTTTCAGGATACATCGCAAACCCAGTTTCGCTTGTTCACTCAATTGGTTAATGGTTGGTCTCCGGGCGATGGTCGTACTATTTTTGCTGTCGGTGATCCGATGCAATCGATTTATCGATTCCGTGATGGTGATGTGGCGCTGTTTACTGAGGCAAAGGAGCAAGGTATCGGGCCAGTTCAACTTGATTCACTCAAGCTCAGCGTCAACTTCCGGGCTGCGCCACTTGTGATTGATTGGGTGAACCAGACTTTCGATCAGATTTTTCCGAGCAGGGCTGATGCCAATAGCGGCGCTGTACCTTATTCAAGTTCTGTTGCGCATCTGAATACCTCGGGCAGTGTGCAGGTTCATCCCTTACTTGATTTGCAAAAGAGTGATGAGGCGCAGCTGGTTGCAAGCATTGCAGCTCAGGCTATTGCAGATGACCCTGAGCATCAGGTAGCCATTCTAGTGCGCACCCGTGGGCAGGCCACGGATATATTTGATGCTCTTCGCCAGCAGCGATTGAATTATCAGTCCATCGACATGGATCTGATTGGTGAGCGTGCTGTGGTTCGTGATCTGTTATCGCTGTGTCTGGCATTGCGTTATCCCCATGATCGCCTGCATTGGTTGTCTCTATTGCGTGCACCCTTCGTCGGTCTGACCTTGTCAGATTTGCATGCGCTGATGGATGAGAGTGGCAGTCAGGCCTCTGTGATCGAGATGCTGCGTGAACCTGATCGAGTTGCAGCATTAAGTGCTGATGGTCAGATGCGAATAGATCGATTTCTCAGCGTAATAGAGCCGGCATTAAAGCATGTGTCTCGCACAGGGCTGATGCCTTGGGTAGAGTCGGTATGGTTACAATTGGGTGGTCCTGCGGTTTGCCGTGACACGGTTGACGTAGATGCAGCCGAACGCGCTATAAAGCGCCTGGTCAGTCTCGATGCGCAGGGTTTGCTATGGCAAAAGAGCGTGTTGAACGATGCAATGGCGTCGCTCTACGCGGCGGTCACCGAAGATGTTGAATGCCAAATTCAGGTGATGACGTTGCATAAAGCCAAAGGCCTTGAATTTGACACAGTAATCTTGCCCGCACTGGATCGTCAGCCACGTAGTGATAGTACGCAGTTGCTGAATTGGTTCGAGAGCACCCTGGATGGTCAACCACAATTGTTGCTGGCACCGTTTGAGCAATCTGGCTTGCACCCTGGTTTGCGTGATCGAATCAACCGTCTGGTGCGCAAGGCGCGAGAGCGCTGTGATGAGCAGGAAAAGCTACGCCTGCTGTATGTTGCATGCACTAGAGCAAAACTGCATTTGCACCTCACGGCACGGGTATCCCGAAGTAGCGCTGGTGAGATTAAACCGCCAGTTAGTGCATCCTTGCTCAATCCCTTGTGGCCATTGATAGAATCGCAGTGCGAGACAGCCCAGGCTCTTCAAACTCTGGAATGCTCAACATCGGGCCCGGATGGGCAAATGGAATTGGGTGTGGATGAGGGGATGATTGCTTCGCCGCAGTTGGAGAGAGTTGCTAAAAACTCTAAATTCCCACACTTTGAGCCCTATCAGTGGGAAAAAAATACTAAAGAGATCGAAAAAACTGAGAAAAATCTCGAATTTTCCTGGGCAGGTCGCGATGCGCGTGACATCGGCACGGTTGTGCATAGTCAGATGCAACAGCTCGCTAATGAGGCCGGGGCGTTGAACGAGAAAAGCCCGGAGGTGCTTGCGGATGTCATTGAGAAGCAGCTGAAGAATCTAGGTATTCATCAGCAAAAGTTGGAAAAGGCCGTGGCGACTGTTCTGAAAGCGGTGCGCAACACCCTCGATGATGAGCGAGGTCGGTGGATATTGCAGGCGCATGCACAGGCACGCTCTGAATGGGCTCTTAGCGTTTCAGCGCAGAACGGGGAGCTTAAAACGGCCGATGAAGTCTCTGGCTCTGAGGCTTTGCAGCTTACGCAAGTTGAAAAAGTGGTGATTGACCGGACGTTTGTTGACGAGACAGGGGTACGCTGGATCGTGGACTTTAAAACGGGCGACCACGCTGGCGGTCAGGCGGAAAAATTTCTCGATTCCGAGCAGGAACGATATGCTGATCAGCTAAATCGCTATGCTGATATCATGCGACGTATCGATGATCGACCGATCAAAGTCGGTTTGTATTTTCCGATGCTAAAGGGCTGGCGAGAATGGGAGCCACAAGGTTCAGGCACTTAATCAGGTGTAAGTGATGGAAGCAACATACTGGCAAACTGCCTGGAACGAGGATCGAATCGGTTTTCACCAGCAGAACATCAATAAGCGGCTGCAGCAGCATTGGCAGGATTTGCGAGCCCCTGCGAACTGCACGGTGTTCGTACCACTTTGTGGAAAAACTCAGGACATGCTCTGGCTGCAGGCACAGGGACATTCGGTTATTGGCGTGGAGCTGAGCAGCAAGGCAATCAAGGATTTTTTCATCGAAAATGATCTGCCTTATCAGAGCAGTGACGATGGTAGCTTTGAGGTGTTCACAGGCACTGGACGTGCAGAGGGCATCACACTTTTAGCAGGTGATTTTTTCAAACTAACTCCTGCGAAGCTGGCAAACTGCCGAGCCTTTTACGACCGCGCATCGCTGATAGCTATGCCGCCGGCTATGAGAGCGCACTATGCTGCTCACATGAGTAAGCTACTTCATCATGATGTACGCGGACTATTGCTTGCCATCACGTATGATCAAAGCCGTATGAATGGCCCACCTTTTTCTGTGCCGGATGATAATGTACGTGAGTTATTGGGCAAAACCTTCACTATTTCTGAGCTTGCCTATTTCAGTGGCCCTGAGCGTCTCGGCAATCTGGCCAAACGAGGTCTTGAAACTCTGGAGGAGCGGGTCTATCTCCTTAGCAGTCACAACGAGTCAAACAACCATGCCTAAAGCATTGCAACGTGTCATCGGTTTTTTTATCCTGCTGGCAACAGTCGGTATGCTCTCCTGTCAGGCATTTATGGGTTGAGCATGGCTGCCGTCACAAAAATAAGCTCAGATACCAAACCCGCCGTACTTTGGCGTGGAATATTGTTGTATCTACTGCCCATTCCCCTGTTGCCAGCGGCTCTGTTTGCATTGATGGACGGCGATACCTTTGTAGCGCTGGCAAGGATTGCAGGTTTTGCTCTGGTAATGAGTGCTGCAACGCTAATAAGAAAGGGAATACGACTTGATAATGAAGCACGTAAACGTCGCTTGAGACGTCGAGCCAGTACGGTACGCTATCGCATGATTGGTGCAGTCATGGTGGCGGTGGCTATGTTCATCGTTGCCTGGTTAGGAATAAAGAATCAGTACGGATTGATCGACAGTGTACTTTTTGCTGCGATCTCTTTACTGGGGTGCTACTTGTATTACGATTTCGATCCCGCCAGAAAAGATCCTGAGATTGCTGCAGTTGGTATCACCACCGAAGAATTGATTGAATTACTGGATGAGGCAGAAGGCCGAATCTCGGGTATCGAATCCGCCAGTCGCAACATCCATAATGTTGAATTCAAAGACCGCCTGCGCAGAATAGTCAAAGAAGCCCGAGATATATTAGATACCATCGAGGAAGATCCGGTAGATGCGCGTCGCGCACGCAAGTTTCTTAAAGTTTATCTTGATGGTGCTCAACAAGTAACAGAAGGGTATGCACGAACACACAAAGCTGGTGAGTCTCATGCACTGGAAGATAATTTCAGGCGCGTGCTTACCACTATAGAAACTGTAATTTCTGAACAGCAATTGAAACTACAGCAAAACAACTTATCAGATCTTGACGTCAATATCGAAGTCTTGCAGATGCAGCTCGAAAAAGAAGGCGTTACCTAAACCTTAAGGAGATTATAAATGGCCGAAGCACCGACTGACGTAGCAACCGAGGTGGATGTTTTGCCCGGTACTGAGCTGTTGCCCGACTTAAAGCACGATATTGTTCCATACGATCAGGTTGATCCTGGCGAGCGTACGCGCATTGATAGGCTGATGTCTGAAATCGACCTAACCGATAGCAACTCGATAATTTTCTTTGGCAGCAAGGCGCAGCAGGAATTAACGAGTATCTCGGACAATATGCTCGAAGGTGTACGTAACAAGGATCTGGGCTCTGCCGGTAACTCACTTAATGAAATGGTGACGGTGCTGCGTGGATTTGAAGTTGAAGATTTTGATCCAAACAATAGCCCTGGTTTTTTGATGCGACTGATCAGAAAACTATTTGGCGGGGTAACACCTGTAGCCAAGTTTATTCAACAGTATGAAGGTGTGCGCCGACAGGTCGATACCGTTACCGATGATCTGGAGAAGCATAAAACACTGTTGCTGCGTGACATAAAATCACTGGACAAATTGTATAGTGCCAATCTGGATTATTTTCATAATCTTGAAGCCTACATTCTGGCCGGCGAGCAGAAACTAAAAATCATTGATGATGAAATGGTGCCGGCTGCCGAGGCCACGGCTGCTGCAGCTGATGATGTGTTGCAGGCGCAAGAACTTAGAGATATCCGGGCCGGTCGGGATGATCTTGAGCGTCGCATCCATGATTTGCGTCTAACCAGACAAGTTGCCATGCAGGGCTTACCCAGCATCAGACTCATCCAGGAAAATGATAAAGGTCTGGTTAACAAAATCAATTCAACTCTGGTTAACACTGTACCGCTGTGGCGCCAACAACTGGCGCAGGCTGTGACAATTTTTCGTTCTGCTGAAGCCGCAAAGAGTGTTAAGGCTGCTAGCGATCTGACTAACGAACTGCTGGAAAAAAATGCCGAAAATTTACGCACGGCCAACAAGACAGTAAGAGAAGAGTTGGAGCGTGGTGTCTTTGATGTCAATGCAGTGCGTCGCGCTAATGAGAATTTGATTGCAACAGTTGAAGAGAGCTTGCAGATTGCTGACGAGGGCAAACGCCGTCGTGCCGAAGCTGAAAAACAGCTGGAAGTCATGGAATCAGAGCTCAAAGAAACGTTGAAAGCAGCCTCTGCCAGAACAAGCAGCGCGCCTGTAGCAGGAGCCTGAAATGGGATTATTCAGCAGGCTCTTCCATGAGTTCGTCGATGTCATCGAGCATCTTGATGACAGTAGCAATACGATGGTGTATCGCTTTGAGCGTTATGGAAACGAAATAAAATATGGTGCCAAGCTCATTGTGCGGGAAGCGCAATTTGCTGTGTTTGTAAACGAAGGTGAGGTCGCTGATGTACTGGGTCCCGGTACGTATGAGCTTGAAACCAAGAACCTCCCCGTGCTAACAACACTGCAAAATTGGCATCATGGTTTTCAGAGCCCGTTCAAGGCTGAAGTGTATTTTTGCAATGCGCGGCGGTTTACTGATTTGAAGTGGGGAACCAAGCACCCGCTTATGTTGCGTGATAGTGAGTTTGGTGGTTTGCGTGTCCGTGCTTTTGGCACCTACGGCGTACGTATCACCGATGCCCTAAAGTTCATTAGAGAAATTGTGGGTACCGAGGGCGTTTTCACCACAGACGAGATAAGTCAGCAGCTACGTAATTTGATTACATCGCGATTCGCAACGATCATCGGCAGTTCTAATATTCCTGTTCTTGATATGGCTGCGAACTATGACCAGCTTGGAGAATTTCTAACGCGTCGCATAGCCCCCGAATTTGGTGAGTATGGCCTGGAGCTCACACGCATCCTGGTTGAGAACATCTCGTTGCCTCCTGCAGTGTCAGAGGCGTTGGACAAGCGCACTAGTATGGGTATGACAGGTAATCTTGATCGTTATCTGCAATACCAGAGCGGAGCGTCTATGGAAGCAGCTGCGCAGAACCCGGGCGGTGGTGCCTCTGATGGAATTGGCATGGGTGTAGGTCTGGCCATGGCTAACCAGATGAATGCCAGTCTGTCCGGTAATACAGGTGCTACGCCGCCACCGTTACCTGGCAGTGAGTTGGTTTTCCATGTTGCGGTTGAGGGCTCAGCGAGAGGTCCTTATGCCATCGATACTCTTAAGCAACAGGTTGCGGCAGGCACATTAACGGGTGATTCCCTGGTGTGGTCTCCAGCCATGACTGAATGGCAGGCCGCAGCGTCGGTTGAGTCTTTGCAGGCGATTCTTGCCAGCAAATCCTCATCGCCACCGCCATTGCCATCCGCTTGATGAACAATTCCAACGGTCAGTTGCAATAGCGTGGAAGAGGGTAGTGGGCGGGGTACAGGTTCCAGTCTAAGCGAACGCTTACAAGCATCCTTGCGTAAGCGTCTGAACAGTCGCGGAGCTGATGCGCCTGCCGTAGGCAAGTACGTTTGGCCGGATGAGCCCTCGCAGGCCAATGCAATCGGTGAAGCTAAAACACAAGCTCTGACCGAAAAACGGTTCCCCTGCGCACAGTGCGGGGCCCTATTGCACTATGCAATTGGCACACGTTCACTGGAGTGTGAGTATTGTGGTCATGCCAATGCGATTGTTTCCAGTCAAGTGCGTCTGGAAGAACTCGATTTGCATGATGCACTCAGAGAGCTGCAGACATCAGCCAATATCGATCCCACCAGCCATGTCATCAGTTGTCCGAACTGTGCAGCTCAATTTGCGCTGGATGGCCATGTTCATGCTGGGGAGTGCCCGTTTTGTGGAACCTCGGTCGTCACCGAAACCAGCCGATCCAAACCGATTAAGCCTCGGGGTTTACTGCCGTTTGCGGTTACCGATGAGGATGCCAGAGAGGCCTATAAAACCTGGTTGAAAAGGCGTTGGTTCGCCCCAAATGAATTAAAGAAATACGCCAGGAGCGATGCTTCGTTGAATGGCGTGTACATTCCATACTGGACATACGATAGTGATACTGTCACTGCCTATCGGGGGCAACGCGGTGAGGTGTATTACGTGCGCCAGCGCTATACCACGACTGTTAATGGCAGACGAGTAACCCGAGTGCGACAGGTACCCAAAATACGTTGGTATCCAACCAGCGGTAAAACGTCACGACATTTTGATGATGTACTGGTGGGTGCAACCAGGACATTGCCACGCAAGATAACCGACTGGTTGGCCCCTTGGGATCTTGAAAATCTGGAGCCTTATACCGAAGACTACCTTGCAGGTTTTAGCAGCGAGGTCTATCAGGTGGATCTTGATGAAGGCTTTAATATTGCTCAAAGCACTATGGATCAGGTTATCAGAGGGGATGTAAAACGTTCAATTGGCGGAGATCAACAGCGCATTACTAAACTTTCAACGCGGCACAGCGATACAACATTCAAACATGTGCTGTTGCCCTTGTGGACAGCCGGATTTCAGTTTCGGGGAAAAACCTATCGCTTTGTGGTAAACGGCAGAACCGGTAAAGTCCAGGGCGAGAGGCCTTATAGCATTGTAAAGATAGCATTGGCTGGCATGGCGGGAGTTGCACTGGCTGCAGTCTTTCTACTGCTGGCGAGTCAGTCGCAAGGGCTTGCGTCTCTGAATGGTCGATTCAGCAGTGGCATTGGTGAGTCTATATCGTTTGATTGGAGTAGCAATCCAATTCCATCAAGATGGCCCGATTCACCTTTGCGTGATCGATTTCGTGCATTCGATGATCTGTTGCCGAAAGTAGATTTCTAAACTGGGGCACTTTAGACGTTAATAAGAATCAGCCGCTGACATGTCGGTGCTGCCTCTGCGCCTTATGGTTCTTAATGGTGTTGTTTGGTGTTTTTTGTACGCGGCAGAAAGCAGGCTTGCCTTTTAGACGATTGTGTTTGAAGTCTGATAGTAGTGCTTGCTCAACGCTCGCTTTGTCTATGTGAAGCTCCTTAATCATATGTAGCCAGAGCAATTCGAATAGTCTTGGAAGCGCTATTTTATGGGTTTGTGTCGTAGTCTTGAAAAGCCAATCGCTCAGTTGCATGAATCTATTGAACGGCTCATGAGCTAAAACCAGAGGCAAGCTATCTGGGAAGCGGCCAGAGTTGCCGATAAGATCCCAGTACCTTGCAAATCGCACCATACGCTGTACCGTATCGAAATCCGCATCCTTGTGTGCCAGTATTCTGTAGGGCGGCGACGTCATATAGCGCATGTCGTAGTCTTTAGTGTGGCGCGCAATAGGGGTGCCGCGCAATCGCTTTAATACACCTACCTGTATTTCCTGTGGGCCTAGTGAATGCAGCAAGTCAAACCCCTTGCCAAAGCTTGCCAGGTCTTCTCCAGGTAGTCCGAATATAAGATCGGCATGAATGTGCGCCTCGGTTTGGTCTCGAAGCCACCGAAGATTTGTGCACGTTTTTTCGTGCTGTTGTTTGCGGCTAATACGTTTCTGGACGTCTGGATTAAAGGATTGAATGCCGATTTCGAATTGTAGTGATTTTGCTGGAAATCTGGGTAGCAGATCCAGAAGCACATCGGGTAGGCGATCAGGAATCAATTCGAAATGAAGAAACAACCCCTTGTCGATGTGCACCAGAAAGAACTCGAGTATTTGTCGACTGGTATCCGCTTTGAGATTAAACGTGCGATCCACAAATTTGAATTGACGAGCACCTCTGTCTATTAGAGTTTGCATGTGCTCTAAAAAGGCAGGCAGGTCAAAAGCTGTAGCAGTCTTGTCTAAAGATGACAGGCAGAATTCGCACTTGAATGGGCAACCCCTTGAGGCTTCGACGTAGAGCACACGATGTGCAATATCTTCTTCGCTGTAAAACGGGTACGGTGATGCCAGTGAGTCCAGTTCATTGGGCAAGGAGGATACGTGCTTGGAAGGGGGTGGGCGGCTGTCTAGTATTTCAACGCAAAGCTCTGAAAAGGCGGTATCTGCTGCTCCGGTTACAACGAAATCCGCCAGCGACACAATAGGTTGGTCCTGGGTTTCATAACTGACCTCCGGACCACCTATTACAACAATGATGTCTGGTCGAATGAGTTTAATAAGGCGTACAACTTCGGTTGTCTGGCTGACATTCCAAATGTACACACCGAAACCGATAATTTTTATCCCGGGGCTGAGCAACAGCTCGACAATGTCTTCCGGGCGTTGATCAAGTGTGAACTCTTTGAGCTGCGTTCGATCGAGCAGCTCCCCCATATTGGCGTACAGATAGCGCAGTCCCAATGATGCGTGAATATAACGTGCATTGAGCGTAGACAGTATGATGTCTTTCATACGGGAATCGGTAGCTGAGCTACACCCGGGGCGCTATGGCCCAGAGCATTGAGCAATTTCAAGATAAAGAGTCACTAATCATGTCAGAACGCAAAATTCTACGCCATATAGTCATGTTTGGCTTCCTGAGCGATGCAGGCGAACAACAGGTCACGCAAGTGATCGAACGTTTTACAGCATTGAAGCATCGCGTACCAGGTATTGTTGAGTTCGAGTGGGGTGAGAATACCAGCCCGGAGAAGCTCAATCAGGGACACACGCACTGTTTCACGCTGTCGTTTGATACCTCTGAAGCCCGTGATGTGTACCTGAACCACCCAATTCACCAGGAGTTTGCCCAATGGGTAGGGCAATGGGTTGAGACGGTGACGGTGTTGGACTATTGGGCAACCCCTGTTCATGAATCTTAGTAGAGCGAGAACTGCGCCTGGGAAATCCTTTAGAAACCTGTCGATCAGTTGATCATCCTACAGCTACAAAGCGATCGTTCGAAGACGAAAGATTAGCGGGAACCAAGCAGCAACTGCAGGCTCAAACCGACACGCAATCTGAGTTTGCATCGCCATCGTCGGTTTGGTGAGTTGATTCTGATACACCCGGAGTCTCGCTATGAATCGAAAAATCTTGCTGATCGAAGATGAACAGGCGATCGCTGAGCTAATAAGCTTGCATCTAACTGATTCAGGGGATGAGGTCACACACATTGATGATGGTGTTCGGGGACTGGGTCTTGCCATGCAAGAGGCCTGGGATCTGATATTGCTTGATCTGACTCTGCCACGTCTTGATGGCCTGGAAATATGTGAACAGATACGTACCAGCAGTCCAACCATCCCGATTATTTTGTTAACTGCGCGCACCAGTGAAGCTGATCGCATTGTAGGGCTTGAGATTGGAGCAGACGACTATGTTTCAAAGCCTTTCAGCGTTAGCGAGTTGTTGGCTCGAATCAATGCTCTCATGCGACGGGTGGAAGCAACTCGACAGATGCCTGAAACACAAGTGATCGCTGTCAATGACATTGTGATCAATCCGGCAACTCATAGTGTGCATGTAGGAGGAAAATCCGTCAGCCTGACAGCGCGTGAGTTTGACTTGCTCAAGCACTTTGCAAAAACACCAGGTCAGGTATTCAAGCGCAGTGAATTACTTGCATCTGTATGGGGACATAGTCATGATGGATATCTGCACACGGTTAATACACATATCAATCGTTTGCGTATCAAGATTGAGCCAGATCCGAGAGAGCCCCGTTACATAACTACGGTTTGGGGCGTCGGCTATCGACTGATGGCCTGATCATTTTATGACTTCTCTTTATGTTCGTCTCTCCAGTGTATTTCTAATCATTCTTCTGCTGTTTGGTGCGTTCAGTTTATGGATCGCCGAACACAGCACACGTGCCTACTTTCTTGAATCTACTCAGCAGTTGAATGCCCCGATTGCTGAGTACATGTCGGCCAACCTGTCGCTGGTAACCGATGGATTGGTGGACACAGAATCATTGGCTCAGCTAGCGGATGTGATCATGATCATTAACCCAGGCATAGAGCTTTATCTACTGGACACAGATGGGAAAGTTATGGCGCAAGCAGCAAATGCTAATCGCATAGCTCAAATAACGGTGGACCTGGACCCCATCAAACGGTTTTTAAGTGCTGTAGAAGATGGCGAGACAAGAACGCGCACAGTATTGGGAGACAATCCGCTGAACGTGTCGGAACAGCGCGTATTTTCTGCCTCAAGGTTGATGGATAAGGAAGAGCTTGTAGGCTATGTGTATGTGGTTTTAGCGGGGCAGCAGCACCAGAGCGTGCTCAACTCAATTGGTAGCAGCTATAGTGTTAGAAATCTTGCATTGATGTTGGCAGTACTCTTGTTGATGGCTGGTTTTGCAGGAGTTGTCGTTTTTTTTACCTTGACGCGCAGGCTCCGCTGTCTGACACGGCGTGTCCAGCGTTGGCAGACACGCGGGTTTGGTTCGCTAGCACTGGCATCAGAGCACAAAGAGCAGCAGGCAGCTGAGCATGATGAGATTGATGAGCTGGCTCGAGCCTACGATGCCATGACGCTTAAGTTACAAGATCAATATCTTGAGCTGGAGTCCAAAGACAAATCACGGCGTGAGCTGATGGCCAACATATCTCACGATCTGCGCACGCCGTTAACGACCATGCAAGGTTATCTGGAAACAGTCCTGCTAAAACACGGTCAATTGGATAAGCACATCGAGAAACGGTATCTGGACATAGCGCATAAACACGGGATGCGCCTTAGTGTTCTCGTAGCGCAACTATTTGAGTTGTCGAAGTTTGATTCTGGTGATGTTTCGTTAAACCCCGAGCGTTTCTCCCTGTTGGAGTTGGCACACGATGCTATGCAGGATATCGAATTGAGAGCTCAAAAGAGATGTGTCAATCTGAGTGTGAATGTGCAAGGGGCGAATAGTGCAGACTACGAAGTGATGGCAGATATCTCAATGATCCATCGAGTGTTTGAGAATCTGCTTGATAACGCCCTGCGTTTCACGCCGGATAATGGAAGTATACGCATCGAGCTGGAGGTGATGCCGGAGCAAGAAATTCGTATCACAGTTGCCGATACCGGCTGCGGTATGACTCAATCTGATGCACAGCGTGTATTTGAGCCTGGATTCTCACTGGCTAAAGGTATTGAAGACTCTGACAAACATGCCGGACTGGGGCTCGCCATCGTCAATAGCATTGTTAGTTTGCATGAATCCACCATCCATGTTGCCTGTGAAGTAAACAAGGGCAGTTGTTTTACCTTTGAGTTACCATCAGCGCCTGTTTTGTCAGAGAATCAGACTCTGTTGTCTGCCATAGTCTGAGTTTCAGCCTACTGAGATATCAAATGCCGCAGCCATTAACGCTTGTGTGTAAGGCTCTTTAGGTGCATCCAATACTTCGCTGGCCGGGCCACTCTCTACAATCTGACCGTCACGCATCACAATGATATCATCACTCAGCGCACGTACAACCTTTAAATCGTGGCTGATAAACAGATAGCTAAGTTGGTGGCGTGTCTGAAGTTCTTGCAATAGCTTGACTATCTGAGCTTGCACGGACATATCCAACGCCGAGGTTGGTTCATCAAGAATAAGCAGAGTCGGTTTTAGAACCATTGCTCTTGCAATAGCGATTCTCTGACGTTGCCCGCCGGAGAACTCGTGCGGGTAACGGTGTAAAGCGTTTTCTGGAAGTCCGACTTCGACTAATGCTTCGCTCACTAATACTTCACGCTGGGCCGCACTGAGCTCGGGTCGGTGAACTTTTAACCCTTCCTCGATAATTTGTAAAACTGACATTCTCGGGCTAAGGCTGCCAAATGGATCCTGAAAAACAATCTGCATGGACTGGCGCAAACTACGAAGATCACTGCTTCGTTTGTCATGGATGCTTTGTCCTTTGAAGTGTATGGTTCCTTCGCTGGGTATCAGGCGCAGCAAAGCAAGCCCCAGTGTTGTTTTACCCGAACCGGATTCGCCCACAACTCCCATCGTACGCCCTGCACAAACATCCAGAGATATGCCATCACAAGCGTTGACGTATCGTATTACCCTGCCAAACAAGCCGCCCTTGATCGGAAAGCGCACGCAAAGGTTTTGTGCTTTGAGAACGCTGACGGTGCTCTTGTGTTCGCGCACCGGTAGCTTGCCGGGTTCTGCAGATAGCAAGCGCTGCGTATAGGAATGTTGTGGATGGTTAAACAGTGCCTTCGCCGAGTTACTCTCAACGATTTCGCCCTGTGTCATGACATGAATTTCATCGGCCATCTTGCGCACGATTCCCAGATCATGTGTTATCAACAGCAGTGCCATACCAAGTTGCTCTTTGAGTTCACAGAGCAAATCAAGTATCTGTGCCTGTATAGTGACATCCAGAGCTGTAGTGGGTTCATCTGCTATGAGCAGATCTGGTTCGTTGGCCAGCGCCATAGCGATCATTATGCGCTGTCGTTGTCCACCAGAGAGTTCGTGCGGGTAGGCATTTAATCGACTGGCAGCATCTCTGATTCCAACCAGATCCAGTAATTCAAGAATTCGATGTTTCGACGCCTTACCTGTCAAACCTTTATGCAGTTTTAATGATTCGCCGATCTGTTTGTCAATGGTGTGAAGCGGGTTCAGTGAGGTCATGGGTTCTTGAAAAATCATACTGATCTCGTTGCCGCGTATCGCTTGAAGCACACTAGGCCCGGCACCGATGAGTTCTTGTCCTGCATAGAGCACACTGCCTTGGGGGTGATGTGCGAAGGGGTAGGGCAACAACTGCATGATCGATAAAGCACTTACGGATTTACCCGATCCGCTTTCGCCGACCAACGCTACGCTCTGACCTTTCTCGACGGTCAAGGAAACATCCTTGACGGCCATTGTTTGATTCTCGCCCCTGCCGAATGCTACCTGAAGATTCTCGATACGTAACAGCGGCTTATTCATGGTTGCCATTCGCGGTAAAGGTCTTTCGTGGGTCTAGCGCATCTCTAATGGCTTCACCGACAAACACCAGCAGACTCAGCATAATGGCCAATACAAGAAAGGCCGTGATACCTAACCATGGCGCGTGCAGATTATCGCGCCCCTGCTTTAGCATTTCACCCAATGAAGCCGAGCCCGGGGGCAAGCCCAGGCCGAGAAAATCCAGCCCGGTCAGTGTTGTCACCGAGCCACTGAGGATGAATGGCAAGAAGGTGACTGTCGCCACCATGGCATTGGGAAGTGTGTGCCTGATCATGATGGCGGTATCACCAACACCCAATGCCTTGGCTGCACGAACATACTCGAAGTTTCGAGCCCGCAGGAATTCAGCCCGTACAACGCCAACCAATGAGGTCCAGCTAAACAGGGTCATCAGTACAAGCAGTGAAACAAACCCGGGTTGTATGACACTAGCCATGATGATTAGCAGATACAGTACCGGTAGGCCCTGCCAGATTTCTATGAATCGTTGTGCCAATAAATCTAACAGACCTCCGAAGTAGCCTTGAACAGCTCCCGCTGCAACACCGATTACCGTGCTCAACAACGTTAGGAGCAGACCAAAACTAACAGAGACCCGGAAACCATAGATGACTCGGGCCAGTACATCTCGACCCTGATCATCAGTACCTAGCCAATGACGTTTGGATGGTGGACTGGGAGGCGATGATTCGAGATCAAAGTCGATAGTTTGATGGGAAAACGGAATCAGTGGCCAGTACAACTTACCCTTTTCTTTGATCAGATCGGTGATGTAGGGGTCGGTGTAGTCGGCGTCAAAGTCAAGATCTCCGCCAAAGGTAGTTTCCGGGTAGGATTTAAATGCCGGAGAGTACCAGGCACCATCGTAGTGAACAGCTATTGGCTTGTCGTTTGCGATCAACTCAGCGCCCAATGAGAGCACATAAAGCGCGCTGAATATCCAGAACGCCCAGTAACCTCGCCGGTTACTTTTAAAGTTTGACAGCCTGCGCTGATTGATTTGGCTTAAGGGCATCAGAGCAGCGGCATTAAAAGTTACGGCTTTCGAAGTCTATGCGCGGATCTATCAAGTGGTACATCACATCCCCGATAAGCTGAAGAATTAATCCCAGCAGCGTAAAGAAGTACAAGGTTGCAAAGACAACAGGGTAGTCTCGGTTTATCGTGGCCTCCCAACCCAGCAGGCCTAAGCCGTCCAGAGAGAAAATCACCTCGATAAGAATCGATCCGGTAAACAGGATGCTGATAAATGCACTGGGGAAACCAGCGATAACTATGAGCATGGCATTGCGGAAGACGTGACCGTACAGGACCTGATTTTCGCCCAAACCTTTGGCACGCGCGGTTTGTACATACTGCATGCTTATCTGATCGAGAAACGAGTTTTTTGTGAGCATTGTGAGACTGGCGAAGCCACTGATGACCATGGCTGTCACCGGCAGCGTGATATGCCAGAAATAGTCGCGAATTTGTGCAAACCAATCCAGCTGATCCCAATTGGCCGAGGTTAATCCTCGCAGCGGGAAAATATCCAGAAAACGGCCTCCGGCAAACAGAACGATGAGCAGGATGGCAAACAGAAATCCGGGTATCGCATAACCCACAACAATCGCGCCGCTGCTCCACACGTCGAAGGAAGATCCATCTTTTACTGCTTTCTTTATGCCCAGTGGTATGGATATGAGGTAGACGAAAAGGGTAGTCCATAGCCCCAGACTGATCGATACGGGCATTTTATCCAGCACCAGATTGATAACCGTTTCATCGCGAAAGTAGCTGCTACCAAAATCAAATCGCGCATAGTCCCAAAGCATGGAGAAAAAGCGCACATGCACCGGTTTATCGAAGCCGAACTGCTTTTCGATCTCTTCAATGATGGCAGGGTCTAAGCCTTGAGCGCCTCGATACTTCGAGTTAACCCCTGCCTGCGATCCACCTGCAACTTGGCCGTTGTCCAACAAGTCGCCGCCTTGTCCGGAAAATGCCGAGGTCGCATCGCTTGCATTGCCCTTCATTTCGGCCAGCACTTGCTCCACCGGACCACCGGGGGCGAACTGTATGACAGTGAAATTGATGATCATGATGCCCAGCAAAGTGGGCACAATCAGCAGCAATCGCCTGAGGATATACGCAAGCATCGACAACTATCGATCTAGTGCGTGCCGGAAATGGCACGTGTACCTGGGATCTAGCAACTCGAATGCCTGATCGTTAAGTACAGTTCGTTGAATGCCTATCGATCCAGATCCAGTTTCGAATCCAGGGTGTCGTCCAGCCACCAACCTGTTGGAAACCCCGTGGCGCGAAAGCTGACGTATTTGGGTAGTTTTTCAGGTTTGCCAAATCGGTTCCAATGAGCAATTCGATGTGCAGAGTTGTAGAACTGCGGTATCACATAGTTGTTCCAGAGTAGGACTCGATCCAGAGAACGCGTGATGATCTGCAGTTTATCCAGCGATTCTGCCGTAATGATCTGTTCGATTAACGCGTCCACAACTGAATTCTTGATACCAGCCATGTTGGCAGAGCCACGCTCATCTGCAGCAGCAGACCCATAGTAAGAGCGAAGTTCAGGCCCCGGTGGAGGAAAGAAGCTCAGCCGTGCTGAGATCATGTCGAAGTCGAAATCGTCAACGCGCACCTGATACTGCGCGCTATCAACAATCCGAATGGTGGCATTGATTCCAGCCTTGTTCATATTCTGAATAAAGGGTGCTGCAACACGTTGACCGTCCGGCTGTGCCATCAGAATTTCAAGTGACAGCTGTTGTCCACCTTTCATCAATTTACCGCCTTCGAGCTCCCATCCGGCGGCATTAAATAATCCCAAGGCCTGTCGAAGTTGTTTTCGGTTGCGGCCACTGCCATCAGTGACAGGAGATATAAATTCATCACGCAGTACCTGTTCAGGTAGTTGATCTCGATAAGGTTCCAGTATTTCGAGTTCCTCAGCTGTTGGTACACCTGACACGCCGTAGTCGGAATTTGGAAAGTAGCTGTTTATGCGTGAATACTGATTGTAAAGAATCGTGCGTTTGATCGTTTCAAAATCGTAGAGTAAATCGATAGCCTGACGTACCCGTTGATCGTCAAAAGGTGCGCGTCGCAAGTTGAAGAAATAAGCCTGAATTGCCTGTGGCATGTTATCCGGTGGCGTGTCCAGAATGATTTCTTGATTATCGACTTCTTCTATCTTGTAGGCTGTTGCCCAGCGTTTTGAACTGTTTTCCGAACGAAAATCGATATCTCCTGCCTTGAACGCTTCCAGCATGACCTCCAGATCTCGATAATAGTCATAGCGAATCGTGTCGAAGTTATCGATCCCTTTGTTCATCGCCAATTCCTTACCCCAATAATTTTCGACGCGTTTATAGGTTAACGATCTACCGGCATCCACGTTTGCCAGGTAGTAGCCACCACTTGATGGTGCTGGTGTTAGATAAGTCTTACTGATGTCTTTGTCTTTCCAATACTCAACTGACAATGGGGATAGACCGGCAACCTTCATCAAGGGTTTCATGGTGTCGGTGGTATTGAACATGAATTTGATCTGATGATCGCCAAGCACTTCTACGCTCTCGACTTCACTGTAAAAAGATTTAAGAAACGGTCGACCATGTTCTCGAATCGTGTTGAATGAATATTCGATATCAGCGGCTGTTATGGGCGTACCGTTGTCGTATCGGGCTTCAGGGCGCATGTTGAATATGATCCAGCTTTTATCCATGGGATATTCAACAGAGCTAGCCAGCAGTCCGTAAGCAGCGGAGAGTTCATCAGCGGAGCTCACCATGAGTGTATCGCCGACCAGGCTGAGATTTCTGGGAGTCTCACCTTTCAAGATATAGGAGTTAAGGCTGTCAAAGCTCCCAAAAGCACCGAGAACGATAGAGCCACCACTGGGCGCATCAGGATTGACATAGGGCCAGTGCGGCATGCTTTCATCGTAAAGCGGCTCACCATATTCGGCCATGCTCCACGACTTGGTAACACCCTCTTGCTGAGCGTAAATCTGGCCGCTGCTTAGGCCACCAAGCAGCAGGGCTGAACCTGCCAACAGCAAGACAGATCGTAAGGCCGTTTTGGGCCCGTTGTGGGGCAGTT